>JBDHVC010000059.1:0-30549 GCA_039809495.1 Sandaracinaceae bacterium
GGCTCGAACCCGTTGGTGGGGCAGTCCGGCCCAACCCCCGAGCAGCTCTCGGGACGATCGCAAGGCCCGGCGGACGCACGGCACACCGTGCTCGAAGGGAGGAACCCATCGGACGGGCAGCTCGGTCCCGTCCCCGTGCACGACTCCGCCACGTCGCACCCGCCGGGAGCGGCGACGCGACACACCGTGCTCGAGGGGAGGAACGTGTCGGGCGGGCAGCTCGTCGCCCCGCCGCAGGTCTCCTCGCGATCACACACCCCGGTCGACGGGCGGCAGACGGTGGACGCGGGGGCAGGGCCCGCCGCGACGCAGCGAGGCGTCGGCGCGCAGCTCATCTCGCCTCGCTCGCACACGTTCCCCGTCGAGCACGGCGCCCCCGGCACGCAGCTGTCCGAGCACCCGCCGAGCCCATCACACGAGCCCGCGGGGCAGGTCGACCCCGTCGGAGCGAAGCCGTCCGGGGGGCAGTCGGGGCCCATCCCCGAGCACGACTCCGCCACGTCGCACCCGCCGGGCGCGGCCGCGCGACACACCGTGCTCGCGCTCGCGAAGGCGTCGTCGGGGCACGTGGGGTTCGTGCCGTCACACACCTCGGCCACGTCGCAGACGCCCCGCGAGGGGCGACACTCCGTCCCCGCCGGCTGACCCGCGCACGGCGCCGAGGAGCAATCGACCGCGCACACCCCCGAGCAGCACCGCTCGCCGTCCGCGCAGCGCGTGCTCCGCTCGCAACGCCCAGCCACGCAGCGCGCGGTCTCGCAGGGCTCAGCCGCGCAGTCCTCGTCGCGAGAGCACGCCGGCGTCCCAGCGTCGAGCTCGCTCGCCGCGTCGGCGCTGACGACCCCGCCGTCCGTCCTGTCGGGCGGCACGATGCAGCCGCGCCTCGGGACGCAGAGCTCGCCCGACGCGCACCCCGCGGGCCGCGGCAGCTCCAGGCAGTAGCCCTCGACGCAGCTCGTCTCGGCGCACTCCGTCGACGCTGGCGCGCAGGGACGATCGTCGTCGCAGTCCGAGAGGCAGGTGACGTCGCGACACGAGCGGTTGACGACGATCGTCATCAGCCGACGACCCTGGACGTCCACCTCGCGCACGCGCACGACGTTCGTCTCGCCGACGTGCAAAGTCAGGCGCACGCGGTGGTCTCCCACGACGACGCCCTCACGCTCGAAGAGCCGTCGAGGGCGCGCGAACGACTGGTTCGAGGAGACGCGCTCCCGCGCGACCTCGACGCCGTCGAGCTCGAGGAGGATCTCGTCGAAGTCGACGCCGGCCACGAAGTCCGTCTGGACATCGATCGCCAAGAGCGTCGTGGGCTCACAGCCGGCGAGCATCGAGGCGCCCACGAGCAGCGCGAGCGCGGCCCAGCGCCCGCCATCGCCGCATGGCCCAGCGGCGAAGCGCGATCCGCGCGAGCGGCCCGAGCGCGTCACGGCGAGCACCCCGCGACGCCGATCGGCTCGCCCCGCTCTTGGCAGTAGTGCGTGCCGTCCTCGCTCCGACAGAACGTACCGGAGCCCTCGATGCAGCCCTCGATCTCACACCGATCGACGCACGTCTCGGAGAAGGGCCCCCCGGCGGGCGGGATGGCGTCGATCCTCCCGCGCCACCGTGTGCGATGACCGATGTAGGTCGCGCGCACGAAGCGATAGCGGACCTGCGGCAGCCGCGGCACGTCGCCCCCCTCGCAGACCGTGTTGGAGCAGAAGTAAACGACCATCCGCATCGCGCCATCGGGGCGCTCCGTCACGACGCTGAGGTAGATCTCCTGCTGCCGATCGCCGAGGAGCGTGCCGGGGTTCTGCGGCTCGATGTTCACGCTGTCGAAGTCGTGCTCGTCGTCGACCACCATCACGACGGCGTAGGTCGGAGGCTGGCCGGCGGGGAGCGGCGGCAGCGTCAGCTCGATCTCGATGATCGCGTTGCGCGCGCAGCTCGCGATCGGCGCCGTCAGGGAGAGGGTGGCCAGGATGAAGAGCGAGCGGGCGAGGCGGGAGCGCACGGCCCCATCCTATCTCGTTTTCACGTCCGGAGCGTCGCCGCGCGCCTGCGCGGAGCGAAACACGTCGAGCGAGGCGCGCCGTCACTCGCCCGCGGGCGCGCCCTCGCCCGCGCGCGGGAGCCGATCGCGGAGCCCGGCGAGGAGCGCGCGGTAGAAGAGGTTGCCGATGACGCGGTAGCCAGCTGGGGTCGCGTGGCGGAAGTCGCTCGAGGAGAGGCGCGGGCTGTGTCGATACCAGCGCTCCATCGCGCCCTCGCCGCCCATCGCCGACCAGGTGTCGAAGAACGCGCAGCCCTCCGCCTCCGCCGCGCGCCGCGAGGCCCGCACGATCCGCGGGACGGGCGCGAGGGTGGCGATCCGGCCGCGCTCGTCGCGCTCGGCCTGATCGAGCGGCGCGAAGAGCAGGCAGCTCGCCTCGGGCCGCGCCTCGCGGACGAGCCGCGCGACGTCGCGAAAGATCGCGAAGAACTCCTCCTCGCTGCGGTTGTCGTCGGCGTCGTTGCCGCCGAACCCGACGACCACGAGGTTCGTCTCGCGCTGGGCGAGCTGGGTCCGGAGGTGCGCGGGATCGAAGCCGAGCATGCGGCTCGCGCGCGCCCCGACGATGCCGAGCGAGTCGTAGACGACGCCCGGCCCCGAGCGCTCGAGCACCACGCCGTAGAGGCGCGAGCTGCCATGTCCCGCCGTGCGGATCGAGAGCCGATGCGGGCCGTCCGGAACCTCGATGCGGTGGACCTCGTCGGAGAGCTCGCCCGAGGTGTCGAGCGTCGCCCACGCGCCGTCGTCGACGCGCGTCTGGAGGTTCCCGCCGCGCGGGTAGCGCTGATAGAGGATCTGGAACGAGGACACGGACCCGCCGACGCTCGGAGCGCTCGCGCTCGAGCCGCGCCCCGTCTCACGATCGGTCTCGAAGAACGCCGACGCGCCCGAGCTCGAGCGGACCTGGACCCCTCCGAGCCCGTAGCGCCCGTCCGAGAGGCCGAGGTGCGTGAGATCGAAGAGCGCCCAGTTGCCGGCGTCGTCGTGACGCACCTGGAAGTGGCGGTAGGGGAGCGGCCTGTGCGCCGCGAGCACGAAGCCGTGTCCCGCGTCGCCGAAGCGGAGCTGGAGCGCCTCGCGCACGGTCATCGTGATGCCGTCGAGCGCGATGGTGCTGTCGCCAAAGTGGGCGACGCGCGTGATCGCGCCCTCCTCCCCGCGCGCCGTCCTGAGGAGCTGCGCGTAGAACGCGTCCATCGCGTGCCCCGAGGGATCCTCGATCGTGCGGCCGAGCCCCTCGAGCTCGCTCGGCTCGATCCTGACCTCGCGCACCTCGCCGGGCGCGACGGGCGGCGCGGGCTCGGGGATCACCGGCTCGGCGAGCGCCTCCGCGATCGCCTCCTCCGAGGGGCCGGGCGGCGACGCGGGCGACGCCTGCTCCGCGGGCGAGAGGCCGTAGAGGTGCAAGACCGGGATCGGCTCCCCCGCGATCCACGCTCGCTCGCGCTCGAGGCCGGGCACGGCGTAGGGCACGAGCGCCGAGACGACGAGCACGGCGGCGATCGTCGCGAGCGCGCGGAGCCCCTCGCGCTTCGCCGCGTCGTCGCTGATCGCCTCTCCTAGCTCGCTCGCGGGCTCGGCCATGGTCCGGCCGAGCTTAGTTCAGCGTCGAGCCCGCGCACGCGCCGCGCGCGCCCGCGAGCCCGGAGGTCGTCGGAGCTGGAGCTACCCGAAGTGGAGCTCGCAGAGCTGGAAGCATCAGAGCTGAAAGCATCAGAACTGAAAGTAGATATAGGGGACCGTCTCGCTCGTCGCGACCTGCGTGAGCAGCGCGACGACGAGCGCGACGAGCGCCCCCTGGACGACCGCCGGGCGCGCCACGAACCAGGCGCGCGCGCTCGCGTACCAAGCGCGCGGCGTGTAGTGCGCCGCGAAGCCGACGAGGAGCACGGCCCAGACGAAGGGGGCGACGTTGACGAGCCCGTAGCTCGACGAGAGGAGCCGGCCCGCGACCGCCCGCGCGTTGTCGAGGTCGGCCGCGCGAAAGAGGATCCGCGTGAAGATCGCGAACTGGAGCGTGCCGAACACCTTCAGCGCGACGAGCCAGGGCGGATCGATCGGCTCGGCCGCGCGGCCGGGATCCTGGCGAGGCGAGCTCGACTCGTCCACGCGCATCATCGGCGAGGGGCGGCTCTGCCAGCGCGTGACGAAGCGATGGAGGGCCACCGCGCTCGCTTGGATCGCGCCGTAGAGCACGAACGTCCAGCTGGCACCGTGCCAGAGGCCGATGAGGAAGATCGTCAGCCAGAGGTTCACGTAGGTGCGGAGCGGCCCTCGCTTGCTCCCGCCGAGCGGGAAGTAGAGGTAGTCGCGGAGCCACGTCGAGAGCGTCATGTGCCAGCGACGCCAGAATTCCGCGGGGCTCCGCGCCTGGTAGGGCCGATCGAAATTCTCCGGCAGCTCGATCCCGAAGAGCTTGGCCGAGCCCCGCGCGATGTCGGTGTAGCCGGAGAAGTCCATGTAGATCTGCAAGGTGAACCCGTAGAGCGCGACGACGACCTCGGCCGCCGTGTAGTTGTCCGGCGCGTCGAAGACGCGATCGACGAGGTTCACCGAGACGTAGTCGGCGAAGACGACCTTCTTCACGAGGCCGGTCGCGATGAGGAAGAGCGCCTCGCCGACGATCGCCCTCGAGAGGCGCGGCTCGTGCGCGAGCTGCGGGAAGAGCTCCGAGGGGCGCGCGATCGGGCCGGCGACCAGCTTCGGGAAGAACGTGATGAAGAAGAGCAGCTCGAGCGGGGTCTTCGCGGGCTCGCACTTGCGACGGTAGACGTCGACGCAGTAGCTCAGCGACTCGAAGGTGTAGAACGAGATGCCGACCGGCAGGATCACCGTCTCGACGGGGATCGCGTCGTGGCCGAAGAGCGAGAGGACGCCGTTGGCCGCGTGAGCGAGGGTCGGCGGCGTCGCGTGGACCCCGAGGAGCGCGAGCCCGTCCGCGACGGCGCGGGCCAGGAAGTCGAAGTACTTGAACGTGCCGAGCAGGCTCAGGTTGACGACGGCGCTCACCGCCACCCAGCGTCGCCGCGCGCGGTCCTCCTCGTGGGCCGCGATCTGCCTCGCGACGTACCAGTCGACGAGCGTCGAGAGGAGGATGAGGACGATGTAGTACGGGCTCCACGCCATGTAGAACGCGCTCGAGGCGACGAGCACGAACGAGAGGCGCGGGACGCGGAGCGAGGCCCGGCGCGCGAGCAGCCAGTAGCCGACGAGCGCGAGCGTGAGGAAGACCGCGTAATCGAGCGAGTTGAAGAGCACGACGGGTGAACGCCCTCAAGCTTCCGAGCCCGCGCGCGAGCGGACGGCCGCCGCCCACGCCGGGGCGCTCATCCGCGCGGCGCGAGCGAGGTCCGGCGCGCGATCCGAGGCGCGCATGCGCTCAGCGCACGCTCCAGCCGAGGAGGATCTGGATGTGGATCGACTCGTCGTTGCCGGCGTAGGCCTCGCGCGTCCCGGTTCCGTCGGCGAAGCCGAGGAAGTAGTTCACGTACTGGAAGCGGAGCGCGGCGCTGAAGCCCGGATCGATGATGAGGCCGAGCCCCGCGCGCAGATCGATCGCCGCGCCGGAGACGCCACCGAAGTCGCCATTGCACGCGACGCGTCCGGGGCAGTCGGCGCCGCTCCGCGCGGCGAAGTAGGCGGCCGTCTCGGGATCGGTCGAGTCCCCGCGGCCGGCGATCTGACCTCCGCCGAAGATGATGCGCGGGCCGACCATCAGCTCGAGGTGGAGATCCGCGCCTTGGATCGAGGAGGGGAGGAGCCGCACCCGACCGCCGACGGTGATCGGGAGGTACGGATACGCCACGCTGGGGAAGTCCGTCTCGTGGATGCGGTTGGCGAGCTCGAGGGCATAGGAGTCGTAGCCGAAGCCGAGCGCGGCGATGAGCTCGACCCGATCCGCGAACGTGCCGGCGTAGCCGACGAGCGCCTCGATCCCGAAGACCTGGAGCGAGCGCGACTCGTCCTCGTTGTAGGGGTAGTAGCGCATGCCCGCGGAGAACCAGCTCGCGAGGCGCGCGTAGAGCGCGTGGCCGTCGACGGTCACCGGGCGCAGCTCGAGGTCGAGCCCCATCTGCGGGTAGAAGTCCGCCGCGCTCGCGGGGACCGGCGCGCCCTCGTCGACCGTGAGCACGTAGGCGTTCCGGTTTCGGATGTCGAGCGCGAGGAGCCCCCGGAAGACGGGCTGCACCCAACGCTCCTCGGAGGATCCGTCCCCGCCACCGCTCTCGCTCGAGTCGCCGGAGCGGCTCGACCATCCGCCGTAGCCAGAGCCACCGCCACCGCGCGCGCCGCCCGGCCGCTCGTTCTCGATGTCCTCGAGCGAGTGCATCGGCGGCTCGTCGCGCCGAGGCGGAGGGGCGGGCTCCGGCTCGGGCTGCCACACCTGCTCGGGCTGCTGCTCGGGCTGCGGCGGCGGTGGGTGCAAGCGAGACATGGCTTGCCCGCACGCGCCGACGGCCGCCGCGCCGATCTGCACCGCCGCCGACTGGCCCGAGGGCCCGGGCGCGCTCGCGTCACCGATCTGGTTGCCGTTCACGTCGAGGACGAAGATGCTCGTCGTGGAGCGCCGCCCCGTGCCCGCGACGGATCCCCCGACGACGAGCTCGATCCCGAGGTGTTGCACCACGGCGGCCATCCCCTCGGGGGAGCTCACGTCGACGCCGATCTGCGCGGCGGCCTCGACCGCCTGAGCCTCGCTGATGAGCTCGTAGCCCACCCCGAGCGCGGCGCTCACGGCCTCGCGCGCCTCGTTCGCGTGCCAGCCCTCGAACGAGAGGACGATCGCGCGCGGACGCGCCTGGGCCGACGCCGTGCCGGCGGCGAGCGCGGAGACCCCGAGCAGGGCGAGCGTGACGAGACCGAGGATCGACGGGCGGGTGGGGATCCGGAGCGCGAAGAGACGGTTCATGAGCGACCTGTTCGGGCGAGACGTGAACGGAGGGCGGCGGACCATACCACGCGCGAGCCCCAGCCCACCGGGACGCGCGCGAGCTCGCCTCGATCGGCGGCGAGCGGCTCTCGGCATGGACCACGGCGCGCCTCGCTCGGCGTGGTCCGCCGCGCGCCAGCACGCCTTCAAGAGGACGCGCCCGAGCGGGCCTCGCGGCGCGCGAGGACGAGCGCGAGGTCGGGCGCGAGCGGAGCCTCGATGACGACGCTCCGCCCCTCGAGCTCGAGCGCGATCCGCGCAGCGTGGAGGAACGGCCGATCGAGCGCGGCCGTCTCCTCGAAGTGCCGGTTGGTCGCGGGGTGCCCGTAGCGCGCGTCGCCGACGACGGGGTGGCCGATCGACGCGAGGTGCCTGCGCACCTGATGGAGACGCCCCGACGCGGGCCGCACCTCGAGGAGCCCGTGCCCGCCGACCACCCCCTTGCGTCGATAGCGGGTCGTCGCCGCGAGGGTCCGCGCGCCCTCGCGGAGCGGCGTCCGCACGATGCCCTTGGGGCGCGGCACCCCGCGGACGAGCGCGACGTAGCGCTTCTCTCCGGCGGCGAGCGCCCGCGCGAGCAGGGCCGTCGCCTCGGCGTTCGCGCCGAAGAGGCAGACGCCGCTCGTCCCGAGGTCGAGGCGGTGCGCCGGCGCCGCCCGCTCGAAGCCCGGGAGGGTCTGCACCCGCGCGAGCAGCGAGCTCCGGTGCTCCGACTGGGGCGTGGTCGGCTCGTGGGGGGGCTTGTCGATCGCGACCCAGCGCGCGCCCGTCGCGAACGCTCCCTCCGCGAGCACGCGAGGCGGCGGGAGCGCGGTCGGCTCGAGCAAGGCGAGCGCCTCCACCTCCTCCGTCCCGGGCATCATGTCGAAGGGCTCGACGCGGACGGCGCCGAGGCCCTCGCGCGCGAGCACGGCGAGGTCGCGCGCGAGGGTGTCGGGATCGCACGAGACGTACGCGACGAGCGTCGGCTCGGCGCGCGCGATCGCCTCCCTCACCTCCGGCTCGAGCCCGCGCCGAGGGGGGTTCACGACGATCGCGTCGAAGCGCTCGTCGCGCGCGAGCGCCGCGCGCGCGTCGGCGGCGACCGCCGTGAAGCGCGCGGAGAGCCCGGCGAGCCGCGCCGAGGTCGTCGTCAGCTCGATCGCGGGCGCGAAGCGCTCGAGCGCGACGACGTCGGCCCCCTCGGCGGCGAGCCGCAGGCCGAGCGCCGCCGAGCCGGCGTAGAGCTCGAGCACGCGCGGGCGCGGAGCGCGCGGACGAAGCCGCTTCACCGCGGACGCGACGCGATCGTGGATGAGCGCAGCGACCCCGCGATGGGCCTGGACGAACGAGCCGTGCGCCGCGAGGAAGGGCGGCGACGCGCCGATCCGATCGAGCCGCGCCTTGGCCGGATCGATCCGGTACGTGCCGAGGACCCGCGGCCCCGCGTCGAGCTCCGCGCTCGAGACGGACACGTCGAGGGGCGGCTGCTCGCTCGCGAAGGCGGCGCGGAGCTCCTCCTCGAGCCGCGCGAGCGCTGCGTCGCTCGGGGTGTGGCCGCGCTCGTAGGTGAGCGTGACGAGCAGCGCGCACGGAGGATGGACCGTCTCGCGCAGGTCGATCCCGCGGAGGACGCGCGGGTCGAGCGCGCCCTCCGGGCTCGGCTCTCGCTCCGCGCGAGCGACCAGCGCCCGCAGCCGCCGCGTCGCGCCTTCGATCGTCGGAGCGAGCAGCGGGCTCGCCTCGCTCACGACGACGTCGTGGCTGCCGGGCGCGTAGAGGCCCACGCGCCCCTCGCGATCGACCACCCACTTCGCGCGCGTCCGGTAGCCCTGCGCGGGCTCGACGCACGTCGTCGTCGGCGCGAGGACGCCCTCTCGCAGCCCCCCGAAGCGCTCGAGCGCGCGCGCCACCCGCGCTCGCTTCGCGTCGGGGGTGAGCGCGAGCCGTGCCTCGGGCGCCTCGGCGAAGGAGCGCGCGTCCGCCCGCGATCCGGCCTCCCTCGCCTCGCTCACGGCGCGCCCCACTCGCACGCGCGGAGCGCGAGGTAGCGCGCCCACGGCGGCCCACCGCGAGCCTCGAGGGAGCGCGCGAGGGCGATCGTCTCGTAGGCCTGCTCGAGCCGGCGCAGGAGCGCGAGCTCGAGGCGCATCGAGAGATCCACCGAGCTCATCGCCGACAGCTCCTCGTCCGCCTCGACGTAGCTCCGGACCACCGGAGAGCCCGCGAGGAACGCCTGGATGGCCGCGCGATCCGCGTCGATCGTGCTCGCGAAGTCGGGGTGGAAGGGGTCGTCGAGGACGGGCCAGCGCGAGAGGACCTCGCCCGCGAGCGCGAAGTAGCGCGCGTCGACCTCGGCGCTCTGATCGTCCATCGCCGCGTCGTTCTCGGCCTTGCGGCCGCGGACCTCGCGGAGCCGCTCCGCGAGCGCGGCCTCACCCGAGAGCCCCGTCGCCTGGAGCAGCGCGTCGATCACCGCGCGCTGCTCGGGGAGCGCCGTGGGCCCGCGCGCCGTCGCCCCCAAGCGCCCCCGCGGGGCCACCGCGCGCAGGTAGATCTCCGACGTCGTCGTCGGGACGTCGATCGAGCGCGACGCGATCCGCGCCTCCGTGAGCGCCTCGTACGCGCCGATCACGCCGTCGTGATCGAGATCGATGGCGGCGCGACGATCCGTCCCGTCACGCGCGCGGCCGCCGAGCGCCGAGAGGAAGTAGACGCCGAACCCGTCGTGGTGCGCGCGCTCGGGATCCGGATCGCAGCCGCTCGCCTCCTCGTCCCAGCTCGTCGCGAAGAGCCCGCACCGCGCCTGCTCGCTCGCGCCGTTCGCTCGATCGCCGCCGACGAAGGCGAGCTCGCCGAGGCCCCCCGCGTAGCAGCTCGTGACGACGAAGCGGACGGCCCGGCGCGGCGCCTCTTGGTCGAGGTACGAGGCGAGCGTGCTCGCGTCGAGCGCCTCGCCCCCCCAGAAGAGCACCCGAGACTCGGCCGGGGTGGCGCCCCCCTCGCCGTGCCCCGCGATGAAGACGGTGAGCGGGCCTCGGGGCTCGGCGAGCGCGCGCCCGAGGACCGACTCGAACTGGCCGAGCGTGGCCGCGCCGTGGAGGCGCAGGCTCGTCTCGCGGTAGTGGGCGTCCCGTCCGCCGCGGGGGGCGAGCAGCTCCCCGAGCTCGTCGAGCAGCGGATCGCCGCGGGGATCGAGGTCGGCGACCTGCACCGCGCGGGTGCCGGAGCCGCCCGCGAAGAGGGCGACGGTGTTCGGGCCGAGCGCCTCGGCCGCGAGCCGAACGTCGTCCTCGAGCGAGACCTGGTTCGCGTCCGGGCTCGGCCCTCCCCCGACCACGATCGCGTCGATGGCGTCGGGGAGCGCGAGCGGGATCGCCACGAGCGGAGCGGGCGGGGGGGCAGCGCGCGGGGCGTCGGTCGCCGCCTCGTCGAGCGAGGCCGCGCCGCTCTGCGCAGGGCTCGTCTGCGCCCTCTCTCGCTCTCTCGCGCGCAGGTAGGCGCCCGCTCCAGCCGACGCGAGCGCGGCCAACGTCACGAGCGGGAGGAAGAGGGAGACGCCTCGCGGAGACGACGACACGCCGCCCTCTCTAGCGCCTCCGTCGGCGACGTCACGCCGCGCTCACAGCACGAGTCAGTTGCCCCGATTCGTGCTGCGCCTTCCTTGCCGGGGGGTCTGCCCAGAGGCCCTCCCTCACGCCGAGTGAATCGGCGTGAGCCTCCCTCCCGCCGAGCCAGCGCTCCTCGAGCCGACGGATCACGTCGAGCGAGGCGCGCTCTCAGTTCGGCAAGCAGGTCGGCGGGATGCTGGACGAGCCGTCGTTGTTGTAGCAGCCCCAGCCGTAGGGACACTCCGCGCCGCCCGCCGAGATGTTGCACGCCTGAAAGCACGTGAAGGCCGCGCCGCCGAACGAGATGCAGCGCGCCGAGGCGCCGTAGACGTCGAGCGCGCAGTCGTTGCTCGAGGAGCAGCCGCTCGTGCACATCCCGCGGCTGTTCACGAAGGTGCAGGAGAGCCCGCCCGCGCACTCGCCGCTCGCGGTGCACGTCTCGTAGGCGCGGCGGGTCGCGCGTCCGCCGCGATCGGGCAGGCAGATCGGGGGGAACGTTCGGCCGGTCGCGTCGGAGGTGAAGCAGCCGTAGCCCGCGGGGCAGTCGACGCTGCTCGAGCAGCTCTGCCAGCACGAGAAGTTCGCGCCGCCGTCGAAGGAGATGCACTGCCCGACGATCCCGTAGTAGTCGACGGGGCAGCTCCCCGAGGTGGGCGAGCACGCGGCCGTGCACATCCGATCCCCCATCGCCGTGATCTGCTGACAGGTCGTGCCCGCCGGGCAGTCCGCGTTGACGCTGCACGGATCGTAGGCGCGCGGCGGCAGACACCCGGTGACGAGGAAGGCGCCCGCGCCGATGGCGAAGGCGATGAGGTGAGCGGCGCGCAGCGTGTGGGTCATCTTGTCTCCGGGGATTGTAGGCTCGAGACCATGACCGCCCCGAGCCTATTCACTCGATCATCCGACGATATCCTGGTTCGACCCGCCGTTGGGAGCGACCTCACGCGGCTCGGCGTGCTGGCTGGAGCGCTCGTCCGGCAGCACCACGGATACGACGCCGCGCGCTTCATCCTTCCCCCGAACGTCGAGGACGGATACCGGCGCTTCTTCGGGCGCGAGCTCGCGGAGGAGGCGGCGATCCTCCTCGTCGCGACGCGGCGCGGCGAGGCCGACGCCGAGCCGCTCGGCTACGCCTACGGGCGCGTCGAGCCTCGCGACTGGAACATGCTCCTCGGCCCCCACGCGGCGCTCCACGATCTCTTCGTCGTCGCCGAGGCCCGCGGGCTCGGAGCGGGCGAGGCGCTCGTCCGGACGTTCGCCGACGTCGCGAGGGCCCGCGGCGTGCCGCGGATCGTCCTGCACTCGGCGAGCGCGAACACCTCGGCGCAGCGCCTCTTCACGAAGCTCGGCTTCCGCCCGACGATGCTCGAGATGACGTGTGAGCTCGAGCCCGAAGGGCTCAAGGGCGCGAGCGCGTGATCGCCTCGATCGATCGGCGGACGTAGCGCGCCGCGAGCTCGACCGTCGTCGTGGTCGGCGAGAGCGGCGGCGCGACCTCGACCACGTCGGCCCCGACGACGCGGACCTCCTCGGAGAGGCGCTCGATCAGGCGCTCGACGTGCTCGGGCTCGAGCCCGAGCGGCTCCGGCGTGCCCGTCGCGTCGGCCCACCTCGCGTCCGTCCCGTCGATGTCGTTCGAGACGTAGATCGCCTCGACGCCGGCGGCCCTCACCCACGCGATCACCTGCTCGATCCCGGCGTCCGGATCGCGGAGGAGCTCGGACGCCCAGAGCTGGCGCACGCCCTCCTCGCGCTCCCAGTGCGCGCGGTCGTGGCCGCTCGCGCGGACGCCCACCTGGACGACCCGCCCGCCTCGCCCGAGCAGCTCGTTCGCGTGGTGCGCCCACGTCGCGAAGCAGTGGCGGACGCCGAGCCGCTCCGGCAGCAGGTCGGTGTGCGCGTCGATCTGGACGATCCCGAGCCGCGGGTGGATCCGAGCGAGCGCGCGCGCCATCGGCCAGGCGACCGAGTGGTCCCCGCCGAGCACGAGGGGCACGACGTCCGGCTGGCTCGCGAAGAGCGCGTCGAGCACGCGCTCCTCGATCGAGAGCGGCGACACGGGCCAGGGCGCGTCCGGCGCGCCGTAGAGCGCACGCCGGCTCGCCTCGAGCTGCGCGCTCGAGAGCATCGCGTCCTCGAGGAGCTGCGGCACGACGAAGACGTCGCCCACGTCGAGCACGCGGTGGCGCGCGAAGAAGTCCGCGTGATCCGGGTAGGCGAGCAGCGCCTCGCGGATCGCCTGCGGGCCGAGGTTCGAGCCGCGCCGATACCCCGCGCCGACGTCGGAGGGCACGGCGAGGAGCGCGATCCGCGCCTCGCCCAGCCGCCCGAGCGCGTCGTGGTGCGCGCGGAGGACGTCCTCGACGCCCTCGACGCCGTAGAGGCGACGCTGCAGCGCCTCCTGCGCCGCCTTGCCCGTCGAGACGAGGTGGACCCCCGCGCCCGCCGGCCGAAGCAGCGAGCGGAGCGTCGCGAGCGAAGGGTCCAACACCGCTCAGCCCTCGGGCGGGTGGTAGCGCACGCTGAGCACGGGGACCTCCGCCGTCCGCACGACGCGCTCGGCGACGCTCCCGAGCAGGAGGTGCTGGATGCCCGTCTTGCCCGTCGTCCCCATCACGATGAGCTGCGCGCCCGCGTCGCGCGCGGCGTCGACGATCTCGACGTAGGGGACGCCGAGCCGGAGGCCCGTCTTGATCGGCACGCCGCGCGAGGCGTAGGGCGCGACGAACTTGTCGAGCTCCGCGCGGACCTGCTTCTCGAGGTCGCGCGCGAGCTCCGAGCTCGGCGACGCGTACGCGGACAATTGGTAGACGTGGATGGCGTGGATCTCCGCGCGGAAGGCGTTCGCGTACTCGATGGCGACGTCGAGCGCCTTCGCCGAGGCGGCGGAGAAGTCCACGGGGCAGAGGATGCGTTGGATCACGGTCATGGTTCGTCCAAGGGCGGAGTCGGAGGGGCGAGAGAGCGGGCGGCGCGCGCGGCCCGAGCAGGCCGAGCGCCGCCGCGAAGCGCGTTCACGAAGGAGGCGGCGGGATGACCGCCTCGTCCGGGCTCGAGCCAGGCGGCGGAGGCACGGCCGGCGTCGCCGAGCCCGGCGTGCTCGTCGGCACGAAGGGCCCCGCCGCCCGATCGCCGTAGGTCGCGGGCGCGACGGGGACGGTGGGCGCGACGGGGCCGACGAGGATCCACCGGCAGCCCTCAGCCTCGGCGCAGCTCAGCGTGTAGCGGGCCTCGCGCCCGCAGCCGCGCAGGACGCGCGCCTCGGCGGAGGGCGCCTCGACGTCCATCGACGTGAGAGGACAGGAGAGATCGGCGACCGCCAGCATCGCCGCGGGCGTCATCGGCCGCCACTCGCAGCGCCGTCGCTCGCACGTCAGCGAGTACTCGCGGATGCGCTCGCACCCGCGCGCCTCCGCGGCCGTCGGCGCGAGCGAGGCGAGCTCGACCTCCTGGGCGGGGCAGTCGAGGTCCGTCGCGGCGGTGCGCTCGAGGCGCGCCACCTCGCGACGATCGAGCTGCGCGCTCGTGCTGCGTCGACGACCGCACGAGGAGAGCAGGAGGAGCAGGAGGGCCGTGAGCACGAAGAGCGCCCACATCCCTCGTCGAGCCGAGCGCTCGCTCGATCGCCGCCGCACGCCGGTCTTCATGCACCGGACCGTAGCACGAGCGCCGGGCGTCCGTGCCTGGCTCGAGCCCCGACGGAGGCTCAGAAGAGCCCGGGCACGAGCCGATATCGCACCGCGGCCGCGTAGGCGCGGTAGGCCGGATCGCGCGCGAGCAGCCGCTCCTCCTCGCGCACGCGAGCCACGACGGCCGCGAGGACCGCCAGCGCGAGCGCGAGCGCGACCCAGCCCGGAGCGACGTCGGTCCCGAGCTCGCGGGGCTCCCTCGTCGCTCCCGCGGCGATCGCGGCGAGCACCATCACGAGCTCCGAGGCGTACGCGGGGTGGCGCACGACGCGGTACGCCCCACGGACGACGAGCCCGCGCCGCGCGACGAGGATCCCGAAGCTCGGGCCGAGATCGAGGAGCGAGCGGACGGCGAGGAGCGCGCCGACGACGAACGCGACGAGCGCGAGGCCCTCGAGCCGCGCCGCGCCGAACCGGTAGGCGAGCCCCGAGAGCACGAGCGAGGGCAGCGCGTGGAGCACGCCACCGAAGGGCGCGCGCTCGATCGGCCGGACGCGCGCGTGAAACAACCACGCGGCGCTCGCGTGGAGGAGCGCCATCGCGACGCGCGCGACGATCGGCGGCGCCTCACCCTGCCCCAGCGCGAAGAGCGCGCCGATCGCCCAGCCCGCGAACGTCGCCGCGAGCACGTGATCGACGAGCTTCGGCGCGAGCGCGAGGGGCCTCGCCGCGCTGCCGGATCGCTCGCGACCGAGGGCTGCGCCCTCGTCGGGCCGGGGCTCGAGCGCCACGTCCCGGGCGATCAGTAGAAGAACGTGCCGCACCCGAGGAGGTACGAGCCGACGTTCAGCGCGACGATCATCGCGACGAAGAGCCCACAACCGATCGCCCTACCCGCGAGACTCTCTCCGTTCATGTCCCCTCCTCTCCTCAAAGGTCCTCGCGCCAGTATCGGCGAAGCGCCGCCCCTTGTCAGCTCGATCCGTCTCGCGAGCGTGCGAGGAGGTAGCGAGCGAGGGCGCGCGTGCGAAGCCGCAGGCTCTCGAGCGACGACCACTCGCGCGTCTCGTGGAAGAATTCGCCGTAGGGGCCGAGGCCGTCGATGCACGGGACGCCGTGCGCGGCGAGCAGGTTCGCGTCCGAGCCGCCGCCTTGGAGCGGCGCCTCGCCGACCCCGAGGCCGACCGCGGCGGCGTGCGCCTCGTAGCGCGCGCGGAGCGCCTGCGTCGCCTCGCTCGGCTCCATCGGCGGGCGGGTGATGCCGCCCCCCACGCGCACCTTCGCGCGGAGCACGCGCTCGTTGAGCCAGCGCGCGTCGATCCCACGGAAGGGATCCTCCTCGATCGCGTCGAGCGCCGCGCGCAGGCGCGCGACGTCGCGCGCCGAGGTGAAGCGCACGTCGACGGCGATCTCCGCGTCCTCGGGCACCGTGTTCTTCGCGGTGCCGCCGTGGACGAGGCCGACGTTGACGGTGAGCCCGCTCGCGTAGTCGGTGAGCGCCTCGAGCGCGAGGACCACGACCGAGATCGCGTGGATCGCGCTCACGCCGTCCCGATGGCGGTTGCCCGCGTGCGCGGCGCGCCCCTCCGCGTGGATCGTGAAGAGGCCGCTCCCCTTGCGCGAGGTGACGACGTGGTCGTGGACGCGCCCCGCCTCGAAGACGAGCGCCTCGCTCGCGTGGGGCGAGAGCGCGGCGTAGAGCGCGCTCGACGAGGGCGAGCCGATCTCCTCGTCGGAGACGACGACGACGCGCACGGGCAGCCGCTCGAAGGCGCTCGGCGCGGCCGCGCGCACCGCGCGGAGAGCGAAGAGCATCTCGGTGAGCCCCGACTTCATGTCGAGGACCCCTGGGCCGAAGACGCGCTCCCCCTCGCGGCGCATGCCGAAGAACCCCATCGATCGAGGGAACACGGTGTCGATGTGCCCCGCGAGCAGGATCGCCCGCGCGCCCTTCGCCAGCGCCCGCGCGGTGGCGTACACGCGATGCTCGCCGACCTCGTGGGCGCCCGGAGGGACGACCTCCACGTCGAGCCCGATCGCGCGCGCGGCCTCGTCGAGCCGCGCGGTGCAAGCGCGCACGTCGTCGAGCTCGCGCGTCGCGCTCGGCAGATCGACGAGGGCCGTGAGCAGCGGCACCTGCTCCGACTCGAAGGCGTCGGCGACGGCGTCGTCGAGCCGCGACGCCTCCTCTGGTTCGAGCGACGTCGAAGGTTCCGTCATCGCGCTATCCTACGCGCTCCTCGCGAGGCGACGCGCGGACGGAGAGAAGAAACGCCGTCGACGCATCGTCCGAGCGCCTCATCATCGGACCCCGGGCCATGAACGACACGAACCCCCGCCGACCCTCCCTCCCCCCGCGCCCCGCGACGCGCCTGCTCCCCGCTCTCGGCGTCGTCGCGTGCGCCGCCCTCGTCGCGCTCGGCTCGATGCCCGCGTCCGCTCAGCGGCGGGCGCGGCGGATCCCGATGGAGGGCACCCCGGTGGCGTGGACGCTCTTCATCGCGGCGCGCGATGGGTCCCCCCAGCGAGGCGTCGTCACCGACACGGCGGGCGCGATCGAGCTGCCCGGCACGCCCTACACCTGTCGCTACGGCGCGCCGAGCCGGGTCGCGATGGGGGGCGGCAACTGGTCCGAGACGCGCTCGCTCGAGTGCCAGTTCGGGACGACGATCGTCTCGACGAGCGGCTTCTGCCAGGTCTCGGGCAGCGCGTGGGGCGCTCGCGCGGCCGTGCTCTACCTCGCGGAGGAGGGCGCCACCGAGCGTGTCCAGGTGACGCTCGACTGCGCCGTCCAGCCCGCCTCGCGCTGACGGCACGCCTCCGCGCGACGGGTCCGGTCGAGCGAGGCGCGCGGTCAGCCCACGAGGACGACGACGACGCCCGTGACCGCGACGAGCGCGCCCGCCCAGCGGCGGGGCGGGACGTCCTCGCCGAGCAGCACGCGGGAGAGCAAGAGCACGAAGATCGCGCCCATCTGGTTGAGCAGCGCGACCCGAGAGGCGGCCCCGTACTTCATGCCGCCGAGCCAGAGGAGCATGACGACGTAGGTGCCGACGATCGTCCCGATCCAGAGCGGCCTCCACGCGGGCTGCGGGCGAAAGAGGCTCAGCGCGCGGCGCGCTCGGCCTCGAAGCGCCTCGAAGAGAAAGAGCGCGATCGCGCCCGACGCGAGGCGGATCGTCGTCGCCTCGACGAGCTCACTCCGCTCGAGCGCGCGCTTGGCGATGACGATGCCGACCGCCGTCGTGAAGACGCCGCCCAAGACGAGGAGCACGCCTCGACGATCGATCGCCTTCTCGCTCGTGCGCCGCTGGTACGCGACGAGGACGAGCCCCAAGACGACGAGCGGCGCGCCGAGCGCGAGCGAGAGCCCCATCGGCTCGTGGAGGAAGACCGCCGCGAGCAGCACGACCGTCGGCGAGTAGGCGCAGTCGGCGACGGCGGCCACCGAGGCGTCGATGCGCGCGAGCCCGGCGAGGAAGATCGTGTCGGCGACGGCGAGGCCGAGCACCCCGCTCACGACGAGGGCCACCCAGTCGTAAGCGCTCCGCTCGGTGTCGAAGCCGACGCCGAGCGCGGCCATCGTGACGAGGAGGAGCGCCGCGGCGACCGACGTCTTGAAGAGGTTCACCGCCTGCGCCGGGTAGGGCGCGAGCTTGCGGAACGAGAGCACCGCGATGGCCCACGCGAAGGCGCAGCCGAGCGCCATCGCATCGCCGAGCGAGATCGAGCCCATCGCGTCGTCGACCTTCTTCCTCGCGCGCGCGCCCTCGCGCGGCGCCGCTCACTCCACGCGATCGACCCGCAGAGAGACGTGGAACGCGCCGAGCGCTCCGTCCGCGTCGTCCGAGATCTCGATGCTGCCGCTCCGCGTGTCGATCTGCATCGCCGGATCCCGATCCGCGCCGCTCGTCCCGGCGTCCGCGCCGGCGACCCCGAAGCTCGTCCCCGCGTAGAGCGTGCACTCGAAATAGCCCGCGGTCGGGCCGCCATAGAGGAGGCGCTGCCCGCAGGTGATCTGCGCGTTGCACCAGAACGTCCCGTCCTCCCGATCGGCTCGCCCGACGCTCGCGACGCATGGGGTCCCGACCGTCACGTCCGAGAGGCCCGACGCCGCCGTCACCGTGGCGTCGATACGGTGGACGTCCGTCACGCCGACGGGCGCCGCCGGGCCGACCATCGGAGCGCTCGGCGTCATCGGGCTCGGGCCAGCGGGCGGCGGCGTGAAGACCGGCTCCGCCACCGCGCCGTCCCGCGCCGCCATGCCGAGGTACACGAGCACCCCCGTGACCCCGCACGCCAAGAGGACGAGCAGGCAGCCGCACCCGACGCCGATGGCCACGAACAGGGTGTTGTTTTCCTTCATCGAGCGCCCCTCGCGGCGATGCGGAAGCTCGCCCGCACGCGATCAGCCCTTGGCCATCTGGCGGAGCACGTACTGGAGGATGCCGCCGTGGCGGTGGTACTCGACCTCGATCGACGAGTCGATGCGGCAGCGGACGTCGAAGCGCTTCTCGCCGCCCTCGCCGTGCGCCACGACCTGGAGCGTCTTGCCGGGCGTGATGCCCCCGCCGATCCCGAGGATGTCGAAGGTCTCCGTGCCCTCGAGGCCGAGGCTCGTCGCGCTCTCCCCGGGCATGAACTGGAGCGGGAGCACGCCCATCCCCACGAGGTTCGAGCGGTGGATGCGCTCGAAGCTCTCCGCGATGACGGCGTCGACGCCCTGGAGGTAGGTGCCCTTCGCCGCCCAGTCGCGCGAGCTGCCGGTGCCGTACTCCTTGCCGGCGATGACGACGAGCGGCGTCTTCTCGGCGATGTAGCGCTCGGCGACATCGTAGATCGACTCGACGGGGCCGGGCTTGCCGCTCGCGTCGAAGTGCCGCGACACCCCGCCCTCCGCGCCGTCGGCGAGCTTGTTCTTGATGCGGATGTTCGCGAAGGTGCCGCGCACCATCACGTCGTGGTGGCCGCGGCGCGAGCCGTAGGAGTTGAAGTCGCGCGGCGCGATCCCGTGCGCCTGGAGGTAGCGCCCCGCGGGGCTGTCCGCCTTGATGTTGCCGGCGGGCGAGATGTGATCAGTCGTGATCGAGTCGCCGAGCAGCGCGAGCGCGCGCGCGGCGCGGATGTCCTCGTGCGCCTTCGGCGTCTCCTTCGTGAGCCCGTCGAAGAAGGGGGCCTTGGCGATGTACGTGCTCTTCGGATCCCACGCGTAGAGGTCGCCCTTCGGGGCCTCCATCTCGCGCCACTGATCGCGACCGTGAAAGACGTCCGCGTAGCGCTCGAGGAATTGCTCGCGGCTGACGTTCCCCGACACCGCCGACGCGACCTCCTCGGGCGTCGGCCAGAGGTCCCTGAGGAAGACGTCCTTGCCGTCCTTGTCCTTGCCGATGGGCTCCTTCTCGAGGTCCACCTCGACGTTGCCCGCCAGCGCGAAGGCGACGACGAGCGGGGGCGAGGCGAGGTAGTTCGCGCGCACGTCCGGCGAGATGCGCCCCTCGAAGTTGCGGTTGCCCGAGAGCACGGCGGCGGCGCTGATCTTGTTCGCGCTGATCGCCTTGCTGACCTCGTCCTCGAGCGGGCCGGAATTGCCGATGCAGGTCGTGCAGCCGTAGCCGACGACGAAGAAGCCGAGCTGCTCGAGGTAGGGGAGGAGGCCCGACCTCTCGAGGTAGGACGTGACGACCTGGGAGCCGGGGGCGAGCGAGGTCTTCACCCAGGGCTTCGCCGTGAGGCCTCGCTCGACAGCGCGCTTGGCGAGCAGGCCCGCCGCGAGCATGACGGAGGGGTTCGAGGTGTTCGTGCAGCTCGTGATCGCCGCGATGACGACGTCGCCGTGGCCGAGCGTGAAGTCGAGCTTCTTCCCCTCGCGCGTGAGCGAGACGGGGTGGCGCTTCTCGCGCGTGCCCTCGGGGAGCGTCGGCACCATCACCTTCTCCCACGCCGTCCTCATGTCGCCGAGCGCGATCCGATCCTGCGGGCGCTTGGGGCCGGCGAGCGAGGGGCCGACGTCGGCGAGGTCGAGCGAGAGCGTGTCCGTGAAGCGCGGCGTCTTGGCGCCCTTCACGCGGAAGAGGCCCTGGGCCTTCGCGTAGGTCTCGACGAGCGCGATCTGCTCGTCCGTGCGCCCCGTGAGGCGGAGGTACTTGAGCGTCTCCTCGTCGATCGGGAAGTAGCCGATGGTCGCGCCGTACTCGGGAGCCATGTTGCCGAGCGTCGCGCGGTCGGCGACGGGCAGGTGATCGAGGCCCTCGCCATGGAACTCGACGAACTTCCCGACGACGCCCTTCTTGCGGAGCATCTCGGTCACGGTGAGGACGAGGTCGGTCGCCGTGACGCCCGCGCGGAGCTTGCCCTTGAGCTCGAAGCCCACGACGGCGGGGATGAGCATCGCCGAGGGCTGCCCGAGCATCGCCGCCTCGGCCTCGATGCCGCCGACGCCCCAGCCCACGATGCCGAGGCCGTTCGCCATCGTCGTGTGGGAGTCGGTGCCGACGAGCGTGTCGGGGTACGCCTGCCGCTTCCCGCCGCCGAGGTCCTTCGAGAACACGACCTGCGCGAGGTACTCGATGTTGACCTGGTGGACGATGCCCGTGTCCGGCGGGACGACGCGCAGACCGTGGAAGGCGTTCTGGCCCCACTTGAGGAAGCGGTAGCGCTCGGCGTTGCGCTCGAACTCGCGCTGGATGTTGTCCTCGAAGGCGTGGGTCGAGCCGAACGCGTCGACCTGCACCGAGTGATCGATGACGAGATCGACCGGCTGGAGCGGGTTCACGCGCGTCGGATCGCCGCCCATGGCCGCGAAGGACTCGCGCATCGAGGCGAGATCGACGACGCACGGGACGCCGGTGAAGTCCTGGAGCAGCACACGCGCGGGGGTGAAGCCGATCTCCGTGTGGCCCACGTCCTTCGCCTCGTACCTGGCCACCGCCTCGATCTGCTCGCGCGTCGTGTGCTCGCCCTCGTAGCGGAGCATCATCTCGAGCAGGACGCGGATCGAGTAGGGCAGGCTGTCGACGTCCGCGACGCCGCGGAGCGCGTCGATACGGAAGATCTCGTAGCTCGTGCCGTGGACGTCGAGGTTGGACTTGGCCTTGAACGAGTCGGGGTGCGCGGTCGTCATGGCGCGCGATCTACCACAGCGTTCGGCCGCTGCATCGAACATCGGTGCGGCGCGCGGGCTCTAGCGCTCCCACGCGGAGGCGCCCGGGAGCCCCCTCTGGGACCGGCGCGCCCTCAGGGGCCCGGCTTCACCACGCGGACGTGCCAGCTGTTGCCCTGGACGAGCTCGATGCTCGCGCGCCCGCGGAGCGGCTGGACGAGCGCGGCCATCTCCTCGCGCGTCCAGTAGTGCGCGATGTGCGGGAGCATCTGATCGAAGATGATCGACTCGACGTTCTCCCGCGAGAGCGTCTTGAGGTGCTCGTAGTACTCCGTGCGGAACGGGATGCGGCGCATCACCGGCCACGCGATCCGGGTCGTCACCTTCGCGACCGCGTGCGTCGCGCCGATCGGCAGGCGCGAGCCCACGAAGCGGAAGGCCTGGATCACGGGGAGGATGAGCTCGTTCCCCTGCTTGCCGTAGCACCAGAGGCAGAGATCCCCGCCGGGCGCGACCATCGCCCACAGCTTCTCGAGCGCGCGCTCGGGCTCGGCGAGGTGGTGGAGCACGCCGATGTTCGTGACGCGATCGAAGGTGCCGAGCGACGCCGGATCGAGGTCGTAGACCGACCCCTCCTCGACCTTCGCGCGCGCATCGCCCGCGAGGTTCCGCCGCGCCGCCTCGAGCGATCCCGCGTCCACGTCGAGCGCGACGACCTCCTTCGCGCCGTGCTTCAGCATGAAGAAGGGGTTTCGCCCCATGCCGCAGCCGACGTCGAGGACGCGCTTGCCCTCGAACGAGTCGAGCCCCGTCGAGCCCATCCAGCGCCCGAGCTGGCGCTCGTGCTCGGGCAGGATCCCCGCGTAGGTGGCCCACTCGTAGCCGAAGCGGTCGGTCGATCCGCGCGCGACGGTCTTCGCGTCGTTCGTCGAGGAGGAGGTCATGCGCGCGCGAGCCTAGCCTCGCCCCCGCGCGAGCGCCCGCCGAAGCCGCGGACCGATCGCGCGCGGAGGGGACGCGGGCGCGCACAGGTTGCGTAGAATCGCGCCCTTGGACGCCTCGACGAAGCCGACCGCGGGCCCCGCGCCGAGCCGCGCCGCGACACGCAGCTCGACGCGCGAGCTCGGCCTCGTCGCGCTCCTGAGCCTCGCCTACCTCCTCCTCGTGCGCGCGGGGCCGCTCTCGCTCCCCTACTTCTGGGACGAGGCCGACGTCTACGTCGCGGGCGCGCGCTGGCTCGCCGATCACGACCTCGATCCGACGCCCGGCCACTTCCCGGACGACTGGTCGCGCGGCCACCCGCCGCTCCTCTACCTCCTCGGCGCGGTCGCGTTTCGCCTCTTCGGCGCCTCGCCGCTCGTCGCGCACGCCGCGGTGCTCCCCTTCGCGCTCCTCGGGCTCGTCGCCACCTACGCGCTCGCGCTCGAGCGCTACGGGCGTTCCGTCGCCGTCGCCGCGACGCTCGTCCTCGCGACGACGCCGCTCTACCTCACGATGGGCGCGTTCTTCCTGCCCGAGATGCCGCTCACGGCGCTCTCGATCGCCGCCCTGTGGGCGGTCCACCGCGAGCGCTTCTGGGTGGCCGCGCTCCTCGGCGTCTCGATGGTGTGGATCAAGGAGACGGGGATCTTCACCTCGGGCGCGATCGGCGTCGCGCTCGTCGTCGAGGCCTACCGCGCGCGCGCGCTCGCCGAGCGGCGCACGTGGCGCACGCTCTTTGTCGCGGCGCTGCCGCTCGTCGCGCTCCTCGGCTTCTTCGCGTGGCAGCGCGTCCACGCGGGCTACTACGTCTTCCCGCATCACCAGGGGCTCTTCACCGAGCGACGCTTCGCGCTCTCGAACGTGCTCACGACCGTCCCCTCGCTCTTTCTCTGGCAGGGGCGCTGGGTCCTCACGCTGCTCGGCCTCGCCGCGATCCCGAGCGTCTCGCGGCGTGAGCCCCGCTTCTTCGGGACGATCGAGCTCGCGAGCGCGCTCCTCGTCCTCTTCAACGTGGCCTTCTTCACCCAGATGTTCTGGCTCGAGCGCTACGCGCTGCCGGCCCATCCCGCGCTCGTCGTCCTGCTCGTCGCGCTCGTCGCGCGCGGCCTCGCGAGCGAGCTCTCGGACGCGCGCCGCGAGGCGGGCGCCCTCGGGCTCGTCGCGCTCCTCGTCTCGGGCGTGGGCCTCCTCTCTGCCTACCGTGGCTCGCCGCGCGAGGCGCCCGAGCTCACCTTCGACTACGCGGACGTCATCCGGAGCCACGAGGCGCTCGCGCGCCTGCTCGAGCGAGATCGCGCCACGCTCGGGGCCGATCCCGTCGTCGTCGCGACGTGGCCGCTCTCGGTGGAATTGGCCGATCCGACGCTCGGCTTCGTGCGCCGCGCCGTGCGCGTGGTCCACGTCGATCGCGTCGAGGAACACCCGGAGCTCGCGCCCGACGTCGTCGTCGTCGATCCGAGCTCCGACCGCCGCGAGGCGCTCGAGGCGCTCGCCGACGCGCTCGGGATGCGCTCGATCGGCGTCGTCGGCGAGGGGAACGCGCCGCGGCTCGACGTCCGCGCGCGGCGGTGATCGTCTACCATCGCCCGCGATGTTCCTCGACGTGATCCCCGCGGGACGAGGCGCGTGAGCGAGCGGGTGGACGCGGACCGCGTGGCCCCGCGACGCGGGCTCGATCTCGCGCTCGCCGCCCTCGTCTGGCTCGGGGCGCTGCTCGTCCTCTTCTGGCCGCTCGCACGCGGCGTCCTGATCGGCGCGCCCCACTTCTTCGACTGGGACGTCCCCGAGCAGTACTGGCCCGATCTCGTGCGGCTCTGCCGCGAGCTCCACCAAGGGGGCGGCGTCCCCTACTGGAGCCCGCTCGATCGCGGCGGGTACGCGTCCTACGCCGATCCCCAGGCCGCGCCGTATCTCCCTCTGAACTGGGCGATCTGCGCGGTGGCGGGGCCCGACCCCGCGCTCGGCTGGGCGAGCGCGCGCGTCGTCATCGGCTTCCTCGTCGCGATGCTCGGCGCGCAGCTCTGGCTCGTCTTCACCGATCTCGGCGAGCGCGCCCCGCGCGCGCGGCACCCCTGGTCGGCGAGCGCGCTCGGCGCGGTCGTCTTCGCGAGCGCGCCTTTTTTTCGCCACAACCTCGAGCTGAACCTCACGCTCGGGCTCGCGTTCCTGCCGTGGGTGCTCCTCGCGATCGATGCCCTCGTCCGCGCGCCCTCGCCTCGACGCGGCGCGGCGCTCGCGCTCGCCGTCGCGCTCGTCGTCTGGGCGGGCTCGCCCCCCGCGTTCTTCCTCTCGCTCTCGTTCGCGCTCGGCTACCTCGCGCTGCGGCTCGCCGCGCGGGCGCGCTCGTCCTCACGCGGCGAGCGCCGCGACCTCGCGCTCGCGCTCCTCGTCGCGGGCGCGCTCGCCCTGATGCTGACCCTCGTCGTGCTCGCCCCGACCTCGGCGCTCTCCCACCGCTCCGTCCAGGCCGATCACACCTTCGGGTCGATCGCCGAGGGCGCGCTCGGGCCGAGCGAGCTCTGGGCCCTGCTCGCCCCGAGGCCCGGCAACCACCTCTACCTCGGCCCGGTCGTCGGCCTGCTCACGCTCGCGGCGCTCGCCGCGCGCCGAACGCGAGCCGTCGCTACCGCGTGCGTCCTCGCGAGCGCCCTCGCCGTCCTGCTCGCGCTCGGCGATCACACGCCCGTCTTTCGCCTCGCCTTCGAGGCGCTCCCGGGCTTCGATCGCTTCCGGCTCCCGCACCGCTACGAGGCCTGGCTCGGCCCCTGCGCGGCCCTCTCGAGCGCCCTCGGCCTCGAGGCGATCGTCGAGCGCGTCGCCCGTGCGCGCGCGCTTCTGCCCGATCGACGCCGCGGGCTCGGCTGGGGCGCCGCGATCCCGCTCGTCGCGCTCCACCTCGCGCTCGTCACCTCCCAGCTCGATCCCGAGCGGCACACACGCGCGGAACCCTCGCCCTGCCGCGACGCGAGCGACGCGTTCGCCGCGCTCGCTCGGCGCGAGGACGCGCGCGTCTTCGACGAATTCGCGGTCGGCTGCCGCTCCGGCACGCGGCTCGTCTACCGGGACCTGCGGGGCTACCAGGATCCGCTCATGCTCCACAGCTACGAGCGCGTGCTCGCCGCGCTCGAGGCGCACCCTCGCCTGCTCTCGCAGCTCGGCGTCCGCTACGCGCTCACCTCCCCGCACTTCCTCCACGGCTGGGATCACCACTACCTGCCGCGCCCCGAGGCGCTCCTCCGCCTCCCCGGCGCGCGCGAGGCGCTGCGCGACGGCGAGCGCGTCGCGGTGGATCTGGGCGCGCCCGTCCCGCGCGCCTACGTCGTCCCGCGTGACGCGATCCTCCACGTCGCCAGGCGCGAGGACGCGCTCGAGCGCCTCTCGGAGCTCGCGCCGCGCCCGATCGCGATCGTCGAGGACGGCGCGCCCGACGCCTCGCGCGCCGGATCGGTCGACGGGGTCGCCGTCGCGACGCGGATCGAGGATCCGAGCTTCGATCACGTCGTCGTCCACCTCGCGGGCGCGCCCGCGGGGCTGCTCGTCCTGAGCGACACCTTCGACGTCGGCTGGAGCGCCGAGGTCGACGGCGCCCCCGCCACGGTCGAGCGCGTGAACGCCCTCGTGCGCGGCGTCCGCGTCCCGGCGGGCGCCCGACGCGTCGAGCTCCGCTTCGCGCCCCTCGACGGGCGCCTCACCCGCGCGCTCTGGGGGCTCGGCTGGCTCCTCGCGCTCCTCCTCCTCGCCGCCCCCGATCGGCGCCGCGACGCGTGAGCGCGCGCGAGCGCATCGACTTCGCCGAGCGCTCCTCCTATCGTGCCGCGAGCGCCCTTGACCGAGCCTCGAAACCCCGCAGCCCGCCTCACGCTCCTCTACCGGAACCTCCGGCACTCGCTCGCGCTCGCGGGCGACGTCGATCGGCCGCTCGTCGCGCGCTACCTCGGCGTCGCCGTCGTCGACGCCCTGCTCCCGATCGGGATCGCGTGGGTCGGCAAGGAGATCGTCGACGCCGTCGTCGCGGCGCTCGAGGCCGGCGCCCACGACGAGGCGCTCGTCCGGCGCGCCCTCGGGTGGGTGCTCCTCGAGTGCGCGCTCGTCGTCCTCAAGCTCGGGAGCGGCCAGCTCATCGGCTACCTCGCCGAGATCCTGCGCGGCGAGCTCGCGCTCCACGTCGACCTCCTCGTCGCGGACAAGGCGCAGCGCCTCTCGATCGCGCACTTCGAGGATCCGAGGTTCCTCGACGTCCTCGAGCGCGCGCGCAAGGACGCGAGCTGGCGGCCGCTCGAGATGATCACGCACGGCGTCGCGCTGAGCCGGCACCTCGTCACGGTGCTCGGCTTCGCCGGGCTGCTCGTCGGCTTCAGCCCGCTCGCCGTCGTCGCCCTCCTCTTCGCGTCGCTCCCCTTCTTCGCCGAGGCCCACTTCTCCGGCGAGGACTTCGAGCGCAGGCGCGCGCGCACCGAGGATGAGCGCAAGGCCGGCTACCACGCCCAGGCGCTCACGAGCGACTACCTCGCGAAGGAGCTCAAGCTCTTCGGGCTCGCCTCGCTCTTTCGCGCGCGGCTCGTCCGCATGCGAAAGCGCCTGCTCGAGGGCGACGTCGCGTTCGCCGGGCGGCGCGGCCTCTACGTCACGCTCCTCGGCGCGGCGAGCACGCTCATCTTCTACGCGGTCTTCGCGTGGATCGTCGTCCTCGCGACGAGCGGCGCGATCACGCTCGGCGCGATGACGCTCTACCTGACGGTCTTCCGTCAGGCGCAGTCGGCGTTCCAGAGCGCGATGAGCTCGCTCGCGCGCGCCTTCGACGACTCGCTCTACATGTCGAACCTCTTCGAGTACCTCGCGATCGAGGACGCCCCCGGCGAGGGCGGCGAGGTCGTCGACGCCCCCACGAGCGCGCCGAGGATCCGGTTCGAGCACGTCTCCTTCGGCTACCCGGACGCGAAGCGCCGCTCGCTCGAGGACGTGAGCCTCGACATCCCGCCAGGGCAGATCGTCGCGCTCGTCGGGCCGAACGGCGCGGGCAAGACGACGCTGATCAAGCTCCTCACGGGCCTCCACCGCCCCGACGCGGGCACGATCCGCATCGACGACGAGGACACCTCGACGCTCGAGCTCGCCGCGCTCCGGAGCCGCATCGGCGTCGTCTTTCAGGACTTCGCGCACTACCACCTCACCGCCGCCGAGAACGTCGGCATCGGCTGGGCGCCGCGCATCGACGATCGCGAGGCGATCGAGGCCGCCGCCGTCGAGGGCGACGCCGACACCATCCTGCGCGCGCTCCCGCGCGGCTACGACACGCAGCTCGGCCGGTGGTTCGGCGGCGAGCAGCTCTCGATCGGCCAGTGGCAGCGCGTGGCGATCGCGCGCGCCTTCATGCGCCGGAGCGGCCTCCTCGTCCTCGACGAGCCCACGGCCGCGCTCGACGCCGAGAGCGAGGCGCGGATCTTCGAACGCTTCCGCGAGCTCGCCCGCGGGCGCACCGCCATCCTCGTCACGCACCGCTTCTCCACCGTGCGCATGGCCGATCGCATCGTCGTGCTCGACGGGGGGCGCGTCGTGGAGGACGGCACCCACGCCGAGCTCCTCTCGCGGGGCGGGCTCTACGCGCGCATGTTCGAGGCGCAGGCGGAGGGCTACCGCGTGAAGGACGCCGGCTCGTGAAGGGCGTGAGCGCTCGCGCCGCTCCGTGCGGGTCACGACGGACCGAGGTGCGCTATATCCTCGCGGTGGACGCACCCGACTTCGCCCCCTTCCTCGAGCGCCTCCCCCCCTTCCCCGAAGCGAAGGAGGGCCGCTCGGGTCATGGCGCGATGGCCGTGCGCTACGAGGACGTGACGCAGGACGGGCGGCTCGCCGTCCGCGCCGGGGCGCAGGCGATCGGTGTCTCCGTGTGGCAGCCCGTCCTCGAGCGGCACCCCGCGTCACGCGCGCTCCTCGCGCAGGGGATCGTCCCCATCCTCACGCGCCTCGTCGTCGTCACGGGCGGCGGGCCCTTCAGCGCGCGCGTGCCCGTCCACGCGGACGGCGCGTTCGAGCTCGTCGAGGCAAGAGACGTGGGGCGCAAGAGCCGCTTCCGCGTCGACATGTGGGCGACGATGCGGAGCGTGCGATCGAGCACCTTCGGACCGCCACCCGGGCCCGACGCCGAGCCCGTCGCGATCGGCGCGATGTGGGCGGAGCACGTCGTCACGCGGCCCTTCGCGCCGCCCGACGAGCGCTCGGTCTCGGAGCTGCCCCGCGAGCTCGCGCCCGAGCGCATCGTCGCGCACACGGATCCTCCGAGCGTCATCGCCGGCGACGCGACGACCCGCTGGATCGACGACGCGTGGCGAGCGTCCGAGACGCCGATCGTCTTCGGCATGAGCCACACCGACTCGAACCAGCACGTCAACTCGCTCGCCTACCCCATCCTCCTCGAGGAGGCCGCGCTCCACGACCGCGCGCGCCGCGGCGAGGGCACGTCGCTCTTCGCGAGCCGCTTCGAGATGGCCTACCGCAAGCCCTCCTTCGCCGGCGAGCGGCTCGTGCTCCGCATCCGTCGCTACGAGCGCACGCTCCCGAGCGGCCGCACCTTCCTCGGCGTGGCCGGCGTCTTCGCGACGAAGGAGGAGCACGAGGGGCCGCTCGAGAAGGCGCGCGTCTTCGGCACGATCGAGCTCGAGCCCTGAAGGCGTAGCGAGTCGTGGAGCGCCTCCCCGAGCTCTTCGATCACCCGGGCGTCGTCACGCTCCGCGCGCCGATCGACGCCTCCGCGATCGACGCGCTCGCGGAGGAGGAGCGCGCGCTCGTTCGGACGGCGGGCGAAAAACGGCGCGCCGAGTTCGCGACGGGGAGGCGCCTCGCGCACGCGGCGCTCGCGCTCCTCGATCGCGACGTGCCAGCCCTCCTCCCGGGCGAGGATCGCGCGCCGCGATGGCCCCAGGGCGTACACGGCTCGATCACCCACTCGAACCGCGACGCCGTCGTCGCCGTGACGCTCGAGGAGGTGGGCAGCGTCGGCGTCGACGTCGAGCACCGCGTGGGCCTCAAGCGCGAGATCTTCCGCTCGGTCTTCCTCGAGGAGGAGCTCCGCTCGCTCGACGCGTACGGCGACGAGGCCGAGCGCGCGAGGATGGCGCTCGTCCTCTTCTCCGCGAAGGAGGCGCTCTACAAGGCGCAGTACCCGCGCACGCGGCGCTACATGGGCTTCATGGAGCTCCACGTCGCGATCGAACGGGCGAGCGAGGCGAGCGGCCTCTTGCGCTGCACCTTCCAGAACGACGTACGGGGCGAGGCCGGCGGCGGCTTCGCGCGCGGCGAGGTCGCGACGGGTCGCTACCTCCTCCGCCCGCGCGAGGGCGTCGAGGTGCTGACGGGCGTCTTCATCCCGAGCGCGCGCTGACGAGAGGGAAGAGCCCTCGTCCGACGCGCTCGGGACGCAACGCCGCGCCGCTCCGACCGAAGAGGGCGCCGTGACGCGCTTGCGTTCCATCGCCGCCGAAGCGAGCATCGACGATGTCGTCGCTCCTGCGCGTCACGCGCTCGCTGGTCGGCGAACGACAAAGGGGAGGACACATGAACGAACGAACGAACGAACGAACGGCAACGCCCGTGCCGAGCGGCTCTCGATCGCCGCGGCTTCCCTCATGTCGGTGATGGCGACCGGCTGCTTGAACACGACGCCCGGCTTCATCGCGCCCGACGGTCGGATCCACGATCCCGCCCATGGCACCTACTTCGTCCGGCGTGACAACCCCTTCCTCACCGGCCTATACACCCTGGGCGTGCGAGAGGAGTGGAGCGCCTTCGACTACTCGAGCGCGCGCCTCATCGCCCCTGACGGAGTCACCATCAGCGCCACTCCCGCGAGCGCGGTCCCGGATACCCAAGACTGGGCCTGGTCGGACGCGCCGGTGAGCCCGACGGGCGCGCAGTTTTTCACGACCGTCCGCTTCCCCCGCGTGCTGCTCCCGATGGGCGGAGAGCCGGTCCGGTTCACCATGACCGCTTGGACGCATCGGGTCCGCACGGAGCCGACTCCACCTGGCACCACGCCACCCGCGCTCGGCTTCGACGTGGAGGTGATCGACACGATGGACGTCGCGCTCGATCCGCACGTCCTCTTGCTGCCCGTTCGCGTCCACCACTTCGTCCACTCGGGCGAGCGTGCTCTCTGGGCGGATCGGAGGTACTTCGAGCGAACCCTCGATCGTGGTGCTGTCGAAACGGTTGGGTGTAGTTCCGAAACTGACGGTCATGCGGGCCGCTTCCTCCGTTGCGGCTTGGGGGTGATGTCGATGACGTTC
>JBDHVC010000060.1:0-28757 GCA_039809495.1 Sandaracinaceae bacterium
GCTCGCGCGGGATCGCAGCGCGCCGGGGGGGATGGGCGGCGGGACTCGCTCTTGCATCGGGGCTCGGACCCGCCCGAGCGCTTCGTGCTTGGGTCGGGCTCGCTCGAGCCCCATCCTAGCGGCTGATGGGCCTCGACGCGAGCCCCTCTCGCCCCGAGCCGCGCGCTGTCACCGGAGCACGGTGTAGAGGCTCGCCGGGCCGCGCCGCACGAGGATCGTCACGCCGCCCCCGCTCTGCCCATAGGCCCGCGCGAATTGGGCCACGCTGCCGATCGCGTCGCGGTTGACCTCGACGATCACGTCGCCGGGCTCGAGCCCGGCGAGCGCGCCGGGCGAGCCGTCGGCCACGTCGCCCACGAGCACGCCGCGGACCTGCGCCTCGACCCCGAAGAGCTGGCGGAGCCGATCGTCGAGGTCCTGGAGATCGAGGCCCGCGACCACCGTCCCGCCGCGGACGCGCGGCCGCGCGTAGCCAGGCGCGCCGCCGCTCCCGAAGAGATCGGGGGTCACGCCGGGCGGGTAGGGGACGTACCCAGGCGGCACCCGCCCCGCGGGCGGCTGCGTGGGCGCGCTCGCGATGGGGGGCGCGGCGAGCACGCTCTGGGCCCGCCGTGGCCGCTCTCCGAGGTGGACCGGGACCTCGAGCCGATGCGTCCCGCGCACGACCGTGAGGCGCAGGTCGGCCTCGGCGCCGCGCGTGGCGACGACCGTGCGGAGCTGCGAGCTCGAGGTCAGCCGCTCGCCGTCGACCTCCTCGATGACGTCGCCGACGTGGACGCCGGCGCCGGCGGCGGGGCTCTCGGGCTCGACGCCGTTCACGAGGACGCCGCGCTGGCCGGGCGGCAGGCGGAACGACTGCGCCAGCTCGGGCGAGAGATCCTGGATGCCGACGCCGAGCCAGCCGCGCACGACCTTGCCATGCTGGAGCAGCGACGCGACGATCGGCGCGACCATGTTCGAGGGGATCGCGAAGCCGATGCCGTGGTTACCGCCGGTGCGGCTCAGGATCGCCGTGTTGATGCCGATCAGCTCGCCGCGCGTCGAGATCAGCGCGCCGCCGGAATTGCCGGGGTTGATCGCGGCGTCGGTCTGGACGAAGTCCTCGAGGTCGGTGATGCCGACGTTCGCGCGCCCCGTCGCCGAGATGATGCCCATCGTGACGGTCTGGCCGACGCCGAACGGATTGCCGATCGCGAGCACGACGTCGCCCTGGCGGAGCTGGCTCGAGTTGCCGTAGGTGATCGGCGTGAGCGCGAGGTCCTGGCCCTCGAGGCGCAGGAGCGCGAGGTCGCTGTCCGGGTCGGTCCCGACGGTCCGCGCCGGGATCTCCCGGCCATCGCTCAAGCTCACGCGGATCTCGGTCGCGCCGTCGACGACGTGGTTGTTGGTGACGACGAGGCCGTCGGCGCTGACGATGACGCCCGAGCCGAGGCTCGACTGCTCCATCGGCGCCTGGCGCTGGTTCGGCGCGCCGAAGGGGAGGTCGTAGGGCGAGCCGTAGCGGCCGCGCAGGGCCTGCGAGCTCCGGATGTTGACGACGCTCGGCATGACGCGCGCGACGACGTCGGCGAGCGAGGCCTGGCCGCCCGCGAGATCGGCGCTCGGCAGCGGGACGCTCGGCGTGGGCGCGGGGGGCGGGCTCGTCGAGGACGCCGCGATCGCGCTCGGGGGGCTCGGCGGGGCCGGCTCCGCGCGCGGCGCGAGCCCTCGGCCGGCGACCTGGAGGTAGAGCGCCGAGGCCGCGACCGAGGTGAGGACCGTCGTCGTGAAGAACGCGGCGAGCTGGGCGGGTCCGAGCTTCATGGGCGTCCGTAGGATGGCAGCGAGGTGGGCCATGATGCCCGCCGAAACCGCGAAGAGCCCGCAATTGTTTCGTGATTGTGCTCGACCCGGCGGCTCGGGCAGGCTCGCGCGTGATGCCCGCGAAGCGCCCGCTCGAGGTCGAGCTCGTCCCCTACGCGCGAGACAACTACGCCTACCTGCTCCACCCGCGCGCGGAGGCCTCGGAGGCCTCGACGCCCGCGATCGTGGTCGATCCGGGTGACGCCGACGCGATCCTCGACGCGCTCGCGCGCCACCGCCTCGCGCCGACCGCGCTCTTCTGCACGCACCACCACCTCGATCACGTGGGCGGCGTCACGCGGCTGCTCGCGGCGCTCGGCCCGCTCCCCGTCCTCGGCAGCCGCCACGACCTCGAGGCGCGGCGGATCCCCGCTCAGACGCGGGGCCTCGAGGACGAGGAGACGATCGACGTCTTCGGCCACGCGTTCCGCGCGCTCCTCGTCCCCGGCCACACGCGGGGCGCGCTCGCCTACGTCGGCGCCGGGCTCGCCTTCACGGGGGACACGCTCTTCCTCGGCGGGTGCGGCCGCGTCTTCGAGGGCACGATGGCCGAGCTGCACGCGAGCCTCGCGCGCCTCGCCGCGCTCGCGCCCGAGACGCTCGTCTACGCCGGGCACGAGTACACGGAGGCGAACCTCCGCTTCGCGCGCGGGGCCGAGCCCGACGAGCCCACCCTCGCGGCGCGCCTCGAGGCGGTCCGCGCCGCGCGCGAGGCTGGGCGGAGCACGATGCCCGGCCGGATCGCCGAGGAGCGGGCGACGAACCCCTTCCTGAGGTGCGCCGCGCCCGCCGTGCGGCGCTTCGCGAGCGAGCGCGCGGGCCACGCGATCGAGGACGAGCGCGAGGTCTTTCGCGTCGTCCGCGAGGCGAAGGACGCGCTCTGACGCGAGCGCGCACGAAACCGACCGAGACCGCCCGAAGCGGTGGTAGCCTGGAGCCAAGCTCGATCCCACGATGTCGGGTGACGCTCGGAGCGCTGCCGAGCCGCCCGCTCCGACGAGACCGAGGCGCGACGACGATGAGCGAGATCGACGACAGCCCCGATGGACGGCTCTCCGAGCCCGCCGCGACCAGCGGCGAGGTCGAGGGGGAGGCCGAGTCGGGCGCGCACGCACGCCCCTCGCGCGTCGTGGCGATCCCCTCGATCCTGCCGAGCGAGCAGCTCCGCCTCCTCTTCGACGAGGCGCCGGTCGGCATGATGCTCGGCACGACGAGGGGCCGCATCGCCCGCGTGAACCAGGCGCTGGCGACGCTCCTCGGCTACGAGGCGAGCCAGCTGATCGGGCGCAGGATCCCCGAGCTCGTCGTCGCGGAGGACCTCCCGGCGCTCGTCGAGCTGCGCGAGCACCTCCTCGCGCGCCCCGATCCCGAAGAGCCCGAGGGCACGCACCGCTGCGAGCTCCGGCTGCTCCGAGCGGACGGCCGCCTCGCGACGTGCCGCGTCGTCACGCGCGTCGCGCACGACGAGCGGGGCAAGATCCTCGGCCTCTCGACGCTCGTCGACGACACGGAGCGACGCGAGAACGAGCAGCGGCTCCGCTACGAGGCCTTCCACGATCGGATGACGGGCCTGCCGAACCGCGCCCTCTTCCTCGATCGGCTCGGCCAGGCGCTCCTGCGCGATCAGCCAGGCCGCGTCGTCGTGATCGGGCTCGACCGCCTGCGCTCCATCAACGAGGCGCTCGGGCACTCCGTCGGCGATCGGGTCGTCGTCGAGGTCGGGCGCAGGCTCGTCGCGGCGGTCGAGCGCGGCGACACCGTCGCGCGCATCGGCGGGGACGAGTTCGCGGTCCTCGTCTCGGGCCCGCTCGACGAGACGACGCTCGACATCCTCAACGCCGCGGCGCGGCCCTCGCTCCAGCCCGACGGCCACGAGCTCGCCGTGACCGCGTCCGTCGGCGTCCGCGAGCTGAGCGGCCTCGAGGCCCCCGAGCGCGTGCTCGGCGACGCGCTCCTCGCGCTCCAGCGCGCGAAGGAGCTCGGGCGAAACCGCACCGTCGTCTACGAGCCGAGCCTGCGCGGGCGCGCCTCGCGCGTGGCCGCGATCGCGCGGAGCCTCCGCGACGCGGTCGTCCGCAAGGAGATCGACGTCGAGTACCAGCCGATCCACCGCGCGGAGGACGGCCTGCTCACGGGCTTCGAGGCGCTCGTGCGCTGGCGCCGCGGATCGCTCGGCGCCGTCTCGCCGGTCGAGTTCGTCCCGATCGCCGAGGAGCGCGGCCTCATCCAGCTCATCGGCGCGTACGTGCTCGGCGAGAGCCTCGAGCAGCTCGCGCGCCTGCGCGCGCTCGGCCCGAGCGCGAGCCACCTCACGATGAGCGTGAACCTCTCGCCGGTGCAGGCGCGCGATCCCGCGCACATGGAGCTGATGCGCCACATCGTCACCGACTCCAGCGTGCCGCCCAACCGCGTGAAGATCGAGATCACCGAGAGCGTGTTCGTCGATCTGACGAGCGACGTCGCGGACGGCCTCGTCTCGCTCCGCGAGGCCGGCGTCCAGCTCGTGCTCGACGACTTCGGGACGGGCTACTCCTCGCTGAACCACCTCCAGGCGCTGCCCTTCGACGGGCTCAAGGTCGATCGCAGCTTCGTCTTGCGCGCGATGAGCGACGCGCGGAGCCGCAACCTCGTGCGCTCCATCGCGTCGCTCGCGCGCGGCATCGACATGCACTCGACGGCCGAGGGCGTGGAGACCCTCGATCAGCGCGTCTTTCTGACGGACGTGGGCTTCGACTACCTCCAAGGCTTCCTCTTCGGTCGCCCGACGCCTCCGGATCAGCTCGCGTCGTGGCTCGGACGCGGCGCGCGATCATGAGCCGCGGCGCGCACGTCGGGCCGATCCGTCGCGCGATCGGGCGCGGGTGGCTCCGCGCGTTCGGCTGGCGCCTCGAGGGCGCGCGCCCCACGGAGGAGAAGGCCGTCTTCGTCGCCGCGCCGCACACCTCGAATTGGGATCTGCCCTTCGCGCTCGCGGTCGCCTGGTCGCTCGACATGGACATCCGCTGGGCCGGCAAGACGTCGATCTTCCGCCCCCCCTTCGGGGCGATCATGAAGATGCTGGGCGGGATCCCGATCGATCGCGAGCGGCGCGGGAACCAGGTCGAGGCGATCGCGCGCGCGATCCGCGAGGCGGACGCCCTCTACCTGATCATCGCGCCCTCGGGGACGCGCAGCCGCCGCGACCACTGGAAGAGCGGCTTCTACCGCATCGCGGAGGCGGCGAACGTCCCGATCTCGCTCGGCTTCCTCGACTACGCGGAGCGGCGCGGGGGGATCGGCGAGACGCTCACGCCGAGCGGCGATCTCGCGAAGGACATGGAGCGCATCCGCGCCTTCTACGCGGGCGTCCGCGGCAAGCACCGCGAGCGCGAGAGCACGCCGAGGCTCCGCGAGGAGGCGCCGAGCGAGCCCGCGAAGCCCTGAAGAGGCGCGCCGACGAGCCTCCCCGCGCGAGCCTGGTAGCCTCGCCGCCCCATGCCCGACGCGCCCGCGAAAGAACCCGAAGCGCCCGAGCCGACGCGGCGGCCGCTCGCCGTCCGGCTCCGCCCCTGGCTCCTGCTCACGCTCTCGGCCGTGCTCATGTTCCTCGGCTTCGCGGGCTTCGGGATCTGGCCGCTCGCCTTCGTGGGCCTCGTGCCCGCGCTCTACGTCTTCGATCCCCAGCTCGGCGAGCACGGCGGCTTCGAGCGGCCGGGGGGCCGCGCCTTCCTCGCGCGCGCCTGGTACTTCGGCTTCGTCAGCTACGTCGGCGGCTTCTACTGGGTCGAGTACACGATCCGCACCTTCGGCGGCTTCCCCATCGCGCTGAGCTCGTTCTTCGCGTCCGCGTTCTGGCTCTTCCAGGGCCTCCAATTCGCGCTCGTCGCGTGGCTCTTCCGGCGCGCGCGCGAGCGCGGCTGGCCGGCGCTCCCCGTGATCGTGGCCGCGTACGTCGGCGTCGAGGGCTTCTTCCCGATGCTCTTCGAGCACTACTACGGCAACGCCCTCTTCGATCAGCCGTGGCTCAACCAGATCGCCGATCTGGGCGGCCCCGAGGTGGCGACCGCGCTCCTCATCACCGTGAACGGCGCGATCTACGAGGCGCTCCTCGCCCGGCTCACCGGGCGCGCCTTCCCGCGCTCGGCCGCCTTCGTCGCCGTGGGCGCCCTCGCCTTCACGCTCGCCTACTCCGGCTACCGCCTCGCGAGCGAGGACGCGCGCGCGCGGAGCGCGGAGTCGATCCGCATCACCGCCGTGCAGGCGAACCTCGGCCTCTTCGAGCGCTTCGACGATCCCTTCGAGGGCGTGCGGCGCCAGCGCGCGATGAGCGCGGAGGCCGAGGCGAGCGAGCGCCCCGATCTCCTCGTCTGGCCCGAGTCGTCGGTGCCGATGTGGATCGACCGCCCCGACGCGATGACGCGCCTCGTCCCCTCGCTCCGCACGCCGCTCCTCTTCGGCGCCGTGCGCCACGGCGAGCGCGGCCGGATGCACAACACGGCGTTCGCGACCGACGCCGAGCACCGGATCGTCGGCCACTACGACAAGACCTACCTGCTCGCGTTCGGCGAGTACATCCCGTTTGGCGAGGACTTCCCCGTCCTCTACGACATCTCGGCGAACACGGGCCGCTTCACGCCGGGCGATCGCGTCGAGGCCCTCCCGCTCCAGCTCGCCGACGGCCGCGCGTACCGCGCGAGCGCGCTCATCTGCTACGAGGACATCGTCACCGCCTACGTGCGCCGCGCGGTGAACGGCGAGGATCCGCACGTCCTCATCAACATCACCGTCGACTCGTGGTTCGGCGACACGCAGGAGCCGTGGGTGCACCTCGCGCTCGCGCAGTTTCGCGCGATCGAGCACCGCCGCTGGCTCGTGCGCGCGACGATCACGGGCGTCTCCGCGTTCATCGACGCGACCGGGCGCGTGCGCGCCCACACCGGCGTCTTCGAGCCGAGGACGCTCACCCACGACGTCCCGATGCTCTCGGGCACGACGACCCTCTACGAGCTCGTCGGCCCCTGGCCCGGCTGGCTCGCGGCGCTCGGCATCCTCTTCATGGTCCATCGCGCGCGCGCATCGAAGAAGACCGCGTGACCACGCGCCCGCTTCGACGCGACGAGGCGGGCGGTCACGCCTCGGGCTCGCGCGCCGTCAGGCCTCGAGCTCGCGCGACGCCTCGTCGTCGGGCGCGGGCTCGGCAGGCGCCTCGCCGCCGGATCCCTCGGCGGGCGCCGCCACCTCCCTCGCGGGCTCGGGCGGGAGCTCGAGGAGCGCGAGGCCCGCGGAGACGGCGAGCGCGCGATCGGGCGTGGGCTCGCCGAGGAGCGGCAGGAGCTTCGTCCGCCGCGCGAGGTCGAGCGGCTGGCCCGCGAGGCGGCTCACGACGAGGTGGATCCCGCGCTCTCGACAGGCGCTCGCGAGCTCGCGCAGGGCGTGCTCGCCCGTCGAGTCCATGTAGATGACGCCCGCGAGATCGAGCACGAGCACCCGCGCGGGGAGCTTCGCGCGGAGCTCCTCGACGATCGGGCTCGAGCCGAAAAAGAGGACGCTCGAGAGCTGATAGAGGGCGATCTCCCGCGCGTGCGGGGCGAGCTCGGGGAGCTCGACGCGCTCGGCGCGCGAGAGCCCCGAGACGCGGTAGATGAAGAAGCCACACGCGGCGAGGAGGCCGAATTCCACGGCGACCGTGAGGTCGAAGAGGACCGTGAGGAGGAAGACCGAGAGGAGCGTGACGCGGTAGGGCAGGCGGTACTGGCGCAGGTGCCGGAAGGCGCGCCACTCGCCCATGTTCCACGCGACGTGGAGGAGGATGCCCGAGAGGCAGGCGAGCGGGATCGAGCTCGCGAGGGGCGCCGCGACGAGGATGACGACGAGCAGGGCGAGCGCGTGGACGATGCCGGCGATCGGGCTCGTCGCGCCGCTCTTCACGTTGGTGACGGTGCGCGCGATGGTGCCGGTCGCGGGCATGCCGGAGAGGAGCGGCGCCACGAAATTCGCGATGCCCTGCGCCATCAGCTCCTGGTTCGGATCGTGGCGATGGCCCGTGATGCCGTCGGCGACGCGCGCGCAGAGGAGCGACTCGATCGCGCCGAGCAGGGCGAGCGTGACGGCGGGCACCAGCATGAAGCGCGCGGTGGCCCAGTCGAGCGAGGGGAGGACGGGCGCGGGGAGCGACGCTGGGATGCCGCCGAAGCGGGTGCCGATCGTCTCGACGGGGAGCTCGAAGAGCGCGACGAGCGCGGTCGCGAGCGTGAGCGCCACGATCGCGCCCGGGACGACGTTGAGCTTCTTCGCGAGCGGGAGCGTCGGCCCGAGCGAGGGCACGCCGTACTGCCAGAGCGCGATCACGGCGATGGTGCCGAGCGCGAGCAGCACGGCCCACGGGTTCGTCTCGGGGGCGTGCGCCACGATCGCGCGCAAGATGCCGAAGAAGTCCGCCGGCATGTTCGGGATCGAGAGGCCGAGGAGGTCCTTGATCTGCGAGAGCCCGATGAGGACGGCGATCCCGTTCGTGAAGCCCGTGATGACCGAGACCGGGATGAAGCGGACGAGCGTCCCGAGCCGGAAGAGGCCCATCAGGAAGAGCAAGACGCCCGAGAGCAGCGTCGCGATGAGCAGGTTCGCGACGCCGTACTGGTGGACGATCCCGTAGACGATGACGATGAACGCGCCCGCGGGACCGCCGATCTGGATGCGACTCCCGCCGAGCGCGGCGATGAGGAAGCCCGCGACGATCGAGGTGAAGATCCCCGCCTGCGGGGGCAGGCCGGACGCGATCGCGAAGGCCATCGCGAGCGGGAGCGCGACGACGGCGACGGTGAAGCCGGCGCCGAGGTCGCCCACGAAGCGGGCGCGGTCGTAGCCGCGCATCGCGTCGAGGAGGGCGGGGCGAAAGTGCGCGAGGGTGAGCGGGAGGGGTGCCATGTCGGTGGGGGCGAGCACGGGCGGCGCTCATCGACGACGAGCCGCGCGCTCGTCGCTTGTGAGGAGTGGCCCCACCGGACACGCTCGTCCGCATGGTGCGCTCTCTGAGGCCTTCGCTCCCCCGGTGGCGTTGCTCGTTCTTGGTGTTCGGCGCGGCGTTGGCTCTCGGAGGCTGCGAGTGTAGCACGCGCCCGAGCGCCGATCGGCGCGCACCCGCGGCGCACGCGCCGACCGAGCGGCCGAGCGCCGCTGCGGGCTCGTCCTCGCCCTCCGCGTCCGGTTTCTCGCTCCCCGACGCGAGCCTCGCCTTGACGCTCGTGCTCGATGGGGATCACGCCACGGTGACGAACGAGGCCCTCGTCCGCACCTGGCCGCCGCTCGAGCGAGCGCGCGTCGCGCGGGAGCGGCCCTCCGACGCGCCCCCGAGCTGGCCCTCCCTCTCGCTCGCGCTCGACGCCGCGCGAGACGGCGAGGACGCGCTGCGTCGAGCGCTGGAGCAGGGGACGCGCGCCGAGCGCGTGCGCTCGGGCGGGAGCGCGCCGAGCGTGCTCGCCTTGCGCGCGACGAGCGGGACGCCCTGGCGGAGCGTCCGCGTCGGGCTTCGCGCCGCGAGCCGAGCGGGCCTGCGAGAGGTTCGCTTCGTGATGACGGATGGGCGACGCGAGGTGGAGCTCACGCCGCGCGCGATCCCGGGGCGAGAGAGCCAGGCCGTCGCCGACGCCCTCCGCGACGCGCTCCTGCGCGAGGGGCTCGGCGCGCTCCCCGAGGGCGAGGCGCGCGCGCCGCAGGCGAGGGGCGCGGCGCTCGGCCCGCCGCTCCGGGTCCGCGTGGATGACGCGGGCGTCACGGTCTTTCGCGGCGCGACGCCGCTCGCGGCGGGCTGCGAGCGCGAGGGGCCGAGCGACGCGCCGACGCTGCCCGAGGGCGCCATCGATCGCGCGCGCCTCGAGGCCTGTCGACGCGCCGCAGGCGAGGTGGCCTCGGGCACCCTCCTCGAGGCGGACGACGACGTGGCGTTCGGTCGCGTCGCCCCGGTCCTCCTCACGCTCTCGGCGCTGGGGCCGCTCGACATCACCACGACGCCATGATCCGGCTCGCGCGGCACGCTTTGGCGCGCTTGAGGCTCGGATCCGCTCGAACCTCGCGTCGAGCGCGCTCACCGTCTCGCTCCGCGTGATGGCGCGAGGCTTGCGTGCCGGGCGGCACATGCGACGCCCGCTCCTCCTCTTGGCGCTCACCCTCCCCCTCTCGCTCGCGGCCTGCGAGAGCCCCGCGACGCACGACGACGCGGCCCGACCGCCGGTCGATGCGTGGGCACCCGGCGACGGGTGCAGCTGCATCGAGCTCGATGCGCCGCCCCCATATCGCGAAGACGGGGGGGGCGCCGTCGAGGACGCGCCGCCCCTCTCCGACGGCGGCGGCTGCGTCGGCGTCGCGACGTTCGCCTGCTCCGAGAGCTGCTCGAGTGACGCCCTGGAGGTCCCGATCTGCGTCGAGGGAGCGTGGGCCTGCCCCCCCGGCACGCTCGACCGCTCGACGTGCCCGCCGACCTGCGTCGGGCCGCCCCCTCCTGGCTGCGTGTGCGACGTGTCGGGCGACGCGCCGCGCTGGGACTGCGACCCGCACGGCTGCGGCGACGACGTCTCGGCGGGAGGGAGCTGCGAGGAGGAGGGCGCGAGCTGCGGCACGATCGGCCCCTGCGGCGGGCAGCGGTGCGAGTGCACCGAGGGGCGCTGGACCTGCCTCATCGCCGAGCCAGGCCCGTCCTGCTTCTGCGGGCCCGAGACGACGGCCGGGACGCCTTGCCCCTTCGTCGGGCAGGTCTGCGGCGAGTGCGGCGGCGGCGCGACGACGATCCTCACGTGCGAGGAGGGCGGATGGGCGACGACGCCCTGTGGCCCGCGGCCCTGACGAGAGGTGAGCCCGACCGACGCCAGCCTCGAGGCCGTGGGCCGGTCGGCTCGAAGGCGTAGACAGCGAAAGCGAAGAAGGAGCGTCGACGATGGAGAAGCGAGCTCGATCGCGAGGGGTTCGGCCCACCGGGCCCATGATGGGGCGCGCGCCGCTGCTCGGCGCGCTCTTCTTCGCGTTCGCCGCGCTCGCCCTGGGCTGCACGTGCGCCGAGTCGCACGGCCGCGACGACGCGGGGCTGCGAGCGGGCGACACCGGCCCGTGTGGCGAGACGGGGCGCATGTGCGTCTATTGCGGCGGGGACGTCCTCATGTCTCCCGTCTGCGAGGGCGGCGCCTGGCGCTGTCCCGCGGGCATGCGGTTTCGGGACGAGTGCCCCCCGGACACCTGCTGGGGCCCGCCGCCGCCGGGCTGCTCGTGCGTCGGCGGGCGGTGGGACTGCGAGCCGCCCGATCCGACCGAGTGCCCGCCGGGCATCAACCCCTGGCGCGCCGACGACCCCGCGAACGCGTGCGGCGTCGAGGGCGCGACGTGTCGCTCGGGCGGGAGCGATCCCTGCGGCGGCGCGATGGGGTGCGAGTGCCACGACGGCCGCTGGACGTGCTGGGTCGCCGAGCCCGATCCGGTCTGCTGGTGCGGGCGCACGCCGAGCGAGGGCGATCGCTGCGCCGAGGAGGGCGCCTCGTGTGGCGCGGACTGCTGCTCGGGGATCGGCGGCTTCCGCTGCGTCGGCGGCCACTGGCGCGGCGTCGACTGCGGCCCGAGCGACTGCGCGCGCGAGCGCTGCCCCGCGGTGCGCCCGCCGGGCTCGCCGTGCGACGCCGAGGGCCTCGTCTGCGGCGACGTGTGCTGCGGCGCGGACGAGTGCCGAGGCGGCCGCTGGACGGCCGCGCCCGGGGCCGACTGCTTCTGTGATCCGGCGCGGACCTTCGACTGCGGGACGGGCAGCTGCACCGAGGGGAGCGCGTGCACGATGCTCGAGTACCGCTGCGGCACGACCGCGTCGGGCACCTTCGCCTGCACGCCGATCCCCGAGGGCTGCCGCGACTGTAGCTGCGTCCCCGCCCAGCCCGAGCGCACCTGCGAGGTCGTCGACGGTCGCGTCCAGCTCCACGACGTGAGCCGCTGCGACTGACGGCGCGGCGGATCGGCGCGCGCTCGCGATATGCTCCGCCTCCTCGCGCCCTCGCGCGAGCGAAAGGAACGCCATGAAGAAGCTGCTGCCTTCCCGGGCGCGCGTGGTGATCACCGGCGCGGGAGATGGCCTCGGGCGCGCGCTCGCGCTCGAATTCGGCAAGCGCGGCGCGCGCGTGCTCGTGAGCGACCTCGACGAGGCGCGCGCGAAGGAGACGGCCCGGCTCCTCGAGCGGAGCGGCGCCGAGGCGCACGCGATGCGCGTCGACGTGGGCGATCCGGAGGCCGTGCGCGCCCTCGCCGAGCGCGCCGACGCGCTCTGGGGCGGCGCCGACGTGCTCGTGAACAACGCGGGGATCGCGGTGGTGGGCGAGTTCGCGCAGATCCCGCTCGAGAAGTGGAGGCTCGAGCTCGACGTGAACCTCAACGGCGTGATCTACGGCTGCCACCACTTCGTGCCGCGCCTCGCGAGGAACGCGGACGGCGGCTACGTCCTCAACGTCGCCTCGAGCGCGGGCCTGCTCTCCGCGCCGCTCATGGCGCCCTACAACGTGACGAAGGCGGGCGTCGTCGCGCTCTCGGAGACGCTCTACGCCGAGCTCGCGCCCCAGCGGATCCGCGTCACGGCGCTCTGCCCCACGTTCTTCCGCACGAACATCCACCGCCGCGCCGAGGCCTTCGGCGGGAACACCGGCGAGGCCGCGAACAAGCTCGTCGGCGAGGCGAGGTGGAGCGCGGAGCAGATCGCCGTCCACGCGGTCGACGGCATGCTCGCGGAGAAGCTCTACGTCATCCCGCAGCTCGACGGGAAGCTCCTCTGGCGCGCCAAGCGCGCGCTCGGGACGGGCTTCCACGCGAGCGTGCGCTTCGGCCTGCGCCGCGGGCTCCTCTCGAAGCTCGGCGCCGGGTGACGACGCGCCTCGCTCGACATGACGCGCGGATCGGGCGTCGACTCGCTCGTTTCGAGGTAAGGTCCGCGCGCCGCGGCGCCGCCCCTCGACGCGCGGCACGAGAGAGGAGCCCCGCATGACGACCGTCCGCAAGTTCATGGAGCACCACTACCTGCACTTCAACAGCCGCGAGGTGCTGGCGGCGGCGCAGGCCTGGGAGCGGCATATCCAGGCGGGCGGCAAGATGATGGTCACGCTCGCGGGCGCGATGAGCACGGCGCGCATCGGGCGCATCCTCGGCCGGCTCATCCGCAAGGGCTACGTCCACGCCGTGTGCTGCACGGGCGCGAACCTCGAGGAGGACGTCTTCAACCTCCTCGCCGCGAACGAGTACCGCATCATCGCCGACTACCGGGGCCTGCGCGCCGAGGACGACAAGAAGCTCTACGACCAGGGCTACAACCGCGTCACCGACACCTGCATCCCCGAGACGATCATGCGCCACCTCGAGGAGCGCCTCATCGGGGCGTGGAGCCGCGCGGCCGAGCGCGGCGAGCGCAAGTTCGAGAGCGAATTCCTCTTCGAGGTGCTCTCCGACAAGAGCCTCGCGAAACACTACCAGATCCCGAAGACGGATAGCTGGATGCTCGCCGCGAAGGAGGTCGGGATCCCCGTCTTCTCGCCCGGCTGGGAGGACTCGACGACGGGCAACATGTTCGCGGCGGCCGTCTGGCGCGGCGACGTGGCGAACCACCAGGTCGTCAAGAGCGGCACCGAGCAGATGACGGCGCTGATGACGTGGTACCTCGAGGCGAGCGGCTACGACGAGGCGAAGCGGAAGAGCGCCGCGGCGACGAAGGCCAAGGCCAAGGGCAAGAAGGCGCGCGGCGGCGGCCTCGCGCTGCCGCACCCCTCGGTCGGCTTCTTCCAGGTGGGCGGCGGCATCGCCGGCGACTTCGCGATCTGCGCGGTGCCGACGATGATCCAGGATCTCGAGATGACGGACGTGCCCTTCTGGGGCTACTTCGCGCAGATCTCGGACGCCGTGACGAGCTACGGCGGCTACTCGGGCGCGCCCCCGAACGAGAAGATCACCTGGGGCAAGCTCGACGTCGCGACGCCGAAGTTCATGATCCAGAGCGACGCCACGATCGTCGCGCCGCTCATCTTCGCCTACCTGCTCGGTGACTGACCGCGGGCGAGCGATCGCGCGACACCGACCCCGGGAGACCCCACCATGAAGCTCCGAGCCGCCCTCGCGCTCCTCGACCCCTCGCGGGGCCTCGCCGAGCAGCGCGGCAACTTCATCCGCGACGCCTGGGACGCGCTCCACGCGCTCCCCGGCGGCAGGCGCCTCTTCTCGCGGATCGTCGGGCGCGCGGCGCCCTACACGGGGACGATCGGCGCGGAGGTCGTCACGCTCGAGCGAGGCCACGCGAAGGTCGTGATGCGCGATCGGCCCGGCGTCCGGAACCACCTCCGCTCCATCCACGCGATCGCGCTCGCGAACCTCGCCGAGCTCGCGGGCAACGTCGCCGTCGCCTACTCGCTGCCCGACGACGCGCGCTTCATCGTGCGCGGCATGCGCCTCGAGTACGTGAAGAAGGCGCGCGGCACGCTCACGGCGGAGAGCCACCCGGCGATCCCCGCCACGTCGGAGGAGAAGCTCTACGAGGTCGTCGTCGAGATCCGCGACGAGGCGGGCGCGCTCTGCACGCGCGCCGTCCTCGAGACGCTCGTCGGCCCCAAGCGTTGAGCCGAGGGGTGCGTTCGAGGCATCATCGCTCCTTGGACGAGATGATCAAGACGGGAACGATCCAGCGCGTCGGCCTCGAGGGCGGGCTCGTCGCGCTCGTGACGGAGCGCGGCGAGAGCTTCGAGCTGCTCGATCCGCCCGCCGCGCTCGTGCCGGGCGTGCGCGCGCGGCTCGAGCTCGACACGGAGGGCGCCGACGTGTCGATCGGGATGATCGGCCAGGCGGCGCGCGTGCGGAGCTTCGAGCTCCTGTGACGATGAGCTTCGAAGAGGTCGGCGCGCGGCTCGAGGGCCTCGGCTGGCAGCGGCGCGAGCACGACGCGAACACCTGGTGCTCGGATCACGCGAGCCCCGAGGGCGAGCTCCACGTCTTCGTGCGGCTCGGCGAGCACTGGCTCGTCGCCTCGGTCGTCCCCTTCCTCCGCACCCACGGCGACAATTCGTTCGAGCTCGTGCGCTGGCTCCTGCGCCAGAACCGCGACCTCTACCAGGCCCACTTCGGCACGGACGAGGACGGCGACGTGGTGCTCTCGGTGGAGCTGCCGACGGAGTCCCTCGATCCGAGCGAGCTCGACGGCGCGCTCCGAAACCTCCTGCGCTACGCGATCGAGCAGCGCGCCACCCTGCGTCGCGCGTCCGCGGGCTGAGCGCGCTCGACCGAACGCCGAAGATGACCCGCTTCGCCGCGCTCGCGCCGCTCCTCTTCCTCGCCGCGCTCGTCCTCGGGCTCGCCGTGATGAGGCGCCTCTTCCCACCGCCTCCTCGGAGCCCTGATGCGCCCGGGCTGCGCAGCGTCGCGCGCTTTCGGCACCAGGGGAGCGACCCCGCGAGCCTCATGGACGCGCTCGTCGTCGCGCTCGAGGCGGCCGGCTTCTCCGTGAGCCCGTGGCGCTTTCAGCGCGAAGGCTGCGTCGTCTTCGCCGAGCGCGGCCCCGCGCGCGCGCGGCTCGAGCTCTTGCTCTATGGCGAGGCGACGCTCCTCGCCACGGCCATCGTCGACGAGCTGCCCTTCTTCGTCGCGCTCCCCGACGACGAGACGTCGCGCGCGCTCCTGCGCGCGGCCCACGCGACGCTCCGAGCGCACCCGCGCGTCGAGGCGCTCCGCTGGCTCGCGCGCGAGCACGCCGAGCGCGGCCGCCCGCCCTTTGCCGATCGCCCCTTCGCCGACGCCTGACGGCGCCCCTCGCGCGCAAGGGATGAAAACCCGCCGGGCTTGCGCCCGCGCGATTCGGTGCGACAACGGCCCGCGTGAAATTCGACGCCGACTCGGTGCTGCCCTTCCCGCAGGACGTCGTCTTCCGCGCCTACCGCGACGAGCTGCCGCGCGCCGTCGCGTTCCTCCCGAACGTCACGCGGATCGAGGTCAAGGCGAGGCACGCGCTCGAGGACGGCGTGACGAAGCTCGAGAACGTCTGGACGACGACGGGCGACATCCCGCAGGGCCTCCGCACCTTCCTGCCCGAGGGCGTGCTCCGCTGGGACGACATCGCGACGTGGAGCGAGAAGACGTGGTCGTCCGAGTGGACGATCCACACGCACCTCTTCCCCGACGCCGTGAGCTGCCACGGGACGACGCTGCTCGTCGCGCTCGGCGAGGAGCGCACGCGCATCGAGATGCACGGCGCGCTCGCGATCGACTCGAAGCGGATCGCGGCGCTCCCCGAATTCGTCGCGCGTCCCCTGATCCGCACGGCGGAGCACTACCTGAGCCGGCAGATCACGGCGAACCTCGCCGCGACGGCCGACGCGCTCACGCGCATGCTGCGCGAGCAGGCCTCGTGAGGGCGCGCCGGTAGGGGCGCGCCGTCAGGGGCGCGCCGGGTCGTCGAGCGTCGGCTCGCTCCCCTGGACGACGCGGTAGCGGTGGCCCGCGACGACGTGGAAGCGCTGGGTCGAGAGCGTCGCGTCGGGCCAGCGGATCGTGACGTCGGCCTCGCACGCCTGACCGAGCCCAAAGTGCTGGACGAGGTCGTCCTGGGCGCCGTAGTGGCCGTGCCCGCCCTCGACGTCGCGGCGCTGGGTCACGCCGCCCGCGCTGAGCGTGACGCGCGCGCCGATCGCGCTCCGGTTCGCGCTCGTGCCCTCGAGCCGGAGCGAGACGAAGTTCGCGCCGAGCTGGTTCTCGAAGAGGCGGATCTGCATCGTCTCGTAGCAGTCGTCCGGCGCGGCCGGATCGCAGCGGGCGCGCGAGTGACCGACCACCACGTCGAGGTCGCCGTCGCGATCGAAGTCGGCGATCGCGACGCCGTGGCTCCGGTTGTGGTCGACGCCCTCGGCGCGCGGCACCTCGGTGAAGTGGAGCGGCGCGTCCTGGTGGAAGAGCACGCCGTGGTTGCCGGGGTAGTCGCTCATCCCGAAGTAGAGATCGAGCCAGCCGTCGCCGTCGAAGTCGAAGAGCGCGCCCGACATGATCCCCTCGTTCCAGCCGCGCGGATCGTCGTGCGGGATGACGATGCCCATCGACTCGCGCCCCGGCCGCTCGAAGCGCACGTCGGCGCTGCCGGTGTTGACCAGCACCTCCGCGTGATCGGAGCCCTGCCCCGCCCACCAGTGGGCGATCTCGCTCGTCAGCAGGTCGAGGTCGCCGTCGTTGTCGATGTCGCCGCACATCGTCGCGCCGCTGTTGCCGCCGAGGCGGAAGGGCTGGCGACCGGTCGCGTGGTCCCAGTTGTCTTCGCAGGGCGGCGCGAGGAGCGAGGCGGGCACGTCGGCGCAGCCCTCGGCGTCGCGGTGCGCCGCGCAGTAGCAGCGCGCGAACTGATCGTCCTGCCACACCTGATCGTCGTCGTACGAGTAGCCGGAGGCGACCGAGACGTTCTCGTACATCGCGGCGCCCGGCGCGCCCGTCGCGCGGAAGAGGAGGTTCGGCGCGCGGCCGTAGCTCGCGGCGAGCAATTCGGGGAGGCCGTCGTCGTTCAGGTCGCACGCGTTCGCCGACCACGCGCGCGCGTGCGCGAGGCCCTGGTTGATCACGTCGAGGTCCGTCCAGCCGCGCGTCATGAGGCCGAGCTCCGAGGTGCGGTCCTCGAAGACGCCGCCGCCCAGGTTCTCGAAGAGGTGCGCGGGTCGGAAGGTGAAGCCCGTCGCGGTGGCGTTGCCGTGGTTGGGCGTCCAGAGGTCGAGGTCGCCGTCGAGGTCGACGTCGACGAAGCTCGCCCCCGCGACCGTGTCGACGAGTCCGTCGAGGCGCACCGGGCTCGCCTCGTCGATGTGCCGGAAGGTGTGGTCGGGGTTCTGGAGCATGATCTCGCTGCGCTCGCCGCCCGTCGCCTCGAGATCGACTGTGCTCACGCCGAGGTAGACGTCGAGCAGGCCGTCGCCGTCGACGTCGCCGAAGGCGTGCACGTCGACCGGCCGCCCGCCGGGCTCGCCCGAGCGCCGCGCGACGATGCCCGAGGCAAAGGTCACGTCCTCGAAGGTGCCGTCGCCCTTGTTCCGGAGGAGCCAGATCGAGCGGTGCTCGCCGAAGTCGTCGGCGCCCGTGCCACGCCGCACGAAGAGGTCCGTCCAGCCGTCGCCGTCGTAGTCGATGGCCGAGAGCCGCGTGCCCTCCACGCCGTCGAGGCCCCACGCGCTCGTCTCGTCCGTGAAGGCGAGCTGCCCCGGGCGCCAGGGCGTGCGCTCGGGATCGCAGACCGGATCGACGACGCACGCGCCCTCCACGCAGCGCGCGCCCACGGGGCAGAGGATCAGCGCGCACGGATCGACGGGCGCCGTCGGGCCCGGACAGCCGGCGAAGAACGAGGCCGCGAGCGAGATCGAGAGGAGGGCCGAGGTGCGACGCATCGCGCGATCTTGCCCGAGGCGCGGCGTCTCGTCAGCCGAAGACGTGCCGCGAGCCGTCCGTCGAGCACGCGCGCTCGGCCGCGCGGTGCCCCGACGCCGCGCGGTCAGCTCACCACGCCGCCGTGCGAGGCGCCTCCGCGCTCCGGCCCGATGATCGCGACCGAGCGCGTCGCCATGAGGACGCGGACGACGAGCCGCGTGCCGGGTGAGGGCCCGTCGCCGACGTACCAGGGGAGGTGCTGCCGCACCGTCGTCCGGAAGGTCGGTTGGCCGGGGACGACGACGTCGAGCTCGACCTCTCGGAAGTGGCGGCGGTACTCGTCCATCACGGCGCTCGCCTTGGCGGAGACGACGACGCCGACGCCTTCCACGCCCGCTCGCGACGCGCGCGCCTGGAGCAGCCGCGGGGCCAAGAGGATCGCCGGGACGACGATGAGCACGGCGAGGACGACGAGGTTCACGATCGGCATGCGCGGATCCTACACCTCGGGCGCTCCTCCACGCGCCTCGCGGGCGCCCCCGCGTGAGCAGCGCGCTCCACGGCGTCAATCCGCCGAGCCAGGCGCGCCGTCAGCCGTCGATCGCGATCCGCGCCGAGAGGACCTCCGCGTCGCCATCGTGCTCGCGCACGGTCACCGTCCGCGTCGCGAGGTCGAACACGAGCTCGCGATCGCCGTCGGTCGAGGAGTCGTCCTCGGCGTGGACCGCCTCGCCGGCCTCGACGCGGCAGCGCGTGTAGCCAGCCTGGAGCCCCTCGTCGGGGTAGAGCACCTGGCCGCCACAGCTCACGCGAACGACGCAGTCGTAGACGACGTCGCCCACGGGCATCACGCGCACCTCGCACGCGGCGCCGCGCGCGAGCGGGAGCCCGCGCGAGGAGACGAGCGTGCCGCGGCGGTAGGCGATGGCGAAGGGCTGCGGCACGCCACCGTCCACGCCGCCTCGGAACGCGCGACGGTACGCGAGCACCTGCGGATCGGGCTCCTCGTCCTCGACGTCGCTCGCGTACGCGCCCGAGCCCTGCATCGGCGCGGGGATCGCGAGCGAGGGCGGCGCCGCGGGCGCGAGGCCGGCGTCGCCCGGCGCGAGCGCGAGGATCGCTGACGCGCGCGCTGGCTCGATCGAGGAGGGCGAGGGCAGCGCGGAGCTCGAGCGCGGGACGAGGATCAAGAGCACGATCCCGAGCGAGCCGACGAGCGTGAGCGCGGCGAGGGCTCGCACATCGTCATCGCTCGATCGTCTCGCGTCCATCAGCGCCCTCTCAGCGACCCGTCCGACGCCTGGAACCTTGGTCGGACACGAGAGCTTCCCAGAAGTTCCAGCCCCCGACACCGCGAGCCGCCCGAACGCGCGGGCGGGGCGTCGCCGCGATCCGTCGACGTATCGTCGGTCGGGCGATCGCCAGTCCGAGGCGCGCCAGTCCGAGGCTCGCCAGTCGGTAATCGCCAGTCCGGGAGCCGTCAGTCGGGGAATTGGAAGACGAGCTCGCTCGAGCGCACCATCCCGAGCTCGTCGCGCGCGATCCGCTCCATCGCCGCGGGATCCTCGCGGAGCTGACGCACCTCGGCGCCGAGCCGGCGCACCTCGTGGGCGAGCCCCTCGTTGCCGCGCCGCAGCTCGGCGAGCTCACCCTCGAGCGCGCGGTAGCGGGGCAGCCCGGCGGGCTGGAGCACGAGGATCGGCACCGAGACGATCGCGAGGACGAGCAGGCCGAGCGGCAGGAGCCAGACCCACGCCGGCGGCCGCTCGTCTTCGTCACGCTGGGGCTCGGTCGCGCGCACGAGGCGAGCTTCCCAGCGCTCGCGCGCGGGGCCAAGTTTTCGCCGAGCCCGCGCGCCTCGAGGCGGCCGCGAGCGACCCCGCGGCGACGCTCACGGCGAGGGCGGCGCCTCGGGCGAGCCTCCATCCTCCTCGGCCTGCGCGCGCTCCTCGGCGAGGCGCATCATCTCCTGCATCGACACCGTCCCGTCGCAGTCGTAGTCGCCCTCGATCCCGTTGTCGCACGGGGGCGTGTCCGCGGGCTCGCGCGCCTCGCCCTCCTCGGCGAGGCGCATCATCTCCTCCATCGACACCGTCCCGTCGCAGTCGTAGTCGCCCTCGATCCCGTTGTCGCAAGAGGGGCTCGTCGCGCGGCTCGGCGAAACGCCCGCGCCCGCGTCGTCGAGCGCGTCCCCCGCGCGGCCGGGCGTCGGCGGCACGAAGGGGGGCGAGCCCGTGATCGCCCGCCCGAGATCGCCCGAGAGCGGCGGGTAGTAGGTGACGATCATCAGGCCGACGAAGAGGAGCGCGATGAAGGGGAGCACGCTCTTGATCACGTAGCCGAGCGGCTTCTCGAAGAGCGTCGAGGCGACGAAGAGGTTCAGGCCGACGGGCGGCGTGAGGTAGCCGATCTCGAGGTTCACGATGAAGACGACGCCGAGGTGCAGGGGATCGATCCCGAGCGTCGCGGCGATGGGCGCGATGAGCGGCACGAAGATGAAGATCGCGCTCATGATGTCCATGAGGCAGCCGACGATCAGAAGGAGCACGTTGATCATCAGGAGGAAGCCCACCCGATCGAGGTTCATCGAGAGGAACCAGTCGGTGAGCACGGTGGGCACGTCGGCCTGGACGAGGAATTCGCCGAAGCTCCGCGCGACCACGAGGATCACGAGGAAGCTCCCGAGCATCACGCCGACCTCCTGGAAGACGTGGAAGAGATCGGCCGGCTTGATCGCGCGGTGGAGGAAGAGCTCGACGACGACCGCGTAGACGACGCTCGCCGCGGCGGCCTCGACGGCCGTGAAGATGCCGAAGTTCGTGCCGAAGAAGATGAAGAAGGGGAAGAGCAGCGACCAGAAGCCGTCGCGCGTCGCCGCCCCGAGCACCTTCCAGTCGAAGGTGTCGCGCGGCGTCTTGTCGACGACGCCGCGAAAGACCGAGTAGGCCATGAGGATCGCGCCGATGACGATCCCGGGGCCGTAGCCGGCGGCGAAGAGATCCTCCACGCGGATCTGCGTCGTCGTGTTGACGATCGCGTAGACGATCATCGGGATCGAGGGCGGGATGAGGATGCCGAGCGAGCCCGACGAGGTGACGAGGCCGTGCGTGAAGCTCGGCTGATAGCCGCTCGAGATCATCGCGGGCGCGAGCACGCCGCCGATCGCGACCACCGTCGCCGGGCTCGAGCCCGAGATCGCGGCGAAGATCATGCACGCGAGGACGGCGCTGATCGCGAGCCCGCCGGGCATGAACCCGACGAGCGCGCGCGCGAAGCCGACGAGCCGCTTGCTGATCTCGCCCTTCGCCATGATCGCGCCCGAGAGGATGAAGAGCGGGATCGCGAGCAGCGCGTCGTTGTCGGCGACGCTGACCATCTGCTCGATCAGCGTCCCGCCCTGCGTGAGGTTCACGAGCGAGGGCAGCCAGAGGACGAAGCACGCGATCGTGACGAGCCCGAGCACGACGAAGAGCGGCAGCGCGAAGAGCGCGCCGAGGAGGATCACCGCGACGAGGCGGCCCGCGTTCCCGCCGAACGCGAAGAGCAGGACGATGAGCGCGAGGATCGCGAGGAATGGGATCGCGCTCTTCTTCTTCGCGGAGCCCTCGCTCGCCTTCGCGGAGCCCTCGCTCGCCTTCGCAGGGCCCTCCGCGTCTTCGCCCGCGCCCGCGCGCGCGGCCTGGGCGAGCTTCTCCGCGTCCTCGAGCCCCTCTCCCTTCGCGGGCAGGCCGTAGCGGCCGCCGTGCAGCGCGCTCCAGGCGGCGGCGAGGAAGCGCACGATGGCGATCGAGAGCGCGATCGGGATGACGATCGACTTCGACCACTCGGGGAGGCCCGTCTGCGAGAGCGTCCCGCCGACGCTGAGCTGGCCCTCGATGTAGAGCACGCCGAGCGCCGCGAGCAGGAGCGAGAAGATCGCCGTGATGACGTGCCCGATCGCGACGACGACGTGCTCGTAGCCGGGCGGGTGCAGGCGCTCGAGCGCCTCGAGGCGGATGTGCTTGCCCTCGTGGACGCAGATGCTCGCGCCGAAGAAGCCGACCCAGAGCGTGAAGAGGAGCGAGATCTCCTTGCCCCAGCCCCAGCCCTCCGGGATGTGGAAGAGCGCGAACCAGACGAGGATCGGCAGAGCGACGCCGACGCTCAGGAGGCGCGCCCGGTAGCCCTCGGCCCGCTCCTTCTGCTGCGCGTACGCGTAGGCGGCGAGGACGACGAGGCCGAGCACGAGCGTGAAGAGGCTCGAGCCCACGTGCACCATGAGGAAGCCCGCGACGGCGAGCGCGAGCGCCGTCCCCGCCGTGAGGATCGCGACCGAGAAGCGCGTGGCGAGGAAGGGCTCGCCGCGCCCGCGCTCGGCCGAGCTCCACGCGAAGGCGATGAGCGCGAGCGCGGCGACGACGGAGAGGATCGGCGCGATCGTGTGCTCGAGCAGCGCGCGCGTCGCCTCGTCGGTCACGCCGAGGAGGCGCGCGAGGAGCTGCCCGAGCTTCGAGTCGGGCGCGACGAGCCGCCGCTCGACGACGTCGGCGAAGGTGCCGAAGGTCGTCAGCGTGAGGAACCACGCGACGATCGACTGCTCGATCGCGAAGACGCCGTCGTCGATCCGGCGAAGGGCGCTCGCGGGCGCACGCGGGGGGGTCGGCTCGCTCATCGGGCGCGATTCTCACAAGAGCGCGCGCGAAACGGCAACTCCCGCGACCCTCCGCCGCGCCCCGGAGGGCACGAAGGGAAGGCCCCGCCACACGCTGGTCACCGCGACCGTTGCTCCCTTCCGGGCCTGGCGGGGTTGACGGGCCAGCGTTGGCGGGGCCGTGAGATGGGGAAGCGAACCTGCTCGGAGCGGAGGGAGAGGGATTCGAACCCTCGGTACTGTTTTGCAGTACACACGATTTCCAGTCGTGCGCCTTCGACCACTCGGCCATCCCTCCAGGATCATCGACCAAGAGGGGCGCACCCTCGTGGGCCCACCCGTCCGATCCGGACGAGCCGCTCCGAGGGCGACGACGAGCGGAAGAAGGAGGAGCAGCGGACCCAGTAGGATTCGAACCTACGACAACCGGTTCCGTAGACCGGTGCTCTATCCAGCTGAGCTATGGGTCCAAGCGCGCGGGCGCTCTCGAAAGAGGGCGGAGGATACCGAGCCGACGCCGAGGCGCAAGCTCGTTCCCGCAGGGGAGGACGGAGAAGGTGGGATTCGAACCCACGGTACCCTTTTGGAGTACGCTCCCTTAGCAAGGGAGTGCCTTCGACCACTCGGCCACTTCTCCAGTTGGCTTCTCGGGGACACGCGAACGATGGGTTGTCAGCGAGCGCGCGCGGCGCGACCGATCGGTTGTGCGCGCGCGAGGGACGGCGTATCTAGCGGGCATGCCCGAGCGTGTCAATCGAGTCGCCCTCGCGTCGAGCTGGGTCATCGCCTCGGTCCTCGCGCTCGGGCTCGTCGCGCCGCGCACGGCCCTCGCCTGCAGCTGCATGGCGGAGAGCGTCGAGGAGGCGCGCGCGCGCGCCGCGGCGATCTTCGAGGGGCGGGTCGACGCGATCGCGCCCGCCGAGGACCAGCTCGCGGTGCGGATCCACGTGACGCAGGCGTGGCGCGGCGTCGATCACGAGACGATCGAGGTCCGCACGGGCGACGCGAACGACCTCTGCCGCTTCGAATTCGTCGTCGGCGAGCACTACCTGGTCTACGCGAGCCGCGACGAGGCGAGCGGGCGGCTCTTCGTGAGCCTCTGCTCGCGCACCCGCCTCGCGAGCGCGGCGGACGAGGATCGCCAGATCCTCGGCTCGGGCACCGTCCCCATCGACGTGGCGAGCCCCGCGCCGAGCGCGGGCGCCTCGAGCGCGGAGGGCCGCCCCTCCGAGGACGAGGCCGGGGCCCGGCCCGCGACGCACGCGGGCTGCGCGAGCTGTTCCGTCGCCTCCTCGAGCCCGCCTCGCGGCGTCGGCGCCATCGCGACGCTCCTCCTCGCCGCGCTCGCCACCCGCCGCCGCGCGCGCCGATGACGCCGGACGATCCCGACGCGCCTCGCGAGACGCCGAAGGCCTCGAGCGGGGAGCCCGAGGCCTTCGAGGGGGGAGAGGCCTCGACGGGCCCCTCGGTGGAGTGCGGAGAGCAAGGGATTCGAACCCTTGGTACCGTTACCGGTACACTTGATTTCGAATCAAGCGCCTTCGACCACTCGGCCAGCTCTCCGCCGCCGCTTGTAGCAAACGGCGAGGGCGCGTCAACGCCGAAGTCGAGGGACGCCCCGGACACCCCGCCGTTCGAGGCGATCGACGAGGCGTTCATGCGCCTCGCGCTCGAGGAGGCCGACCGCGCGGAGGCCGAGGGCGAGGTGCCCGTCGGCTGCGTGATCGTCCACGCGGGCGAGGTGATCGCGCGCGCCCACAACCTCCGCGAGCAGACGCAGGATCCCACCTCGCACGCGGAGATCCTCGCCATCCGCGCCGCCGCGCGGCGGCGCGGGAGCTGGCGGCTCGATGGCTGCGAGGTCTACGTCACCCTCGAGCCCTGCCCGATGTGCGCGGGCGCGCTCGTCAACGCGCGCGTCGAGCGCGTGATCTTCGCGACGCCCGACCCGAAGGCCGGCGCGACGACGACCCTCTACCGGATCGGCGAGGACCCCCGCCTCAACCACCGCTTCCGGCAGACGACGGACGTCCTGCGCGCCGAGGCAGCCGGGAAATTGCGCGATTTTTTCGGTCGAATTCGGCGCAACCAGCGCGCGCGGAAGCTCGAGCGCGAAGGCTGACGCAATTCTCGTATCATCGAGGTGATGCGCAGTACCCCCACCTTCGCCTTCGCCTTCGCCTTCGTCCTGCTCGCCTCCTGCGCTCCGACCGAGCGCTTCCCCGTCACGCCGCGCGAGCCCGGCGTGCGAGCGCCGCTCACCGCGCCCTGCGATCCGACCGACCCGCTGCTCTGCCTGCTCCCCTGGCCCTCGAGCCGGTTCCTGCGGGCCGATCCCTCGAGCCCGACCGGCGTGCGCGTCGAGGTCGACGCGAGCTCGCTCAACCCCGCGGACAGCGCGAACGGCTGGGGCGCGGACGGCTTCTCGCGCGTCACGAGCGTGATGACGGGCCTCTCGGGCGAGCTCGACGTCGAGAGCGCGCGGGGGCACGACGGCGGGCCCGCCGCGCTCCGGCTCTTCGTCGCGTCACCCGAGAGCCCGCGCTTCGGCGAGGAGGTCCCCCTCGGGATCGAGCTGCGCGTCGATCCGCGCGGCGAGCGGCCTCGCTCGCTCATCGTCGGCGATCCTCGCGCCATGCTCGATCCCGCGACGGACTATGTCGCCGTGCTCACCGACGCGGTGCGCGACGTCGACGGGATGCCGTTCTCCAATTCGCACCTCGATCGCGTCGTGCTCGGGCTCGAGGCCCCCGCGAGCGAGGACGAGGCGGCGCTCGCGGGCTACCACGCGCCCACCGTCGCGCTGCTCGAGCGCGTCGGCATCGACCGCGCGCACGTGCTCCGCGCGTGGGACTTCACCACCCGCAGCGAGGACGATCCCCGCCGGCTCCTCCTCAGCATGCGCGACGCCTCCCTCGAGGCCCTCGCGCGCGGCGAGGTCCACTTCGTGATCGATCGCGTCGAGCACCGCGAGAGCGGGCCCGTCGCGAGCGTCGTGCGGGGCCACATGACGGGGCTCCCGAACTACGTGAACGAGGCGCGCGAGCTCTCGCTCGACGAGCGCGGCCTCCCGATCCGCCTGGGCGACGACGAGGCGCCCTTCCGCGTCACGATCCCGCGCGGCGAGGGCGACTACCGCACCGTCGTCTTCGGGCACGGCGCGGGCGGGAGCGTCGAGGACTCCACCTTCGACGAGGCGCTCGCCGACGAGGGCGTCGCGAAGATCGGCATGGAGCTCACCGGCTTCAACGACACCGCGCTCTTCGACACGATCGGCGATCTCTCACCCCACGCGCTGATCGGCGCTCGACACGCGATCGCGCCGCTCGTCCAGGTGATCGCGCAGGCGGTCGTGCTCTCGCACGCGGTCGACGGCCCGCTCGGCGAGCTCCTCGCGGCGCCCACCCTCGGCGGCGAGGCCAACCCGCACGTCGGGCGGCACCCTGGCAAGGACGGCGTCCAGTGGGTCGGCGGCTCGCTCGGCGGGATCACGGGGCTCGTCGTCACCTCGATCGATCCGAGCATCCACGCCGCGGTGCTCAACGTCCCGGCGTGCGGCTGGTCGCAGTGGCTCGAGGACTCGGTCTTCTACCTCATCGCCCGCGCCGGGGTGGAGCGCCGCAACCAGGGCCCGCTCGGCGCCGCGCTGGCGATCGCCATCGCGCAGCTCGACATCGACATGCTCGACGGCGCGAGCTTCGTCGAGCTCGCGCGCGAGGACGGCGACGTCTTCCTCGTGCAGGAGAGCATGGGCGATCAGCTCGTGCCGAACGAGGGGACGGAGCTGCTCGCCATCGTCACGGGCGCGGTCATGGTCGGCGCGCCGCTCTCGCCGATCCTCGGCGTCGAGCCGATCGCGGGCGACGCCGTCGGCGAGAGCGCGATCACGCAATTTCGAGCCGAGGGGACCGAGCTCGGGGACGTGCACGGCTTCGCCGCGAACGATCGCAACCCCTCGGGCCAGGCGGCGCTCGAGCAGATCCGCGGCTTTTTGCGGAGCGCGTGGGCGGGGCGCTCGGTCATCCACCTGCCGAGCCAGTGCGCGCACGAAAGCTGCGACTTTCGCCCCTGAGCGGCGCGCGTGGACCCGAGCCGCCTCGACCGCTAACGTCGCCCCGTGACGTCCACCTCGCGCTCGCTCGTCCTGCTCGGCAAGGACCCGCTCACCCTCGAAGACATCGCGGCGATCGCCGATGGGCGCGCCAGCGTCGCGATCGATCCCGACCCGAGCGTCCGCGAGCGCATCCGGAGCTCGAGCCAGCTCGTCGAGGACGCGCTCGCGCGCGGGCGCACGATCTACGGCGTCACGACGGGCTTCGGCGCCTCGGTCGAGTTCCAGGTCTCGCCCGAGGTGGCGGAGCAGATGCCGATCAACCTCGTCCGCTACCACGGCTGCGGGACGGGCCGCGTCCTCGGCCCGCGCGAGGCCGCGGCCGTCGTCGCCGTGCGCGCCAACTCGCTCGCGATGGGCGCGAGCGCGGTCCGCCAAGCGCTCCTCGATCGGCTCTGCCTCTTCGTCGAGGAGCGCGTGCTCCCGTGCATACCCGAGGAGGGCTCGGTCGGCGCGTCCGGCGATCTCACGCCGCTCTCCTACGTCGCCGCGCTCGTCGCGGGCGAGCGCGAGGCGTGGGTCGATGGCGCGATCGTCGACGCGAAGGAGGCCCACGCGCGCCTCGGCGTCGAGCCGCTCACGCTCCGCCCGAAGGAGTCGCTCGCGATCATGAACGGCACGAGCGTGATGACGGCGATCGGGGCGCTCTCGTTCCTGCGCGCCGAGAAGCTCGCGCGGATGACGGCCGCGCTCACCGCGATCGCCTCCGACGTCCTCCACGGCGTCCCCGGGCACTTCGACGATCGCATCTTCGCGCTCAAGCCCCACCCCGGCCAGCGCACGCTCGCGCGCTGGATCCGCGAGCGCGTCTGGGAGAAGAACCCGCCCGCGCGCGTCCAGGATCGCTACTCGATCCGCTGCGCGCCGCACGTCGCCGGGCTCATCCTCGACTGCCTCCCCTGGATGCGCACCATGCTCGAGACCGAGATCCAGGGGGTGAACGACAACCCGATCATCGAGGGCCCGAGCGAGGGCTTCCCCGACGGCCGCGTGCTCCACGGCGGCAACTTCTACGGCGGCCACGCCTGCCTCGTCACCGACACCTTGAAGAACGTCGTCGCCAACGTCGGCGATCTCCTCGATCGCCAGGTCGGGATGCTCTGCAACCCCGCGACGAACGCGGGGCTCCCCGCCAACCTCAACGCGCGCAAGGGCCCCGACAGGGCGACCCACCACGGCTTCAAGGCGATGGAGATCAGCGCGTCCGCGCTCGCCGCCGAGGCGCTCAAGATGAGCATGCCGATGAGCGTCTTCTCGCGCAGCACCGAGAGCTACAACCAGGACAAGGTCTCGATGGGCACGATCTCGGCGCGCGAGAGCGTCCGCGTCCTCGATCTCGTCGAGACGATCGCCGCGATCCACCTGCTCACCGCGTGTCAGGCGGTCGATCTCCGCGGCCCCGAGGCGTGCCACCCCGCGAGCCGCGCGCTCCACGCGGCCGTGCGCGCGCACGTCCCCATGGTCACGGCCGACCGCCGGATGGATCTCGACATCCAGAAGGTGCTCGAGCTCTACCGGTCGGACGCGCTGCCGATCGGCCCCGTGACCGGCTGACGGCGCGCCTCGCGCGACGTGATCCGCCGAGCCGACGCGCCCCGCCTCTCGGCGTGAACGCGAGGCCTTGGGCAGCCCCCGGCGAACCGAGGGCCGCACGAGCCCGATCAGCGGCTTCGCCCGTGAGCCCTCAGGGCTCGCCGGCCTCGACGGCGCCGTCCACGCTCCCGTCGTGCGGCTCCAAGCCGCCGTCGTGCTCCTCGACGCCGCCGTCCACGCCGCCGTCGTGCTCCTCGACGCCGCCGTCCACGCCGCCGTCGT
>JBDHVC010000061.1:0-27252 GCA_039809495.1 Sandaracinaceae bacterium
TTCCAGCCGATCGCGCCCCTCGGAGCGCCGGGCGCAGCGCCCTTCGGTGGCGCCCAGCCGCCCTTCGGTGGCGCCCAGCCGCCCTTCGGTGGCGCCCAGCCGCCCTTCGGTGGCGCCCAGCCGCCGCAGGGGCAGGCCCCCTCGAGCTTCCCGCTGGGCTCGCCCGGGCCCGGCGCGAGCCAGCCCGCCTTCGGCGCGGGCCCACCGAGCGAGGGCGGCGGCGTCCCGAGCGCGACGGGCGGCTTCGTGCCGCCCCCCGCGATGAGCGCGCAGACCACGCCGATGGGCGAGGTCAAGTTGCTCCCGCGGCGCACCTGGCTGATGATCGGGCTCTTCGTGGCGGTCGTCGTCGCGTGGCTGATGATGCCCACGCCGGAAGACGAAGAGGCAGAGCGTCGGAGCGCCGCCCCGCCGCCCGTCGCCGCGGCCGACGCCGGCGTGCCGGCGGCGCGGCGCGCCTTCGTGAACCCGAGCACCTTCACGCCCGTGCTCACGGAGGAGCTCGTCGACGGCGGGCTCGCGCGCACGCCCGACGCCATCGCCGCGCAGCTCGTCGCCGACGGCCGGATCGAGGACGCGCTCGCGCAGTACGACGCGCTGCGGCTCGCGCACCCCGATCGCCCCGAGTACGCCGTCATGTGCGAGGTGCTCCGGCGCCAGCTCATGCAGCGCTGCGTCCATGGCCAGCGCTGGGACGGAACGCCCTGCCCCTGATCGGCGGAGCGCCGCGCGCGCCGCTGGTCCCGCTCGCCCCGCTACGCTACAAGGGTCGCGCGCCGGTCGGGGCGCCCTCGGAGATCGACGACGCATGACGGACCTCGAGCAAGAGATCAAGGAGCTCATCGTGGAGGCGCTGATGCTCGACGACGTGACGCCCGAGAGCATCGACTCGAGCGCGCCCCTCTTCGTGGAGGGGCTCGGGCTCGACTCGATCGACGCGCTCGAGCTCGCGATGGCGATCGACAAGAAATTCGGCGTGCGCATCCGCGCCGACGACGAGGCGAACAAGGCGATCTTCGCGAACGTGAAGAACCTCGCCGCCTACGTCGCCTCCCACCGCGCGTGAGCGCTCGCGAGCCCGAGCCCCGCGAGCGAGGCGCCGCCCCGAGCGAGGCGCCCGCGACGCCGCGCTCCGGCCTCGCGCTCGCGATCCTCAACGGCGCCCTCGTCGTCCTCTATCCCGTCGCGATCTGGCTCGGGCTCACCTACTGGAGCACGCGCGCCGTGGGCGCGCTCGTCGTCGCGCTGCTCGTCCCGATGATCGCCCTGCGCCTCCGGCGCGCCGAGCGCGGCGCGTTCTGGGCGATCCTCCGCATGCCGCTCGCGATCCTCGCCCTCGTCTCGCTCGGGATCGCGCTCGACGATCGCCGCTACGTGCTCGCCCTCCCCGTGCTCATCAACGCCGTGCTCCTCGTCGCGTTCGGCGCGAGCCTGCGGAGCGGCTCGACGCCGATGATCGAGCGCTTCGCCCGCGCGCAAGATCCCGCGCTCGACGCGCGCAAGCAGGCGCACTGTCGGCAGTTCACGTGGGTGTGGGCGGGCTTCTTCGTGCTCAACGGCCTCACGGCCGCGCTCCTCGCGCTCTTCGGATCGGTCACGCTCTGGGCGAGCTACACGGGCCTCGTCGCCTACCTCCTCATGGGTGGGCTCTTCGGCGCCGAGTACGTCGTGCGCAAGGCGCGCTTCCGCGAGTACGGGCGCTGGCCACACGATCGCGCGCTCGCGCGGCTCTTCCCGCCTCGTAGCTGAGCGAGCGGACGTCCCGAGCGCGCGCGACGGTTGATGTCGCAACGTGAGGATCCTCTTGCCTCGACGTGCGGGCAGCCCCTCCTCACGCATGATTCGGTGCTTCACGAGCCGAACCCCCACTCAGTGGCCCCGGGGACCGCGGCGGATCTCGTTCGAGCGAGCGCGAGGACGAGGACGAGCGGTTCAGGGGCCGAGGCGATCGAGAGCCATGCGCATCCTCCTCATCAACCCGCCTTGTGACCCTCGCACGATCGGCCTCCGGAACATGGCCAAGCTCGAGCCCCTCGGGCTCGAGACGATCGCGGCGGGCGTCATCGATCGCCACGAGGTGCGCCTCGTCGACATGGAGGTCGCGCCGCGCGACCTCGACAAGACCCTCGCGCGCTTCGCCCCCGACGTCGTGGGGGTCACGTCGGAGATCGTCCACCGCGGCACGGCGATCGACGTGCTCCGGCGCGTGCGCGCGCGCTACCCGAAGTGCGTCACCGTCGTCGGCGGCCACCACCCGACGATGGATCCCGACGACTTCAACGACCCGATCATCGACGCGATCGTGCTCGGCGAGGGCCTCGTCTCCTTCCGCGAGATCTGCGACGTCGTCGAGCAAGGCGGACGCGACTTCACGAAGATCGCGGGCCTCGCGCTCCCGGGCGACCAAGAGAAGCTCGTGAAGACGCCCCACCGGCCGCTCCCGAAGAACCTCGACGACTACCCGATGCCGGTCCGCTCCCTCACGGCGCCGTACCGAGACAAGTACTTCTACATCTGGGAGCGCAAGGTCGCCGCGGTGCGGACGTCCTTCGGCTGCCCCCACCACTGCACCTTCTGCTCGGTGCGGCTCTTCGCCGAGGACGGCTTCATCGCCCGCTCGCCCGAGCTCGTCTTCGAGGAGATCTGCTCGCTCGAGGAGGAGTTCGTCCTCTTCTGCGACGATCACTCCTTCTACGAGCCCGAGCGCATGCGCAAGCTCGCCCAGATGCTCATCGACGCGGGCGTGAAGAAGCGCTACTTCGCCTACGCGCGCGCCGACTCGATCGTGATGCACCGCGACGTCTACGAGCTCTGGGCGAAGGCGGGCCTCATGATCATCATGTGCGGCCTCGAGGCCGTCGACGACCGCGCGCTCAAGCGCAACGGCAAGCAGACGAGCCAGGACACCAACGAGCAGGCCGTGCGCATCGCCGAGGAGCTCGGCTTCTACCTGAGCGCCGGCTTCCTCGTCGAGCCGCACTTCGGCCGCGAGGACTTCGAGATCATCGATCGCTACGCGGCCGCGCGGCCCTCGATCCTGATCACGGAGTACACGGCCCTCACGCCCTTCCCGGGGACGCCGCTCTACCTGAAGGAGCGCCACCGCGTCCTCACGCACGACATGGCCCTCTATGATCTCCAGCACTTCGTCCTGCCGACGCGCCTGCCGGCCCGCGAGCTCTACGATCTCATGCTCGAGTACCACGGCCGCTCGGTGCAGCGCGTCGTGAAGACGCTGCTGCGCAAGCGCCCGCAGGTCTTCTTCTCGAGCCACGCGCCGCGCTTCTACTTCGGCATGGCCGCGAATTCGTACGCCTACAAGACCGCGCACAAGTGGATCCCGGACCGCCGCTGGGACCGCCCCGACGCCAAGGTCAAGCGCTCGCTTCCCCAGGAGAAGACCGCCCATGAGTGAGACCCCGTCGAAGAACGCTCGAGAGCTCCGCTACCAGGGCTGGTCGGGCCTCGTCGTCTCGCCCCGCGAGCGCGCCGACAAGCCCGCGCTCGTCCTCGATCCCGCGCCCGAGCACGAGCTCTCGAGCGAGCGCCTCGTCGTCCTGCTCACGCACGGCCACCCCGAGCACATCGACGGCACGCTCGCACACCTCGCGCGGCGCGGACGCGCGCCGATCACCGTCGTCGCCTCGGCGGCGCTCTGCCGCTACCTGATGGCGCGCGCGCCCGAGCGCGGCGATCGCTTCGTCCCGGTCTCGCCCGGCGAAGAGATCGAGGTCGACGGCTGGACGATCCGCGTCTTTGGCTGGAACCACATGCCGCTCTTGCCGCCGGGCGCGGGCAAGGCCGCGCGCTACGTCCTCACCCTGATGAAGCGGCCCAAGGGGCTCGCGAAGATCGTGCTCGGCGGCGTGAGCGGCCCCCCGCACGGGCCGATGCTCGGCTACTCGATCCGCGAGCGCGGCGAGGCGAGCTGGCTCGTCTACTACGGTGAGGGGATGCATCGGCAGACGACCGCGAGCGAGCTCGAGCGGGTGCTCGGCGAGGACGAGATCGACGCGCTCGTCTTCGGCGTCGAGCCGGAGGACGTCGAGGCGCTCCCCGAGCTGCTCCGCGGGCGGCGCATCGAGCGGGTCCGGCACCTCGTCGCGTTCGAGCCGCACCGCCTCTGGCGGGCGAGCTTCGGGCTGCCGCAGCTCGACGGCGTGGACCTCGTCCAGCGCCTGGGCTCGAGCGACTCGAGGGCGCGCCTGCTCGACCAGGGGGACGCCGTCTCGCTCTGACGGCCCGCCTCGCTCGACGTGATCCGCCGAGCCCGCGCGCCGTCAGAGCGGCTTACGCGGATCGGCGGGGCGCGTGAGCTTCCCGAGGCTGGGCGGCGGGATCTGACCGCGATCCTCGAGCGCCGCGCGCGCGTGCCTCACGGCCTCGGCGAGGCTCGGGACGTTGACCGAGCTCATGTTACCCGTCGGGTGCAGCCACTCGAGCACCTGGAGCGCGCCTCGGATCGCCGGGTTCTCGACGATGACGAACGCGCGGACGCTCTCGCGCGAGGCCCCCTGCTGCTCCCAGGTCACCGTCAGCTCGTTCACGAGCCTGCGCACGTCGCCGCTCGGGAGCTTCGCGTGCGCCGTGTCGACGACGTTCACGAGGAGCCGCCCCTCGCGCATCGCCCGCTCGAGGACCCGCCCGAGCTCGCCGTAGTACGCGCGCACCGAGCGCTCGCTCGCGTGGCCGAACCAGGTGCTCACGATGACGGGATAACACGTGTCGTCGAAGACGATCGCGTCCCCGTCGCCTGCCAAGACCCGCTGCATGGGCGAGAGCATAGCGGCTCTCGGGGAGCGCACGAAACCCCGATCGTGCGATCAGCGGCCCCTCCGGCGCGTCCCGCGCCGCTCGAGCGTCGGGTCGCGCGGCGGCTTCTGGCTCGAGGCGAGGGCCTGCGCGAGGCGAGCCAGCGTCTCGGCGCGCTCGGACGCGGCGCGCTTCGAGAGGCGCTCGAGGCTCGCCTCGAGCGCGCGGCGCAGATCGGGGTGGCGCGCCCTCGCGCACTCCTGCTCGAGCCAGCGCGCGCCCTCGTCGCCGCCCCGGATCTCCCGCACGAAGCTCGAGGCCGCGAGGGAGAGCGACACGAACGCGCGACGGCGCGCGTCCCACCGCTCGGCCGCGCGCGGCGCGTCGACCAATTCCTCGATCCACCTCGAGACGAGCGAGAGCAGGCGCGCGCGCTCGCCGACGCTCGAGAGCGCGCGGTCCTGCGTGAGCGCGTCGAGCAGCGTGGCGATCGCGCCCCAGCGCAGCTCCACGTCCTCGATCTGAGATGGCCCCTCGAGGAGCCACCCGCTCATGGCCGCGACGAGGCGGTCTCCCCCGTGGCGCTCGCGGAGCGCGAGCGAGGCGAGCGCCTGGCTCGTCGCGCGTCGCACTGGCGCGCGCTCGTCGCCCGCGAGGGGCCCCAGGCGCGCCCACGCCTGCTCGGCGCTCGCGCGCTCGGCGCGGAGCAGGGCCACGTAGCCGTAGGCGGCGACGATCGGGAGAAAGACGCGCGGGTCGTCGGGCGCCGCGTCGTCGGCGGAGAGCGCGTCGAGGAGCGCGAGCGCCGCGCGGGGCTCGTGGAGCGTGAGGCTCTCGCCGAGAGCCTCCGCGAGCGGGAGGTTCGGGCGCGGGCCCGGCATCCCCGAGTGCCGGGCGAGGAGCGCCTCGAGCCGCCCGCGCGCTCCGCGGAGGGCCGCGTCGAGCGCGAGGCGGAGCTCCTCGCTCTCGAGGCCTCGCTCGCGGCGCGTGCTCGGGACGCCGCTCATGGCGCGGCGCTCGCGTCGGAGGCGCTCGCCTCGAGCGCCCCGGCGCGCAGGAGCTCGACCGCCATCCCGAACTCGCGCTGGCCGAGCATGCCCGTCGCGACGCTCGCCTCGAGGGCGCGGCGCGCGCGCACGGGGTCGCCCTCGCGCAGCGCGTGGATCGCGGCGTAGAAGTAGGCCTGGCAGCGCTCGGCGCCGCTCTCCGCGGCGGCGAGGACGCTCGCCTCGTCCACGTCGCCTCGCACGAGGCTCGCGAGGCGGCCCAAGAAGCCCCCGTGCGCGATCTCCGCGAGGAGCGCGCGCGAGGCCTCCTCGCCCGCCGGCGCGCCCGCGAGCGCGTGCACCACCTCGACGTAGAGCGCGAGCGCGGCCTTCTCGCCGTGCTCGATGCGAGCGCCCACCGAGGCCCGCCAGAAGACGAGATCCGCGAGCGCGGGATCGGGCTCGTCGACGACGAGGCGCTCGAGGATCGTGCGCGCGTTCGCGACGGACGGGACGAGCGTGATCGCCTCGACGAGCGCGCCGCGCGATCCGTCCCGATCGCCGAGCCGCCGCAGCACCATGCCCCGCAGGATCTGGCGCGACGCGAGGCGTTCGCGGGTCACCTCGTTCGACGCCGTGAGCGGGGCGAGCCCGTCGAGGAGCCGGAGCGCCTCGCGGTAGCCGCGCGTCGCCTCCTCGCTTCGCCCCTCGACGCGCTCGGTCTCCGCGATGGCCGCCGTGATGCGCGCGCGGACCTCGTCGCCGTCCTCGCCCTGCGAGACGCGGCCGAGGCCCGCCGCGAGGAGCGCGCGCGCCTCGCTCGGCGCCCCGCCGCGCAGCTCGAGGTTGGCGAGCTCGCGGCGCGCGTCGATGACGGCGCTCGACGCGCCGCCGCGCGAGGGGGCCTCCGCGATCGCCTCGCGGTAGCCGGCGCGCGCCGCGTCCGTGAAGCCGCTCGCGAGCTCGGCCCGCGCGAGCGCGACGTGGAGCGTCGGCTGATCGAGCGGCGCCTGGCCGGCGCTCGGGAAGCGGCGCTCGCGCAGCTCGACGATCGCGTGCGCCGCCTGCCCCGCCGTCCGGACCTCGCCGATGTCCGCGCGCGCGAAGGCGCCCTCGACGATCATGGACCGGAGCGCCTCGAGCGCCTCGTCGATGAGCTCGAGGTCCGCGCCGTCCCCCTGCTCGACGATCGCCCGCTCGTAGTACGCGGCCGCGTCACCGACGACGCCGAGCGCGACGCTCGCTCGGGCGAGGCAGAGCGCGAAGCGCGCGTCCGCCGGGTAGCGCCGCAGCCCGAGGCGACAGACGGCGCGCGAGACGTCGGGGCGGGCCTCGGAGAACGCCATGCCGATCCGCCTGAGCGCGTCCGCGCCCGCCTCTCCCTCGAGGCTCGCCCGCTCGATCAGGCTACGCAGATGCGGCGCGTCGCCGCTGCTCCCTCTACCTTCGCCGCGCGAGGCGAGGCGCGCGCCCGCCTCGGCGAGCTCTCCGCGGGCGAGATAGACGGCCGCCGCCTCGAGCTGCGCACGCTGGAGGATCATCATCATCGCCTCGAGCAGCCGCATGTCCTCGAGCGAGCGGGGCGGCCGGAAGCCCTCGGCGCCGCGCGCCCCCGAGAGGGCGTCGCGCAGCGCGAGGTAGAGCTCGGCCGTGCGCGCGAGGACGGGCGGCGCGGGCGTGAGCCGCGCGTGCTCTTCCCAGACGGAGGCGAGATCCATCCCCCCTCGGACGATCGCGAGCGGCTCCGCCGTGGACGGCGCGCGCGCCTCGCGGCCCCACGTGGCCACGCGATCGTAGGCCTCGACGTGCTCGCCGCGGCGCTCGGGCTCGAGCGAGGCGAGGATGAGCTCGGCCGCGAGCACGCGCGCCTCGTCGCCGCGGCGCGCGCCGTGGACGGCGAGGTGGCGCGCGAGCGGCCCGAGCGCGGCGGGGAGCGCGCGCCCCTCGGCGAAGTCGCTCGGCGCGAGGAGGGACGTCATCTCCCGCAGCTCGCCGACGATCGCGTCGTAGTTGCCGGCCTCGAGCACGGGCGCGCTGCGCGCGGCGAGGTAGTCGAGGAGCCGCGCCTGCGTCGGCGCGCGGCGCGCGTCGTCCGGGCCGAGCTCGAGGTAGGCCCGGCGCAGCTCCGCGTAGTTCTCGGCGCTCACGCCCGCCCGCGCGGCGCTGTCCGAAGAGCGCGTCGCGGGCGTCGCGCCCCCGCAGCCGATCGTCGCCAGCGTCGCGAGCGCCGCGAGGACGAGCGCCTTCGCCGAGCCGTGGGTGAGGAGCCGCCGAGCGGCCGAGCGCGCCATGATGCGCGCATGATAGGACGCGCCTCGCGCGAGGCCACGCGAGCCGTCCGCGGCGCGGGGCCACGCGATCATCGGCCGGCGCCGACCCGACGCTCGATCCAGTCGACGACCCTCGCGCTGTGGTCGACGCCGTCGAAGCGGGACATCTGCTGGATCCCCGTCGGGCTCGTCACGTTCACCTCCGTGAGCTTGCCGCCGATGACGTCGAGCCCGACGAAGTAGAGCCCGTCGGCGCGGAGCCGGTCGCGCACGGCCTCGACGATGCGGAGATCGTCCGCGTCGAGCGGCGCGCGCTCGACCGAGCCGCCGACGTGGATGTTCGAGCGCACGTCGCCCGCCTTGGGCACGCGCAGGAGGCCGCCGAGCGGCTCGCCGTCGAGGACGAGCACGCGCTTGTCGCCGCGCGCCACGGCGGGGAGGAACTCCTGCGCCATCGCGAGCCGGCGGCCGAGCGTCGTCACCGTCTCGATGATCGCGTTCGTGTTGAGGTCCCCCTCGGTGACGAGGAAGACGCCGTCGCCGCCCGCCCCCGAGAGCGGCTTGAGCACGATCTTCCCGTGCTCGCGGAGGAACGCGAGCAGCTCTCGCCGATCGCTCGAGACGAGCGTCCGCGGCATCACGCTCGGGAAGTGGAGCGCGTAGAGCTTCTCGTTCGCCTCGCGGAGCCCGCGCGGATCGTTCACGATCAGCGTCTCGCCGCGCGCGAGCTCGAGCACCTGCGTCGCCCAGAGGTAGTTCGCGTCGAAGGGGGGATCCTTGCGGACGAGCACCGCGTCGTAGTCGGCGAGCCACGCGCGCTCCTCGTCGAGGAGCGTGATCGGCGGGCGCGACGGATCGCGCGAGCAGCGCGCCCTGCGCGAGCGCACGCCCGCGCGGCGCTGGCCGCTCGCGGGCTCGACCTCGGCGCAAAGATCGGTGATGAGCGCGTGATCGACGCGGTGGCCGCGCGCCTCGGCCGCCTCCATCAGCGCGAAGGACGTGTCCGCGTCGACGAGGACGGTGGAGGGTGGGTCCATCACGACGAGGAGCCGGAGCGCCATGGCGAGACCTTAGTGCCCCGGCGCGGCCGCGTCGATCGCGCGTGCGCTATGCTCGCGCGATGATCCCGAACGCCGGAGGCTCGCCGCGCGCGCGTCGAGGGGCGACCCTCCTCCTCGCGGCGCTCGCGCTCGCGGCCCTCTCGCTCGCCCTCGCGGCGCCGCTCCGCGCGCTCCGCGCCGAGTTCGAGCGCGAGGCGCCGCGGCCGAGGCTCGGCGCGGCGAGCTTCGAGCGCTACGCGGTCGCGTCCGACAACATCGAGGCCTCGAGCGCGGGCCGCGAGATCCTCGCGGCGGGCGGGAACGCCGCCGACGCGGTCGTCGCGACGGCGCTCGCGCTCGGCGTCGCGGGCCCGGCCTCGAGCGGCCTCGGCGGCGGCGGCTTCCTCCTCTACTACCGCGCCTCGGATCGCTCGCTCACGTTCGTCGACTTCCGCGAGGAGGCGCCCGCGGCGCTCCGCGCGGACAGCTTCGCGCGGCGCGAGGGCGAGAGCGACGAGGTCGCCGCCGAGCGCTCGCGCGTCGGCGGGCTCGCGGTGGGCGTGCCGGGCGAGCCGCTCGGCTTTCAGACGATCCTCGAGCGCTTCGGCTCGGGGCGCGTGAGCCGGCTCGACGTCGCGCGCCCCGCGGCGCGCGTGGCGGAGGGGGGCTGGGACGCGACGCGCTACACCTCGATGTACTCCGGCCGCATGGCGGAGGGCCTGCGGCGCGATCGCGTGCTCGCGACCTTCCTCCCGCCCGGCGCGAGCGAGATCCCGCTCGGCCAGCGCCTCCGAAACCCCGCGCTCGCGCGGACGATCGAGGCGTTCGGTCGGCTCGGCGCGGCGCCCTTCTATAGCGGCGCGATCGGCGCCGCGATCGTGCGCGAGGTCCAGGCGCGCGGCGGCGTGATGACGCGCGAGGATCTGGCCGCGTACGAGGTCCGCCTGCGCGCGCCGCTCGAGGCCGAGCGCTTCGGCCATCGCTTCGTCGTCGCGCCGCCGCCCTCGGCGGGCGGCTTCACGATGCTCGAGAGCCTCGGGCTGCTCGAGCGCTGGCTCCCGCGCCCGCGCGAGGGGGCGCGCCTAAGGCACGCGCTCGCCGAGTCGTGGAAGGGCGGGTTCCTCGATCGCGCGCGCTACGCCGGCGACCCCGACCACGTCGCCGTGCCGATCGAGCGGCTGACGAGCGCCGCGCGGATCGAGGCGCGAGCCCGGCGCTTCGACCCCTTCCACGCGCAGCCGATGGAGGCGTACGGGCTCTCGGACGACGCGCCGGCGAGCGGCGACCCGAGCCCCCGCGATCACGGGACGACGCACGTCTGCGTCGTCGACGCCGAGGGCAACGTCGCCTCGCTCACGACGACGGTGAACATCCCCTTCGGCGCGCGCTTCACCGTCGCGGGCATGGTGATGAACGATCAGATGGACGACTTCGCGCGCGAGGTCGGCGCCCTCAACGCGTTCGAGCTGCCCGGCGGCTCGCCGAACCTCCCGGGCCCGCGGCGGCGCCCGGTCTCCACGATGTCGCCCACGATCGTCTTCGACGACGGCGAGCCGATCCTCTGCATCGGCGGGAGCGGCGGGAGCCGGATCGTCACCGCGACGGAGCAGGTCGCGCTCTTTCACCTCGTCCTCGGCGACACGCTCGAGGCGGCGGTCGCGCGGCCGCGCGTCCACCACCAGGGCATGCCCCGCACGCTCGCGTTCGAGCGCTCCATGCGAGGCCCGAGCCTCGATCCGCGGATCGTCGCGGGGCTCGAGGCGCGCGGCCACGAGCTCGCCGCGATCGACGCGAGCGCGGTCGTCCAGGCGATCCGCATCGTGCGCGACGAGCGCGGCGCGATCACGCGGCTCGACGCCGTCGCCGATCCGCGCAAGGAGGGCGACGTCCGTGGCCGCTGAGCCAGGAGGTGTGGAGAGATGAGCCAGCCCGAGAAGAACCCTGGCCTCGCGGCCGTGCTCTCGCTCGTCGTGCCGGGCGTCGGCCAGATCTACAACGGCGCGTTCCTCCGCGGCGTCGTGTGGCTCGTGATCACGCCGGGCTTCTGGCTCGGCTCGGGCGGCACGCTCGGCTGGATCTGCCACCTCGTCTCGGCGTTCACCGCCTACCGCTACGCCGAGCGGCGCAACGAGGCGCGCGCGAAGGGCTGACACGGCACGAGCCACGGCGACGGGCTCGTTCCGTGAGCGAGGGGCGGGTCACGCCGCGCTTTTCATGGCGAGGCTCGCGGGTTAGCGTCGCGCGCTCCGAGGTCATCGATGAGCGCCACGACGGATGGTCCCGCCTTCACGCCTGCCGAGGCAGGCAAGCCCGATCTGACGTCGCTCCCCGAGGGCGAGCGCGATCGCGCCTGGTACGAGCACTACTACGTCGGCGACGGCACGCCCCAGCTCACGCTGCGCGCCGTGCTGATGGGCGGCTTCCTCGGCATGTTCATGGCCGTCTCGAACCTCTACACGACGCTCAAGCTCGGCTGGGCGTTCGGGGTCGCGATCACGGCGAGCGTGCTCTCGTTCACGATCTGGAACGGCTTCGTGATGGCGAGGATCGCGAAGAACCGGATGACGATCCTCGAGAACAACTGCATGCAGTCGACGGCGTCGGCCGCGGGCTACTCGACGGGCGGCACGCTCGCGACGGCCGTGGGCGCGATGCTGCTGCTCACGGGCGACGCGGCGCGCATGCACTGGCTGCCGGTCGCGCTCTGGGTCGGGCTCACGGCGCTGCTCGGGGTCTTCCTCGCGATCCCGATGAAGCGGCAGATGATCAACCACGAGCAGCTGCCCTTCCCCTCGGGCATCGCCGCCGCCGAGACGCTCCGCTCGCTCTACGCCGAGGGCAAGGAGTCGATGCTGAAGGCGCGCGCGCTCGTCATCGCGCTGGTCGTCGGCATGGTGAGCGCGGTCCTGCGCGACATCCTCGGCTGGATCCCCTCGAGCGTCCCGATCGACGTGCCCCTCTTCTCGGCGCACGGGCACGCGATCCGCGGCGGGCAGCTCGGCGGCTTCGCGTTCGAGCCGGGCCTGCTCCTCGTCGCGGCCGGCATGATCGTCGGGCTCCGCGTCAGCACCTGGATGCTGATCGGCTCCTCCCTCGCCTACCTCGTCCTCACGCCGTGGGCGGCGAGCCAGGCCGACTGGCACTTCGCGGGGATGCCCGCGGGCCTCGCCTTCGTCGGGCACGTCGAGGCGATCCTCGACGGCGACAGCGTCGCCGTGCTGAAGGTGACCAAGTGGAGCCTCTGGCTCGGGACGGCGCTCCTCGTCGCCGCGGGGCTCACCTCGTTCGCCACGAGCTGGCGCACGATCGTCCGCTCCTTCGCGAAGGCGCGCGCCGCGATGGCGGGCGGGGGCGCGGCGAAGGAGGGGCCCGAGGATCCGATCGAGCACGTCGAGGTCCCGATGACGTGGTTCCTGATCGGCATGGCGCCGATCTCGATCGGCCTCGTCATCGTCTGCTGGCTCGCGATGGACATCGCCCCCTGGCTCTCGATCGTGAGCGTCGTGCTCGCGTTCGTGCTCGCGCTCGTCGCCTGCCGCGCGACCGGCGAGACGGACACCACCCCGATCGGCGCGATGGGCAAGATCACGCAGTTCACGTACGCCGTGCTCGCGCCGGGCCACACGACGGTCAACCTGATGACGGCGGGCGTCACGGCGGGCGCCGCCGGCTCCGCCGCCGATCTCCTCACGGACCTGAAGAGCGGCTACCTCCTCGGCGCGAACCCGCGCCAGCAGTTCCTCGCGCAGCTCTCGGGCGTCGCCTTCGGCGTCCCCGCCGTCATCCTGGCCTGGTATCTCCTCGTCCCCGATCAGGCGCACCTCGAGGCGTTCAACTCGCCCGCGACGACCATGTGGGCCGCCGTCGCCGAGGCGCTCTCCTCCGGCATCAGCTCCATCCCCGAGACGGCGCGCCTCGCGATCGTCGTCGGCGGCGTCGCCGGCGTCCTGCTCGCGCTCGGCGAGTCGCTCGCGCCCAAGCACCTGCGCCCCTGGGTCCCCTCGACGATGGGCCTCGGGCTCGCCTTCGTCGTGCCCTTCCAGAATTCGCTCTCCTTCTTCATCGGCGCGCTCATCGCGCTCGCGTGGCAGCGCCTCGAGCCGAAGAGCGCCGAGCGCTTCATCATCCCGATCGCCTCCGGCGTCGTCGCGGGCGAGTCGCTCCTCTCGGCGGCGAGCGCGATGTGGAGCGCGGGCAGCGACCTGCTCTTCCCGCGCCACTGACGGCGCGGCGAGCCGGGCGCGCCGAGCTCGCGGCGCGGATCAGGTGAGGATGACGGCGCCGCGTCGCTCGTGGACGAAGACGCCGAGCATCCGCGCGACGACGAACACGCCCCAGACGAACACGAAGGTCGTGGCAGCGCTCGTGAGGAGGCCTTGGAGGAGCGGCCCGAGGAGGATGAAGGCGAGACTCGCGATCAGGGCGACGAGCACGAGCACGAGGCCATAGAGGAGCGCGAACCCGAACAGGACCGCGCACACGACGAGGTACTCCTTACCGGCGTACAAGGCGAATCGGATCGGGGGGATCGGGTTCAGCGCGGCCGCGAAGCTCTGGTTCGTCGCGACCACGATCTGTCCAGCCGGGACATAGAGGCAGAAGAAGAGGAGCGCGAAGGCGAAAATGAGCAGCCGCCCGACGCCGAAGAGCCCCGGCGAGAACGTGACGAGGGAGAGCGGGACGGCGCCGACGAGGAAGACGAGCCCGTGGCGCAGCGCGGGCAGGAGCATCGACGGGCTCGTGATCGCGTCGGCCGGGAGCGGGACCGTGTCGTCGCCCTCCGCGCTCGCGCGAAGGATCGACGCGGCGTGACCGAGAAGGAGGCCGAGCGCGGCGAGCCGCAGGAGGAGCGACGCGAAGCCGAAGAAGGTCGAGCCGACCCCACCGATGAGCCAGAAGACGAGCGCTTGTGCAGCGAGCGACGCGAGGTTCGGGCCCGCGAAGGGCCAGCGGATCGTGGCGAGGAGAGCGAGCGCGAGCGGCTGAGACGGCGGCGCGTCCTCGAGCGTGAGGCGGCCTCCGCAGTCTGGGCAGGTCGGCACGGCGACGAGGGCGTGGGAGGTCTTGCTCACGAGCGCGCGCTCGGTCGGGACGACCGCGTCGCAGCGCTCACAGGCGTACTGCTTGCCCTTGGGCGGCGGCGGCGCGGGGTCCGTCGCCACGTCGTTCGGCGTCGAGCCGGCGAGCGGGCGCGCGTCGAGGGCGCTCGCCTCGACCCGAGGGGCCTCGAGCGGCGCGGGGCGAGGCGCGGGCAGGATCTCCTCGAGCTCGAAGCGGAGCGGCGGCGCGAGCGGATCGAGCGAGAGCTCGCCGCGCGAAGGAGGCCTCAGATCGGCGAGCTCGCTCGACCCGCTCGGGCCTCGCGCGCTCGCCGATCCCGCTCCACGCGGCTCGCGCGGCGCGGCGGGTGCGCCGGCGTCGTCCGTCGCCCTCCCTCCTGGCTCGAGCTCCCCCCAGCGCTCGCCCTCGCTCATCCCTTCACTCGCGGGCGAGCGCGATAGACCCACGCGGGGGGGAGGTTCGCCGCGACGGGCCAGCGCGTGACCGTGGCGAAGTGCCGCCGCAGCGTGGCCATGTAGTCGAAGCCGACCAGCCCCGTCTTGCGCGTCCAGGCGAGGTAGCGCGTGTGGAAATAGCCGAACTGCGTGTAGACGCCGTGATCGTCGAGCGCCGCGCTCGCGCTCTCGAGGATCCGCTCCCGGACGCCGTCGGGGATGAGGCTCAGGCCGAGCGACGAGAAGACGACGTCGACCTTGCCCGCGTGGCCGTTCGCGGCGAGCAGGGCGCCGATGTCCTCGGCGGAGCCGAGGAGGTGCGTCGCCCGCGGATCCCGCTCGTTCTCCTTCAGCTCGGCGTGGAGCTCGGGATCGATCTCGATCGTGAAGAGGCGCGCGTCCGAGCGCATGCGCCTGAGGAGCGGGCCCGTCATGGGCCCCGACCCGGGCCCGAGCTCGACGACGACCTTCGCCTGCTCGGGCTCCGCCGCGTCGATCATGGCGTTCACGAGGAAGCGCTGGCTCGGCAGGAGGCTCGCCGTCTGCTCGAATTCGGTGAGGCCCTTCTTGACGAAGGTGAAGACGGAGTGGCGCGTCTCGCTCGGCATCGTCGTCATCATACCGAGCCGCGCCTCGCCGCCCGTGAAAAAACGGCGGGACGCGCCGAGCGCCGTCAGCGGCTCCAGCGCAGGGTCTCGGCGACGCCCGGGATGACGAGCTGCTGGTTGAGCCCCTCGGGGTTCGAGATGAAGATGCCGCCGCGCGTCGAGTAAAACGCGAGCATGCGGCAGTCGGGGCTGAAGGCCGGATCCTTGTTCACGCCCTGGCCCTGCGTGATGCGGGTGTACTGCTGCGTCTGGACGTTCACCGTGAAGACGTCGAGGCCGCCCGAGCGCCCGGTGAACGCGAGGAGGTTCTGCTGCGCGTCCGGGCACCACGCGGGCGTCTGGTTGTAGCTTCCGCGGTAGGTGATGCGCCGCACGTTGCCGCCCTGCGCGTTCATCGAGAAGATCTGCGGGCTCCCGAAGCGGTTCGACACGAACGCGATCTGCCCGCCCGGCCCGCCGCACGCGGGCGAGACGTCGATCGCGGGGTTGTCCGTGAGCCGCACGACGTCCGTCCCGTCCGGGTTGGCGCTGTAGATCTCCGCGTTCCCGTCGCGCGTCGAGGTGAAGTACACGCGCCCGCCGCAGATCGAGGCGCCCATGTTGATCGACTCGGGCGCGTCGAGGATCGGCCGCTCCTCGGCGTTCGAGCGCGTGATGAACATGCCCGTCTCGGTGAGCACCGAGTACCAGATCCCGCCGGGGCCGAACGCCGGCAGCATCGCGACGCCGCGGCCGCTCGAGACGCGCGCCACGCCGTGCCCATCGAAGCTCGCGACGTAGACGTCCTTGCGGCCCTCGCGGATGCGGCGCGCGAACGTGATGCGCGTCCCGAACGCCGCCGCGCGCCCCGTGAGCACGCGGACGACCTCGTTCGCGAAGTCGTGCATGAACCCGCGCAGCTCCGAGGGCGCGCCCGCGTAGGTGCGCGTGAGCGTCGCGCTCGTGCCGCGCGCGAGCTCGTAGAGCCGCATCTCGACGCGGATGCGCCCGCCCTCGCGCACGATCTGCCCCTTGATCACGCCCTGCGCGCCGACGGACTGCCACGACGCCGGCGTGATGGAGAGCCCCTCGGCCGCGAGGTCGGCGACGAAGCCGCGCGGATCGAGGACGTCGAAGAGGGAGATGAGGCGGAAGTCGTTGCGCAGGACGTCCGCGCCCTCGGCGCCGAGCGAGGCCTCGCCCCCGATGGTCGGCACCGCGATGCGGTAGAGCGCACGCTCGGGCGCGTCGACGTCGATGACGACCGTGTTCGCGGGGAGCGCGTCGCCCGGCGCCGTCTGCACCTCGGGCGGCGGGGCCTCGAGCGAGCTCCCCGCCTCGACCGGCGCCCCCTGCGAGAGCGCCCCCGGCCCGAGCGGCGCGAGCGAGGCGGCGAGGAGCGCGAGCGAGGCGAGGGCGGTCGAGAGCGAGGAGGCGCGGTGATGCATCGTGAGGTCCGGCTGGTGCGTGGGTCGGGCCCAGAACCCTAGCAGGATGCGGCGCGACGCCCATCGCCGAGCGCGGCGCGCCGTCAGAGCGCCTCGATCGCCTGGACGACCTCGTCCGCGTGGACGGCCGGATCCACGTCCGGGAAGACCCGCGCGACGTTGCCGCTCCGGTCGATCAAGAAGCTCACGCGCGAGGCGAAGCCCGCGCGCACCGGCACGCCGTACGCGGCCGCGACGCGTCCGTCGACGTCGCTCAGGAGATCGAAGGGCAGCGCGTTCTCGTCGTGGAAGCGCCGGTGCGAGTCCACGCCGTCGGTCGAGACGCCGTAGACCACCGCGCCCGCCGCCTGCAGGCGCGCCCACGCGTCGCGGAAGGCGCAGGCCTCGCGGGTGCAGCCAGGCGTGGCGTCCCTTGGGTAGAAGTAGACGAGCACGGGGTGACCGCGGTGGGACGAGAGCGTGCGCGGCGCGCCGTCCTGCGCGAGGAGCGCGATCTCGGGCGCGGGGCTCCCGATCGCGGGCGTCGTCCCGCCCGAGCCCCACACGCCGCAGCCCGCGAGGGCGGCGAAGGGCAGCGTGACGAGCGCGCGCACGAGCGAGCGGAGGGGCTGCGACATCCCGAAGGCTTGCGCCACGCGCCCTCGGTCGGTCAACGCCGCGAGCTTGCCCGTTCGACGAGGAGGTGCGCCCCCGGCCGCGCGACAGACGATTCGTCACGGGAATGGACAACGCGTCATCGAATGTCATCTTGGCGGAAGCAGCCCCGACGAGCCGCCTTCGAGGCACGGCTCACCCAAGGAACGGACGCCTTGACCAGCGAGACCACCCTCCTCGTCGTCGACGACGAAGCCTCGAACCTCGAGTCGCTCGAGCGGATCTTCAGCCGCGAGGGCTACCGCGTGCTCACGGCCAGCTCGGGGCGCAGGGCGCTCGAGCTCGCGCGCGCGCACCGCGTCCACGTCGTGCTCACGGATCTGATGATGCCGGGCATGACGGGGATGGAGCTGATGAAGGCGCTCGAGACGGTCGCGCCCGACGCCTCGGTCGTGCTCATGACGGCCTACGGGACGATCGAGACGGCGGTCGAGGCGATGCGGGCGGGCGCCTACGACTTCGTCGAGAAGCCGCTCAAGCGCATGCAGATCGTGAAGAGCGTGGAGAAGGCCGCCGAGCGGCACGCGCTCGTCGCGGAGAACAAGACGCTGAAGGAGGAGCTGCGCGCGCTCCGCAAGACGCCGAGCACGGGCGCGATCATCGGCAGCTCGACCGCGCTCCGCCACGCGCTCGACATCGCGAGCCAGGCCGCGCCCTCGACGGCGAACGTCCTCATCCTCGGTGAGAGCGGCACGGGCAAGGAGCTGCTCGCGCGCCTCATCCACGCCGAGAGCCGCCGCAAGGGCCCCTTCATCGCGGTGAACCTCGCGGCGCTCCCCGAGACGATCGTCGAGGGGGAGCTCTTCGGCCACGAGAAGGGCGCGTTCACCGGCGCGGTGAGCCGCCGCGACGGGCGCATCGCGCAGGCCGAGGGCGGCACGCTCTTTCTCGACGAGGTCGGCGAGCTCGCGCTCTCGGTGCAGGTGAAGCTCCTGCGCGTCATCCAGGAGGGCACCTTCGAGCCCCTGGGCGGCCGGACGCGCCAGGCCGACTTCCGCCTCGTCGCCGCGACCAACAAGGACCTCCAGCAGCTCGTCCAGGAGGGCCGCTTCCGCGAGGACCTCTACTACCGGCTCAACGTCATCGCGATCACGAGCCCGCCGCTCCGCTCGCGCCCGGACGACATCCCCCTGCTCATCGACCACTTCCTCGACGTGTACGCGACGAAGAACGGCAAGCCGCGGATGACGCCCACGCCCGAGGCGCTCGAGCGGCTCGTCGGCTACCCGTGGCCCGGCAACGTGCGCGAGCTCGAGAACGTGATCGAGCGCGCCGTCGTGCTCGGGCGGACGAAGGAGCTCCGGCTCGACGATCTCCCGCAGCCGATCGCGCTCTCGACGCTGCACGGCGACGACCTCGTCTTCTCGCTCGGCACGCCCCTCGACGTCATCGAGCGCCGCGTCATCAAGGCGACGCTCGAGCACACCAAGGGCGACAAGCAGCTCGCCGCGCAGCTCCTCGGCATCTCGGCGCGCACGATCTACCGGAAGATCGCCGAGGCCGAGGGCGAGCTCGAGGGCTCCGAGCCGCCGCCGCTCGAGGGCGGGGGCTGAGGCAAAGCGGCCCGTGCGTCGCTTCGTCGTCGTCGGGCGCACCGCGCGCGCCTCGCCGGACTTCTCGCTCGTCGATCTCGCGGGCACGAGCGGCCGACTCGACGTGCTCGTGCGCGCTCAGCGGGCGGCCCTGCTCGTCTCGCACGGCGTGCGGCGCGACGTCGTCGTCGATCTCGTCCTCTCGGGCGGTCCCAGGGCGCCGCGCATCGTGCGCGTCGATGGGAGCCTCGCGCGCTGGGTGCGCCCCGAGGAGCGCCGCCTCGCGCTCGCCGTGCAGCGCGCCCTCGAGGCCCTCGATCGCGCGCCGCCCGATTCGCCGCGCGACGCGCTCGGCTTCCTCCCCCTGCGGAACGGCTACTTCGTCCGCGAGGGCGGGCTCGCCGAGGTGCTCGCCACGATCCCCGCCGCATCGACGCGGATCGTCCTCGACGAGGCGGGCGAGGACCTCGCCGCGCTCGCCGGCCCCGGCTCAGCGCTCGACGCCCCCGACCTGACGTTCATCGTCGGCGATCACGAGGGCCTCGATGGCGCCTCCGTCGCGCTCCTCGAGGGCGCGCGCCGCCTCTCGCTCGGGCCCGTGAGCCTCCTCGCGGAGGACGCGATCACCGTCACACACCACACCCTCGATCGGCGCGCGTGAGGCCGCGGGCCTTCAACCGTCCGCGCGCGCTCGACGACGGCCAGCGGCGGCGAGCCCGACGATCCCGACCGCCGCGAGCGCGAGGTCGACATCGCTCCTCGATCCGAGCGCGACGCTGCAGGAGGACCCGCCGCCGCTGTCGGCAGGCGGATGCGAGGCGTCGGGCTCCCTCGGCGGGATATCCGCGAACGCGGCGGCCGAGAGGCCGAGCGTGGTGATGAGCGCGAGGGCTCCGAGGAGGGTGCGCATCCGAGGGACGGTAGCAGGGCGCCTCGACGCGAGGCAAAGGGGTGGCGCGGCGCGCTCGAGCGCGGCGCGATCGCGCGCCGTCGGCGTGACGCGGGCGCGTCAGGGGTAGCCGAGGAGCGCGCGCAGCGAGGCGCCGAGGGTCGCGCTCGCCGCGTTGGTGACCAGGCTCGCGAGGAGCGCGCGGCGCGGCGCGATCTCGGCGGCGAGGTGGAAGAACGCCGCCTCGACGAGCACGACGATCGCCGCCGCGACGAGGACGAGGGCGCCCCACGGGATCGAGACGTGGGGCCACACGAGCGGCAGGACGATCCAGAGGAGCGGGTGCGTGATCGCGCTCGCGCCGAGCGCCACGCGCCACTCGACGCCGAGCAGCCGCCGGTAGAGCGGCGCCTCCACGAGCTCGGTGAAGGCGAACGCGCGGAGCCACGCGAGGGCGTACGCGAGGCTCAGCACGCGCGCTCGGGCGCGAGCGGCGCGCCGCGGCGGCCCTCGAGGAGATACCAGAGGAGGAAGGCGAGCTCGACGTAGCCGTGCGCGCTCGACGCGTGGAGGTAGGCGAGCCGCGCCGCCTCGAGCGAGCCGACGGCGCGGACGAGGACGGCGAGCGCGAGGACGAGGGTGATCACGACGACGCCGAGGCCGACCTCGGCGCGGAGCGCGCGCAGGCTCGACTGGAAGGAGCGCAGGCCCGGCCGCTCGCGGGCCTCCTCCGGCACGAGGCGGATCCACACGCCGTAGTGGACGGCCTGCGCGAAGACGAAGAGGCACGCGAGGCGCGCGCCGAGCACGGGATCGTCGACGGGCGCGAGGCTCCGCACCATCTCGGGGAAGCTGATCGCCGTCGGGGGGCCGGCGAGCGCGGCGGGGCGCAGGAGCCACGCGTCGAAGAGGCCGAGCGCGAGCATCACGGAGAGCGCCAAGAAGCCCACGCCGATCGAGAGCGCGACGCGGCGGCTCGACGCGAAGACGGCGAGGAAGAGGCCCACCGCGACGAAGTTGTGGCCGTGCACGAGCGCGTAGAGGCTCGCGCGCGGCCAGTACGCCGCGGCCGCGACGACGAGCGCCCAGGCGAGGAGCGCCGCCCCCCGCGCGAGCCCGCTCGCGCGCGCGAAGAGGATCGCGCCGAAGCCCGCCGAGAGCCCGAGGACGACGTGCGGCACGCCGAGGATCGAGTCGAGCGGGAGCGTGGCGAGGAGGAGCGGCGCGCCCACGGAGAGCGCCATCCCGAAGCGCCGGTGGAGGCCGGTGCGCACGACGAGGTAGCGCAGATCCACGAGGAGGTGCGGCACACCGAAGACGAGCGGGCCGAGCGCGAAGGTCCAGACGGGCGAGGCCACCGTCGTGACGATCGCCGTCGTGAGCGCGATCCACACGTAGAGCGCCGTGCGCTTCGAGCGGCTCGCGAGGATCGACGGCGCGAGGCGCCCGAGCCAGCGGAGCACGACGCTCCGAGCGCGATCGAGCGGCGCGAGCAGCGCCTCGAGGGTGGCGTTCGTCCGCTCCGCCGCCGACGCGAGGCGTGAGGCGCTATCGCTCGCGATCGCCACGGCGAGAGGCTCGCGAGCGGGCCGAGCGAACGCCGATGAGCCCGAGCGCCCCGAGCCCGAGCGCCCACGGCGCCGCGCTCCCCTCGGCGCGCGGCGAGGCGCCGACGACGCAGTGGCAGCCCGAGCTCGGCGGGACCTCCGGCGCGGCGTCTGGCGCGACGTCCGCCGCGGCCAGCGCCGAGAGCGAGAGCGTCACGGTGAACACGAGCAGCCCGAGCGCGGATCGCGTCGATCGCATGGCTCGTACGCTATCAAGCCCCGCCACCTCGAACAACGGCCGCGTGGAGCGCCCCGCTCCCGCCTCCGGCTCCCTCAGCGGCGGGCGCGCGACCGCCGTCGCCCCTCGAGCGCGAGGCCGACCAGCCCGAGCGCGGCGAGGCCGAGGCCCGCGTCGCCGTGTGATCCGACCGCGACGCTGCACATGCTACCCCCGCCGGACGAGCCCTGGGGGGCTTCGGGCGCGGGCGCGGGCGCGGGCGCGGGCGCGGGCGCAGGCGCGGGCTCGGGGGGAGCCTCGTCGGCGAAGGCCAGGGCCGAGCAGCTGAGCGTGACGGTCAGGGTCAGGGTCCCGAGGAGGGTGCGCATGCCGGAGACGCTACAGGAGCCGTTCGAAGGGCGTCAACGAGCGCGGCGCGCAGGCGGCGAGGCGCGCGGTCAGGCGCGGCCACGAGCAGAACCGCCCGACGTTGGACCGCGCATGCGCCTCGCGATAACGAGCGCCGATGGTCCTCCCGGCCTCCGACGCGAAGCGCCCGCCCCTCGCGGAGCAGCGCCTGCGAACGCTGAAGAAGCTCGGCGCGCTGAGCGAGCGCGTCCTCTCGCGCGCGAGCCCCATCCGACCCACCGAGCGAGGCCTCGAGATCTTTCTCTGGCCTGGCCACGCCCTCGGCGAGATCGCGCTCGTCCGTCGGAGCGAGAGCGTCGTCCTCGCCACGAGCGGCATCTCCGATCCGTGGGATCCCACGCTCCACCCCGATCCGCCCGGCTTCACGTTCGGGTTCGAGTTCGCGCTCGAGGTGCCGCTCGCCCGCATCGACGACGCGAGGGAGGAGGCGATCGCCGAGAGCTGGATGCCCACGTTCCTCTGGGCGCTCTCGGACTGGATCGTCGCCGAGCGGATCGACGTGAAGGCGCGCCTCGTCCACCACGGCTGCCTGACGCTCACGGCGCTCCCCGTCGCCGGCCTCGAGCACCTGCGCGCATCCAACGGCTTTCACGGCGTCTTGCTCGGCATCCCCTACGTCGGCGACACGCTCGGCGTCGAGGCGGTCCTCGCGCGCCACGACGACGGCGACGACGTGTGGCTCCTCCCGATCAAGCTCCTCACGCCCGACGAGTACGAGTGGGCGATGGAGGTCGAGGACAGCTCCCGCGCCAAGCGGCTCGCCCAGGCCTTCCTCGATCACGGCCAGCGCCACCTGAGCTGGCCCTCGCGCCCCTCCATCCTGCCCGGCGTCGATCCGAGCGCCGCCGAGGCCGCTCGGTCCGGGCGGCGCCGCTCGTGGTGGCCCTTCTGACGGCGCGCCACGCGTTCGCGTCGCCCCTCGATCAGCCATCCGCGAACGCCAGGATCGCCTCGTGCGTCGCGTCGACGCGGGCCTCGAGCGCGGCTCGATCGCCGTCGTTCCAGATCACCCAGCGGGCGCGCGCGAGCTTCTTCTCGAGCGGCATCTGCGCGGCGAGGCGCGCCCTCGCGGCGGGCTCGTCGAGGGCGTCTCGCGCCATCAGGCGCGCGAGCTGGACCTCGGGCGAGGCGGCGACGACGACGAGGCCGTCCATCGCCTCGTCCGTGCCCTTCTCGACGAGGAGCGCCGCCTCGTAGAGCGCGTAGGGCGCGCCCGAGAGGGCGATCTCGGCCATGCGCCGCATGGAGAGGAGCGCGATCCGCGGGTGCGTGATCGCCTCGAGCGCGCGGCGCGCGTGGGGGTCGTCGAAGACGATCGCGCCGAGCTGCTTGCGATCGAGCGCGCCCTCCTCGTCGAGCACCTCCTCGCCGAAGCGGCGCACGATCTCGCGCAGGCCGTCCGTGCCGGGCGCGACGACCTCGCGCGCGAGCTGGTCCGCGTCGATGATCGGCACGCCGAGCTCGCGAAAGCGCCGCGAGGCGGTGCTCTTGCCGGAGGCGATGCCGCCCGTCAGGCCGATCCGCAGGGTCCGCCTCGACCGCCTCGTCACGCGCGCCTCAAGGCACGAGCCCGTCGCGCAGGAGATCGCGCCTGCCGGTCGGCCAGGGGAGGCAGGCCGTGCCCGAGCCGGGGACGCCGTAGACGAGCGCCGAGCGGGTGCGGTCCTCGCCGTCCTTGAGCGCGACGACGATCTCGAGCGCGCCGTCGCCGTCGACGTCCGCGATCGTCGGCACGGCCATCGAGCCGTGGCCGGGGAGCGCGACGCGGTGGAGGATCTCGCCCGCGGCCGAGAGGATGATGAGGTGGCTCTGGTCCGCGTCCGGCGAGTAGGTCGCGAAGACGATCTCCGGCACGCCATCCTCGGAGAGATCGGCGATCGCGAGCCCCGCCGTGAGCACGCGATCGCTGTCGGTGTAGCGCGTCGCCCAGAGCCCCTCGGCGCGCGCGGAGACGGCGTGGATGCGGCCGTCGAAGCCGGCGAAGACCAGCTCGGGGCCCGGGCGCGCGGGGTCGAGGTCGGCGACGGAGACCTGGTTCGTCGCCGCGACGATGTTCACGCCCTCGTAGTCCCAGAGGCCGGCGAGGTACTCGGGCGCGTGGAAGGGCGTCGTCCACGCCTCGAGGCGCGTGCCGTCGGGGTGGATCGCCCAGAGCCCGACGCCGCGGAGGCGATCGTCCTGGGACGCGTTCTGCACCGAGCCGAGCACGACGAGGTCGCGCCGCCCGTCGCCGTCGAGATCGACGATGGCGGGCGCGCTGTTCGTGAAGTGCGCCTGGTTCGCGGTGGCCTCGTCCTCCGCCCAGCCCTGCTGGGCCTCTCGGTAGTCGTGGAGGAAGCGCACGCCGAGGAACTTCGTGCGGCCGCGGAAGATCGGCGCCGCGTCGAAGGCGCGCCCCGTCCCGTCGTGGAGCGAGAGGTAGGCGTTGTCCTGCGTCGCGAAGATCTCCGCGCGGCCGTCGCCCGTCACGTCGCCGAGCGCGAGGTTCTGATCGAAGCCGCCCGTCACGTAGCAGGCGTCGTCGCAGCCCGAGGCGCCCGTCGTGTTCGGCGGAAAGCCGGGGACGACGCTGCCGTCCGGCTCGAGCGCGAGGAGGATGTCGCGCTGGCCGTTCGCCGAGAGGGTGGTCGTCGCGACGACGACGAGCTCGAGCTGGCCGTCGCCGTCGATGTCGCCCGCCGCGATCGTGCGGAGCTCGTCGCGCCACGCGTAGGGGAAGCCCGAGAGCTCCTCGCCATCCGCGCCGAGGAGGTGGACGTTGGCGCGCTCGGCGAAGGCGATCTCGAGGCCGGGCCGCGAGGGGACGAGGTCGGCCACGATCGGCGAGGCCCAGATGCGCCCGTCGACCTCCCTGCGGAAGACGACGCTCCCGTCGAGGTGGAAGGCGAGGAGGAGCCCCGAGCGCGCGAGCACGATCTCGCTCGTGCCGTCGCCGTCGAGGTCCGCCACGGCCGGCGAGGCGAGCCAGCCCTCGTGCCAGCGGTCGGCGAGCGTCGCGCGGAGGACGGGCGCCTGGACGCTGCTCGACGGATGCTCGCCCGGATCGCACGCGGCGCTCGGCAGCTCGACGAACGCGTCGACGGGCGGCCCAGCGTCGATCGGGCCGACGTCGACGCGCGCGCGCCCGGCGTCGCTCGCCGCGCCGGGATCGTCGCCGCAGCCCTGGGCCGCGAGCGTGAGGGTGAGGGCGAGGAGGGAGAGCGGACGAGCGGGGGCGCGCATGGGCGCGATCCTACGCGAAGCGGCGCGCCGGGCGCGAGGTGTCCTCCGCCGCTCCGCCGCTCACGGCGCGGGTCCGTCGCCCTGGTTCGTGCCCCTCCTTCGTCGCCGGTCGAGCGACGGCGCGCGGTCAGAACATCGCGGTCGCGTTCACGAAGAGATCGACCTGCCAGAGATCGGCCATGCGGAAGCGGTTGCCGGGGAGGTCGATCGCCCCGCGGTAGTGCGGGTTGATGATCGGCGTGTTGCCCGACGTGACGCCCGGGCGGCAGTCGCCGACGAGGCGGGGATCGGTGACGGAGCGGGTCGAGACGTTGGGGTTACAGGCGTCGGCCTGCGTGAGGTTGTAGGGGGTCGAGTACATGAAGAACGTGCCGACCTGGAAGCGCACGTACTGCGCGGCCTGCATCTCGAGCGTGATCTGCCCGCCGATGCGGCCATGCGACTGGGTGTCGGTGAGGCCCGTGAACTGGACCCGCGCGAGGCCATCGACGCCATTGTCCATGCCCGCGACGCCCTCGTAATTCGGCGTCGCGAGGTAGGGGTTCGCCGAGCTGCCGAGCGCGTCGAAGAGGGGGGAGTAGTCGTGCCCCTCGGAGACGTACTCGCCGTGGAAGCGCAGATCGAGCGTGAAGCGCTGGAAATTCTGCCGATCCTCCCAGGGGATGATCGCGAGCCCCGCCGTGAAGCGCCCGACGATCGGGGGCATCCGGTTCATGTAGCCGCGCAGGTCGCCCGCCGGGAGAAAGACGCTGCCCGCGGAGCCGGGCCACTCGATCTGAGCCGAGAGGCCCGCGTAGGGCTCGAGCATCCCCTCGCGGTACGAGGCGCGCGTCTCGATGTGGAGCGCGTTCACGCCGCGGCCGACGCCGGGCGAGGTCGAGGGCGTCATCGAGCCCGTGAGCGGATCGAAGTCCGGGCGACACTGGAGCCCCGCCGCCGCCTGCTGACACGCGCGCATCGGCTCGCCGAGGTTGAAGCGCCCCTCGAGCATGATCAGCCACGTCGGGGCCCAGCGCTGGCGGTGCTGGTTGAGGATCGACCACGCGAGCCCGACGCTCATCCAGTCGACGCCCGAGCGCGTGGGCGAGCGGAAGCCCGCCGTCGGGAGATCGAAGAGGGGCGCGCCGCCCGCGTCGAGGACGCTCGGATCGAGGCCGCTCCGGGGTCGGATCGAGCGATCGTCCGAGAGGGTGAGCGGCAAGCGCGCGTAGAGCGCGAGGTCGCGGAAGATGCCGATGTCGAGGCCGAACAAGAGCCCGTTGCGCTGCAGCTCGTAGTTGCCGACGTCCACGAGGAGCGAGGCGGCGCGATCGTCGCCCGCGCGCGGGCTCGCGACCTCCCGCTGGAGCCGCCCCGTCTCCCACTCGTGCGTGTAGCCGACGTGGATGTGGAGATCGAAGACGTCGTGATCGTCGAACGCGTCGATGACGTCGGTGTAGGACGTGGGCTCGTCCATGAGCACGAAGTCCTCGGCCTCCGCGGTCGAGGCGAACGCGGCGAGGCACGAGAGGACGACGAGGCACGAGAGTCCGAGAGCCGAGCGCATCGCGCGCGATGGTACGAGCCCGCGCCGAAAGACGTCAACGACGCGCGCGCGGCTCATCGGCGCCTGCGCGGCGGGACGTGCTCGGGCGTCGGCTCCTGGTCCCAGCCGCTCGCGGGATCGACCGCGCCCGACCAGGTCGGCACCGCCGGGAAGTCCTCGTCGCGCTCGGCGTGGGATCCGCCCGCCCCGCCGCGCTCGTCGGGCGGACCCTGGGACGAGGAGCGGGCGACCCGCGAGGCGTCCTCCTTGCCCGGGTGGCGAAAGACGTGCGGCCGATCGGCCGCGGTGATCGAGATCTCCTCGTGGAACCCCGCGGGGCGAGGCTCGAGCGGCGCCTCGTGATCCGACAGGGACGCGACGACGGTCGCGTGGAGGTTCGCCTGGTGGAGCGAGGTCGTCATCGCCGCGTCGGGCGCTGGCGCCGCGCGGGTCTGCCGCGCGAGGTCTGGCTCCATCGCGAGCCCGTCGTCGGCGAGGTCCTCGAGATCGTCGAGCGAGAGCGGCTCCTCCGAGCCCTCGAGCCCGGCCGCGGCCGACCCCCAGGGCGGGCCGCCCGCGCGAGCGCCCGGAGGCTCGGGCGCGCGGCGAGGCGCGGCGGGGCGCGGCGCGGGCGCGGGCGGGGGCTCGGAGACGCGCTC
>JBDHVC010000062.1:0-26888 GCA_039809495.1 Sandaracinaceae bacterium
CTCGCTTCGATCGGGATGATCTCCTTTCGGCCGGACTTGCACCGGCAAGGTCGCGCCCATGCTGGGCGCACAAGCGGCGAGGCGCCCACGGGGGCGCCTCTAGGGCCGTGGGGGATCGCGGCGCGGTGGGGAGCGAGCGACCCGACGGCCGCTCGCCCCGGCTCGCTCAGCTACAGCCGAGCGACGCGCCGCAGTTCAGGCACTTGTAGCAGGAGCCGTTGCGCACCGTGATGTGCCCGCAATTGTCGCACATCGGCGCGTCCCCCATCATGTCGCCGAGCTGCTGATCGAGGACGCTCTTGCCCCTCGCGCCGGCCTCGTCGCGGCCGGCGAAGGCGAGCTCCACCTGCTCGGGCCGCTGGTAGTCGCTCGGCGGCGGCAGGGAGGGCACCGACTGGCCCGGCATGCGCGCGACGGCGGTCGCGTCGGTCGGGCTCGTCAGCTCGACGCGCTCCTCCTCCGGCGGCACCTGCGCGAAGTCGTAGCGCTTGAGGTACTCGACCCCGAGCACGCGGAAGATGTAGTCGACGAGCGAGGTCGCGAACTTGATGTTCGGGTGCCCCTCGACGACGCCGCTCGGCTCGAAGCGGGTGAAGGTGAACTGATCGACGTAGGCCGAGAGCGGCACGCCATGCTGCAGGCCCATCGAGACGGCGATCGCGAAGCAGTTCATCAGGCTGCGGAACGCGGCGCCCTCCTTGTGCATGTCGACGAAGATCTCGCCGAGCGAGCCGTCGGCGTACTCGCCCGTCCGCAGGAAGACCTTGTGCCCGCCGATGCGCGCCTCCTGCGTGAAGCCCTGGCGACGCTTGGGGAGCCGGTGGCGCACGGTGTGCGGCGGCGTCAGGCCCTCGGGCTGCGCGCGCACGATCGGCGTGGGCGCGGGCGCCGCCTGCACGGTCGGCTCCGCGTCCGCCTCGGGCTCGCCCTCGGCCTCGTCCTTCTTCGTGTTGAGCGGCTGGCTCGCCTTGCAGCCGTCGCGGTAGAGCGCGATCGCCTTGAGGCCGAGCTTCCAGCCCTCGCGGTAGATGTCGGCGATGTCCTCGACGCTCGCCTCGCTCGGGAGGTTGACCGTCTTCGAGATCGCGCCCGAGAGGAAGGGCTGCGCGGCCGCCATCATCCGCAGGTGCGAGAGCGCCGGGAGGAAGCGCTCGCCCCGCTTGCCGCAGCGGTTCGCGCAGTCGAAGACCGCGTAGTGCTCGGGCGCGAGGTGCGGCGCGCCCTCGATGGTCATCCGACCGACGAGCACCTCGCTCAGCTCCTCGCGCGCCTGGCTCGAGAGCCCGAAGTGATCGAGGAGGCTGTAGCCGGGCCGCTCGTAGGTCGCCTTCGGGACGCCGAGCCGCTCGAAGGCCGCGGCGCCGAGCGTGCCGAGCGAGAGCGCCTGGCTCGCGTCGAACGCGCCCGGCAGGGCGTGCTCGGCCTTCTCGATCTCGGCCTCGGTGAGCCCCTCCGCGAGCAGCATCGCGCGGGTGAGGTGCGGCGCGCCCGTGAAGGTGTTGGTGCCGCTCACGTAGGCGACGATGTCGGCGACCTCCGCGGGGCCGTAGCCGAGGTGGGCGAGCGCCTCGGGCACCGACTGGTTCACGATCTTGAAGTAGCCGCCGCCCGCGAGCTTCTTGAACTTCACGAGCGCGAAGTCGGGCTCGATGCCCGTCGTATCGCAGTCCATCAAGAGGCCGATCGTGCCGGTCGGCGCGAGGACCGTCGCCTGCGCGTTCCGATAGCCGTGCTCGCGCCCGAGGCGCACGGCGAGCTCCCAGTCCTCGTGCGCCGCCTTGAGCACGTCCTCGGCGAGCCCCGCGCGGCCCTGGCCGAGCGTGCCGGGGAAGCCCGCGCGATCGATCGCGTACGCCATCTCGCGGTGCTTCTCCATCACGCGCAGCATCGACTCGCGGTTCTGCGGGTAGCGCGCGAAGGGCCCCTTGCTCGCGGCCATCTCCGCGGAGACGCGGTAGGCGTGGCCCGTCAGGATCGCCGTGAGCGCCGCGCACCACGCGCGCCCGAGATCCGAGTCGTAGGGGATGCCCAGGCGCATCAGCATCGTGCCGAGGTTCGCGTAGCCGAGGCCGAGCGTGCGGTAGTTGTGGCTGTTCTTCGCGATCGGCTTCGTCGGATAGCTCGAGAGATCGATGAGCACGTCCTGGGCGAGGAACATCACGCGGATCGCGTGGCGGTAGCCCTCGACGTCGAAGTGGCCCTCCTCGTCGAGGAACTTCACGAGGTTGATCGAGCTCAGGTTACAGGCCGTGTCGTCGAGGAACATGTACTCGCTGCACGGGTTGCTCGCGCGGATGCGGCCCGTGTTCGCGCAGGTGTGCCAGTCGTTGATCGTCGTGTCGTACTGGACGCCCGGATCGGCGCAGGCCCACGCCGACTCGGCGATCTTGCGCCAGAGATCGCGCGCTCGGTACGTGTCGACGACCTTCGAGCGGTCGGTGCGCATGCGCGTCTTCCACTCGCTGTCCTCCTCGACCGCGCGCATGAAGTCGTCCGAGACGCGGACGGAGTTGTTCGAGTTCTGGCCGCTCACCGTGTGGTAGGCCTCGCCGTTGAAGTCGCTCGCGTAGCCGGCCGCGATGAGCGCGCGCGCCTTCTTCTCCTCGCGCGACTTCCACTCGATGAAGTCGACGATCTCCGGGTGGTCCATGTCGAGGCAGACCATCTTGGCCGCGCGCCGCGTGGTGCCGCCCGACTTCGTCGCGCCCGCCGCGCGATCGAGCACCTCGAGAAAGCTCATCACGCCCGAGCTCGTGCCGCCGCCGGCGAGGGTCTCGTGGCGGCTCCGGAGCGAGCTGAAGTTCGTGCCCGTGCCCGAGCCGTACTTGAAGAGGCGCGCCTCGGTCTTCACGAGGTCGTAGATGCTCATCAGGTCGTCGTCGACCGACTGGATGAAGCACGCCGAGCACTGCGGGCGCTCGTAGGCGTTCCTCGTCTCGAGGCACTCCTCGCTCGCCTCGTCCCACGCGAAGCTGCCGCCCTGCCCCTCGATGCCGTAGCGGTGGTAGAGGCCGAGGTTGAACCAGACGGGCGAATTGAACGCCGCGCGCTGGGTGACGAGGAGGTAGGAGAGCTCCGCCTCGAAGGTGTCCGCGTCCTCCTTGGTGGCGAAGTAGCCGCCCTGCGCCTCCGCCGCCTCGCGGATCGTGTGGGCGATGCGGTAGACGAGCTGCCGCGCGCTCGTCTCGCCCCCGCCCTTCACGCCCGCCTTGCGGAAATACTTCGAGACGGCGATGTCCGTCGCGAGCTGCGACCAGCTCGCCGGGATCTCGGCGCCGCGCATCTCGAAGACGATCGAGCCGTCGGGGTTCGCGATGACGCTGTCGCGCCGCTCGTAGCTCACCTCGTCCAGCGGATCGAAGCCCGCCCGCGTGAACCGACGCTCCAAGCGCACGCCCGCGCTCGCCTCGGCGCCCTTGCCCTGCATCCCCATCCCCGAGCTCACCTTTCGAAAATCTACGGACACGGCACCCTCCCGATGCGCGAACGAGGCCCGCTCCTCTCCAAGCGGGGCCTCCCTCACGCGAACTCCAGAACCTCTTCGCCCACCGTCCGCCCTCCGTACGGTGGTCAAGCCAACCAGCTCACCAATAAATCTTCTATGAAATAGGAAACTTACGAAAACAGCGCCCCTCCGCTTGTGGGCCCGCGAGCGACAACAGGGCCCCGCGCGAGGCGCCCACCACGCTCACGAAGCCGCCGGACGCCGAGGCGCCCTCACGCTCGGCTCGCCCCTCTCGAACGGAGCGGCGAAGCCTCTCGAACCACCGAACACGAACCGAAGACGAAGCCCGAGCCCTCCAACCCTCGCGGAACACCACCCGACACGAACGGGACCTGAAACCCGCTCCGCACAGCCGCGAGGACCCTCGGTCCAGGGGAAGTGTAGAGCCGACTCCGAAACCACAAGGGGTTGGGGACGTCGAGCGAACCCTGGTGTTAGAGAAACCCGACGCCGGAATCAAGGTGTCAGGTTGTCGCAGTCGCGCCTCGACCGGAAACCTCGTGTCTTTTCGAGCGGCTGACGGCGCAGGGCAGGTGCTCCTACATCGTCCCCCCGCTCGTGCGGGCGCCAGCTCCTGCTCGCTCCTCTCCATCTCGGGAGCCCTACCACGGGTTGTGGGTATGCACCCAAAAACCTACAAGATGTCGTCGTTCGGGTCGCCTCGTGCGCTCGGCTCGGGGCGCGGATCGCCGTCGGCCGCTCGGACGGATCCGTCGCGGGAGTCGATCTTCGTTTCGCAGGCTAAGTGCTCGCCACTGCTCGACTATCGAGGACGGCGTCGCGATCGAGCGCGCGCTGGAGCGGACCTCGAGCGGCGCTGGAGCGGACCTCGAGCGGGCTCACGCGGGCCCTCGCGCGATGTTGACCTCGTTTGACGTGCCCAGAGAGAGCCGCGCGGGCATCCTCGCCTCCGTCCCCCCCGTTGCGAGCGAGCCGCGATCCGCGATAGAAGCGCGTCGTCGGATCAGGCTCGGCGGGCTGCTCCTCGCGCGAGGGGCCGAGCGGGCACCGACGACCACCCGAGGAGACGAGACGAGATGCAACAGCAGATGCCTCAAGCCCAAGGAATGCCTCCGGGTGGCCCCGGCGGGCAGATGATGGCCGCGAGCACGGCCCACACGATCACGCACGGCCCCTCCTTCGCGATGCTCCGCGTCGATCTCCAGCCGGGGCAGACGCTCGTCGCGGAGGCGGGCTCGATGGTCGCGCGCAGCTCGCACATCGCGATGGACGTGAAGATGAACGCCGGGAAGAAGGCGGGCTTCTTCTCGATGATCTTCAACATCCTCATCGCCTTCGTGCGCAAGCTGATCGGCGGCGAGACGTTCTTCGTCAACCACTTCCACGGCGCGCAGCCGGGGAGCGTGTGGGTGGCGCCGGCGCTCTCGGGCCAGATCAACTACCGCCGGCTCAACCCCGGCGAGAAGCTCGTGCTCTCGAGCGGCGCCTACCTCGCGTCGGTCGGCGACATCGAGGTGAAGATGAAGTTCGGGGGCCTCAAGACGCTCCTCGCGAAGGAGGGCGCGTTCATGCTCGAGGTCTCGGGCTCCGGGGACCTCTGGTTCAACAGCTACGGCGGCATCACCGCGGTCGACATCACCGGGCCCTTCATGATCGATAACGGCCACCTCGTCGGCTACGAGGGTCAGCTCCAGATGAACATCCGGAGCGGCGGCGGCGGCATGCTCGGCTTCATCGCGGGCGGCGAGGGGCTCGTCTGCGAGTTCACCGGCCAGGGCCGCGTGTACATCCAATCCCGCAACCTCGGCTCCCTGGTGAGCTGGCTCATCCCCATGCTGCCGGCCTGAAGCGGCCAGGACGGAGACACGAAGATGCAGATCGACATCGGATATCGTCCCGCGCACGCGATGGCGCGGGTGGCCCTCGCCCCGGGCGAGGCCATCCTCGCCGAGAGCGGCGCCATGGTCGGCATGAGCACGAACGTGCAGATGCAGACCGGCATGCAGAACAAGGGCGGCGGCCTGCTCGGCGGCCTGCTCAAGGGCATGAAGCGGCTGCTCGCCGGCGAGAGCTGGTTCCGCAACACCTTCACCGCGATGGGCGGCCCCGGCGAGGTGCTGCTCGCGCACGCGCTCTGCGGCGACATGCACGTGCTCGACATGAACCCGCAGGGCTACTTCCTCACGAGCGGGAGCTTCATCGCCTCGAGCCCGAGCGTCGAGATCAACACGAAGCTCGGCGGCATGAAGAGCTTCTTCTCGGGCGAGGGCATGTTCGTCATGCAGGCGACCTCGCAGCAGCCCGGGCAGCTCGTCATCGGCGCGTTCGGCGGCGTGCAGGAGCTCGTCTGCGACGGCAACCTCGTGATCGACACGGGGCACCTCGTCGCCTGGGACGCGAGCCTCACCTACAAGGTCGGCAAGAGCGGCGGCGGGTGGATCGCCTCGTTCCTCTCCGGCGAGGGGCTCGTCTGCCACTTCCAGGGCCAGGGGCGCATCTGGATCCAGACCCGCAACCCCGTCGAGTACGGCGGCACCATCGGCGCGATGCTCCCCCCGCGTAAGGGCTGAGCTGAGGGAAGGAACGAACATGCAATACCAACTCCTCGACAAGCCCGACTTCACGTTCGTCCAGGTTGGCTTCGACGCCCCCGGCGAGCAGATGATCTGCGAGGCCGGCGCGATGGTGGCGCGCGACAGCGGCATGGAGATGAAGACCTCGCTCCAGGGCGGCCTGATGAGCGCGATGAAGCGCAAGGTCCTCGGCGGCGAGAGCCTCTTCCAGAACACGTTCACGGCGACGGCGCCGGGGCAGCGCCTCTTCTTCGCGCCCGGGCCCGAGGGCGACGTGGAGGTCGTCCAGCTGAACGGTCAGCAGAGCATCTTCCTCAGCTCGGGCGCGTACCTCGGCGCGCCGCCGAGCGTCGTCCTCGACACGAAGTGGGGCGGCGCCAAGGGCTTCTTCTCGGGCGCGGGCATGTTCCTGCTCCGCTGCACGGGGACGGGCCCGCTCTTCTTCTCCTCCTATGGAGGCATCCACGCGGTCGACGTCGGGCCGGGCGGCTACATCTGCGACACGAGCCACATCGTCGGGTTCACAGAGGGCCTCCAGTACAACGTGACGCGGCTCGGCGGCCTCGGCGGGCTCTTCCTCTCGGGCGAGGGGCTCGTCTGCAACTTCCAGGGCCAAGGCCGCCTCTGGATCGCCACGCGAAATGGCCGCTCGCTCGCCTCGTTCGTCCACCCCTATCGCGCGGTGCAGGCGAGGAACTGAGCGCCGAGCCAGCATGCCTCGACTCGACGGATCGCGTCGAGTGAGGCGTGCGGTCAGAGAGCCCTCGCCACCGCGGGGGCTCTCTCTTTTTTTGCGCGCTAGAGTCGAGCCCGATGACGAGGCGTCCGCGTCGCGACGAGCTCCCCCACGCCGCGCGCCCACGTCGACGCGCGGCCCTCCTCGGCGCGGCCCTCTTCGCCATGTCGAGCTTCGCCGCCCACGCGCGGGCCGAGCGCGTGCCGAACGCGCGCGTCCTCGCGACGAGCGGGGTGGACGGGCACCTCGGCGTCCCGATCTGCGACGGCTCGCGAGACCTCGTGCCCCACCCGCGGAGCCTCTACACCTACGCGCTCGTGCGCCAGGCGCACGCCGAGGACGATCCGCTCGTCCTCGACGCGGGCGGGCTGCTCGGCCAGGGCGGCGTCGTCCGCTTCTCCGCGGAGCACGACCCCGACGCGCTCGCGACCCTCGTCGCGGCGCTCGGCTACGACGCGCTCGCGTTCGGCGCGAGCGAGCTCGCCACGCCGCGCGCGCGCATGCTCACGCTCGCCCGCGCGGTGACGGCGCGCGGGGTCCCCTTCGTCGCGTCGAACCTGCGCTGCACCGATCCGCGCTCCGCGCCGCTCTGCGACGTCCTGCGCGACGCGAGCGATCCGCCGCTCCTCGTCCGCGCGGGCCGCCTCGAGCTCGCGGTCCTCGCGATGACGCCGCCCGAGCGCCTCGCGCGCCTCGACCCGAGCGAGCGGCGCGGGCTCGAGCTGAGCTCGATCCCCGAGACCCTCGCGGATCAGGTCGAGCGCGCGCGCTCGAGCGCCGACGCGGTCGTCCTCGTGCTCGACACCTCACGCGCGAACGCGCTCGCGCTCCTCGACGTCCTCGACGAGCGCGCGAGGCCCGACCTCGTCATCCTCTCCGATCCCGAGGATCGCGAGCTGATGGGGCGCCCGACGTACGTCACCCCGGCGATCGTCACGCCGCCGCGCGCGGACGCGGTGGAGGTCGGGATCCGCAGCGACGAGACGGTGCGCCTCGGCGTCTACGAGATGATCGCGCAGCCGCTCGGCCAGAGGGGGCTGAGCGCGGGCGATCCCTTGCTCGCGTTCCTCGATCACATCGGCTCGACCTACTGCGAGGAGTGGGGGCAGACCCTGCCGGGCGGCAGGCTCGCGCGCGCGATCGATCGCGCCGACCTGACGATGCTCGTCGCCGACTTCGCGCGGGAGAGCGTCGACGCGGACGTCGCGGTGATCAACCGCTCGCTCTTCGACTCGACGTTCCGCCCCGCGCACGACGCGCAGCTCACGGCGAGTGATCTCTTCGTCGGCATCGAGCACGACGAGGAGCTCTACGAGGCGTGGGTGCCGAGCGACTGGCTGCTCCAGGTGGCGGCGACGCGCGAGGGCGCCCAGCTCGCGACGCCGGGGCTCGGCGGCGCGGGGGACGGCGCGCGGCTGCGCGGGCGACCGCTCGTCGCGCGCGCGAGCTACCACGTGGTGACGACGCGCTACCTCGCGCTCGGCACGCGCGCGCCCCTGCCGGCGCTGCCCGCGGGCTCGCGCTGGAGCCCGCTGCGCGTCTCCTCGCTCACGCGCTTCCGGCGCGCGACGGATCGCGGCTTCGACGAGGATCCTCCGCTCACCATCCGGGAGCTCGCGCTCCGCGCGCTCTCGCGCCGCTCGTCGACCGATCCGCGAGACGATCGGGAGAGCGCCGACGAGGCGCCCGAGTGGCTCTTTCGAGGCTCGGTCGACGCGTCCTTCTCCGGCTCGAGCGTCGAGAACCCGGGGCACTACGCGGCCTCCCAGCTCAACCGCGCCTCGACGATCACGCTCGGCGCCGAGGTGAACCTGCGCCTCGACGCGACGGCGCCCGCGTGGACCTGGGAGAACCTCGGCATCCTCCGCTATCGCACGCAGTGGACGGCGGGCGCGCCGGTCGCGGGCGTCGCCACCGCGGGGTCGTTCAGCGAGGCGGTGGATCAGCTCCAGCTCCGCTCGACGGCGAGCTACCGCGGCCTGCGCACGCCGGGCGCGAGCGAGCCGTGGGTCCCCGATCCCTACGTCGAGCTCTTCGTCGAGTCGGAGCTCTCCGAGCCCGCGACGCGGTCCTTCCACTGGCTCCTCACGCGGCCGACGATCGGCGCGCGCTTCCCGCTGACGACCGACCTCGAGCTGAAGCTCCAGACCGGCCTCGAGGCCCAGATCCTCGCGCCGAACGCGAGCCCGCTCTGGGGCCTCGGCGCCGTGCTGACGCTGAAGCCCTGGGACCTCGTGCGGGTGGGCGATCGCCGCGTCCGCTTCGAGGGGCTCGTCGACCTCTTCTACGCGGACCCGGGGCGGACCGAGCGCCTCCAGCTCCGCGGCAGCTTCGACGCGAGCCTCGACCTCGCGGGCCCGCTCGCCTTGAGCTTCGGCGTCCGCGCCTACCTCGAGCAGGCCTCCGGCGCGAGCCTCGGCTTCGCGCTCGACGCGATCGCCGGGCTGCGGCTCGGCGCGCTCGGCCGCGCCGTCGGCCCTTGAGGACTCCACTCCCAGCGTGAGCCGATGGCTCTATAGTCGGCCTCGGAGGCTGCCTTGTCCGACACGATCCCCGCCCGGCTCCTCGCGAGGGCCGAGAAGCACCCCGATCGCCCGGCCTACTTCGAGAAGCGCGGGGGCACCTGGCGCTCGACGAGCTACGCGCGCTACGCCGCCGAGGTGATGCAGGCGGCGCGCGCGCTCGTCTCGCTCGGCCTTCAGCCCGGCCAGCGGCTCGCGATCCTCGGCTTCAACCGGGCCGAGTGGACGATCCTCGATCTCGCGACGATGGCCGTCGGCGGCGCGCCGGCCGGCATCTACACGACGTGCTCGGCCGACGAGGTGCACTACATCCTCTCGCACTCGGAGGCGCCCCTCGTCCTCGTCGAGGACGAGAACCAGCTCCGCAAGGTCGAGGCGCGCCGCAAGGATCTCCCGAACCTCAAGCACGTCGTCCTCATGCGCGGCGCGCGCTCGAGCGCGAGCGCGGCCATGACCTGGGACGACTTCCTCTCGCGCGCGGACGCGACGAGCGAGAGCGAGGTGCGCGAGCGCCTCGAGGCGCTCGAGGCGAGGGGGCTCGCGACGCTGATCTACACCTCGGGCACCACGGGCCCGCCGAAGGCCGTCATGCTGAGCCACGAGAACCTCGCGTGGACCGCCGACGCGCTGAAGGAGGCGGCGTTCGGGGGCGAGGATCCCGGCCCGCTCCGCGCGATCAGCTACCTCCCGCTCTCGCACATCGCGGAGCAGCTCGTCACGATGCACTGCGGCATCACGCTCGGAATGAGCGTCTACTTCGCCGAGTCGATCGACAAGCTCGCCGACAACCTGAAGGAGGTGCGCCCGGAGGTCTTCCTCGGCGTGCCTCGCGTCTGGGAGAAGCTCCACGCGGGCGTGACGCAGAAGCTCGCGACGCTCACCGGCGCCAAGGCGACGCTCGCCGGCTGGGCGCGAGGCGTAGCGCGCGCCGCGAACCAGGCGCGAGCCGCGGGGGGCGAGCCGAGCGGGCTCCTCGCGCTCCAGCTCCGGCTCGCCGAGCGCCTCTTCCTCACGAGGGTGAAGGAGGCGCTCGGGCTCGATCAGGCCAAGGTCCTCGTCACGGGCGCGGCGCCGATCGCGAAGGAGATCCTCGAGGACTTCGCGAGCCTCGATCTCCTCGTGCTCGAGGTCTATGGCCAGAGCGAGGGGAGCGGACCGACGACGATCAACCGGCCGCGTCGGACGCGCCTCGGATCCGCGGGCGTCCCGCTCGAGGGGGTCGAGGTGCGGATCGCCGACGACGGCGAGATCCTCGTCCGCGGCAAGAACGTCTTCCTCGGCTACCTGAAGGACGAGGAGGCGAGCGCCGCGACGCTGACGAAGGATGGGTGGCTCCAGTCGGGCGATCTCGGCCGCTTCGACGACGACGGCTTCCTCCTCATCACCGGCCGCAAGAAGGAGATCCTCATCACGGCCGGCGGCAAGAACATCACGCCGAAGAACCTCGAGGAGGGCGTCAAGGCGTCGACCGACGTCGTCGCCGAGTGCGTCGTCATCGGCGATCGACGCAAGTACCTCTCGCTCCTCGTCTGGCTCGCGCCCGAGGCCGCCAAGCGCTTCCTCGACGAGAAGGGGCTCCCCGCGCCGAGCGCGCTCCACGAGAGCCCGGAGCTCAAGGCGGAGGTCCAGCGCGCGCTCGACGTCGCCAACGCGAAGGTCGCGCGCGTCGAGCAGCTCAAGCGGTTCACGATCTGCGCTCGCCCCCTCGCGATCGAGACGGGCGAGCTCACGCCGACCCTGAAGATCAAGCGCAACAAGGTCGCGTCGAGCTTCGCGAGAGAGATCGAGGCGATGTACGAGGGCGAGTAGCGCCCCCTCGCACCTCCTTCCGGGCGGGACGCGAATTTGACCGCCTCGACGCGACTCGATAAGCGAGGATCGTGACCGACCCGAGCCATCGCGCAGAGCCCGCCCTCGCGACGCGAGCGCACCGACGACGCACGGCCCTCGTCGCGGTGAAGGCGATCGTCACGCTCGGGCTGCTCGGCTTCCTCCTGCGCCGCATGTTCCTCCGCGACGGCGTCGAGGTGCTCGCCGAGCGCGCGAGCCACCTCGCGCTCGGGTGGATCCTCGTGGCGATCGCGCTCCACTTCGCCTCGGCCATGGCGGGCGTGCTCAGGTGGCGCGTCTTGCTCCGCGAGCGCGGCCTCGAGCTCCCGCTCGCCTTCCTCGTCCGCTCGTTCCTCGTCGGGCGCTTCGTCGGCGCGTTCACGCCCTCGACGGCCGGCCTCGACGGCTACCGCCTCTGGGACGTCGGCCGGCGCACGGGCGACTACGCGCGGAGCGGGGCCGTCATCGTCGTCGAGAAGCTCGTCGGGCTCGTCGGCATGGCGAGCGTCTGCCTCGCGCTCCTCCCCTTCGGGCTCTTCGAGCGCCTCGGCGTGGGGGGCGTCCTCGTCGCCCTCGCGATGGCGCTCTCGGCCGCGCTCGGGCTCTTCGTCCTCTCGAGCCCCGCGCGAGCCGCGTCGCTCGCAGCGCTCGCGCCCGCGCGGCTGCGCCCACGCGCGACGAAGATCGCCGACGCGATGGCCGGGGGGGCCTCGCCGCGGGCGCTCGGCGCGGCGCTCCTGCTCGGGATCGCGTCGCACGCGGCGCTCTCCGCCACCTTCGCCGCGAGCGGCCTCGCCGTCGGCATCGATCTCTCCCCGCTCACCCTGCTCGGCGTCGGCAACGCGATCGTGATCTCCGTGCTGCTCCCCATCTCCATCGGGGGCATCGGGATCCGCGAGGGGGTCGCGGTCGCGCTGCTCGTCGCCGCGGGCGACGGATCGGTCGCGACGACGGACGCGATGCTGCTCGCGCTCGTGGGCTACCTCACGGGTCAAGCCCCCGCGCTCGTCGGGGGCCTGCTGCTCGCCGCCTCGCGGTCTCCGGGCGCGGGCGCGGTGGGCGCGCCCCGATCCGAGGACGCGCCCCCCTCGGAGCCGCCCACGAAGTTAGCCCGTGCCGTCCAGGCGTAGCTTGCGCTAGCCTTGCGCATCGTCATGGCGACCGAGCAACGCTCTAGGGCTAGAGCCGACGTCCCGTCGATCGAAGCGGGACGCGACGCGAGTGAGGGTGGCCGAGAGGCCGAGCCGCGGGCAGCGCGCGGCGAGCGGGCCACGCAGCGCGGCGCGAAGGCGGAGGTCCCAAGAGCCCGAGCGGCGAAGGGCGCCGCGACGAGGTCGAAGGGGACGCGGGCTCGCGCCGAGCACGCGAAGGCGACGAGCGTGCGGGTGTCGGCGCCGCGCCAGCGCACCGGATCCCAGCGCACCGGATCCCAGCGCCAGGGCTCGAAGCCGAGGTCCAGTCGGAGGCCTCCCCCACCGAAGGCGAGCGAGCCGAAGGACGGCAAGCCGAAGGACGGCAAGCCGAAGGACGGCAAGCCCTTCGAGATCAGCGTCCGGCACCTGCACCGGCGCGACCTCAACCGCGTGTGGGAATTCCTCAAGCTCACGTTCCGCGACGTGAACCGCAAGACGGTCGAGTACCAGCGGCCGCGGAGCAAGGAGCGCTTCGTCGAGACCTACGACGACGAGGGCATCGAGCAGCTCGTCTTCGAGGTCGGCGCCGAGGTCGTGGGCTACGCGGAGTGCGCGTACAACGTCACGGGCTCCGACAACTGGATCAACCCGCGCTACTTCGGCTCGCGCAACATGCGACCGCTCTTCGTCGAGGAGCTGGCGACGCACCCCGACTACCAGGGACGCGGGGTCGGCTCCTTCATGCTCGAGCAGCTCGAGCACCTCGCCCACATGCACGGGTGCACCCACCTCGTCCTCGAGGTCGCCGAGAACAACAAGGACGCCCTCGCCTTCTATCGGCGGCGCACCTTCACGAAGCTCGACGCCTCGATCTTCATGGCGAAGCGCCTCGAGCGCGCCCGCCCGCTGCTCCCGCCGCGCAAGCTGAAGCCGGCGAAGCCGACGAAGGGGTGAGGCGCGAACGGGGTGTCCGAGCGCGCGGAGTTCCCGGTAGGATGCGCGCATGGCTCGCAAGATCGGGATCCTGACGGGCGGCGGCGACTGTCCTGGCCTCAACGCCGTGATCCGCGCGGCGGTGAAGGTGGGCATCGATCGCCACGACTTCCAGATATTCGGCATCGAGGACGCCTTGAGCGGCCTCGTCGACCTCGACTACCGGAGCCCTCACGGCAACCAGTGGCTCACGACGCGAGACGTCGAGAACATCCTCACGCGCGGCGGCACGATCCTCGGCACCTCGAACCGCAGCGATCCGTTCCACTTCGTCGTGAGGGACGCGAGCGGCCAGGCCCGCGAGATCGACGTCTCCGATCGCGTGCTCGAGCACGCCGGCCAGGTCGGGCTCGAGGGCATCATCTCGATCGGGGGCGACGGCTCGATGCGCATCGCCAAGCGCTTCCTCGACGCGGGCCTGCCGATGATCGGCGTCCCGAAGACGATCGACAACGACCTCGGCGCGACCGATCAGACCTTCGGCTTCGACACGGCCGTCGGCATCGCCATGGAGGCGATCGATCGCCTGCGCGACACCGCCGAGAGCCACGATCGCGTGATGCTCGTCGAGGTCATGGGGCGCGACGCCGGCTTCATCGCGCTCCACGCCGGGCTCGCCAGCGGCGCCGACGCGATCCTCATCCCCGAGATCCCCTACCGGCTCGAAGCCGTCGCGCGCAAGATCGAAAAGAGCCGCGAGCGCTCGCGCAAGTACTCCATCGTCGTGGTCAGCGAGGGGGCGATGCCCGAGGGCGGCGTGGCGAGCGTCGTCGCGCACGAGAAGGGCGCGATGCCGCGTCTCCAGGGCGCGGCGCAGCGGGTCGCCGACGGGCTCGTGGCGAGCCACGGCGACCTCGACATGCGCGTCACCGTCCTCGGCCACGTCCAGCGCGGCGGCAGCCCCTCGCCCTTCGATCGCATCCTCGGGACGCGCTTCGGCTGCGCGGCGGCGGATCTCGCGGCGCGCGGCGAGTGGGGCAAGATGGTCGCGCTGCGAGGCGACGCGATCGTCTCCATCCCCATCGCCGAGGCGATCCGCGAGCCCAAGCGGGTCGATCCGCACGGTCAGATGGTCGAGGCCGCGCGCTCGCTCGGCGTCTCCTTCGGCGACGACGACTGACAGCGCACCTCGACGAGCGGCGCGCCTCGACGAGCGGCGCGCCCCGGCGTCGGCGTGCCTCGCGGGCGCCGGCGCAGGCGCGTGATGCCCCTCACCGCCCAGCGGTGGGACGTGACGTGGCTCACGAGATGTGGGAAACGCGAGCGTGTCGCCCTTGATCGCGCGCCTTCGGTGATCAGACCCACCACGGCTCGAGTGCTTCCCTGTCTCGTCGTAGAAGCGATCGTGGGTGGCGCAACCGGGTCTCGAGAGTCGCCCGCGACGTTCATGGAGGAGAGGGATATGAGATCGACTTGGTGGATCAGGCTCGCCTGTCTGGCTGCGTTCGCGCTGTCGAGCGCCTGTGGAGGAAACGAGAGCGAGTCAGGGAGCTCGAGCTCGAGCGGGGGCGGCGGCGGGGCGGCCGCGGCCGCGTCGACGACGGTGACGCCCGAGGCGCGCGCCGAGGCGGAGGAGATCTTCGCGACGCGCTGCGCGGTCTGTCACGGCGCGCAGGGTCGAGGCGATGGCCCCGGCTCCGCGGGCCTGAACCCGCAGCCGCGCAATTTCACGGACGCCGCCTGGCAGGACTCGGTCGACGACGCCTACATCGAGCGGATCATCCAGTACGGCGGCGCGGCGGTCGGCAAGAGCCCCGCCATGCCGAACAACCCCGATCTCGCCTCTCGACCGGCGGTGGTCGCGGGGCTGCGCCAGCACATCCGCGAGCTGCGTCAGTGAGCAGCCGCGTCGGGAGAGGGTCTCGCATGAGGAAGGAGGAGGTCATGAAACGAAGGGTGAGTCGTGCACTGATGGTGCTCGCGACGCTCGCGCTCGCGATCGGCTGCGGCGGAGAGTCGTCTGGCGGAGGCGGAGGTGCCTCGATCCAGCAGCTGATGGAGCAGCGGCACCTGAGCGAGGACGACGTCCACGCGGCGTTGAGCACCTACACGCCGAGCGGTGGTCGCGACGAGTTCGTGATGTTCGCGTCGGGCGGCCACGGCGGAAACGTCATCGTCATCGGGATCCCGAGCATGCGGATCCTCAAGTACATCGGCGTGTTCACGCCCGAGCCGTGGCAGGGCTACGGCTTCGACGAGCAGTCCCGCTCAGTCCTCGAGGGTGGCCGGCGTGAGGGCCGCGACATGACCTGGGGCGACATGCACCACCCCGCGCTGAGCGAGACGGACGGCGAGTACGACGGCCAGTTCCTCTTCGTCAACGACAAGGCGAACGCGCGGATCGCGGTCGTGAACCTGCGCGACTTCATCACGACGCAGATCGTCTCCTCGCCGCTCATCCAGTCCGATCACGGCGGCACGTTCGTCACGCCGAACACCGACTACGTCGTCGAGACCTCGCAGTACCCGGCGCCCCTCGGCGGCGCGTACGCCGACGTCCGCGAGTACAACGACCGCTACCGCGGCGCGGTCATCTTCTGGCGTTTCGATCGCGAGCGCGGCCGCATCGACCCCGAGCGCTCGTTCGCCATCGAGCTGCCGCCCTACATGCAGGACCTCGCCGACGTGGGCAAGCGCGCCTCGGACGGCCTGCTCTTCCTGAACTCGTTCGACACCGAGCGCGCCTACGGCGGCAACATGGAGGGCAACCCGCCGCTCGAGTCGGGCGCGTCGCAGAACGACATGGACTACCTCCACGTCATCAACTACCGCCGCGCCGAGGAGCTCGTCGCCGAGGGCGGGCACACGGAGACGATCGCGGGCATGCGCGTCATCCCGCTCGCGACGGCCATCGAGGAGAACCTCATGGTCTTCGTGCCCGAGCCCAAGAGCCCCCACGGCTGTGACGTCACGCCGGACGGCACCGAGGTCGTCGTCGCCGGCAAGCTCGACACGCACGCCACCGTCTACAGCATCGAGCGCATCCGCGCGGCGATGGAGGCGCGTCAGTACACCGAGCGCGACCCCTACAACGTCCCGATCCTGCCCTTCCAGGACATGATCCGCGGCCAGGTCGAGCTCGGCCTCGGCCCGCTCCACACGCAGTTCGACAACCAGGGCTTCGCGTACACCTCACTCTTCCTCGAGTCGAAGGTCGTCCGCTGGAACCTCCGCGAGCTGCGCCGCATGGACGACGTCTCGGTCCACTACAACATCGGCCACCTCGCGGCGACCGAGGGCGACACCGTCTCGCCGCAGGGCCACTACCTCGTCGCGATGAACAAGTGGGCGCTCGACCGCTTCAACCCGGTCGGCCCGCTCCTCCCGCAGAACTTCCAGCTCATCGACATCTCGAACCCCGAGCACATGCAGGTGCTCTACGACCTGCCGATCCCGCTCGGCGAGCCGCACTACGCACAGATCATCCGCGCCGATCGGCTGCACCCGATCGAGGTCTACCGACCGGCCGGCGAGGACCCCGTCCTCGGCGAGCTCTCGCCCAACCGCGTCGAGGCGGGCAGCGAGCGGGTCGAGCGGCGGCCCGACGGCGTCCACGTCTACATGAGCGTCGTCCGCAGCCACTTCACGCCCGACATCGTGCGCGTGCGCCAGGGGGAGACGGTCCACTTCCACCTCACGAACATCGAGCAGGCCCACGACGCGACCCACGGCTTCACGATCGGATCGCACAACATCTCGATCTCGCTCGAGCCGGGTGAGCACGCGGACCTGACGCTGGTCGCCGATCGCGCGGGCGTGTTCCCGCTCTACTGCACCGAGTTCTGCTCGGCCCTCCACCTCGAGATGGCGGGCTACTTCCTCGTCGAGCCGAGCGACGGCACGGCCCCCGCGGCCGGCGCGGCTCAGGGCGACGCCGGCACCGCCGCCGCGCCCGCCGCCCAGTGAGGTGAGGCGTGCTTCGTCACCGCGCCGCTCGTCCGCTCGCCGCCCTCGCCTTGGCCGCCCTGGTCGTGGTCGGCGTGGCGACGAGCGGGCGCGGTGACGAGAGCGCCCTCACCCTGCGACGCTGGGAGCCCAGCGTGCCGCCTCGCCCCGACGGCTGCGTCGACGTCGCGGCGGGCGCGGATCTGAACCAGGCGATCGAGGCCGCCCCCGACGGGGCGGCCCTCTGCCTCGCCTCGGGCACCTACCGAGGCCCCATCACGATCGCGAAGCCGATCACGCTCTACGGCCCGCGTGACGCGACGATCCTGAGCCACGGACGCGGCACGACCGTCACCGTGAGCGCCCCCGACGTCGCCATCCTCGGCCTCACGATCGACGGAAGCGGCGCGCGCTACGACCAGGACGACGCCGCCCTCGGGATCCACGCCGATCGCGTGCGCGCCGAGGGCCTCCACGTGGTCCGCGCGATCTTCGGGATCCACGCCCAGCGCTCGAACGGCGTCGTCATCCGCGGCTGCGACATCGAGGGCACGTACGCGCCCGCGCTCGGCCTGCGCGGCGACGCGATCAAGCTCTGGGAGGTCCGCGAGTCGCTCGTCGAGGGCAACCGCGTCCAGGGCGCGCGCGACGTCGTCGTCTGGTACTCGCCGAACAACCGCGTCGTCGGCAACCTCGTCATGGGCGGCCGCTACGGCGCGCACCTGATGTACTCGAGCGACGTCACGGTCGAGCACAACCGCTTCATCAGCAACGTCGTCGGCACCTTCGTCATGTACAGCCGCCGCGTCCACGTGGTCGGCAACCTCATGGCCGACGCCCCCGGCGCGAGCGGCATGGGCCTCGGGCTCAAGGACTCGAGCCTCGTCGTCGTCGAGGACAACCTCTTCGTCCGCGATCGGATCGGGCTCTACCTCGACACGAGCCCCCTCGATCCCGCCGACGAGAACACGATCCGCGGCAACGCGTTCCGGCTCGCGGATCAGGCGATCGTCTTCCACGGCCGCACGAGCGGGAACCTCATCGAGGAGAACGTCCTCGCGACCAACCGCACGCAGGTCGTCGTCGAGGGCGGCGGAGATGCGCTCGGGGCCCACTGGTCGCACAACGCCTTCGACGACTACGAGGGCTACGATCTCGACGGTGACGGCGTGGGCGACATCGCCTACGAGCAGCGGAGCCTCTCGGCCGATCTCACGAGCCGGCACCCCCAGCTCGCCTACTTCGCCGGTACGATGGCGATGAGCGTGATCGACGCGATGGGGCGGCTCGTGCCCCTCTTCGCGCCGCACGTCATCGTTCGCGACCCTTCCCCTCGGCTCTTCGATGCGGAGATGAACGGTGGATATCGAGCTCCGTGACGTGAGGAAGCGCTTCGACGCGCACGAGGTGCTCTCGGGCATCGATCTCGCCGTGCCCGCGGGCGCGCGCGTCGCCCTCGTGGGCCCGAACGGCTCGGGCAAGTCGACCCTGCTCCGCGGGGTGATGGGGCTCATCCGCTGCGACGGCGTCGTGCGCGTCGGTGGGCGCTCCCCGTTCACGGAGCGGCACGAGGTCGCGCGGCGGCTCGCCTACGTCCCGCAGATCGCGCCCCAGCTCGGCGCGTCCGTGCGCGACGTGATCCGCGCGGTCTCGACCCTGCGCACGCTCGAGGCGGCGCGCGTCGAGGTCATCGCGAAGAAGCTCGGCCTCGAGCTCGCCCCCTCGATGGAGAAGCCCTTCCGCGCGCTCTCGGGCGGGATGAAGCAGAAGCTCTTGCTCTCGATCGCCTTCGCCACCGACGCGACCCTCTTCGTCCTCGACGAGCCGACGGCCAGCCTCGATCCCGCGGCCCGCGAGCGCTTCATCGAGCTCGTCCGAGGGCTCGATCCGAAGGTCACCGTGCTCTTCTGCTCCCACCGCTCGGACGACCTCACCTCGCTCGTCGATCGCATCATCGAGCTCGGTGAAGGGAAGATCGTGCGCGATCTCGCGGTGGTCCGGGAGGCACCCTCGAAGAAGCCGGAAGGCAAGGAGCGAAAGGCATGATCCCGCGAGCCGTCCTCTTCACGCTCTTCACGCTCTTCGCTGGAGCGAGCGGCTGCAGCCCGAGCCTCCCGAGCGGCCCGGTCGCGATCGCCTGGGACGACGAGGTCTGCGCCGAGTGTCGGATGCACGTCGGCGAGCCGCGCTTCGCCGCGCAGCTCCAGACGCGCGACGGCGAGATCAAGAACTTCGACGACGTCGGCTGCATGATCCGGTATCGCGACGCGAACCACCCCGCGATCCACGCGATGTGGGTGCGAAACAGCCGCGAGGACGGCTGGATCCGCTACGAGGAGGCCGCCTTCGTCGACGCGTCGGACTCGCCGATGGGCTATGGGCTCGCCGCCGTCCCGCGCGGCACGGAGGGCGCGATCGGGACGACCGAGGCCGAGGCGCGCGTGCGCGAGCGGAGGACGCCGTGAGCGCCGCCCAGAACGAGGTCCTCGCGAGCGCTCGCCTCGATCTCGGCGACGTGATGCGCTCGCGCTGGCTGCCGCTCTCGAGCGGCGTCTACGCCGTCCTCGCGGCGGGGCTCGTCATCGTCGGCATGCGCGAGTCGACCGTGATGGGCTTCAGCGGGATGGGCCGCGTGATGCTCTCGTTCGCGCACGTCCTGCTCGTCGTGCTCCCGCTCCTCGCCGTCTCGGCGACGGCGCAGGTCGTCACGCGAGCGCGGGAGGACGGCACGATCGAGCTCCTCTTCAGCCAGCCGCTCTCGCGCGCGTCCTACCTCGCGTCGATCACGCTCGTCCGCTACCTCGTCCTCCTGCTCCCGCTCGTCGCGCTCCTCGTCCTGATGGCGCTCCTCGGCAAGCTCGTCTTCCACGAGAGCGTCCCGTTCGCGATGCTCGCGCGCACGATCGCCGTCGGCGCCTCGCTCCTCTGGGCGTTCGTGGGCGTCGGGATGCTCATCTCCGTCCGCACGCGCAACGCCGCGAAGGCGATCGTCCTCGGGCTCGTCGCGTGGGCGCTCGCGGTCGCGGTGCTCGATCTCGGCATCGTGGGCGTGCTCTTGAACGCTCGCCTCCCGCCGCACCTCGTCTTCGCGCTCGCGGGCGCGAACCCCGTCCAGGCGGCGCGGCTCGCGCTCCTCTCGGGGATCGAGCCCGACCTCGGCACGCTCGGCCCGGTCGGCTTCTACCTCTACCACCAGCTCGGCTCGGGAGGCCTCCTCGGCTACGGCCTCGCCTGGCCCTTCGTCGTCGGCACGATCTCGTGGCTCCTCGCCTCGAGGTCGTTCGGGCGCGGCGATCTCGTGTGAGCCGCGCCAGCCCGAATCGAAAGGCAGCACAGTGAAGAATCCCATCCTCGCGTTCTACGACTACCTCGATCGGCCGCTCGCGCCCAAGAGCCGAGTCTTCCTCGCGCTCCTCGTCGTCCCCCTCCTCGCGAGCTTCTGGTTCCCGCTCTGGCGCATCTCGATGGAGGCGCCCCAGTACCGCAACGGGCTCTGGCTCGACATCTACTCGTACACGATCCAGGGCGGCAACGACGGACAGCACCTCTCCGAGATCAACACGCTCAACCACTACATCGGGATGCGTCACCTCGACATCGCCGATTTCTCCGATCTCGACTGGCTCCCCTTCGCCTTCGGCATCCTCGTGCTCCTCACCCTGCGGGTCGCCGCGATCGGCAAGGTCCGCACGCTCGTCGATCTCTCGGTCCTCGTCGGCTACATCCTCGCGTTCGCCGGAGCGCGCTTCGTCTATCAGCTCTACACGTACGGCCACGATCTCGATCCGCGCGCGCCGTTCCACGTCGAGCCGTTCACCCCGGTCATCATCGGGACGAAGCAGATCGCGAACTTCACGACGCACTCGTGGCCGCAAGAGGGGACGTACCTGATCACCGTATTCGCGCTCGGGATCTTCGGGACGCTGATCTGGCACCTCGTCACGGGCCGGCGAGACGCCGTCCGCGCCGCGCGAGCGAAGGAGAGCGACGACGCGGCGAAGCGCGCCGCCCCCGACGCCGCGCGAGCGAGCGAGGCGAGCGCGAGCGACGACGCGGAGGCCGCGAGCTGACGCCAGCGCTCGCCGCGCACCGAGCGCGCGAGGTGGGGTAGGCTCGTCCCATGCGCCGTACCCACGTCTCTTGGCTGTCCCTCTCCCTCCTCACGCTCCCCCTCGCGGGCTGCCCCGAGCCCGAGGAGCCCGTCGACGCGAGCGCGACGGACGCGGCCGCGCCGAGCGACGCCGGCACGAGCGAGGACGCGGGCGAGCCGCGTGACGCCTACGCGCACGACGCCGAGCAGCACGAGGGCCTTCGGCTCCCGCGCTGCGAGGAGACCGATCCCACGCCTTCCTCCCCGCTCCCGCGCTTCGCGAGCACGCTCGAGGGCACCTTCGTCGCGAGCGTGCTCCGGCCGTCGATGGCGGGGCCGCTCAACCCCGCGACGGAGGAGGGCGAGCTCATGTACCGCGGCCTCGGCTACCACGAGGTCGAGCCGGGCGAGGGGCGCGACCTCGTCCAGCGCGACGATCTCGGCGGGCACCCCTCGGGCGGAGCGGACCGCCGCTCGATCGCGTGGTTCGCGCAGCTCTCGGACTTCCAGCTCGTGGACGACGAGTCGCCCAACCGCCTCGCCGCGCTCGACAACACCGCGCTCCCCGGAGGGCTCCGCGCGCAGGAGGCCTACCTGCCGCGGGCCGTCTCGGCGATGAACCGCACCTTCGCGCGCCTCGCGAGGGAGGCGGGGCGAGACCTCGACTTCGGCATCGTCACGGGCGACTGCTCGGACAGCGCGCAGGAGAACGAGCTCGCGTGGGTCATCCAGCTCATGAACGGCGAGCCCGGCCTCGAGACCGACTCGGGCGAAGACAACGATCCGGTGCCTGGTCCGGCGAACGATCCGAAGGATCCCTTCGATCCCGTGAGCTTCCCGGCGCCCTGGCTCTACGTGCCCGGCAACCACGACGTGCTCATCGTGGGCATCAGCCTGCCCGACGAGCGCAACCGCGCCCAGGCGCTCGGCACGACGCCGCGGACCGGCACGCGCGACTACCGCCTCTGGTACGCGCCCGTGACGCGCCGCGAGGTCCCCGCGGATCCGCACCGGCGGCTGCTCGAGCGCGAGGACATCGTCCGGGCCCTCCGCGACGCGGACGCCGAGGGCGTGATGGGGCCGCCGGGCCACGGCTACCCCGTCGACGGCGACGTCGACACGTCGCTCGGCGCCAACTACGCGTACGACGCGATCCCCGGCCTGCTCCGCGTCCTCACCCTCGACACGAACGATCCCACCGGCGGCTCCGAGGGCCTCGTCCTGCGCGAGACGCTCGACGACTGGCTCATCCCCGAGCTCGAGCGCGCGACGGCCGACGGCGTCCTCGTCGTCCTCTCCTCGCACCACTCGATGCGCAACACCGACGTCTTCCCCGGCCAGCTCGGCACGACGCCGCTCGCGGGCGCGGTGCCTGGCGAGGAGATCGAGCGGCTCGTCGCGTCCTACCCGGCCGTCATCGCCTGGCTCGTCGGCCACGTCCACGACAACCAGATCCGCGCCGTCCCGGGCGTCGACGCGGAGCACCCTGGCTTCTGGGAGATCATGACGAGCGCCATCGCCGACTACCCCTCGCAGGCGCGCTCCATCGAGCTCGTCGACAACGGCGACGGCACGCTCTCGATCTTCGCGACGATCATCGACTACGACACCGACGACTGCTTCGAGCGCCGCTTCCGCGCGCTCACGCAGATGGAGTGGCTCTCGGGCTGGGCCGGCAACATCACGACCGATCCCGCGCAGCTCAACGTCGAGCTCGTGCGCGCGGTCCCCGCGAGCGCGGCGAGCGCCGTCGCGACGGCACGCGCCACGGCCCCGACGCGGATCGAGAGCCTGACGACCCTCCGCGGCGAGTGATCGCGCCCCGGGCGCGCGCCGACGAACCGCCTCGTCGTCTCGCGCGTGCCGCTCGCCTCGGGCTCGCCGGGACCGAGATCCGCCCCGTAGCGATGCCTCCCAGCGAGCGACGGCGTCGAACCGGCTGCCCTACCGGGTCCGTGAACACCGTGTAGTGCTTGCCGCTCTCGGGAGGCGCATCCGCGCTCGCGTAGTCCGTGAAACCGAGCGGCACCAAGGCGCCGTGCCCGGCGTACTCGTACACGCGGAGCGCCCCGTTCGGCATCACCTCGGCGCCGAGGCGGTCGCCGTCCCAGTAGAACTGGCGTCGATACTGGCCGCGACGCACCTCCGTCCGGCGGCCGAGGGCGTCGTAGGCGTACTCCCACGCTGGCTCGAGCTCCGCGCCGTCTGGCCCCCGCGTCTCGATGCGGACCAGCAGGTCGAAGCTGTCGTAGACGTAGCGCGTCGTCGTGCCGGTACGGCGGTCGCGGCGGACGGAGAGGTGGTCGCGCTGGTCGTAGCCGAACGTCTCGGTGTCGCTCGCGACGAGCTGGTTTCCGCTCCCGACCTCGAGGCGACTGACACCTTGGCGGCCCGCCTTGGGCTTGGAGAGGACGTTGTCGGCGAGGTCGAGCTCGTAGATGAGCTCTTGGCCGTCAGGCGTGCTCTCGCCGATGAGGCGGTGCGCCGCGTCGGTGCGATAGACGCTCGTTCCGCGCAGGCTGTCGACGACGCGGACGAGGTCGCCCTCGGCGCTCCACTCGTAGCGGACGCTCCAGCTCTGGAGGGCGCCATCCTGGGCGCTCTTCCACACGAGCCGCCCCTCGAGGCGGCCCTCGTCGTCGTACTGGGACAGCTCCCACGTGCCGTTCGCGCACTGACGCAAGACGAGCCCGTGCTCGTCGAAGCGGAGCGTGCTCCGCGCGCCGCTCGGGCCGACCAGCACCTCCACGCCCGCGCTCCCGCCGTCCTCCGAGAGCTGGTAGCGGCCGAAGCTCGTGAGGTAGGCTCCCGCGGGCTCGGCCACACCGATGAAGCCTCGGTGCGCTCGAACCAGCGCGAGCCACGACGCGAGGCAGCCCCTGTCAGGACGGGGGCGGCCTCGGGTCGTGAGTCGTGTCGTATTCGGTTGTCAGACTGCGTGTGCCAGTGCCGGCGCTCACGGATTCGGCGTCGTCACCGGCACGAAGCCCGGGTCGAAGCGGGCACCTTCGACGTTCGCTCCCGTGAAGCAGGCGTCGGTGAGCACCGCGCCGCGGAAGTCGGCGTCACGCAGGTCCGCTCCCGACAGGTCCGCTCCTTCGAGCCGCGCTCCCGTGAACGAGGCCTGGTGGGCCTTCACGCGCTTCAGGACTGCGCCGGCCAGATCCGCGTGCGCGAACGAGGCACCGACGAGCGTGCTCGCGCTGAGGTCCACGTCGCGAAGCGAGCACTCTCGCAGTGATGACGCCGTGAGGAGCCCGTGGCGCCAGAGGACGGAGTCGAAGCGCCCCTTGTCGAGGATCGTGTCCATCATCATCGCGCCGTTGAGCGCGGCGCCGAGCCAGCTCGACTCCGAGAAGTCGCAATTTCGCGCACGGAAGTCGTCGAAGTCGGCGTCGTCGAAGCAGACCCGGCGCCACGTCGTCTCCTCGAGCCGCAGCCCCGAGAGGTTCATGCCGCTTGCGTCCACGTCCTCGAGCGTGCGAGCGCGAGCGAACCCGTCTTCCTCGCGGGTTCGAAGGACGTGGGGCTCGAGCACCAGCCGCTCAGACATTGGGCCCCGCGATCCGTCGCTCGTCAACGGCCAGCACCTTGCGTGTCCAAGACTCCGGGGCGCGCCAGTTTGGCGCGTAGTAGGTCGGCATCTGGGGCGTCTCGCCGACGCGACCAGCGAGCCCGTGAGCGCGGAGCACCTCGTGCGACGCGATCCGCTGACGGAGATACTCGTTAATTGGAGAGAACGTCGAAACCTCGAAGCGACCGATCGCATACCCGGAGGCGAGCCGAGTCGCCCCGAGGCTGGAGAGCACGGCTTCTCCGAGCGAGGAGGCGAGCTCCTCGTCGATGTAAGATGCGGGAGGTAGCGCACCGAATCCGAGGCGTTGGATGAGCGCAATTGGGTGAGGTGCCCGGATGCTCAGCGCACGGGTCGACAGGTCGGGGTCCTCCTCGGTCAGCGCTTTCCAGTCGAACCCGGGGACGAATGATAGAAAGACGGGGCGTAGCGTCTCGATCAGGTAGAGGGCATCTTGCAGGAGGCCTTCCGCGTCCGACCAGAGTCGAGTGAACGTGGCCGTGAGCGGGTTTAGATCGCCGAGTTCCAGCATGTCGGGATCCGGTACACTGCCGCCAGGGCCCCAGAGCAGCAGGGACTTGTTCTTAGCGTCGTACTGCGAAGCGAGCTGACGGTCGTAGGCTCTTCGCTTGGTCTCGATCCAGCCGAAGTGCTTGGGGCGCAGGGTCATCGTTGCCTCGAGTGCGGCGAGCACTTCAGAGATCCTGCGCGGATCCGTAAGGGGGCCTCGCAAGAAGAGTCCTATGTCGAGATCAATCGGTTCGATCATTGGTTGTATTCCCGAGACGGTTACAAGGTTGGTTACAGGCCGGAGTTCCACAAGATGAGGTTCTAAGGAGGATAGGCTTACGCGTAGGCTGAATTCCGGAGGAGACTAGAAGGTGGGTCTCGGGCAGGATTGCCAGCCGAGGGCGCCTTGGTTCTTGTCGGTATTCCAACGAGACCACTGTCCCGTCTGTGAGTCACGATGATATACCGTTGATTCCCCGGCGACCGTACTACTTGGACGCACGGCGTCCCTGTCGCCGTTCGTGATGATCACGACGTGGTCTCGGTCGCTCGAATTCGCCATGTCCCGCTGGCCGCGGAGCTGATCGGAGTCGTAGAGGACCCGCGGGCCGTCTTCACCCGGGGTGTCCGGCATCGACTTGATGTCGATGACCGATCTGTCCGTCACGCCGTCTGGGCGCGTCGTGCCGCCGTCTGGCGTCGGGTGCGTGAGCGGCGGGTCGCCGTGGTTGTTGTTCGGGACTCCGGCGTCGTTTAGCGCGTCGTTCTCGAGACGCACGCCTCGTTCGCGGTTCGCTGAAACCCTGTCCGAGGAGGCTTGCCATTCGGCAGGTGGAAGGTGGGCATCGCCGCGATTGTCGCGCATCGTGCAGTTCCGGTCATAGCGAGCCTGCTCCGCTGCCTCGGGTGTGGGCGCGTTGTCGATCCGCCGCCGGAAGTGGGCCTCTTGTTCTGCCGTGAGGCCTCGAGAGTTGAGCGGTTCGCCTGGCCGCCGGGGCGGCGCATCCGGGTCACCACCGGTACGCGGTACGGGCCGAGTGCCCTCCGCCCCCTCGTGCGGGTGCGGGCCGTTCCCCTCGTCGGCGTGCCCGGTTCGAGCCGGGTGGGTCAGCCCGAGGACGTCGACGTCCTTGAGCGGGTTCGTCGGGTAGCCGTAGAGGTTCGTCGGGCTGCCCGCGTAGCCGAGGGGGTCCGACTGGAGGTAGCGGCCTAGCGACGGGTCGTAGTAGCGGTAGCGGTTGTAGTGAAGCCCCGTCTCCGGGTCGTAGTAGTGGCCTGGCCAGCGGAGGTTGTACTCGAGCTGGCTCGTGGGGTGCTCCTCGATGAACCCGTACGGGTCCACCCGCGTCGCGAACCAAACCAGCGCGCCTCTCGAGTCCTCGATCTGAAGCGGCTGACCCACAGGGTCCGTGAACACCGTGTAGTGCTTGCCGCTCTCAGAAGGCGCGTCCGCGCTCGCGTAGTCCGTGAAACCGAGCGGCACCAAGGCGCCGTGCCCGGCGTACTCGTACACGCGGAGCGCGCCGTTCGGCATCACCTCGGCGCCGAGGCGGTCGCCGTCCCAGTAGAACTGGCG
>JBDHVC010000063.1:0-26686 GCA_039809495.1 Sandaracinaceae bacterium
GCGGCGGCGCGGAGGGGCGGGGCCCGAGGGAGGGCGGCGGCGGCGCGGAGGGACGGGGCCCGAGGGAGGGCGGCGGCGGCGCGGAGGGGCGGGGCCCGAGGGAGGGCGGCGGCGGCGCGGCGCTCGCGTCGAGATCGGGTGCGGGCGTGATACCTGGCAGCGTCGGGGTGCGTCGTGGCCTGGGGGCGAGCGCCCGCGTCGCCTCCTCACGCGCCACCGGGCTCGCGAGCCCTCCCGGCGTGGTCGTCCCCGCCCGATGGGGTGGGGGCGGCGGGACCGAGCTCGGGCGCCCGCGGGGGGCCGTCGACATCGTTTGCGATACCTTCTCCGGCGCGGGCAGCTCACGGGTGGGCGCCTCTCGGCCGCGCGGCGACGGCGTCGGAGCGGCGATCGAGGTGGACCCGCCCGCGAGCTCGAGCGCGGGCTCGCCGATGGTCGTCGAGGGCCCCACGAGGTCCTCGCGAGCGTCGTCGAGCTCGAGCTCCATCGAGGCGCTCTCGAGCTCGACGCTCTCATCGAACCCTGGCTCCGCGTCGCCCCGCGCTTCGAGCTCCCTCGCGGGGGCGGGCGGCGCCTCGCCCTGCGCGCGCCCCGCTGGGGAGGCGTCGCCGCTCGGCCGGGGGCCCGGGCTCGGCTGGCGGTCGGCGCCGACGCCGCCTCGGGGACGCGGGACGACGGCCCCCTTACCCGTCTTCGCCGCCGCCCGCTCGAGGAGCGCACGCAGCCCCGCCCCCGAAGCCGCTCCGCCCGCGTCGCGGAATTCCGGCATCGCCATCTCGATGGTCGGGGGCTCGGCCGCCGCCATCCACCGCTCGACCGTCGCGCTGACGGGGGCGATCTCCATGCTCGCCTCGGCGATCAGATCCTGCGTCGCCTCGTCGCTCGGATCGAGCGAGGCGGCGTGCGTGAGCGCGACCCGCGCCTCGTCGATCCGTCCCCCGCGCAGGTGCGCCTCCCCGAGCAGGCGATGCGCCCTCGCGTCGTTCGGTCGCGAGCGGGTGAGCGCGAGCAGCTCGACCCGCGCCTCGTCGTAGCGCTCGGAGGCGAGCAGCGCCTCCCCGAGGAGCAGGCGCGCCTCGGGGTGATGCGCGGAGGCGATGACGAGCCTGCGCGCCGCGCGGATCGCCTCGTCGTAGCGCCGCTCGGCGATGGCGAGCTTGATCGCGGCGAGCTGATCCTTCGCGGGCTCCGACATGGGTCCGTCAGCCTATCGGATCCGCGGCGAGCGCTCGCCAGGAATCGCGCCGCGACGCAGGGGCCTCGCTCGGCTCAGCCGCGGCGACCGCTGGCCGCTGTCGCCGCCTCGAGGCCGCGCTCGAGATCCGCGCGCAGGTCGTCCTCGTCCTCGAGGCCGACCGAGATGCGGATGAAGCCGTCCACGATCCCGAGCGCCTCGCGCTGCTCCTTCGGCACGGCGCCGTGCGTCATCACGGCCGGCAGCTCGATGAGCGCCTCCACGCCGCCGAGGCTCTCGGCGCAGGCGAAGATCGACACCGTCCGCAGGAGCGCGTCGGCGGCCGCCGCGCCGCCCTTCACGACGAACGAGATCATCCCGCCCGGCCCCTTCATCTGCTTCTTCGCGAGCGCGTGCTGCGGGTGCGACGCGAGCCCGGGGTAGACCACCCGCTCCACCTGCGGGTGCTGCTCGAGCCAGAGCGCGAGCGAGCTCGCGTTCTTCACGTGGCGCTCCATGCGCACGGGGAGCGTCTTGAGGCCGCGCAGGACCATGTAGCAGTCGAAGGGCGAGGGCACGGCGCCCATCGCGTTCTGGAGGAAGCGGAGCCGCTCGTTCCAGGCGTCGTCGCTCGTCACGACGCAGCCGCCGACCACGTCGGAGTGGCCGTTCAGGTACTTCGTCATCGAGTGGACGACGAGCGTCGCGCCGAGCGCGAGCGGCCTCTGGAGCGCGGGCGAGGCGAAGGTGTTGTCGACGACGAGCGGCACGCCGCGCGCCTTGCACCGCTCGGCGATCGCCGCGATGTCGATCAGCTTGAGCATCGGGTTCGTCGGGGTCTCGATCCAGACGAGCTTCGTCTCCTCGCGGAGCGCGCGCTCGAGGTTCTCCGGGTCGGTGAGGTCGACCTGGCTCGTGACGATCCCGAGCGGCTTCATCACCTTGTCGAGGATGCGGAACGAGCCGCCGTAGAGGTCGTCGCCCGCGACGACGTGATCGCCAGGGCGGAGGGCGTGGAGCAGCGTGGTCATCGCCGCGCACCCCGACGCGAACGCGAGCCCGTGCTTGCCCCCCTCGATCGCCGCGAGCGCGTGCTCGAGCGTGCGCCGCGTCGGGTTGTCCGTGCGCGAGTACTCGTAGCCCTTGTGGTTGCCCGGGCCCTCCTGCGCGAAGGTGCTCGCGAGGACGATGGGCGTCATCACCGCGCCGGAGACGGGATCGGGGGCCTGGCCGCCGTGGATCGCGAGGGTGTCGAAGTGGAGGTCGCTCGAGCGGGTCATGGCTCGCCTGCTACCAGCGTCGCCCGCAGACTGCAACGGGGCTCGTCCGCCCCGGCGTGGTCAGCGCGGGAGCTCGATCCCCCGCGCGACGCCGAGGGCGAACGTGTAGATCGGGAGCTGGGGCGGGGTGCCGATCGAGGTGGGGAAGAGCGAGCCGTCGGTCACCCACACGTTGTCGAGGTGGTGGTGCTTGCCCCGCTCGTCGACGACGCTCGTCCGCGGGTCTCCGCCCATGCGGAGCGAGCCCATCGGGTGCACCGCCGTGAGCGGGACGTCGTTCGGGTGGAAGCGATCGGCCGTGATCGCCTCGAGCTCGCGCTCGGTCCGCGCGGTGAGCTCGGGGACGCCGGGGACGAGCACCTCGCGCGCGCCGGCCGCGAGCAGGATGCGCCCCGCCTCGCGCGCGCCGAGCGCGAGCTGCGCGCGATCGGCTCCGTTCGGGACGTACGCGACGCGGGATCGCCCGCCCTCGAGGTAGACGCGCCCCTCCGTCTCGTCGTGGATCATGCCCGCGACGACCGCGAGGTGGGGGTAGGCGCGCATCGCTCGGAGCAGCCCCGCGCCGAAGCCCGGCGTGACCGTCGCCGTGCCGACCGGGTGCGCGAAGCTCGGCAGGATCCACACGCGGCGCTCGGAATTCGGCCGAAGATCGAGGAATTCCGTGCACTCGTAGCTCTGCGGGATGCCGCGCCAGCCCTCGACGCGCTCGTCGAAGCGGCCCGCGACCGCGACGCCGGGGTGGATGTGGAGGTGCCGGCCGAGCTGCTCGTGGGGATCGGGCAGCGCGCTCCTCTGCGCGAGCGCGGCGGAGCCGATCGCGCTCCCGGCGAGGCACACGCCGCGCGCGCGAACCTCGAATTCGCCGCGCGGGCGGCCGAATTCGTCGAGGAGCTGGCCTCTGACCGCGCTCGCTCGCCGACCGGCGTGGACGACCCGATCGGCGCGCGCGTCGGTGACGACCACGGCGCCACGCGCCACCGCCTCGGGGATCACGACGCGCAGGGCGTTGCGCTTCGCGTCGTACGCGCAGCCGAGCTCGCAGAAGCCGCTCCCGATACAGCGCCCGTCGCGGTTGTGCGAGAGCATCCCGCCCTGGTAGCCGAGCGCGAGCACGCCGCGCTCGAAGATCGCGTTGTGGTTCGAGAGCTGATCGCGCCGGATCGGCACGACGCCGAGCATGCGCTCGACCTCGGCGAAGAGCGCGTCGAGCCGCGCGGGCTCGAGGGTGAGCCCGTGCTCGGCGCGCCAGCGCTCCGCGATCTCGGGGGCGACGCGCTTACAGAGGTTCGTGTTGTGGACCGTGGAGCCGCCGAGGCCGCGGCCCGAGAGCACGAGGATCGAGAGGTCGTCGGTGCGCTGCCCGCCGCGCTCGCGAAAGAGCGCGGGGATCATGTGCTCCTCGCGCTGATCGAAGTCCGCGGAGCCGTGGTCCGCGCCCTCCTCGAGGAGCACGACGGAGAGGCCGCGGCCGGCGAGCTCCCACGCCGCCATCGAGCCGCCCGCGCCGCTGCCGACGACGACGACGTCCGCGTCGAGGTGGAGCGGCGCGCGCTCGGAGCGGCCGTGGCGCACGCTCATCGGGCGGGCCTCGCGAGGTGCTCGGCTTGGACGAACCAGCCCTCGGCGGGCCGCGCGACGAGCGGGCCGTCGTAGCCGAGCGGCCCCCACGCGAGCGGGTGCGAGAAGTAGCTCATCGCCGAGAGCGACTTGAGCGCGCCGAACGCGCCGCGCAAGAGGCCGATCGGGCTCGTCTCCATCGCGCCGAGCACGCGATCCTGATCCGCGGGGCCGAGGCGCGTGAAGCGCGAGAAGAGGCCGCGCTCGAGCGGCAGGAGGTGCTCGACGACGTGGAGCAGGCGCAGGAGATCGCGCCGGTTCTCGTCGTCGAGCTTCGCGACGAAGCCGTCGATCGCCACGCCGACGTCGAGCGTCTCGGGCCGCGGATACGCGAGCTCGCCCTCGGGCGGATCGTCGGGCGCGAGGACGCGGTGCGCGATCGCCTCGACGATCCGGTACTCCTTCGCGCTCAGCGCCACGAGCCGCGCCGCGATCGCGTCCGGGACCTCGTAGCCGCTCGTCTCGCGCGCCAAGAGGCCCCCCGCGCCGAGCAAGAGCACGCCCGAGATCCCCGCGCGGAGGAAGCGCCTCCGGCTCGTGGTCGCGCCCGCTCGGGTGGGCCGCGCCCTCGCGCCGCGCGTCTCGTCGTCCTGCTTCGTCACCACGGCGAGGAGGCGTAAGCGAAAGCGCGGGGCGCGTCCATCGGGCTCGCGCCCGCGCCGCCCGAGCGCGGTCCTCCTCGTGCCCCACGTCGATCGGGGCTGCACAAAATTTGTCGTGGCGATCGTGCCCCGGTTATCGGTCGGCATCCCCCAGCGCTCACGAGCGTCGAGCGGGGCGAAGCGAGACGACATGACCCAGAGCGCACGACGCACTTCGAGCAGCAACACGGCCGAGCCCGAGATCATCGCCGGGCTCGATCTCGGGACGACGAAGGTCTGCGCGATCGTCGGCGAGGTGAGCGAGGACGGGATCGACATCATCGGCGTCGGCTCGGTGCCCTCGCGCGGCCTGCGCCGCGGCGTCGTCGTCAACATCGAGCAGACCGTCCAGGCGATCGGCGCCGCGATCGCGCAGGCGGAGGCGATGGCGGGCGTCGAGATCGGCTCGGTCTACGCCGGGATCTCGGGCAACCACGTCCAGGGCCTGAACAAGGAGGGCGTCGCCGCCATCGCGAACCGCGAGGTCTCGCAGGAGGACGTGCGGCGCGTGCTCGAGCAGGCGCGGGCGTTCCCGCTCTCGAGCGATCGGCAGGTGATCCACGTCCTGCCGCAGGAGTACATCGTCGACGACCAGGGCGGCATCAAGGAGCCGATCGGGATGAGCGGCGTGCGCCTGCAGGCGCAGGTGCACCTCGTGACGGCCGCGATGACGAGCATCCAGAACATCGTGAAGTGCGCGGAGCGCTCGAGCCTCCACGTGGCGGAGGTCGTCCTCGAGCCGCTCGCGAGCGCGGAGGCGGTGCTCGAGAGCGACGAGAAGGAGATCGGCGTCGCGCTCGTGGACATCGGCGGCGGGACGAGCGACGTCGTGGTCTACGTCGACGGCGCGGTGGTCCACACGAGCGTCATCCCGATCGGCGGGATCAACTTCACGAACGACATCGCGCAGTGCCTGCGGACGCCGATCGCGGAGGCCGAGCGCGTGAAGATCAAGTACGGCTCGGCGAGCGCGTCGATGGTCGACGCCGACGAGCGGATCGACGTGCCGGCGGTCGGCGGTCGGCCGCCGCGCCCGATGCCGCGCCACGAGCTCTGCCAGATCATCGAGCCGCGCGTCGAGGAGCTCTTCCAGGCGGTCGCGTACACGCTCGAGCAGGGTGGCTTCACGAACATGCTCGCGAGCGGCGTGGTCATCACGGGCGGCACGACGCAGCTCGACGGGATGCCGGAGCTCGCGGAGCAGATCCTCGGCCTCCAGGTGCGCCGCGCGACGCCGAGCGGCGTCGGCGGGCTCCTCGACGTGGTGAGGAGCCCCGCGTACGCGACCGGCGTCGGCCTCGTGAAGTACGGCGCGAGCAAGCTCCGCACGAGCGCCGCGGTGGCTCGCGTGGAGGAGCCGGAGCTCGTCTCGGCGGCGATGCCCGGCTGGGGCCAGCGCTTCGGCGCGTGGTTCCGCGAGGTCTTCTGAGGACGCGCGCGTCGAGGCGCGCGGAGGGTGAGCGGCCGATCGGGGGCGACCGATCGGCGGCGCGTGTGTGGTGGTCGACATCGACGTGACCGGGTGCGGTCACGCCCCGCCGGGCGAGGCGGGCTGGGAGGCGAACATGGCTCTGAACATCGAATTCACGGATATGGGCGAGGACATGCAGGCGCGGATCAAGGTCGTCGGCGTCGGGGGCGGCGGCGGCAACGCGCTGAACACGATGATCCAGAGCGGCCTCGAGGGCGTGGAGTTCATCGCGGCGAACACCGACACGCAGGCGCTCGAGCAGAACCTCGCGGCGACGAAGGTCCAGCTCGGCCCCGGCCTCACGCGGGGGCTCGGCGCGGGGGCGAACCCAGAGGTCGGCAAGAAGAGCGCGCTCGAGGAGATGGAGCGCATCCAAGAGGCGCTCGACGGCGCGGACATGGTCTTCGTCACGGCCGGCATGGGTGGCGGGACCGGCACGGGCGCCGCGCCGATCATCGCGCAGATCGCGCGGGACATGGGCGCGCTCACCGTCGGCGTCGTCACGCGCCCCTTCGTGTTCGAGGGCAAGCGTCGGATGCGCAACGCCGACGCGGGCATCACGGAGCTCGTCAACGCCGTCGACACCATCATCTCGATCCCGAACCAGAAGCTCCTCTCGCTCGACGACGACCTCACGGTCCAGGAGTCCTTCCGGCGCGCCGACGACGTGCTCGTCCAGGCCGTGCGCGGCATCTCGGATCTGATCACGCAGAGCGGGCTCATCAACGTCGACTTCGCCGACGTGAAGACGATCATGCAGGCGCAGGGGCGCGCGCTGATGGGCACGGGCTACGGCAAGGGCGATCGCCGCGCGATCGACGCCGTGGAGATGGCGATCAACTCGCCGCTCCTCGACGACATCTCGATCGACGGCGCGATGGGGATCCTCCTCAACTTCACGGCGGGCCCGGACGTGCGCCTCAAGGAGATCAACGAGGCCGCGAGCCTCGTCCATCAGGCCGCGCACGAGGACGCGAACATCATCTTCGGTCTGCTGACCGATCCCGACATGGGCGACGTCGTGAAGGTCACCGCGATCGCGACCGGCTTCGGGCTCGAGGCGAGCCAGATGCAGGAGATCGTGCACGCCTCGTCGGCGGGTCGCCCGCGCAACGCGTTCGTGTCGATCCCCGCCAAGCAGCACGCGCCCGCGCCGCGCTCCTCCATCGCCTCGATCGCGCCCCAGGCGCGCCCGTCGGGCTTCGTCGCGGCGGCCGAGCGCGGCTCGCGGCGCGTCTCGACGCCGCCCGAGCAGGCGATGCTCCCCTCGCTCCAGGCGCACGGTCGCGCGTTCGGCGCGGCGGCGCTCCACGACGAGGCCACCCTCGACATCCCGGCTTGCCTGCGCCGCTCCTCCGCGGCGGAGTGAGCTCGGTCCCTTCGCTTCCCCATCGCCATCGACGAACGCCGGGTCCTCCTCGCGAGGGCTCGGCGTTCGTCGTCGAGACCAGCTACGACGAGCGCGCCTGGTTCCGTCCGCTGCCGGCCACCACGAGCGGCGAGCAGATCCTCGAGTCGACGATCCGCCTGCCTCCGCGTGCCTGGATGCGTCCGCCTCGGCGTGACACCATCGGTCCATGTCGAAGAGGACGCTCAGGGTAGCGACGTGCGCGCTCGCGCTGGTGGGGGCGCTCGGCTGCGGCTCGCGGGTGGAGGCGCCCTCGACGCCGGCGACGGGCACGAGCGCGGAGCCCGCCACCGATCCTTCACCCGAGGCGCCCGGCTCCGTGGCCGAGCAGCCCAGCTCGCCCACCCCGAGCGCGGAGCCGACGCCGATGCCCGAGCCCACGCCGGCGGAGCCCGTCCGAGCCCTCACGAGCGCGATCGAGCCGAGCGCGCCCACGCGCGACACGACGAGCCTCGCGGACATCGTCGCCGCGAACAACCGGTTCACGGCGGAATTCTACCCGCGCGTCGTCGATCCCCACCGGAACACCGCCGTCTCACCCTACTCGGTGCACGCGGCGTTCGCGATGGCGCGCGAGGGGGCGCGGGCGACGACGCGCGAGCAGCTCGACGCGGCGCTCCACCTGCGCGGTGACGTCACGGCCGGGATGCGCGCGTTCTCGGGCCGCATCGACGCGATCGGCCGCTCGGGCGTCACGCTGCGCACGGCCAACCGCGTCTTTCTCCAGGAGGGGCTCACGGTCGAGCCGACGTTCCGCGGCGCGCTCGATCGCGGCTTCGGCGCGCCCTTCGAGCTGGCCCCCTTCATGACCAGCCCCGAGGCGGCGCGCGCGCGCATCAACGGGTGGGTCGCGGGGCAGACGAACGATCGCATCCGCGATCTGCTCCCGCCCGGGAGCGTCGACTCCGACACGAAGCTCGTCCTCACGAACGCGATGTACTTCCTCGGGACGTGGCAGCGCGCCTTCGATCCGCGGGCCACCGCCGAGCACCCGTTCTCGATCGACGGCGGGGCGAGCCAGCGCGTGCCGATGATGCACACGAGCGACCGGCTCCGCTACGGCGAGGTCGAGGGCGCGCGGCTCGTCGAGCTCCCCTACACGGGGCGAGAGATCGCGATGGTCGTCGTCGTCCCCGACGCGCGCGACGGCCTCGCGTCGCTCCTCGCGAGCCTCGACGCGGCGCGCCTCGACGCGCTCTTCGCGGCGCTCCGGCCTCGACCGACGGTGGAGGTGGGCCTCCCGCGCTTCCGCATCCAGGGCGGATCCGTCCCGCTCAGCGGCGCGATGCGCCTCCTCGGCGTCGAGCAGGCGTTCGACCCCGACCACGCCGACTTCCGAGGGATCGCCTCGCTCGACCCTCCGCTCTACGTCAGCGAGGCCTACCACCAGGCGTTCGTCGAGGTGAACGAGCAGGGCACGGAGGCGGCGGCCGCGACGGCGGTCGTCATGGCGACGCGGGGGATCGCCGCGCCCGAGCCCGAGCCGGTCGTGATCATCGCGGACCGGCCCTTCCTCTTCTTCCTCCGCGACATGACCAGCGGGGCCGTGCTCTTCGTCGGCCACGTCGTCGATCCGCGCTGACGACGCGCCTCGCTCGGCGTGATCCGTCCGGCGCGTCGCGCTCGCGGCGGCGACGCGGGCGGCCTCGAGCCGCCCGACGTACGATCAGTGTCAGCGCGCGACGGGCGCGCCGAAGGTGCCCCAGCGCCAGGGGCCGAGCGGCGAGCCGAACTCGGCGATGTCGACCTGGAGCAGAAAGTCGCCGCTCGCGGCGTCCACGAACGCCGCGTTGCCGTTCGTCCAGAGGAAGTCGGGGCAGCGCAGCTCCTCGAAGTGGGCGCTTCTATGGCCGATCGTCGTCTGGCCCCGGCGCACGCGGCAGGAGAGCTGGAGGGGGCCGATCGGGCGCTCCTCGGTGGACTCGGTGACGGCGGTCGGCTCGCTCTCTGGCGAGACGAGCAGCCCCTCGTAGAGCGCGCCGAGCTCCTCGACCGGACGATCGATGCACGAGCTGCCCTCGAAGACGCAGAGGCTCTCGATCCGCCCCGCGGCCTGATTCTCGGGGTTGTCGATCACCTCCTGCGCCCAGCGCCGGAGGATCTGATCGCCCTGCCGGACCGTGACCTCGATGGTGAGCCGATCTTCGGCTTGATCGGTGATCTCCTCGCGCAAGAGGATCGGGCTGGGCACGAGCGAGCCGGAGTAGCGGTAGACGACGTAGTCGCCGACGCGGTAGCGCGTGCCCGTGATCGGCGCGACGCCGGCCGCGCCGCAGGTCGTGCGGCCCGGGGCGCGCGGCCGCCCGTTTCCGTCGAAGATCCGGACGCGCTGCACGAGATCGGCGAATTCGGGGATGAGCTCGCCCTCGTCCGAGGGCGGGCTCGCGAGGCCGATCATGACGAGGGGCCGATATCCGGGCGCGCTCACGCTGCTCGACGCGCGGTAGGGCGCGAGCGCGTGCGCGAGCACGAGGTGCACGCGGAGGGTCTGGCCCATGTGTGAGCGCGCGTCGTAGACCACGTCGGCCGCGGGCAGCCCGTCGAGCTCGCAGGCCGTGCTCGAGGTGAGCCGCGTCTGGTAGGTGTCTGGGCCCGCCGCGGCGGGATCGTCGAAGAGCCAGTAGCGCTCCCCCGTGGAGCGCGCGACGACGATCGGCGCGACGTCGAGGATGCCGCGCTGCTCGATGGCGCGCGGCAGCGCGACCGTGCGCGCCCAGATCCGCGCGGGGAGGCGGCGATGGCGGAGCGCGAGCTCGAAGACGTCGGTCGGCGAGGCCGCGCCGTCGAGCCGCGGGTGATGGACCATCATCGGCCCATCGAGCGTCCGCGCGAGGCTCGCGTCGAAATTCGACACCTCCCAGTCCGGCCCGGCGACGCGCGAGCGGCGCGCTCCGCCGAATTCGATCCCGAATTGGCCCCGTGCGGCGATGAGGCCGCGCGCTCCCATCCGGGGATGGAGCGTCGCCCCCGCGCTCGCGCAGGCGCCGAGCGAGAGCGACGCCAGCGCGAGGCCGATCGTCAGCGTCGAGGAGAGGCGAGGGAGGGTGCGTGACATGGCGGCGGCAGATTGCCACGACTTGCGCCCGCGCAACAAAGGCCGCCCCGGCGCGTCGGCGCTCGCCACGGCCGCCCGTCATCGAGCGCTTGCTCTCCGCGCCGCCGCTGGCGACGATGCTCGTCATCGTGGACAAGCGCGACTACCAGCCCACGCGCGACGAGCCCTCGAGCACCGTCCTCCCCAAGCGAGGGCCGGACTGGCTGATCGCGCCGACGAGGCACCACGCAGAGCGGGTCGGCTACGACGGCGACACGATCTTCATCCCGCACTACGAGTCCGGGCGGCTCTACGCCGAATTCCGCGAGACGATCCGGAGCAGCGACTTCGGCGGGATCGAGCCGATCCCGATGCGCATCGCGACGGCGGCGGCCTACCACCGCGTCCACGACGAGGAGCGGGCCCGCGCGATCGCGGACCTCACCGTCACGGGCCGCGAGTCGTTTCGAGCGCTGGGCGTGCGTCGCGTCGGCGACCCGATCGACTGGGACCGGATCGCGGCGCTGGCCGAGGCCTCGGGGCTCCTGCCCGCGACGATCGCGCGCCGCGGGATGAGCGGGCTGCCTCCGCTCCCCGCGCCGCGGCCCGAGGACGTGCGGCGCGCGATCGAGCGCGCGCGGCGCGTGGCGGAGTACCTCGCTTCGCCCGAGAAGAAGCGCGGCGCGCTGCGCGGCGAGCTCGGGTGGATCGCCGCCTCCGGCGAGGACGATCTCCCGCTCCGCCCCGTCAACGTGCGCGCCACGGACTTCCCCCAGCACGACACGACGCTGCGCGTCTGGGGCCTCGACGTGCCCATCCGGTACGTCGTCGCGGGCACGCCCACCCCCACGAGCAAGAACGTGCTGCTCCTGCACGGCCACAGCTCGCGCCTCGAGGAGGTCGAGGAGCTCACGCGCGGGCTCGTGAGCGCCGGCTACGTCGTCTTGACGCTCGATCTGCCCTCGAACGGCTACTCGGGGCAGCTCGAGCACGAGCACGTCCTCTTCGCCGAGGCGCCCGCGCGCTCGCTCCCGCTCCCGTACGCGCGCGAGCCGCGCGATCCGAGGCGACACAGCTCGCTCTACACGCTCCGCTTCCTGCTCGAGACCCTCCACGCGCTCGTCACGCACGTCTTCGCCGAGCACGGCCTTTCGCCACGCATCGACCTCGTCGCGGGCGGCAGCCTCGGCGGGAACCTCGGGCTCCTGCTCTCGGCGCTCGCGCCCTTCGGCGACCCAGCGCGACACGCCTGGGTCGATCCGCGCTTCTCCTGGGTGAAGCGCGTGGCGTCCTGGTCGCCCGCCTGTCTCTGGGAGCAGCCCAACCTCGCGACGGGCACGCCCCACGATCGGAGCCTCGAGCCCGAGGACGAGGACCGGCGGCGCGACCACCTCAACCGCTGGATGAACGTCGACCACATCTTCGTCGTCGTCGTGCGCCAGGCCGAGCAGTGGTACCGCCGCGGCTGGCCCGGCAAGCGCCGCGCGCTCGCCGAGAGCTGGCTCGCGCGGCACGAGACGTACTCCCCGCGCTATCGCCGCTGGCACTGGATCGTCGCGCACGAGCAGATGAAATTCAGCCACCGACGCAGCGTGCTCCGCGCCGACGGACAAGAGAGCACCACGCGCGGCTACGACCTCTTCGGCGGCGAGCTCCTGCTCATGGCCGGGCGCATGGACGACTACGCGCACTCGAACATCGCCTCCGACGTCGCGACGTATGGGCCGAAGATCACCCACGCGCATGGCCACGCCCTGATCTGGGACGACACGGGCCACTCGATCCACGACGAGCGCCCACGCGAGCTCGCCGCCGTGCTCGATCGCTTCGTGCGCGGGCGCCTCTGATCGGCGCGCCCACGGGTGATCGGGCGCGGACCTGCTCGAACCGCGAGAGATCCCACAGCGGCCCCTTTACAGGCGCCGCCGCGGGAACCAGAAGCTCCTCGTGCCGGACTTCAAGCGATGGGTGACGCCGAAGAACGGCAAGCGCGCCGCGGGGCTCGTCTTCCTCTTCTTCTTCCTGAAGGGGCTCGCCTGGCTGATCGTGCCCGCGAGCCTCGCGTACTTCGCGACGCGCTGACAGCGCGCCCCGTCGGAGGCGCGCTGTCAGGGCTCGACGCTCAGCGCGTGGGTGGCCTCCGCGCGGATCGCGTGGCATCGACCGCGCTCGCAGCCGTACGCGTCGAGGCGCGCGCGCAGGACGGCGTCGCCCGCGGCGTGGGCGAGCATGGGGATCCGGAGGCGCGCCTCGGTCGCGCCGTCGCGCGAGGCGACCTCGTCGGCGTCGAGCGCCGAGAGGCGCCCGCGGAGGATCTCCACGGCGGGCCCGTCGGAGACGGGGGTGAGCAGGAAGGGGCCGCGCGCGCCCTGCGCGAGGCGGATCGTCGCGACGACCTCGAAGGGCTGGCCGACGCGCACCGCCCCGTGAGGCGGCGCGAGCAGCACCTCGATCCGCGGCGTGGGGCGCGCCTCGCGCTCGGCCGTGGCCGGCGCGACGCCGAGGAGCGAGAGGCAGCCGAGAGCCGTGAGCAGCGAGAAGAGGCGCACGCCCCGAGCTTGTCATCCTCCGGCGGCGCGCGTCAGGGGCCGCGCGCGAGGCGGTGGGAGAGGGCGCGCGAGCGCGATATGTCTCGCGACCATGCCTCCCACCGAGCCCATCATCGTCCACAAATTCGGCGGCACGAGCGTCGCGGACGCAGAACGCTATCGGGCCGTCGGGCGCATCCTCCGCGGCTCGAGCGCGAGCGGGCGGGACGCGCTCGGCCGGGCTCAGTGGGTCGTCGTCTCGGCGATGGCGAAGGTCACCGACGCGCTGCTCGAGCTCGCGACGCTCGCGAGCCGGCGCGATCCGGGGCTCGATGGCGCGAGGGAGGCGCTCCTCGCGCGCCACCGCGCGACGGCCCGGGCGCTCCTCGGCGCGGACCTCGCGGGGCGCATGCTCGCCGTCCTCGCGCGCGACGAGCAGGACCTCGCGGACGTGCTCCGCGGCGTCTGGCTCGCGCGCAAGGCGCCCGAGTCGACCCGCGAGCTCGTCGCGGGCTACGGCGAGCTCTGGTCCGCGCAGCTCCTCGCCGCGCACCTCGCCGAGTCGGGGCTCGACGCGAGCTGGCTCGACGCGCGCGAGATCCTCGTCGTCGGCGCGCGCGACGAGCGCGGGCCGCGTGTCGATCTCGAGGAGAGCCGCGCCCGCCTCGACCGCTATCGGCAGGCGCGCGCGCGCCCGCTCGTCGTCGTCACGGGCTTCGTCGCCTCCGACCGCGAGGGCGCCCCGACGACGCTCTCGCGCAACGGGAGCGACCTCTCGGCGAGCCTCTTCGGCGCGCTCCTCGAGGCGGAGGAGGTCGTCATCTGGACCGACGTGCCCGGCGTCCTCTCGGCCGATCCGCGGCGCGTGCCCGAGGCCGTCGTCCTCGAGGCGATGAGCTACGACGAGGCGTGCGAGCTCGCGTACTTCGGCGCGAAGGTGCTCCACCCGCGCACGATGGATCCCGCGCGTGCCCACGGGATCCCGATCCGGATCAAGAGCTCCCTCGAGCCGGAGCGCCCTGGCTCGCTCATCGCCGCGCCGTCGCGGCTCGAGGGCCTCCCGCGCCACGCCGTGACGGGGCTCTCGACGTTCGACGCCATCGCGCTCGTGAACCTCGAGGGGAGCGGCCTCGTCGGCGTGCCCGGCGTGGCCGAGCGGCTCTTCGGCGCGCTCCGGAGCGCTGGCGTGTCGGTCGTCCTCATCTCGCAGGGGAGCTCCGAGCACTCGATCTGCTTCGCCGTGCCCGAGGCGGACGTCGAGCGGGCCGAGGCGGCGACGCGTCGCGCCTTCGCGGCCGAGCTCGCCGAGGGCCTCGTCCAGCGCGTCGACGTCGTCCGCGATCAGACGATCCTCGCCGCCGTGGGCGATCGGATGGCGCGCACGCCCGGGGTCGCCTCGACGTTCTTCACCGCGCTCGCGAAGGCCGGCGTGAGCGTGCGCGCGATCGCGCAGGGGAGCTCCGAGCGCAACATCTCCGCGGTCGTCGATCGCGCGGACTCGAGCCGCGCGCTCCGCGCGGCGCACGCGGGCTTCGTGCTCGGCGATCGCGTGCTCTCGCTCGGGCTCGTCGGTCCGGGCCAGGTGGGCCGCGCCCTCCTCGCGCAGCTCGCCGAGCAGGCGCCGATCCTGAAGGAGACGCTCCGGCTCGAGCTGCGCCTCACGGCGATCGCCGATCGGCGACGCATGGTGCTCGACGACGTCGGCCTCGCGCCCGCCGAGGCGCTCGCGGCGCTCGAGGCGCGCTCGGTCCCGCTCGAGCTCGGCGCCTTCGCCGAGCACGTCCGCGCGCCGCACCTGCCGCACGCGGTGATCGTCGACGCGACGGCGAGCGACGCGATCGCCGCCGAGTACGAGCGCTGGCTCGCCCTCGGGCTCGACCTCGTCACGCCCAACAAGCGCGCGGGCGCGGGGCCGCTCGAGCGCTACCTCCGGCTGCGGGCCTTCGAGCGGCAGGGCCGCTCGTGGCGCTACGAGGCGACGGTCGGCGCGGGCCTCCCCGTCATCACGACGCTCCGCGATCTCGTGCGCACGGGCGATCGCGTCGAGCGGATCGAGGGCGTCCTCTCGGGGACGCTCTCCTACGTCTTCAACGTCTGGGACGGGGCCACACCGTTCTCGCGGGTGGTGCTCGACGCGAAGGCGCGCGGCTTCACCGAGCCCGACCCGCGCGACGACCTCTCGGGCCTCGACGTCGCGCGCAAGCTCGTCATCCTCGCGCGCGAGCTCGGCGTCGAGCTCGAGCTCTCGGACGTCGCGATCGAGAGCCTCGTGCCGCCCGCGCTCGCGGGGGTGAGCCGCGAGGCGTTCCTCGACGCCCTGCCCGCGCACGACGACGCGATGCGCGCCCGCCTCGAGGCGGCTCGCGCGACGGGCGAGGTGCTCCGCTACGTCGGGACGATCGAGCGGAGCGGTCGCGCGCGGGTAGCGCTCGAGCGCTACCCGAGGGCGCACGCGCTCGCGAGCCTCTCCTCGACCGACAACGTCATCGCGTTCACGAGCGCGCGCTACCGCGAGCAGCCGCTCATCGTGCGCGGGCCGGGCGCGGGGCCGGAGGTGACCGCGGCGGGCGTCTTCGCGGACCTCTTGCGCCTCGTCGGCTCCTTCGGCTGACCTCAGCGCTCGTAGACGGCGAGGGCGCGGCCGAGCGCGATCGTGTGGCCGGCGAGGGCGAAGCGCGCGAGCGCGCCGGTCGCCGTCCTGTCGAGGCCGAGCGAGGGCACGTCGAGGGCGTAGACGGTGAACTCGTAGCGGTGCGGGCCGTGGCCGGTCGGGGGGCAGGGGCCGCCATAGCCGACCGCGCCGAAGTCCGTCGAGGCCTCGATCGCACCCTCGGGCATCGTCGCGAGGCTCGCGCCGAGCGGGAGCGAGGTCGCGCTCGGGGGCAGGTCGAGCACGACCCAGTGGAAGAAGCCGACGCCCGTCGGGGCGTCCGGATCGTGGAGGATGAGCGCGTAGCTCTTCGCGCCCTCCACCTTCGACCAGGCGATCTGGGGCGAGCGGTTCTCGCCCTCGCAGCCGAAGCCTCGAAAGACGCTCTCGGCCGGGACGCGACCGCCGGCCTCGAGACCGCCGAGCTTCACCTCGATCGAGGCAGGCGCGGGGTTCGGCTCGCGCAGGTTCGGTCGGCTCGCTTCCATGTCTCACCTCCGGGTTCGTGGGATGGGAGGGGTTCTACGACGAGCGCCGCGCCCCTGTCGCCCCGATCCGGCGCGACGCGCGCGAGGCTCGGTTCTGCAACGCGGGCGCTCTTGCGATCCGGTTGCGTTTACTCGGGACGCGCGCAAGACTCCTCTCGTGCCGCGGCCCGTGTTGCATCGCCCGAGCCCCTCGTCGCCGACGTGCGCCCCCTCGCGGGGCCACGCGCACGATCTCGCCGATCGCCTCGGCATCGGGGTCTCGCTCACCTGCGCCGTGCACTGCGCGCTGACGGGCCTGCTCTCGGTCGTCCCCTCGCTCTTCTCGTTCGGGCGCGTGGGCGCGAGCCCGCTCGCGAGCCTGCTCGAGTCGATCGAGGTGCCGATGCTCCTGCTCGCCCTCGGCTTCGGCCTCTACTCGCTCGTGCCCGCCTACCGGAACGAGCACCTCGACCCGACGCCGCTCGGGCTCTTCCTCGTCGGCGTCGCGCAGCTCTTCGTGAGCCGCTTCGTCGAGGGCGGCCTCGAGATCGCCGTCACGGTGGCCGGCGTCTCGTGCATCGCGACGGCGCACCTCTTGAACCTCCGCGCCTGCACGCGGGTCCACGCGCGCCTCGCGGCGGCGCCGGACGAGCGCCCTTGAGCGGTCCCGGGCGGCCGGAGTAGAAGGGGCGTGATGCCGCTCGGGGCCAGTGAGCTCGACACGCTGCGCGCGCTCTCGGAGTACCTCGCGCGACGGCGCACGCTCGACGAGCTGGTCGAGGAGTGCACGGTGCGCGCGGCGGAGCTGCTCGGCTCGCCGCGCGCGAGCGTCCAGGTGCTCGACGAGAAGCGCGCCGAGCTCGTCGCGTTCTATCGCTACGGCGAGGGCGCGCGGGCCGAGTCCGCGCCCTTCGCGCTCGGCGAGGGGCTCGCCGGGTGGGTCGCGCTCCACGAGCGCCCGATCCGCGTCGCCCGCGCCAGCTCCGACGCGCGCTTCGTCGAGCGCGCGAGCGCGAGCGCGCCGTTCTCGTCGTACCTCGGGGTGCCCTTGCTCGCGGGCGGCGAGTGCCTGGGGGTGCTCGGCTTCGCGCACGAGGCGGAGGACGCGTTCGGCGCGCGGGCCGAGGCCCTCGCGGTGCTGGTGGCGGCGCTCGTCGCGCCGCACGTGGAGCTCGCGCGCCTCGCCCGGCTCACGCAGACCGATCCGCTGACGGGGCTCTTGAACCGTCGCGCGCTCGAGGCGCTCGGCGTCGAGGGCGATCCGGGGGACACGGTGGTGGGCTCCGTGATCTGCGTCGATCTCGACCACTTCAAGCGCGTCAACGATCGACACGGGCACGCCGTCGGCGATCGCGTGCTCGTGCGCGTCGCGGACGTGCTCGCGAAGAGCGTGCGCAAGGGCGACTCGGTCATCCGCATCGGCGGCGAGGAATTCCTCGTCGTCATGCCCGGCGCCCCGCTCGCGGCGGCGCTGCGCATCGCGGAGCTCGCGCGCGAGGCGATCGCGGGATCCGTGGTCGAGGCGCCCGAGGGGCAGGTGCGGATCACCGCCTCGTTCGGGGTCGCCGAGCGGCACGTCGACGAGACGCACGATCAGGCGTTCGCGCGCGCCGACGCCGCGCTCTACGAGGCCAAGCGCAGGGGCCGCGACCGCGTCGTCGCGGGCTGACGGCGCGCGCCGTCAGGGGATCTCGTGGGGACGTCGGCGGGTCGCGACGTGCTCGCCGTCGCGCGCCTCGGGCTTGCCGTCGAGGTCGGAGGGGATCACGTCCGGGCCGATCATCGCGCCCGGGTGCGCGACGAAGCCCGAAGGGAGCGTGGCGCCCTTGCCCACCACGACGAAGCGCGGGCTCTCCTCGGCCGCGCCCCCCACGCGCGCGCCGGCGCCGATCCGCGAGCGGATGTCGCAGATGCTGCGCTCGACCACCGCGTCACGCCCGATCACGGCGTCCGTGAGCAGGACGGACTCGCGCACGATCGCGCCGGGCTCCACGCGCACGCCCGAGGCGAGCACGCTCCGCTCGACGCGCGCGCCCCCGCCGATGTAGGCGCCGTGCGTGATCAGGCTGTCCGAGACGACCGCTCCCGCCGCGATGCGCGCGGGCGGGCGGTTCTCGGAGCGCGTGTGGATCAGCCAGCCGAGATCGTGGAGGTCGTACTTCGGGGGATCCGAGAGCAGATCCATGTGCGCCTCCCAGTAGCTCTCGAGCGTCCCCACGTCGCGCCAGTAGCCGCGGTAGTGCCACGCGTAGACGCGCCGCCCCTCCGCGATCATGCGCGGGAGGATGTCCTTGCCGAAGTCGTGGCTCGAGGCGGGATCGGCGCGATCCTCGAGCAGGAGCCGATCGAGCACCGCGTAGTCGAAGACGTAGATGCCCATCGAGCCGAGGCCGGGGACCGGCTCCTTCGGCTTCTCGACGAAGCGGGTCACGCGCCAGTCGGCGTCGCTCTCGAGGATGCCGAAGCGCGACTTGTCCTCGTCCGGGACGTCGATCGTCGCGATCGTGCACTCGGCGCGCTTCTCGACGTGGTGCGCGACGAGCTCGCGGTAGTTCATGCGGTAGATGTGATCGCCCGAGAGGATCAGCACGAGATCGGGCCGGCGATCCTTGATGAAGAGGAAGTTCTGCTGGACCGCGTCGGCCGTGCCGGTGAACCAGCCAGAGTCGTCGCGCGAGAGGTAGGGCGTGTAGATCCGGAGGCCGCCGTTGCGGTCGCGGTTCATCTCCCAGGGCGCGCCCGTCCCGAGGTGCTCGATGAGGGAGTGGGGCCGGTACTGCGCGACCAGCATCACGTCGAAGATGTTGGAATTCGAGCAATTCGAGAGGACGAAGTCGATGATGCGGAACTTGCCCGCGAAGGGCACGGCGGGCTTGGCCCGCTTGGCGGTGAGGACGCCGAGCCGCGTCCCCTCACCGCCCGCGAGGATCACCGCGCACACCTTCTGATCCGGCATGACGCGAGCCTACCAGAGCCGCCCCGCGAGCGGGCTCGCTTCTCGGTCAGGAGGCCGCTCGCGGTCGGCGCCGGAGCGGCCAGAGCGGCATGTCGGGGCCGAGGGCGACGGCGACGCAGAAGAGCGTGAGCAGGAGGTTGCGGCCGACCGTCCAGAGGCTCACCCGCGCCTCGGCGAACGAGCCGAAGCAGCCACAGTCGAGGTCGATCCCGCGCACGATCGCCTGCACCATCCCGAGGGCGAAGCCGATCAACATCGCCGCGGAGACGAGGGCCGCGCCGCGCGCCCAGACGCCCGTGACGAGGGCGAGGCCGATGAGGATCTCGGCGACGGGGAGCACGAGCGCGAGCGGCCCGATGAGGACGTCGGGGAGCATCCGATAGTTGTCGATGTCGCGCGCGAACGTGACGGGATCGAGCAGCTTGCTCGGGGCGGCGAAGAGGAAGACGGCGGCGACGACGAGGCGCAGGAGCACGAGGAGCGCGCGCCCGCGATCTTCGTCGAGCGCTCGCCTCAGCGCGTCCATGGGCACTCCGCGCAGGGACCGCTCTCGGCGGGGTAGTCGTTCGAGAGCCAGAGGGGCATCCCGCCTCGCAGGACGCGCACGTCGCGGACGCCGTTCTCGGCGAGCAGGCCGGCGAGCCGTCGCGAGCCGCCGCACTCCTCGCTCGTGTCGCAGTAGGTGATCACCGTCGTCGCGTCGACGAGCGCGGCGAGCGCGCGCGGGTCGAGCGCGCCGGTGTCCATCGGGACGGCGAGCGCGTCGGCGACGTGCCCGGCCTCGTAGTCCGAGCGCGAGCGCGCGTCGGCGAAGCGGACGCCGGGCTCTCCGAGGCGCGCGCGCGCCTCGTCCTGCTCGATCCAGCGCACGGTCGGGTGCTCCGGCGTCGGCGCCGCGCAGGTGCCGACCGGACGGAAGTCGACGGGCGAGGGGACCGGACGAAAGGCCCAGCCGAGGAGCGAGATCGCGAGGCACGCGAGCGCGAACCGCGCCGTCTCGACGAGGAGCGAGGCGCTCCCCGAGGCGGAGGGTGCGGGGCCGGCGTTCTTCTCGGAGGCGGTCACGGCGCGAGGCTCGATGCGTCGAGGCAGGCATAGCACACCGCGCGCGCTCACCTCGCGAGCGCGCGGGGCGGCGCCGGGATCCGCTCGCGGACGAGGAGCGCGCTCTTGCGCAGGACGAAGCTCGCGGCGGTGTGCATGGCGCAGTCGGCGGCGTCGAAGGCGGCGGCCTGGGCGACGAGCGAGGGGACCATCGCGAGGTCCTCGAGGCGCTCGCGATCGAGCCCGGAGCGCGCGCGCGCGACGAGCGCGATCGCGCGTCGGACGAGCGCGCTCGCGGGATCGGGGGCCGCGTCCGCGCTCGCCTCCAACGCGGCGATCCGCTCGTCGTCGAGCGCGCCGGCCTCGAGGAGGGGAGCGCCCTCGTCGCCGTCGGGGAGATAGACGAGCCCGAGCGCCGCGATCGCCGCGCTCGCCTCGACGATGGGCGGGGCGAGCGCTTCGTCGTCGGCCAAGGAGAGGCCGCGGAGCGCGAGGGCGAGGAGCCAGTCTCCGCGCGGACAGGCCGCCCAGAACGCGTCGAGGTCGCCCTCGATCGTCGCCGCGTAGGCGACGACGTCGCGGCTCGCGCCGAGGGCCTCGAGGATCGCGCTCGTGCTGCGGCTCATGTCCCGTCCTCTCCTCTCTCGGCGCCTCGCATGCTCACGCGGTGAAGGGCCGCCCGAGCGCGTCGAAGGCCCGGTATCGTGCCCAATTCACGCGCGCGGCGCGCGCGAGATCCTCACGCAGGAGCGACCAGATCACGAGGTCGCGCCGCGGCTGATCGGGCGCGTAGACGTAGCGCTTGCGGAGCAGCGCCTCGCGCGTGAAGCCGAGCTTCTCCGCGACGCGGTTCGACCCGGCGTTCCTCGGATCGCAGCGGATCTCGACGTGGCCGAGCGCGAGGTCGACGAGGGCGTGCCTCGCGAGGGCCGCGACGGCCTCGGTCACGAAGCCCTTGCGCTCGTGCCGCTCGTCGATCCAGTAGCCGATCTCGAGCTCCTCCGAGCTGCCCTGGGGGTGCAGCCCCGTGCTCCCGATGAACGCCCCGCTGTCGAGGAAGATCCCGTAGAAGTAGTTGTCGCCGAGGTCGAAGCGCCCGCGGAACGAGCGCAGGAGCTCGACGCGCTCGTCCAGGCTCGAGGGCTCGCTCCGGGCCCAGCCCATGAAGGGGACGAGGTGCGCCTTGTTGCGGAGGATGACCTCGTGGACGGCGGGCGCGTCCTTGGGGTCGTAGCAGCGGATGACCAGCCGATCCGTCTCGAGCGTGTACGCTGGGGCTCTGAGCATGGCCCAACGAGGCTATCCTTCCGTCCACGATGAGTGAATCCGAGAACGAGCGGGCGGGCGACGGCGACGCGGTGGATCCCCGCGAGCAGGTCCGCCGCGCGATGTCCGAGGGCCGCCGCCGCGACGCGATCCAGCTCGACGACCTGGACGTCTTCGTGCGCGTCTTCGAGGCGGAGAGCATGTCGGCCGCGGCGCGGGTGCTCGGCGTCCCGAAGTCGACGGTGAGCCGGGCCGTCGGCCGGCTCGAGGACGCGATGAAGGTGCGCCTGCTCCAGCGGACGAGCCGCGCGCTCTCGCCGACCGACGTCGGCCGCGCGCTCTTCGACGAGGCGCGGCCGCACGTCCACGCCCTGAGGGGGGCGGGCGACGTCGTCTCGGCGCTCGTCGACACGCCGCGCGGGCTGCTCCGCGTCACCGCGCCGAACGATCTCGCCTACGTCTTCCTCGCGGAGGCGTTCACGCGCTTCCTCGACCGCTATCCCGAGGTCTCGCTCGAGGTCTCGCTCACGCAGCGCACCGTCGATCTGGTCGCCGAGGGCTTCGACGTCGCGCTCCGCGCGGGCGTCCTGCGCGACAGCACCCTCGTCGCGCGCAAGCTCGGCGAGTCGGAGGGCGCGCTCTTCGCGAGCCCGAGCTACCTCGCGCGGCGCGGCACGCCCACCTCGATCGAGGCGCTCGACGCGCACGAGCACGTGCTCTTTCGACCGCTCCGGGGGCGCAGCCGCTACACGCTCGACGCGGTGGCGCCCGGTTCGCGCAAGACGCGCACGAGCGTCGAGGTCCGAGGTCGGCTCGGCGCGGACGACTTCTCCTTCGTGCGCTCGGCGCTGCTCGCGGGCGCGGGCATCGGCCTCTTGCCGATGCTCATCGCCTCCGAGGCGCTCTGCGCCGGCCAGCTCGTGCGCGTCCTGCCCGAGTGGATCTGGCGCGGCGGCTCGCTCTCGGTGATGCACGCGAGCGGGCGGCACGTGCCGCGCAAGATCGTCGTCTTCCGCGACTTCCTCGTCGAGGCCTTCCGCGACCTCCCGCGGTGCGACGACCCGGCCCGCGCGGCCGCGTCCCTCGTCGGGGCGTCGAGGCGACGATGAGCGAGGGCGGGTCGGCCCGCTCGAGCGGGTTTTTGACCGCCCACGGGCCCTTCTCCATACTCGCACGATGACGGAGAGCGACCCCCTCTTCGCGCGGTTCGGGCGCGTCTGTGCCGCAGGTGAGGTGCTCTTTCACGAGGGCGATCCCGGCGACGTGATGTTCGTCATCCGCGAGGGCGCGGTGCGGATCTCGAAGCCCGCGGGCGACAAGACGCTCGCCGTCCTCGGGCCCGGCGAATTCTTCGGCGAGATGGCCATCTTGAACGCGAAACCGCGCAACGCCACGGCGGTCGCGACCGAGCCGACCAAGCTCCTCGCGATCAGCGCGCGGACGTTCGAGCAGATGGTCAAGGCCAACGCCGAGATCGCCGTACGGCTGATCCGCAAGCTCGCGCAGCGCCTCGACAGCGCGAACGAGCTCATCGACGTGCTGCTCCACCGGGACCCGAAGGCGCGCATGATCCTCGGCCTCGCGCGTCAGGCGGACCTGATCGGCGAGGAGCGCGAGGGCGACGCGACCTTCGTCCCGATCGAGGCGGAGGGGCTCGCGGCCGAGGTCGGGGTGAGCCCCGAGGACGCGAGCGAGGTGCTCTCGCGGCTGCGTCGGCTCCGCATCGCCGAGGAGTCGGTCGACGAGAACGGGCGCCTCGGGCTGCTCGTCCACGACGCGCGTCGCCTCCGGGAATTCTTCGAATTCCTCGAGATGCGCGAGAAATTCGAGGAGGGTTGATGGAGCTCCGGATCCTCGGGTGTCACGGCGGCGAGACGCCGAAGCATCGGACGTCGAGCTTCCTGCTCGGCGACACGGTGGCGATCGACGCGGGCGCGATCACCTCGACGCTCACGCTCGAGGAGCAGCGCCGGCTCGAGACGATCCTCGTCAGCCACGCGCACCTCGATCACGTGCGCGATCTCGCGACGCTCGCGGACAACCGCTGCCAGCAGGGCGGCGTGCCCCTCGTCGTCGCGGGGATCCCGGAGACGATCGCGGCGCTGCGCGCCCACTTCTTCAACAACCTCGTCTGGCCGGACTTCTCGAAGATCCCGCTCGAGGGCCGCGCCTCCGCGCCGATGACCGTGGTCTTCGAGGAGCTCGTCCCCGAGCGCCCGCGCCGCTTCGGCGAGCACGAGGTCCTCTCGGTCCTCGTGGAGCACTCGATCGACGCGTGCGGCTTCGTCGTCCGCACGCCGAGCGGATCGCTCGCCTACAGCGGCGACACGGGCCCGACCGCCCGCCTCTGGGAGGTGCTGAGGGACGAGCCCGAGCTGCGCGCGCTGCTCATGGAGGTCTCGTTCCCGAACGACCACCACGCGCTCGCGAAGGTGAGCGGCCATCACACGCCCGAGACGCTCGCCCTCGAGCTCCAGAAGCTCGATCGGCTGGAGGGCGAGGGCGAAAAGCGCGCGCGCGATCTGCCGGTGCTGCTCTACCACATCAAGCCGCTCTTCGAGGCCGAGGTCGAGCGCGAGCTGGCCCGCATCCGAGGGCGCAACCTCGACATCTGTCGGCTCGGCGCCGAGCTCGTCCTCTGATGCCGCGCGGGATGGATCGCGCCTCGTCGCCCCCCTCGCTCGCGCGGTGGCTCGCCGTGGCGGGCCTCCTCGGGATCGCGGAGCTCGCGCTCGCCGCGCCCTCGCGCGCCGAGGTGGTCGAGCCTCCGCCCGACGAGCCGCTCGCCCGCGTCGCCGGGCCGACGTCCGGCGCCGCCTCGCTCCAGTCCGGCCGCACGCTCGGGAGCGGCGAGGTGCTGATCGCGGCCGAGGCGGGCTGGCCCTTCGCCGCCGTCGAGCTCGCGCTCGCGCCGAGCTCGGAGCTGAACGTCCACGTGCGCGCCGAGGTGCTCTATGGCGCGCCGCTCCTCGGCATCGTCACGGGGCTCGGCGGGGAGCTCGCCGTGCCCGTCCGCGTCCACGTCCTCGGCGAGGACGCGCTCGACCTCGCCGTGCGCATCACGCCGCGGCTCTCGCTCGGCGAGGGGCGGCTCTTCGGCGAGCCCGCGGGCCTCTCGGGCGCGCTCGGCGGCGGCCTCGTCATCGACGCCGACGCCGTGCTCGGCTACGCCGTCGATCCGAACGTCACGCTCATCGCTGGGCTCGGCGGGGGCGCGGGCGGCTCGAGCGTGACGGACTCGTCGATGGGCATCGCGTGGATCGCGCGGCTCTTCGGCGAGCTCGGGATCGAGGCGCTCGCGAGCCGCGATCTCCTCTTCTTCGCGACCGTCCGCGGGGGCTATGGCTTCGCCCCCGATCGCGCGGGGCTCGCGTTCTATCCGGCGCGCGAGCTCCTCGAGGTCGCGCTCGGCGTCGGCTACCTGCTCTGATCGTCGCGCGCCTCGCGCGTCCGAGGCGCGCGGCCTGCCCGAGCGGCGTGGCCTGCCCGAGCGGCGTGGCCTGCCCGAGCTGCGCGGGGTGTGGGTTGAGATCGGGGCGGATTTCGCTTCTACTTCGAGCTGACGACCTGCAACCACGAGGGTTTGGCGATGAAGCGAGTTCTTCCTTTCTTGGTGATCGCGGCCCTCGCCTCGGCGTGCGAGACGGGCGACTCTCCCACGCGGCGGCGCGACGCCGGCGTGATCCCGCCCGGCGTCGACGCCGCGCTGCCGCGCGCCGACGCCTACTACGAGTGGCCGGACATCGGCCCCGTCCCGGACGCGCCGCCGCTCCCGGGCGACTCCGACGGAGACGGAATCCCCGACGCCGACGAGGCGCGGTATGGGACCGATCCCAACAACCCCGACACCGATGGAGATGGGCTCGGCGATGGTGTCGAGGTGCTCGCGGGCACCGATCCGACGAACCCACGCAGCTACATCCCGGACACCGACTTCTACGTCGTGCTCCCGTACATGCAGCCGGTGCTCCATCGCCCGCTCGACTTCCGCGCGCGCCTGGGCCGCGCCGACATCTTCTTCCTCGTCGACACCACGGGCTCGATGGCGGGCGCGATCTCGAACGTGACGAGCTCGCTCTCCTCGACGATCGTCCCCGCGGTGAACGACGCGATCGCCGACGCGGTGATGGGCGTCGGCGACTACCGCGACTTCCCCATCGATCCGTACGGGAGCCCGGGTGACTGGGAATTTCGCGTGCGCCAGACGATGACGAGCGAGGTCTCGAGCGTCCAGACGGCGCTCCGCGCGATGCGCGCGGGCGGCGGCAACGACGGGCCGGAGGCCGCGACCGAGGGCCTCTACCGCAGCGTCGCGTCCGACGCGTGCCCGGACGGGTTCGGCGCCGCCTGCTTCCGGCTCTCGAGCCACCCGATCATCGTCCTCGTCACCGACGCCTCGTTCCACAACGGGCCGAACCCGGCGAACGACTACGCGGGCGTCGCGGGCGCGCACTCGTGGTCGGAGACGACCGCCGCGCTGAACGCGCGCGGCGTGAAGGTCGTCGGCGTCGCCGTCGACAGCGCGCCGTTCCCCTTGCCGATCCCCGTCCCCATCGACAGCGAGGCGGATCTCCGCGCCCTCGCCACGGCGACGGGCTCTCGCTCGGCGACGGGGGCGCTCACGGTCTACACCGCCCCGAGCGGCTCGGTGAGCACCTCGGTCGTCGACGGCATCGCGGACCTCGTCGGCGCCGCGACCCAGGACGTCTCCGCACGCAAGCTCGACGACGAGACGGATGGCTTCGACGCGACGCAGTTCATCCTCGCGATCACGCCGCTCCGCGCCACGCGCGCGACGAGCTTCGACAGCACCACCTTCTACGGCGTCGCGGGCGGCACGACCGTCACCTTCGACGTGACGTTCCAGAACAACGTCTCGCCCGCCACCGATCGCGTCCAGCTCTATCGCGCGTTCATCGAGGTCTACGACGTCGCGAGCGGCACGGCGCTCGATCGCCGCAACGTCTACATCGTCATCCCGCGCGAGGACGGCGGCCTCATCTGACGGCGCGCTTCGCTCGGCGCGAACGCGAAGAGAGGAGCGAGCCGTCACGCCCGCTCCTCTCTCCGTCGCCGCTGAGGCTCGCCTCCGAGCCTCGGATCAGAAGGGGTTCTCAGGTGGCGCCTCCTCGGCGGGCGCGCGGCCGCTC
>JBDHVC010000064.1:0-26417 GCA_039809495.1 Sandaracinaceae bacterium
GAGCGCCGCGGTCGCGTCGGGCCGCGTGGAGGTGCTCGGGCCCGCGCCGGCGCTCATCGCCCGGGTCCGCGCGCGCCACCGCCAGCGCGTCCTCCTCAAGGGGCGGGAGCGGCGCGCGCTGCGCGAGGCGGCGCAGGCGGTCCTCGAGGTGATCGAGGCGGGCATCGCGCCGGCCCGCGCGAGCGTCGACATCGACCCCGTCAACATGCTCTGACGGCGCACGTCCTCGGGGTGGACCACGTCGAGCGAGGCGCGCGGCCACAGCACGAATCAGGGCAACTGACCCGTGCTCTCAGTCGTCGCCGCGGATCTCGCGGACGCCGTACTTCTTCGCGAGCTCGCGGAGGTGATAGCGGGTGAGCCCCGCCGCCTGCGCGCTCTTCGTGACGTTCCCCTCGTGCTTCTCGAGCAGCGCCTTGAGGAACGAGGCCTCGAAGACGTCGAGCAGGCGCTGCTTCGCCTCCTTGAAGGGGAGGGCCTGATCGACGAATTCCTCCGCCCACACGGCCGGGCTCGCGCCGTGCGCGATGATCGTCGGCGTCGGGTTGCGGACGGCCGAGGGGAGCAGCTCGGCGACGCCGAGCTCGCTCTCGTCGGCGAGCGCGGCGGCGCGCTCGATCGTGTTCTTCAGCTCGCGGATGTTGCCGGGCCACGGGTACGACTGGAGCCGCTCCATCGCCTCGGGGCTGACGGTGAACGAGCGGACCTCGCCCTCGAGCCGGCGCCTGCCGACCTCGGCGAGGAAGTGCTCCACCAGGAGGGGGATGTCCTCGGGCCGCTCGCGCAGGGGCGGGAGCTCGATCGCGACGACGTTCAGGCGATGGAAGAGGTCCTCGCGGAACTGACCCTCGTTGACGCGCGCGCGGAGCTCGCGGTTGGTCGCGGCGACGACGCGCACGTTGACGGGGATCGCGCGATCGCCTCCGACGCGCTTGATCTCGCGGTTCTCGAGGACGCGCAGGAGCTTGGGCTGGAGCGCGAGGTCGAGCTCGCCGAGCTCGTCGAGGAAGATCGTGCCGCCGTCCGCCTGCTCGAAGCTGCCGCGGTGGCGCTCCGTCGCGCCCGTGAACGCGCCGCGCTCGTGCCCGAAGAGCGTGGACTCGACGAGCTCGCGCGGGATCGCCGAGCAGTCCTGGACGACCATGGTCGAGCCCTTGCGCCGCGACGCCTGGTGGATCGCGCGCGCGACGAGCTCCTTGCCCGTGCCGGTCTCGCCGCGCACGAGCACGGTGAGCTCGCTCGGCGCCACCTTCTCGAGCGTCGCGAAGATCTCGCGCATGCGGAGCGAGCGCCCGATCAGCTCGAAGAACCGCTCCTTCTTCGAGACCTCGAGGTCGACCGAGCCCGAGGCGGGCTCGAAGCGCAGCTCGGACTGACCGAGCTTCACGACCGTCCCCGGCTTGACCCAGACCTCCTGCACGCGGAGCTCGCCCACGAAGGTGCCGTTTGTCGAGCGCAGATCCGAGAGGAGGAAGCCCTCCTCCTTCGCGACGAGCTCGACGTGCGTCGTCGACACCGCCATGTCGGAGAGGACGAGGTCGCAGATCATGCTCCGACCGATCGTCGTGCGCTCCTTGTCGATCACGACGTCCTTGCCCTTGTCGGGCCCACCCGTGACCACGATCCGCGCCTTCTTCAGGCGTCGTCGCGCCGCGTCGTCGACGAAGATCGTCGTGAGCGCGGGATCGGCCGGGATCGGCCCGCTCGTCACGAGCGCGCCTCGGGCGTCGGGGCGCTCCCCTCCGCGTCGTCGCGGATCGCGCGGATCGCGCGCGCGTAGGCCGGCGCCCCGCCCGAGAAGACGGCGTTGCCCGCGACGAGGACGTCGGCGCCCGCCCGCGCCACCTGGGCGGCGGTCCCCACCTTGATCCCTCCGTCGACCTCGAGATCGATCGCGCGCCCGCTCAGGTCGATCATCGCGCGCAGCCGCTCGATCTTCGGCAGGACCTCGGGCAGGAACGACTGCCCGCCGAAGCCCGGGTTCACGCTCATCACGAGGACGAGATCGACGATCGGGAGCACGTAGCGCACGGCCTCCTCGCTCGTCGCGGGGTTCAGCGAGACGCCCGCGCGCTTGCCCCTCGCGCGGATCGCCTGGAGCGTGCGGTGGAGGTGCGTGCTCGCCTCGACGTGGACGGTGATCACGTCGGCGCCGGCGTCCGCGAAGGCGTCGACGTAGCGCTCGGGCTCGACGATCATGAGGTGGACGTCGAGGGGCCTCGTCGTCACGCCGCGCAGCGCCGCGACGACGGGCGGACCGATGGTGAGGTTCGGGACGAAGCGGCCGTCCATCACGTCGACGTGGATCCAGTCGGCGGACGCCGCCTCGAGGGCGCGCACCTCGTCGCCGAGCCGCGCGAAGTCGGCCGAGAGGATCGAGGGCGCGATGCGCGCGGCTCGGGGGGAGCGAGGCACGCGCCCAGTTCGCCACGGCCCGCGCGCGGGCGTCAAGGGTCGGCGCGGCGCGCCCTCGCCCAGCGCGGGCTTTTTGAGCGAGGCGACGCCGGATTGTTGCTCGGTTCCGACCGAATTCCTAGAATCGAGAGCCGCCGAGGCTCCCTCGGGGCGAAGGCACGAGAAGAATGGGCGTCGAACAGCGATACCGGGTCACCGATCGTCTCGAAGCGGGCGGCATGGCCGAGGTGTTCCGAGGCGAGGCCGTTTCCGTCCAGGGCTTCAAGAAGCAGGTCGCGATCAAGCGCGTCCTGCCGCACCTGGCGCAGAACAAGAATTTCATCTCGATGTTCCTCGACGAGGCGCGCCTGGGCGCGCGCCTCACGCACGCGAACATCGTCACCGTCTTCGACATCGGCGCCGCCGACAACACGTTCTTCATCGTCATGGAGTTCGTGGACGGCTGTAACCTGAAGGCCGTCATCGAGGAGCACCGCCAGCAGGGGCGGCGGATCCCGGTCAAGGAGGCGGTCTTCATCATCATGGAGGCCTGCAAGGGCCTCTCGTTCGCGCACGAGCTCGAGGACGACGACGGCCACAACCTCGGGATCGTCCATCGCGACATCTCGCCGCCGAACATCCTCATCTCGAAGCGCGGCGAGGTGAAGGTCACGGACTTCGGCCTCGCCAAGGCGACGACGCAGCTCGAGAAGACCGATCCCGGCGTCGTGAAGGGCAAGTTCAGCTACCTCTCGCCCGAGGCGGCGATGGGCCAGCCCGTCGACATGAGGACGGACATCTACGCGCTCGGCATCGTCCTCTGGGAGATGCTCGCGGGGCGGCGCCTCTACCTCGGCGAGAACGACTACGAGACCGTCAAGCTCGTCCAGCAGTCGAACATCCCGAGCCTCTCGCGGATCAACCCCGAGGTCGACGCCGAGCTCGAGCGCGTGATCAACAAGTCGCTCGAGCGCGATCCCGAGAAGCGCTACGCGAGCGCGCGTGAGCTCCTCGACGGGCTCGCGGGGTACCTCTTCTCGCGCCAGCTCAAGGTGACGGCCTTCGACGTCGCCAACCTCGCGCAGTGGGTGATCGACTCGAGGAAGGTCGCGAAGTCGGGCCAGAAGGTCGAGGTCTCGATCATCGATCGGCTCATCCAGGAGGAGCTCCTGCGCTTCACGTCGCTCGACGCGGTGTCGAGCGCGATCGGCTCGTCCGAGAGCGGCGAGAAGGAGGGCGCGGCGCCGCTCGACGCCGGGCTCTTCGAGAACCCGGCGGACTGGTTCGCCGACGACAAGGACGTGCAGAACGCGATCGAGGCGAGCGCGCGCGAGCACAACCGCGGTCCGAGCTGGGCGGAGGCGGGCGTCGAGGACCTCGCCGGCCTGTCGGAGCTCCTCGAGGATCCCGCGCGTCCGAGCGCGCCCGAGCGGGCCGCGCCCGCGCCGTCGCGCGCCGAGCCGAAGGCGGCGCGGCCGAAGGCGGCGGGGCCGAAGCCCGCGGGACCGAAGCCCCCCGAGCCGAAGCCCGCCGAGCCGCCGAAGGTGCCCGAGGCCGATCGGCCGCTCCTCGGCACGAGCGCGGAGGACGCGCGCGAGCGGCCCACCGAGCCCAAGAGGTCGAGCGCGATGCTCTACGTGGCCGTGCTCCTGGTCGTCGCCGCGGGCGCCGCCGCGGCCGCGTATTTCGGCGGCTTCCTCTCCTGATCCGCGCCCCGCTCGGTCGGCTCGACCCGCTCGGTCAGCTCGGTCGGCTCGGCCCGCTCGGTGGGGCCGCGCGGAGGTGAGGGTGGAGAGGGCTCGCGCTCGCCTCGCTCGCGCGTCCGCGCGCGCAGCTCGAGCAGCTCGACGACGAGCCACACGAGCGCGATCGCGCCGGTCGGGTTCGGGCCGCTCGTCGTGAGGAGCGGGAGCAGCGCGGCGAGCCAGACCCCGACCGCGCAGAGGACGGCGAGGCGCAGGCGCGCGCGCGAGCGGTAGCTCGCCGCGTGCGTGAGCAGAAAGAGCGTCGGGACGACGGCGAGCGCGCCGTCGTAGAAGAAGAGGTAGAGGTTGAGCGCGATCGTCATGAGGAGGGCGATCGCGCCCAGGCGATAGCCGAGGCTCGCGCGCTCGCTCGGAGCGAGGGATGGATCGGCGAGGCGCGCGCGCGCGCGCAACGCGAGCCGGAGCGCCCAGGTGACGAGGGCGGCGTCGACCGCGAACGCGATCAGCCGAGCGAGGGAGCGCGTGCGCAGGGTGGCGCTCGCGTCGGCTCCGGCCGCGTCGAAGAGGAGCTCTCGCGCGATCGCGTAGAGCGTGAGCTGCTTGCGCCACGAGTCGGGGCTCGCGTCGTGGCGCTCGGCCAGGGTGGCGAGCGAAGCGAGAAAGCCGTGCCAGGCGTCGAGGCCGAAGAGCAGGCCGACGCCGAAGAGCGCGAGCGCCGTGGTGATCCACGCGACCAGGAACCTCCGCGGGCGCGCGAGCGTCCCGAGCGCGAGGAGCGCGAGCGCGAGCGGGGGCTTCGCGAGGAGCAGGCCGCTCGCGACCCCAGCGAGGACGTCGCGCTCGCGCGCTAGGCCGAAGACGGCGAGCGAGGCGACGAGGAGGTAGAGCCCGCTCGGCTGCCCGAGGTGGAACGAGAGGAGGAGGCTCGGGCACGTGAGCCCGACGAGGATGGCCGTCGCGCGAGCGCGGGGCGACAGCTCGGGGACGCGCGTGAGGAGCGCGAGGGCGAGCACGCTCGCGGCGATCCCGAGGAGCGCGAGCGCGACGAAGGCGCCTCGCGGATCGAGCAGGCCGAGCGCCGCGACGAGGGGCAGCGTGAACGGCGGGTTCGCGAACGTGCGCGCGACCTCCTCGTAGCCCGTTCCGCCCGCGAGGACGTGGACGCCCGCGAGCCGAAAGCACTCCTGGTCGCGGCGCGCGATCGTGCCCGCGTCGAGATCGCGGAGCAGGACGAGGAGGAGGAACGCGCCGATCCCGACCAGCCACCCGATCGCGACGAGGCGCGCGGCGTCGTGAGCGTCGAAGCGCTTGCGAGAGGAGCTCACCGTCGGGCTCGCGCGCGTCGAGCGACGCGCGCCGTCGGTCGAGGGCGCGCCGAGCGCGATCCCGCGCGCCATCGATCGTGCGCCCGATCAGTCGACGATCGGGTAGCGAAGCTCGACGGGCTCGCCGTCGCGCACGAGGCGGACGGCGAGCTCGCTCGCGACGCGGAGCGCGGACCAGATCTCGAAGGCGTCGTCGGGTCGCTCGATGGCGTGCGCGTTGATCGAGACGACGACGTCGCCCGCGCGGAGCTCGCCCGAGCCGAAGAGCGCGGGATCGCGGAGCTCCGTGATCCGGAAGCCGACGAAGCGCTCGGCCTCGAGCTCCGGCTCCACCGCCAGCCTCGCGAGGAAGGCGCCCGGCCCTCGCTCGAGGACGGCGTCCAGCTCGGCGCGCGCGATCGTGCCGGGGCGCGAGACGACGAGCGGAGCTCGGGGCTCGCGCCGCGCCTCGCGCGCCGTGACCGGCTCGGGCGCCGATCCGCCGCAGCCGACGAGCGTGACGAGGCCGAGCGCGGCGAGGGCGAGGCGAGCGGGCGGGAGCGCGAGCATGACGTCGAGCTATGCCCGAGCCCGCGCCGCGGGCGCAACAAAGCGACGAGCCGAGGCCTCAACGCTCCCCGCGCGCCGCTCGGACGTGCGCCTCGATGCGAGCGGCGACCTCGTCCTCCGAGGCGTCGGCGTCGACGTGGACGATCCGCTCGCTCGGGAAGTGACGATCGATGTCGCGGTAGAAGCTCGCGAGCTCGCGCTGGAGGTCGCTCTCTTCGTAGAGCTCGGTGCTCCCGCCTCGGCTCGAGCGCCGCCTCGCGGCGACCTCGGGCGAGACGTCGAGGACGATGGTGAGGTCGGGCTTGCGCGCCCAGCGGTTGAGCTCGCGCACCCAGAGCGCCGCCTGCTCGCGCTGGGGCGCGCCCTCGGGCGAGGTGGCGCTCTGGTACGCGATCGACGAGTGGTAGTAGCGATCCGAGAGCACCGTCACGCCGTCTCGGAGGTTCGGCTCGATCTCGGCCTCGACGTGATCGGCGCGATCGGCCGCGAAGAGCAGCGCCATCGTCTTCCAGCCGGGCGGCCTCGGCCCGGAGAGGCCCGGCACGACGACGCGCCCCGTGAGCATCTGACGCACGAGCACCCCGATGGGGCCGTCGCTCGGCTCGCGCGTCGTGTGGACGGGGAGCCCGCGTGCCGCGAGGCTCCTCGCGAGCCGCTTCGTCTGGGTCGTCGTGCCAGCGCCGTCGATCCCCTCGAGCACGATGAAGAGCCCCTCGATCATCTCCGCCTCCTCCGGCCTCAGCGCCTCGCCCAGCCGAGCATGATCACGACGGCGATCGCGTTGGGGGGGCTGTCGGCGCGCGTGCCTTGCGCGACCCCGACGCCGACGAAGTCGACCGTGTCGTCGAGCGTGGGCTCGAGCTGGCCCGCGTCGTCGAGGCTCCCGACGACGGCCATGACGCCTCCGACGCGCCGGAAGGCGATGGCGTAGGAGCGCAGGCTCGAGCTCGCGCGATCGACCGTGGCCTGCGTCGTCAGCGCGGGGTCGGCGAAGTAGGCGTCGGCCGCCTCCTGCGCGGCGCGAGCGAGGTTGGGCTCGATCTCGAGCGCACGCGCCCCGCGCGCGGCGCGTGCCCGGTTCATCAGCTCGAGCAGGCGCGACGGCGCGGCCGCGACGTCGATGTCGTGGCTCACCTGGAGGAAGACCTCCGTCGCGAGGAACGCGCGGCGGCCATCGCGCTCGTCGACGACCACGCCGATGCCGACCGCGTTGACGTCGGGGTTCACGAGGTTCGCGCGGTGGCCGGGGCTCCCCTCGAAGCCGCGCTGGATGGCGAGGGCGCCGTAGTCACGCCCCACGTTCTCGAGGACGAGCCCGCTCCGCAGGCCCGCGTGGGCGACCCGATCCGCGGGCGAGCCCGTCGTCGGCGACGTGTGCGCGACGAAGCCGTGATCCCGCATGTCCTCTGAGTGCGCCCGCGCGATCGCGTCGAGGCGCGGATCGCGCTCGAGGGGCGGGAGCCCGCGCGCGGCGCGCGCCTCGTTCGCGAGGCGCAGGAGCTCCCGCTCGACGTCCTCGGCGCTCGCGCGCTCGTCGCCCGAGCTCGGGCTCTCGGCCGCGAGCGCGAGGCTCGTCGGCGGCTCTCGGCCCACGTAGACGGGGAAATTCGCGACGACCGCCTCGCCGCGCGGGCCGCTCCCGAGCAGCTCGACCTGGACGGCGCCCGGCTGGCTCGTCGGGACGTCGATGGAGAAGGGGCGCGCGGGCTCGAGCGGCGTCCGGGTGATCTGTCCGTCCGGGGTCGCGATGACGGAGATCGGCGAGGACCAGCCCGCCTCGAGCTCGCCGCGCACCGCGAGCGTCGCACCGACCGCGACGCTGCGCGGCACGGGCGAGAGCGACGCGTGGCGGAAGCTCAGCGTGATCACGATGACCCAGAGCCCGCTCCGAGCGCGCATCGCCGCGCCGAAGTGCGTGTACTCGTGTCGCTCGAGGTAGCTCCGCACGCTGCGCTCGACCGCGGCGTCGATCGGCGCGTCGTTCGGTAGCCCGAGGACGATGAGGTGGGGAGAGGGCTCCACGAGCCCGAGGTTCCAGCCGAGGAAGTCGGTGATCCGCGCGTCGGGCGGCTCACCGCCCGGCCCGAGGCGATCGACGATCCAGTCCGAGAGCGTCGCGAGCCGCGGATCGCCCGCCAGCGTCACGCCCCGCGCGCTCGCGGCGCGCGTCACGCCGCGGGTGACGGCGTCGGCGTCCGCGCCGCCGAGGACGGGCGAGCCGGACGGCGCGGCGGTGTCGTAGCTCGCCACGCTCGGGGCCGGCGCTTCGATGACGGCGTCGTGCTGCTCGGTGCCGAGCCGTGTGCGTCCGCTCGGACCACATCCGAGGGTCGCGGCGAAGAGAGCGGTGACGACGAGCGCTCGATGCACGGGGGAGATCATGCGACGGATCTACTTCATTCCCACGGATCGGCGATCTCGCTCGGCGTCCGCGTCATCGAGGTCATCGCCGGCGGCGTCTCCGGGGTCGTCGTCGCGCTCGGCCCGGTCGGAGGCGGGCTCGCCTCGCCGCTCTGCCGGCCCCTCATGCTCGTCTCCATCGAGGTCGCGCTCGGCTCGCCCTCGCCATGGCGAGCGCTCTGCGCCTCGAGCGTCGTCTCGAGCGTGTCGGGGCTCGTCGGGAGCAGGGCCAAGCGCGCGTCCCGATAGCCCCGGAGCCGGAGCGTCACGGCGCGCTCGCCCTCCTCCGGGATCGGGACGCGGAGCGGCGTCTGCCCGATGACCATTCCGTCGAGGAGCACATCGGCGCCCGGAGGATCGGAGGAGAGCGTCGTGGCGCGCGTGTCGGCTACGGGCGGCGGGTCGACGTGCTCAGGCGCGTTCGTCGAGGGGGTCGTCGGCGGCTCGACGGGCGTGCCGCCTGGCGGGCTCGTCGTCGTGGGCGTCGTGCTCGCGCTCGCGTCGACGAGCGTCGGAGGGTGGGTCGTCGCGGGCGTCGCGGCGGCGATGGGGGCGAGCGCGCCGCCCGGGCTCGTCGCGGCCTCCTCGGCCTCTTGGCCGCGCACCCAGCCCGCGAGGAGGTAGCCGCCCACGCTCACGAGGGCGATCGCGGCCGCGCCGAGGAAGAGATAGAGCGGCGCGCGGGACCGGGTCGGGAGGACGGGCTCTTGGCTCGCGCGGCCGAGGTTCATCTCGGTGCGCGAGGGGGGCTCGAGCATGTCCGCGAGGTTCGTCGGTGGGGTGATCCCCGATCCGAGCGGGAGCGGCCCTTGGACGTCGAGCGCGTCGAGCGCCGCGCCCAGCTCCGCCATCGTCTGAAAGCGCGCCTCGGGTCGCTTCGCGATCGCCTTCAGGATCACGTCCTCGACCGCCCCGAGGCTCACGCCGCGCGCGCGGCTCGGCGAGATCGGCTCCTCGAACATGTGCTTCGAGAGGATCCCCATGAAGGTGTCGCCGTCGAAGGGCACGTGCCCGACGAACATCTCGTACATGATGATGCCGAGGGCGTAGATGTCGGTGCGCCGATCGACCGCCTGCCCCGAGGCCTGCTCGGGCGACATGTAGTGCGGCGTGCCGAAGATCATGCCCGTCTTCGTCAGCTTGCTCGAGGCGCCGCCCACCTTCGCGATGCCGAAGTCGAGCACCTTCACGAACAGCTCGTCGGCGCCTTGCTGCACGATCGAGACGTTGTCGGGCTTGAGATCCCGGTGGACGATCTGGTGGTCGTGCGCAGCGCCGAGCGCGCTCGCGATCTGGCGGATGATGTGAAGCGCGGCCTGGGCCGGGATCGAGCCGCCCTGCGCGATGAGCTTCGTGAGCGAGCCGCCCTCGAGGTACTCCATCACGAAGTAGGCGGATCCGTCGGGCATCTGCCCGAAGTCCGAGATGTCGACGATGTTCGGGTGGCCGATCTGCGTGGCGCTCTGCGCCTCCTGGACGAAGCGCTGGACGACGTCCGGATCCCGCGCCATGTCGCCCCGCAGCACCTTGAGCGCCATGCGCTTGCCGAGGACCGCGTGCGAGATGCGGTAGACGACGCCCATGCCGCCCTCGCCGAGCTTCGCCTCGACCCGATAGCGTCCGTCGATCACGCGGCCGAGGTAGGGATCGGCGGGGGCGCTGGCCTCATGCTCTTCTCGCGTCGGCGTTCCATCGTGCGGACAGAAGCTCACCGGCTCGCTGAAGCGCGTCGAGCATTGGGGGCAGATGCGCATCGTGCTCCCGCGGAGCCTACAACACGGGGCGTGAGAGAGGGCAAGCGGTCGTCGGGCTCGGCGCCGCCGCCGAGGTATGACAGCGGCCATGCGGATTCATCACGTCGACTGCGCGTCCATGTGCCCGATCGCGCGCAGGCTCACGAACGGCGACGGCGGCCTCTTCGAGCGAGGCGTGATGCCGTCGCACTGCCTCATCGTCGAGACGGACGCGCACGGGATCGTGCTCGTCGACACCGGCCTGGGCGAGCCCGACGCGCGCGATCCGAGGGAGCGGCTCGGCGCGTTCTACACGCTCGTCGCGGGGGTCGATCCCCACCGCGTGACCACGATGCGCGCGCACCTGCGCCGCCTCGGCCTCGAGCCGAGCGACGTGCGCCACATCCTCGTCACGCACCTCGACCTCGATCACGCCGGTGGGCTCTCGGACTTCCCGAACGCGCGCGTCCACGTCCACGCGGCCGAGCGCGACGCGGCGCTCTCCCCCGCGTGGAACGAGCGTGAGCGCTACAAGGCCAAGCAGCTCGCGCACGGGCCGAGGTGGGCGACGTTCGGCGCGGGCGGCGAAGGCTGGCGCGGCTTCTCCGTCGTCCGCGAGCTCGAGGGCCTCCCGCCGGAATTCCTCGCGATCCCGATGAGCGGGCACTCGCGCGGGCACTCGCTCTACGCGATCGAGACGAAGGAGGGTCCGCTCGTCCACTGCGGCGACGCGTACATGCACCGCGGCACCATCGACGGGACGAGGGTCCCCTGGGGCATCTCACGGCTCGAGCAGCTCGAGGCGTCGAGCCGCAGGCGGCTCGAGGAGAACCACGCGCGCCTGCGCGAGCTCGCCCGCTCGGGTGGCGGCGTTCGGCTCTTCTCGGCGCACGACCCGGTCGAATTCGCCCGCTTCGCGGCGCACTGACGCCGCGCCGCGAGCCCCTCACGGCACGGATCCCTCGCCCTGATTCGAGCCGTCAGGCGCTCCAGAGGTGCTGCGCCGCGTAGGCGCGGAACGGCCGCCACGCCTCGGCGCGCTCGAGGACGCGCGCGGGCCTCGGCCGCTCGCCGCCCTCCTCGAAGGCTCGGAGGATGCCGAGGTCGCTCGCGGGGAAGGCGTCCGGATCGCGGAGCGCGCGGAGCGCGACGTACTCCTCGGTCCAGGGCCCGACACCCGGCAGCTCGCGCAGGCGCGCGCGGGTGCGCTCGACGTTCGCGAAGGGCGCGAGCAGCGTCGGATCCTCGTCCGCGGCGAGGGCGAGGGCGTGGAGCGCGCGCGCGCGAGCGCCGGGCATCCCGAGCCGCGCGCCGTCGAGCGCGCGAGCGAGCACGCGCGGCGTCGGGAAGAGCCGCGCCAGCCCATGGCTCGATCCCGAGGCCTCGAGCCGCTCGCCCCAGCGCTCGATGAGCTCGTTCGCGAGCTTGCGCGCGCGCTCGACGGAGACCTGCTGCCCGAGGATCGCGCGGAGCGCCGTCTCGAAGGGATCCCAGCCGCACGGCACGCGCAGGCCCGGCCGCGCGGCGACGAGCGGGCCGAGGCGCGGATCGCGGCCGAGCGCGCGCTGGACGGGCGCTGGGTCGCGATCGAGATCGAACATCCGCCGCACGCGCCGCTCCACGGCGTCGTCGGGGCTCGCGTCCGGCGCGTCGATCTCGAGCAAGAGCGCGTCCTCGCCCTCGGTCGGCGTGACGCGGAGCGCGCCCCTCACTCCCGCGACGTCGAAGGTGCGCGCGTAGCTCGCGCCCTCGACGAGCTCGACGCCGTCGAGGACGCGCTCGCGGTAGTAGCCGACGAGGAGCGGCCAATCGAGGGGCGGCGTGTAGCGGAGGGTGCGCACGCGCGGGCGCGCGGCTCGCCTCGCGCGAGGCACAGCTTCGGAGGGCTTTCGCACGCGCCCAGCGTGGGCCACGCTCCTCCCATGCACCAGCGCCTCGCTCGCGCCGCCGTCGAGGGGATCCCCCTCACCCTGCGCGTCCGCGAGCCGCGCGCGGGTGAGCACGCACCCGTCCTCACGGGCCTCTTCTTCGACGGAGATCGGCGCGCCGAGGGGCCTCTCGAGTCCGCGCGGGGCGCGCTCTTCTCGCGCTTCGCGCGTGAGCTCGCGGAGTACCTCCGGGGTGAGCGCCGCGCCTTCGGCTTCGCGTGGGCGATCGAGGAGGGGACGCCCTTCCAGCGCGAGGTCTGGCGCGCGCTCGAGGCGATCCCCTACGGGGAGACACGACGCTATGCGGAGCTCGCGCAGACGATCGGTCGCCCTCGCGCCGTTCGCGCGGTGGGCGCCGCCAACGCGCGGAACCCGATGTCGATCGTCGTGCCCTGCCACCGCGTCGTCGGCGCGGACGGGAGCCTCACCGGGTACGCCGGCGGCCTCGCGCTGAAGGCGCGCCTGCTCGCGCTCGAGGCCGCTTCATCGAGCTCGGCGCGCGCCGCGCGAACGGGTGGCGCGCCGCGCGCCAGCGCCTCGCGCGCGTGGTAGCCATCGACCATGCGCGCCGTCACGCTCTCGTCTCGCTCCGAGGTGCGCCTCGTCGAGCTCCCCTCGAGGCCGCTCCGTCGTGGTGAATTCCGCGTCGCCGTGCGCGCGATCGGCGTGAACCCGGTCGACTGGAAGATCCGCGAGGATCGCTTCATCGGGCTCGTCTACCCGCTCGTCGCGCCGAGGCCGCTCGTGCCGGGCAACGACTTCGCGGGCGAGGTGATCGAGGTCTCGGAGGGCGTGTCGCTCCGCGTGGGCGAGCGCGTCGTCGGCTCGACCGATCCGGTGCGCGGCCAGCACGGCAGCTACGCGAGCGAGGTGATCGTGCGGATGGATCAGGTGGCGAGCCTGCCGGACGCCGTCTCGTTCGAGGTCGCCTCGGCGCTCCCCGTCCCCGGCGCCACGGCGCTCCGCGCGCTCCGGATCCGCCACCGCGTCGTCGCCGGCGATCGCGTGCTCGTCCTCGGCGCCTCGGGCGGCGTCGGGCTGATGAGCGTCCAGCTCGCGAGGCGCGCCGGCGCCGAGGTCTTCGGCGTGTGCTCGGCGAAGAACCGCGCGCTCGTCGAGGACGCGGGCGCGCGCGTGATCGACTACACCGAGGGCGATCCCCTCGAGGCGGCGCGCGCGCACGGCCCCTTCCCGAAGATCATCCAGCTCGTGCCGAGCACGACCTACCCGCTCGCGCGCGTGCGCTCCCTGCTCGCTCCGGGCGGGAGCCTCGTCGTCGTCGCGCCCGAGCCGCGCGACGTGCCGTCGATCCTCCTCCGCCGCGAGGTGAGCACCCTCCTCGGCACCGCGCGGAGGAGGCACCTCGAGGAGCTCGTCGAGGGCGTCCTCGCCGGCGACCTCCGCCCGCACCTCGAGGCGAGCTACCCCCTCGAGCGCGCCGCCGAGGCCATCGCCCGCTCCCGCGAAGGGCACGTGCGCGGTAAGCTCTGGCTCGTGCCGTGAGACGTCGAGCATCGAGCGCCGAGGAGGCGGAGCGGGAGGAGCGGCTCATCGACGCCGTTCAGGAGGGGCTCGACGACCTCGACGCTGGGCGCGTCGTGAGCGATGGTGAGCTCGGACGTCGTCTCGACGCGTGCTTCGGACTCTTGGCGGAGCCTGCCGAGAAGAAGTGACGCTGCGCTGGGCCGAGCGCCCCGAGGAGACGACGAGCGCCTCTCGCGCGCCGTGCTGGCGGCGATCGCGGTCGAGACGTCGATCCACTGACCCGCGAGGCCGCCTCGCTCGACGGACCTCGGGCGCAGGTTCGCTCAGGGACGCGACGCCTCGAGCTCCGACCGGTCGCGGACCTCGAGCTCCACCGCGACGGCCGCGCCGCCGGGCTCGTCGAGGATCCACGCGCGCCCGCCGTGGCGCGTCGCGACGTCCCGCACGATGGCAAGCCCGAGGCCTTTCCCGCGCAGGTTGGAGCTCGCGTCGGCGGCGGGGCCGCGGTGGAAGGGCTCGAAGACGAGCTCGCGCTCCGCCTCGGGGATGCCGGGGCCCTCGTCGCGTACGACGAGGCGCGCGCTCGCGCCGTGTGGCTCGAGCGTGACGCACACCCGAGAGCCCTTGGGCGTGTGGGCGATCGCGTTCGCGAGGAGGTTGTCGATGGCCTGGCGGAGCTCGCGGGCCGATCCGCGCAGCGCGAGGCGCGCGGGGCGCGTCACCTCGATCGTGACGCTCTTCAGCTCCGCCGCGCCCTTCGCGCTGGCGGCGGCCTTGTCGACGAGCGCCGCGAGGTCGACGTCGGCGCGCTCCTGCGCCTCTGCGCGGAGCGCCGCGAGATCGAGGAGCGCGCTCGAGAGGCTCGCCAGCCGATCGACCTCCTCGTGGACGTTCTCGAGCGCCTCGCGGAGCTCCGCCGCGCTGCGCTCGCGCCTTAGCGTTACGCCGATCGCCGCCTTCATCGTCGCGAGCGGCGTGCGGAGCTCGTGCGCGGCGTCGGAGACGAGGCGCTCCTGCGTCCGCCGAGCGGCGCGCAGCTTCAGGGTGGCGTCGGCGATGGTGGCGCGGAGCGAGCCGAGCTCGTCCTCGGTCGGGTCGGGCGGGAGCGCGGCGTCGAGGTCGCCCTCGCGCAAGCGCTCCATGTGCTCGACGAGGGTGGCGAGCCGCCGGTGCAGGCGCGCGGCGAGGGTGAGCTGGAGGACGAGCAGCGCGAGGGCGACGAGGCCGACGACGAGCGCGGCGCTCTCGTAGTAGGCGCGGATCGTCGCCTCGTGGTGCCCGAGGTCGTGCCCGAGCCAGAGGACGACGGGCCGCCCCTCGGGGTCGCGCACGACGCGCGTGAGCACGCGGATCGGGTTGCCGCGCGCGTCCCGCGCGTCGCGCGGTCCCTCGTCGCGCACGCGCTCGGGGTCGAGGCGCGCGGGGAAGCTCGGGTGGCCGACGGGGTGCTCCGCGACGCGCTCCCCGTTGGCGTCGTAGAGCGCGATCGCGGAGGCGACGCCGTCCACCTCGTCGCCGAGCGGCGAGCGGCCGAGGTGGACGTGCGGCGCGCCGTCGGGGCTGTCGAAGAGGCTCACGGCCTCGACGGCGGCCTGCGTCCGCATCGCGTCGTCGATGCCCGCCCGCTCGAGGCGCGCGAAGATGGCGCCCGTGACGAGCACCGCGAGCGCGAAGAGCGCCGTCGGGAGGATCGCCCCGAAGACGACGAGCCGTCGGCGGAGGGAGCGGCGCGGGGCGAGGCTCACGCGTCCTCGGCGCGCTCGAGGCCGAGCCGGTAGCCGACGCCGCGCACGGTCTTGATCGAGGGCACGCCACTGCCCGCGCCGCCCTCGCCCGCGCCGCCCTCGGCGAGCCGCGCGAGCTTCGCGCGGAGGTAGCCGACGTAGACGTCGAGGACGTTCGGGTCGCCCTCGAACGCGTGGCCCCACACCTCGCCGAGGAGCTGCGTCCGCGTCTTCACCTCGCCGGCGTGGGAGAAGAGCTCGAGCGCGAGGCCGTACTCGCGCCCCGTGAGCTGCACCTCGAGCTCGCCCCGGCGCAGGCTCCGCCTCTTTCCGTCGAGCGTCACGCCGCCGAGCGTGTGCTCGACCGCCGTGCCCTCGCCGCGGCGGTGGAGCGCCTCGAGCCGCGCGAGCAATTCCTCGAAGTCGAAGGGCTTGGCGAGGTAGTCGTCGGCGCCGCTCCTCAGGCCGAGCACCTTCTCGCGCGTCTGGGCGCGCGCGGTGAGCATGAGCACGGGCGTGGTGATCCCCTCGGCGCGGAGCGCGCGCACGATCGCGATTCCGTCGTCGTCGGGGAGCATCCAGTCGAGGACGATCACGTCGTAGCCGAGCGTCGTGATGCGCCTGCGCGCGTCTGCGCCCTGGGTCGCGTGATCGACCTGGTGCCCCTCCTCGCGCAGCCCCCGCACGAGGAAGCGCGCGAGCTTCTCTTCATCCTCGACCAGCAGGATCCGCATCGTCCGTGGCTCCTCCGCGCAAGGATCGGGGCGCGAGCCGAGGATAGATCGTCGGCAGGACGAGGAGGGTGAGCGCCGTCGAGGTGACGAGCCCGCCGACGACGACGGTGGCGAGCGGCGCCTGGATCTCGGCGCCGACGCCGGTGGCGAGCGTCATCGGCACGAAGCCGAGGCCCGCGACGAGGGCGGTCATGAGGACCGGGCGCAGGCGGCTCTCGGCGGCGAGGCGGGCGGCCTCGTCCGCGCCGTGGCCGGCCTCCTCCTCCTCGTGGATGCGCGAGACGAGCACGACGCCGTTCATCACGGCGATGCCCGAGAGCGCGATGAAGCCGATCGCCGCGGAGATCGAGATCGGGAGCCCGCGGAGCGAGAGCAGGGCGATCCCGCCGACGGCCGCGAAGGGCACGTTCAGGAAGACGAGGAGCGCGCTCCGCAGGCGGCCGAGCGCGCGCTCGAGCACGAAGAGCACGGCGAAGAGGACGAGCGGGATGACGACGCCGAGCCGCGCCTTCGCGCGCGTGAGGTTCTCCGACTGGCCGCCCCAGCTCTCGCGGTAGCCCTCGGGCCACGCGATCTCGCCGCGCACGCGGCGGTGCGCCTCCTCGACGACGGAGCCGAGGTCGCGGCCGCGCACGTTGAAGCCGATGACGACGCGGCGGTGACCGTCGTCGTGGTCGACGAGCGCGGGGGCGGCGAGCCTCCGCACGTCGGCGAGGCGCTCGAGCGGGACGAGGCGCCCCGCGCCCGTCGGCTCGCGCGTCGGGACGAGCGCGCTCGGGAGCTCGAAGGGGCTCGGCGTCGCGCCGAGGCGCACGCGGACGGGGATCCGCACGGGCCCGTCCTCCGTCACGCCCGCCGTGATGCCCGCGCGCTGCGCCTCCACCACGTCGAGCACGGCGCGCGCGTCGAGGCCGTAGGCGGCGGCCTCGAGCGGGCGGGGGCGCACGTCGAGGAGCGGCACGGCGGGTGGCGAGGCGACGCGCACGTCGGCGGCGCCCTCGATCCCGCGAAGGATCCCGGCCGCGGCCTCCGCGAGGCGCTGGAGCTCGCCGAGCTCGGGCCCCTGGATGCTCAGCGCGACGTCGCTCGTCGAGCCGCCGAGCAGCTCGTTGAAGCGCATCTGGATCGGGTGCGTGAAGCCGTACGCGGCGCGCGGATCCACCTCGCGCGCGCGCCGCTCGAGCTCCGCGATGAGGGCCTCGCGGCTGAGGCCGGGGCGCCACTCGCCGCGCGGCCGCATCGAGACGAAGACGTCGGCCATCTCGATGCCCATCACGTCCGTCGCGACGCTCGGGCTGCCGATGCGGTGGCTCACCCGCCGCACCTCGGGCACCTCGAGGAGCGCGCGCTCGAGCGCGCCGGCGGCCTCGATCTGGGCCTCGAGCGAGACGTCCGCGTGGCGCGTCACCTGGATGACGAGATCGCCCTCGTCGAGCGTGGGGATGAACTCCGTGCCCGCGCGGGCGAAGAGGAGCGCGCCCGCGCCGAGGCCGAGCGCGACGAGGAGGCCGAGGGCGAGCGGGTGCCGGCGCGTCGCGGCGAAGACGCGCGCGTAGAGGGCGCTCGCCATGAGCACGAGGCGCGGCTCGCGGCTCGGGACGTCCTTTGGGCGGAGGAAGAGCGCGAGCGCGGCGGGGACGAAGGTGAGCGCGAGGCCGAGCGAGGTGAGGAGCGCGAAGAGGACCGTCAGCGCCATCGGCCGGAACATCACGCCCTCGACGCCCTCGAGCGAGAGCACGGGGACGTAGACGAGGGCGATGATCCCGACCGCGTAGGCGACCGGGCGGACGACGGAGGCCGCGCTCACGGCGATCGCCTCCCGCACGCGCTCCGCGTCGAGCGGGTCGCCGCGCCGCCGCCGCTCGCCGAGCTCGTGGAAGCTCGCCTCGACGACGACGACCGCGCCGTCGACGAGGAGGCCGAAGTCGAGGGCGCCGAGGCTCATCAGGTTCCCGGGCACCTCGAAGAGCACCATCGCGACGAGCGCGCCGAGCATGGCGAGCGGGATGATCGAGGCGACGAGGCCGCCCGCCCGCGCGCTCCCGAGGAGGAGGAAGAGGACGATCGCGACGAGGAGGCCGCCCTCCGAGAGGCTCTTCGCGACCGTGTGGAGCGTCGCCGACACGAGCTCCGAGCGATCGTAGGTGACCTCGAGCGAGACGTCGGCCGGGAGGCGCTCGCGGATCCCGGGGAGCGCGTCGTGGATGCGCCCCATCACCTCGAGGGCGTTCTCCCCGATCAGCATCTGGCACATCACGTAGACGACCTCGCCCTCGCCGTTCGAGGTGCCGACGCCGATGCGCGGGACCTCGCCGCGCTCGAGCCGGGCGACGTCCGCGAGGCGCGCCCACCGTGTCTCGCCGCTCGGATCCTCGAAGGGGAGGAGCGCCGCGCCGAGCTCCTCGGGCCGGCTCGGCTGCGAGCGACCGCGCAGGAGGACGTGGCTCGCTTGCCCGACGGGGAGGCTCGCGCCCGGCGCGATGCCCACGGCGCGCTCGGTGGCCGTGGCGAGCGCCTCGAGCGTCACGCCGCGCGCGCTCATGCGGACCGGATCGCCGACGACGTCGATCGTGCGCCGCGCCCCGCCCCAGGGGTTCACCTCCACGATGCCGGGGATCGCGCGGAGCTCCGGGGCGACCTCGAGGCTCACGAATTCGAGCAATTCGGCGGGATCTCGGCGATTCGAGCGCACGACGAATTGGAAGATCTCGCCGAGCCCGCCGCTCATCGGGCCGAGCTCGGGGGGCTCGGCCTGGGGCGGGAGCGAGCCGACGACCGCGGCGAGGCGCTCGCTCACGAGCTGGCGCGCGCGCACGAGCTCCGTCCCGCGCTCGAAGACGACGGTGATCGCCGAGAGCCCGTAGCGCGAGAGGCTGCGGTGGCCCTCCGCGGAGGGGAGGCCGCCGAGGCCGAGCTCGATCGGGCGCGTGACGAGGCGCTCGACCTCCTCCGGCGTGAGGCCCGGCGCGCGCGTGAGGACGAGGACCTGCGTGCTCGTCACGTCGGGGAGCGCGTCGAGGCGCAGGTGCGAGCCCACGACGATCGCCGCCGCCGCGAGCGCGAGCGTCGTGAGGACGACGCCGCGCCGGTGCCGGATGGAGGCGAGCGCGAGCCTCGCGAGGGGGCCGTCGTTCGGCGCGTGAGCCACGTCAGTCCTCCACCACGGCGACGGCCGGCTCGAGCGAGACGCGATCGCCGACCGCGAGGTGCGCGCTCGCGTCCTCGGCGCGCACGATCGCGCGCGTCGAGGAGGTGGCGAGCACGCGGACGGCGACGCGCTCGGTCTCCCCGCCCTCCACCACGCGCTCGACGAAGGTGCGATCGGCGTCGAGGACGAGCGCGTGGGCGTCGAGCTCCACGGCGTCGAGGCCGCGCGGGACGACGCGCACGCTCCCCCGGATCGGGGCGTCGAGGAGGGTGGGCTCGGCGGGCTCGAACCAAGCGAGCGCGCTCGCGTCGCTCGGATCGACGGCGAGAGAGAGGGGCGCGTCCGCGAGGGCGATCCGCTCGCCGCCGAGGCCGACGAACTCGAACGCCGCGTCGCGCGGCAGCCCGCTCGCGAAGCGGGCCTCGACGCGCGTCGGGGTGGGCGCGGCGATCACCGCGAGGGCGGGCGCGGAGGGGCCGCGCACTTCGCCGACGACGGCGCTCACCTCACGCACGACGCCCGCGATGGGCGCGCGGAGCGTGACCGCGCCGCGCCCGAGCGCGCGGCTCGCCTCGGCCGTGGTCAGCGAGGCCGCGCGGAGCGTCGCGAGGGCGAGCCGCCGATCGAGGTCGAGGCTCGCGAGCGCCGTCTCCTGCTCGAAGACGCTCGCGCGATCGACGAGGCCCTCGCCCTGGAGCGCCGAGAGCTCGCTCTGCCGCGCGCTCCTCAGCGCGCGCGCCGGGGTGATCGCGCCGAGCCGCGCGGCCGCCTCGAGCACGGCCGGCATCACCACCTCGGCGATGGGCGCGCCCGCCTCGACGCGATCGCCCTCGCGGACGAGCACCGCGAGGACGCGCGCCTCGTGCGATGGGACGACGCGCGCCTCGGAGCCCGGCGCGGCGACGACGCGGGCGGGCGCCTCGAGGAGCGAGAGGTCGCTCGGCGCGCCGACGCGGCTCGTGCGGGGCGCGCGCGCCGCCTCGGGGCTCGAGGCGCCTTCGGTCGGCGCCGCGTCCGGGCCGCAGCCGGAGGCGACGAGGAGCGCGAGCCCGGTCGACGCGAGCAGGAGCGCGAGGCGCCTCGATCCAGAAGATCGCGAAGAGCCGAGGAGATTCATCGTTCCGCCCCTTCCCCTTCGGCGTCGAGCGCGAGCAGGAGCCAGGCGCGGCTCGTCGTCCACGCGGCGCGCGTCTCGGCCTCGGCGAGCGCCGCGCGGACGGCGGCGAGGCGTCGGCTCGCGTCGAGCACGTAGAAGCTCGTCGTCTCGCCCACGGCGAGCTGTCGCTCGCGCACCTGGACGAGCGCCTCGAGCGCGGGGAGGAGCTCCTCGCGGTAGCTCGCGAGCGTCGCCGTCGCGTGCTCGACCTCGTGGGCGACGCGGTGCGCCTCGCGGCGCCACGCGAGCGCGGCCTCCTCCGCGCGGCTCTCGTGCAGCGTCGCCTGCTCTCGATCGAGCGCGCGCTCGCGCGCCGCGAGGTCCGCGAGCGGGACCGAGAGGCCGACCTGGCCGAACACGATCAGGCCCGAGGGGGACTCGCGCGAGACGATCAGCTCCGCGTCGAGGCGCGCGCCCCGCGCGGCCGCGTGCTCCACCTCGCGCGCTCGCGCGGCGACGGCGCGCAGGCGCTCGAGCTCCACGCTCGGGACGCGCGCGCGCTCGGCGAGGCGCCGCTCGATCTCCGGGGCGGAGGGCAGAGCCGGCGTCGGGAGCGGGCCCTCGGTGCGCAGCGTCTCGACGTCGCCTCGCCCGAGCGCCGCGCCGAGCTCGACCTGCGCGTCGACGATCTCTTCGTGCACGGCGAGGAGCGCGGCCCGCGCCTCGGAGAGGAAGGCGAGCGCCTCGGCCTCGTCCGCCGCGGTCGCGACGCCCGCGCGGCTCGCCCGACGAGCGCGCTCGAGGAGCCGCTCCGCGAGCGCCCGCGCCTCGTCCGCCGCCTCGCGGTGGAGCTCGGCCTCGCGGAGGTTCAGCCACGCGAGCGCCGCGGCGAGGCGCTGCTCGAGCGCGCGCGCGCGGAGCGCCACGCCGAGCGCCTCCCGCTCGCTCCGAGCGCTCCTGCGCTGTGCGTCGGCGAGGCCCTCCAGGTTCCACGCGTGCCCGATCGCGAGCTGCCCCTCGAAGCCGCGATCCGCCTCGGAGAGGACGCGCGCCCCGGGCGTGAGCGAGAGCCGGCTCGGCTCCGTGGTGTCCGAGATCCGCCCGTCGCCCGCGCGCCGCGCCTCGAGCGCCCGCGCCTCGCCGCGCACGAGCGGCGCGTCGAGCGAGAGCCCGATCGCCTCGTCGAACGAGACGGCCTGCGCCGCGGCGGAGCGTGCGGGCACGAGCGCGACGAGCAGCGCGAGCGCGGCGAGGGGGCGTGAGGGGCTGGGAGCTCGGGGCACGAGGCCGTTCTCCCGCATCCCCGCGGAGCGTCCCTGAACCGAGCCTGAGAGGCCTCTCAGGCTTCGATCCCGTCGGGGGTGACAGCGCGCCTCACTCGACGTGATCCGTCGAGTCGGGGCGCGCTGTCAGGGGCACACCTCCCTCGGGCCGAGGCAGGCTCCCCCGCATCGGCACGAGGTCCCAGGGGGGCAGGACTCACCCACGCAGACCCCTCCCGCGCACTCCGCGTTGACCAGGCAGAGCCCTGGGCTCCGGCAGAGCGAGCCGTCGGGCTTGTAGGCGTCCGACGGGCAGGCGTCGCTCGTCCCGGTACACACCTCTTGGAGGTCGCATGTGCCGCGCGCAGCGCGACAGACGGTGCCCGCGGGTTGCCGGACGTCGGCGGGGCAGCTCGGGCTCGAGCCGTCGCAGACCTCGGCCACGTCGCAGTCTCCGCGAGCGGCGCGGCACGCGGTGCCCGGCGCCACGAGGTGGTCGGCGGGGCAGCTTGGGCTCACGCCGTCGCAGGCCTCGGCCACGTCGCAGTCTCCGCGAGCGTCGCGGCACGCGGTGCCGAGCGCCACGAGCCGGTCGGCGGGGCAGTCGGGGCTCACGCCGTCGCAGAGCTCGGGGAGGTCACAGAGGCCCGCCGCAGGGCGGCACTCGTAGCCCGCCGCACGCCCGGCGCAGGGGCCGGTGTCGCAGCTCGTCGCGCACACGTCGCCGCAGCAGCGCTCGCCTGCGTCGCATCGCGAGCGGAGCTCACACCGTCCCCCGACGCAGCGCCCGACGTCGCACCCGACGCCGCCCGCACAGTCGTCATCGCGCGTGCACTCCGGGCCTGGAGTGAACGCATCGAGCGGCGCCTCCCCGGCGTCGAAGGTGCCCGCGTCGCCCCTGCCGGAGCGCGGCAGGCAGCCTTCCCCGGGGATGCACAGCTCGCCATCGCCGCACGCGTCCGCGCGCGGGAGCGCGAGGCAGGAGCCCTCCACGCAGGTGTCCTCGACGCAGGCCGTACCGGAGCTGGGGCACGGGTGGGCCGCGTCACACGCGGGCGCTGGACAGCCGGCCGTGCCGTCCTCGCCGCAGGTCGATGGGACGCAGCGCCCGCCGGCGCAGTTGATGGCGGCGGGGTCGTCCGACGCTCCCGGGCACGTCACGTCGCGGCAGCTCCGCTCGATCACGATGGGCACGATGCGGCGATCGCGGAGCTCGAACACCCGCTCTCGAAAGATGTGGTTCCCGCGACCGCCGAGCGTGACCCGGACGGTCTTGCGCCCAGGCGCGATCCCCTCGCGCTCCGCGAGGATCGTCATCCGAGAGAAGCTGTCTCGGTCGCCGACGCGTCGCTCGATCCAGCGCTGCCCGTCGACCTCGAGCTCGAGCTCGTCGAACTCGACGCCCGGCACGAGATCGGTCTGGAACTGGATCGCGAGCAGCGTGCTGGGCTCGCAGCCCGCGCCCACGAGCGAGAGCAGCAAAGCGGCGAGGGCGACGCCCCTCGGCCACGCGGGCTCGCGAGGGATCGATGAGACCGTCATGGCTCGAGTATGCGGTCTTCGGCCGAGCGCCTTCAACCGAGGCTTGGCGATACGGGCCGCCTCGGCGCCCGGGGCACGCGGTCAGCAGCCGTCGCTGACCGAGATCGTCGTCACCGTCCCAGCGCGGATCGCGTCGCACGCGGCGCCGGTGAAGGTGAGGTTGCGGCCCGAGAGGGTGTAGCGCGACGTGGGCACGACCGCGCCGTTCTGCCGGACGGTGACGCGCGAGGGGCGCGCGGGCGCGCTCGCGAGCGTGAACGAACAGTCGGTCGCCGACGCGAGGATCGCGCGGAGCGCGCGCTCGAAGGCGGGGCCGTCCACGGCCTCGTAGTAGCGGAGCGTCCCCGTCCGCGCGCGTCCGCCTGCGACGGCCATCTGGTTGAGGCCGTCCTGGAGCGCCGGGATGCCCGCCGTGCTGCCGTCGCGATCGGGGCCGACGAAGCCGAGGACGAAGGTGTCGACGTGGTAGGTCGTGCGCAGGCGCTCGATCCCGGCGACGGCCGCCGGCACCGTCGCGCCGCAGTTCGGCTCGGGGAGTCCGTCGGTCGCGAGCACCACGAAGCGCGGGAGGCTCGTCGGGTGCGTGCGGAGGTAGTTCTCCGCGGTCGTGAGCGCGTCCGGCGTGGGCGTGTCGCCCGCGCGCGGATCGACGACGACGAGGCGCGCGCTGATCGCGGGGCCCGTGCCGAGCGCGATGCCGATGTCGAGCGTCGAGGCGACGCGACAGCTCAGGCGCTCGGGCGTGCCGTCCATCTCCGGGAAGGTGAGGAGGCCCATCGGCAGGTCGGTGAGGAGCGGGAGCACCGTGTCCATCGCCGAGCGCAGCTCCTCCCAGCGCGTGCGCGTCGTCCCCTGCGCGGGCCAGTCCATGCTGCCGGAGCGATCGACGACGAAGACGAGCTCGACGCTGCTCGGGACGACGGGGACGACCTCGTCGTAGGGCGTGCAGCAGGCGCGATCCGCCTCGCAGCTCGAGTCGGCGCAGTCCACGAGGCCGTCGCAGTCCTCGTCGAGGCGACCGCTGCAGCTCTCGACGCCCGGGAGCACCGCGCCGACGCACGCGCCCCAGCTCCCGCTCGTGCACGTCTGGGTGCCTCCGTGGCAGACGCCGACGCCCTCGGTCCCGGCGGGGCCTCCGTAGCAGGGGCGCGTCTCACCCTCGGTGCAGTCGCAGCCCTCGTCGATGAGGCCGTCGCAGTCCTCGTCCTCGGAGCCGTCGCAGAGCTCCGTGCTCGGGACGACGTCCCCCTCGCAGCCGCTCCACGTCGAGCCGCCCGGGCCGACGACGCAGGTCTCGGTCCCGCGATGGCAGAGGCCGACCCCCACGCCATGATCGCCCGTGTAGCACTCGCGCGTCGCGCCGGGCGGGCACTCGCAGCCCTCGTCCGTCGCGCCGTTGCAGTCGTTGTCCACGCCGTCGCAGAGCTCCGCGCTCGGCTCGCCGTCACCGCGGCACGCGTCCCAGACGCCGAACTCGCTCCCCGTGCTCGCGCACTCCTGCGAGCCCCAGTTGCACGCGCCGACGGCGGCGAGCGCCGGATCGCCGCGGAAGCAGCGCTGCACCGCGCCCGGCACGCAGGGGCAGCCCTCGTCGACGTCTCCGTCGCCGTCGTCGTCGAGCCCGTTGTCGCAGACCTCGCCGTCGTCGCCGCCGTCGGGCGGCGGCTCGTGGTAGGCGTCGCCGCCTCCGCCGCCCGCGTCGCGCCGCAGGTTCGAGCCGTCGTCGCCCGCGCAGTCGCAGCCGACCACGGCGAGCCCGAAGGCGATGAGGAGAGACGGGAGAGCGAGGTGCTGAGCGCGACGCATCGGGCGAGGATAACATCGAGCGGCCGTTGGGCGAGCCGTGTCGGGAGGGCTCGCCCCTCCGAGGCGGACGCCCTCGGCGTTCGGCGTGCGGCGGTCGCGGGCGTCGTGGGGGCGCGGCGTCATCTCGTCTCCTCTCGGGTGAGCGGCGTGGGCCGCCCTCATCGCGGCTCGATCCGCGCCGTTGCCTCGCGAGAGCGCCCCGCGCGTGAAGACCCCTCGACCCTCCGCGATCCGACGACGCTTCATCGCTTCGTCACGCGCCTCACGAACGCGCCCATCTCCTGGTAGGCCGCCTCCGCCTCCGGCGTGTGGGCGTGGAGGGTCATCCAGTCGTGCACCATGTCGGGGTGCTCGTGCGCCTCGACGTCGAGCCCGGCCGCGTTGGCCGCGGCCACGAAGTCGCGCACCTGGTCGCGCAGCAGCTCGCACTCGCCCCAGAGCACGAGCAGCGACGGCAGGCCCGTGAGCTCGGCGCGGAGCGGGGAGATCGCCGGCTGCTCCGGATCGGCGCCTCCCGCGTAGCTGGCGCGCCAGTCGGCGAAGTCGCCCTCGACGCCCCAGTCGAAGCGCTCGTTCGTCGCCATCGAGCCCCCCGCGCGCAGCGGATCCACCCAGGGACAGATCGGCATCGCCCCCGCCGGCAGCGGCTCGCCCCGCTCGCGCAGCGCGAGGAGCGTCGTGAGGCTCAGGTTGCCCCCCGCGGAGTCGCCCGCGAGCACGATCGCGCGCTCGGGGACGCCCTGCGCCCGCAGCCAGCGATAGGCTGTCATGGCGTCCTCGATCGCCGCGGGGAACGTCGCCTCGGGCGCGAGGCGGTACTCGATCGCCAGGACCCGCGCGTCAGCCGCGAGCGCGATGCGCGCGATCATCTCCTCGTGCGAGTCGTTCGATCCGAAGATGAACGAGCCGCCGTGCATGAAGAGCACGACGGGGCGCTCGCTCGCCCGGTGGTCCGGCTCGCCCTCGCTCGCGCGCGGCACGAACCAGTCCGCGGGTACGCCGCCGACGTCCACGCGCTCGCGCCGCACGCGCTTCATCACCGGGCTCCTCGGCGCTCGGGTCGCGCTCCAGACCGCGCGCTGCTCGAGCGCCGGGCGGCCGCTCGCGGCGCGCGAGGTCGCACGGAGGAACGCGACGGACGCCTCGAACGCGAACGACCACGACGGCCGAAGCGGCCCGCGGCGCAGGCGCGCGAAGAGCGTGCCGACCATCGCGGTGAGGTAGCGGAGGAGCACCATCGTCGGGTCTCTCATTGAGCCTCCTACGCGACGGATCCGCCTCACGCCACACCAAGCCGCCCGGCGGCGCTCGACCACGACGACCGCTCGACCCGCCACGCCGCCCGAAGGACGCCTCTCGAGCACCGTCCCGCTCGAACCCTCGACCATCGCGGACGCCGTCGAGTGCTGACTCAGGGAGGGGGAACACGATATCGATAGACGTTCCCCACCGCGTCCATCGCGCGCTCGATCGTCCGATCGGGACGACGCTCGCGTACGAGCCGGCCTCGCCCGTCGTGGTCGAAGAAGCGTGGGCCACGCGCCGAGTCCACGATCGACGCGATCTGATCTTCGCCGCGCCACTG
>JBDHVC010000065.1:0-25314 GCA_039809495.1 Sandaracinaceae bacterium
GGCGGTCGCGGCGGCGGCGACCGCTGGTGATCGACGGCTAGTCGTCGATCGACCGGCTCGAGGGCTCGTCGCTCACGCGGCGGGCCCTCTGCCGTCTTAGGCTGCGCTCGATGATCCCTCCGCCGCTCGCGCCCCATCGGGGGCGCTTCGCGCCTTCTCCGACGGGCTCGATCCACCTCGGGACCGCGCGGACCGCGCTCGTCGCGTGGCTCGCTGCGCGCGCTCGCGCTGGTGCGTTCGTGCTCCGCGTCGAGGATCTCGACACGCCGCGCGTGCGGCCTGGCGCCGAGGCCGCGATGCTCGAGGATCTCCTCTGGCTCGGGCTCGACTGGGACGAGGGCCCGGACGTCGGCGGGCCCTTCGGCCCCTACCGGCAGTCCGAGCGACGCGAGCGCTACGACGCGGCGATCGCGAGCCTCGATCGCAGCGGCCACCTCTTCCGCTGCACCTGCTCGCGCAAGGAGATCGAGTCGATCGCGAGCGCGCCGCACGCGCCCGAGGGAGCGAGCTACCCGGGCACCTGCCGTGAGCGCCCCTCTCACCCCGATCGCCCCTCCGCGCTCCGCTTCCGCTTCGAGCGCGCCGAGCCCTTCGTCGACGAGGTCCGCGGGCCCATCGACGCGCTCCCCGCGGGCGACTTCGTCGTGCGGCGCGCGGACGGGATGCACAGCTACCAGCTCGCGGTGACGCTCGACGATCTCGCGATGGGGATCACGCACGTCGTGCGCGGGGACGACCTCCTCGCCTCGACCCCGCGACAGATCGCGATCACGCGCGCGCTCGGCGGCACGCCGCGGAGCTACGCGCACGTCCCGCTCGTGCGTGGCCCCGACGGCGAGCGCCTCGCCAAGCGCCACGGCGCGCCCTCGATCGCCGAGCTCCGCGCGCGCGGCGAGCGCCCCGAGGCGATCGTCGGCCGCCTCGCGTGGAGCCTCGGGCTCGTCGAGGACGACGCGCCCCGCACGCCTCGATCGCTCATCCCCGGCTTCTCGCTCGCGAGCTTGCGCGAGCGCGGCGCGGCGCGCTGACGGCGCGGCCGACGGCGGCTCACGGCGCGCCTCGCTCGAGGTGACGTGGCGCGCGGTCAGGGCTCGAGCGCCTCGACGTGCGCGCCCTCGGCGAGCGACCCGATCGCGCCGCGGAGCGAGCTGGGGACGGCCACACGGAGCGCGTCGAGGCCGAGCGATCGCGCGCGCTCGATCCCTCGGCGCGCGTCCTCGAGCGAGGCGGCCACGACGCGCGCGCCCGCGTGGATCCCCGCCGCCCGGAGCGCCGCGAGGCTCGCCTCGTAGGCGCCTTCGTGGCGAGGATCGAGCGCGTCGTGCGCGGGGTCGACGAGGAGCGTCACGTGGTCCACGCCGAGCGCGGCGAGGCGTCGCGCGAGGCTCGCGTCGGCGAGGCCGAGCGGCCGCGCCTGGAGACCCACGCGGAGCTTCGCGGCGTGGGCGGCCTCGAGGACGCGCGCGAGCCTCGGGTCGCGCGCGACGTCGCCGCCCTGGAGCCAGAGCCGCCGCGCGCCGACGCGCTCGGCGTAGGCGACGCGCTCGAGGAGCTCGTCGCCGTGGACGCCGCCCGGCGTGACGCGGTGGATCGCGTGGTGGAGCGGCGAGCTCGGGCCATCGCTCGCGAGCGCGCCGCCGAATTCGACGCCCACCGTGGACGGACGGCCCGTGATCTCGTCGACGTCCGCCTCCGTGCGCGCGCAGAAGCGCGTGACGCTCGCGTCGCTCGGGTGGAGCCTCCGCAGGCGCTCGAGGTTCGCGAGGTAGCCCGCGAAGTCGTCGCGGGTCGCGCGCGCGCGCCGGAACGGGTTACGCGGCGCTGGCTCGTCCTCGTCCTCGAGGTGGTAGCCCATCGCGAAGCGCGAGTAGAGGAAGCTCGCGCCGGCGCGCTCCATCCTTAGGCCGAGGTCGAGGTCCTCGAGCCCCCAGCCCGAGAATTCGGTCGCGAAGCCGCCCACCTCCTCGAAGAGCTCGCGCGGGAACGAGACGTTGCCCGTGTACGCCAGCCGGAACACGTCCTCGAGCCAGTCGACGTTGTCGATCACGGCGCGCACGACGGGCTCGCGCTGCCGATCGGGGATCCACGGGAGCCGAGAGAGGTCCGCCTCGCGCTCGACGTCCGCGAGGCGGTGGCGCTGCCCGAGGTCTCGGAGGTTGTAGCCGCTCAGCGCGCCGAGCAGGACCGCGCGGCCGACGCCCGAGCCGCCCGTCCGCTGGTGCGCCCAGTCCACGGCCCAGAGGAAGTCGCGCGGGACGACGACGTCCGAGTCGGCGAGCTGGACGAGCGGAAAGCGCGCCGCCTCGACGCCGAGGTTGCGCGCGCGGCCCGCGCGGAACGGCTCGCTCGGGCTCGAGACGCGGAGCACGCGGACGCGCGGGTCGTCGAACGCGCCCTCGAGCGGGCGCGCCGAGCCGTCGTCCACGACGATCACCTCGTAGCGATCCTCGGGGTAGCTCTGCTCGGTCCAGCGACGCACGACCTCGCGGATCATCCGCGGCCGATCGCGCACGGGGACGACGACGGAGATCGGGAGCGGCTGCTCGCTCCGCGGCGCGACGAGCCCCGTCGCCTCGAGCCCGTCCATGCGCGGGATCGAGGCGCGATCGCCGTCCCACTCGGGCTCGCCGTCGATGTCGCGCGCGTCGCGGATCGTGAAGCCGGCGCGAAGGCCCGCCGCGAGGACGGCCTCGCGCGCGAGCTTTGGATCCTCGCCGTAGGGGTACGCGAAGAGCGCGACGTCGCGCCCGATCCAGCGCTCGAGGCGCGCGCGCGAGCCGCGGGCCTCCTCGCCGAGCCGCGCGGCGTGCGCCGCCTCGTCCTCGCCGAAGAGGCGCACGCCCATCCGAGGGTGGTGGATCGTGTGCGCGCCGAGCTCGAAGTCGAACGCGAGGAGCGCGCGCAGGCCCGCCTCGTCGAGCCACTCGGGGCTTGTCCCGACCCACGCGCTCGGGACGAAGAGCGTCGCCGGGATCCCGAGCTCACGCAGGAGCGGCGCGGCCAGCGTGAGGACGGAAGCGTGCGCGTCGTCGAACGAGACGGTGAAGCGATCGGGGCCGGGCGGGCGCTCGAGGTACTCCGAGAGGCGCGCCGGCCTGCGGCGCGCGAGCTCGCGCGTGAGCACGCGGCGCAGCGACTCGACGTCGATCCCGAGCCGCCGCTCGGAGGGGCGCTCGGTCACGTAGTGGAAGCAGAGGTTGCGCGCCGTCGTGGGCAAGCCGCGAGCATAACCCGCTCCGTCGCGCACCCGCGGCTCGGCGCGTCGCCATGCGGCGGCGGCGCCCGCGTGGCAAACGGAGCGCATGCGACATCGGACCGGCTCGCTCCTCGCCCTCCTCTCGCTCACGAGCGCCCTCTCGGCGTGCGCCGGATCCGGGCACGCCGTGATGCCCGAGTACGGGCCTCGACCGGACGCGCGCGCGGAGCAGCCGACCCCGGCGGCGTCGATCGCCGACGAGCCGACCCCGTTTCGCCTCCCCGACGGCGTGCGCCCGACGCGGGTGAGCCTCGCGCTCCACGTCGATCCGAGCGCCGAGGCGTTCGCGGGCCGCGCGATCCTCGATCTCCGCGTCGACGAGGCGAGCCCGCGGATCTGGCTCCACGGGCAGGGCCTGCGCGTCTCGCGCGTCGCGCTCGAGGACGAGCGCGGTACGGTCGAGGGGACGTGGACGGAGCGCGAGGGGAGCGACGGGACGGCCGTCGCCTCGTTCCCGCGCCCGGTCGGCCCTGGGCGCGCGCGGCTCACGATCGACTACGAGCGCCCCTTCGAGGAGGGGCTCGACGGCCTCTACCGGGTCGCGGTCGGCGACGATCGCTACGCGTTCACGCAATTCGAGGCGATCTCGGCGCGCAAGGCGTTCCCCTGCTTCGACGAGCCGCGCTTCAAGGTCCCCTTCGACCTCACCCTCGTCGTCCCCGAGGGCATGAGCGCGTTCGCCAACACGGGCGAGCTCGAGTCGAGCGTCGAGGACGGCGCGCGCGTCGTCCGGTTTCGAGCGACGGAGCCGCTCCCGAGCTACCTCGTCGCCTTCGCCGTGGGCCCCTTCGACGTCGTGGAGGGCACCATCCCCCCGAACGACGTCCGCGATCGGGCGCTCCCCTTCCACGGGCTCGCGCCGCGCGGCCGCGGCGCCGAGCTCGCCTTCGCGATGGACCACACGCCCGCGATCGTCGCGGCGCTCGAGCGCGAATTCCAGATCGCGTACCCCTTCGACAAGCTCGACATCGTCGCCGTCCCCGACTTCGGCGCGGGCGCCATGGAGAACCCGGGGCTCGTCACCTTCCGCGATCAGCTCCTCCTGCTCTCCACCGATCCGCCCGTCGCCCAAGAGCGCGGCTTCGCCTTCGTGATGGCGCACGAGCTCGCGCACATGTGGTTCGGCGATCTCGTCACGATGGCGTTCTGGGACGACCTCTGGCTGAACGAGGCGTTCGCGACGTGGATGGAGACGCCGATCGTCGAGGCGACCTTCCCCGCGCTCGAGCCGCGCACGACGGAGCTCGTGACGCAGCTCGAGGCGTTCGGCGAGGACAGCCTCGCCTCGGCGCGCATGATCCGTCAGCCGATCCGCTCGCGCGACGACATCTCCAACGCCTTCGACGGCATCACGTACTCGAAGGGCGCGAGCGTGCTCGCGATGCTCGAGGCGTTCGTCGGGCCCGAGCGCTTCCGCGACGGAATCCGCCGCTACCTCCGCGCGCACGCGAGCGCGAACGCGACGAGCGCCGACTTCGTCGAGGCGCTCGAGGCGGCGGGCGCGCCGCCCGGGACGCGCGCGATCCTCGAGAGCTTCACCACCCAGGCGGGGATCCCGCTCGTCCGCTTCGGGGCGCCGAGCTGCGGCGAGGGTGGCGTCGCGGAGGTGCCGCTCACCCAGACGCGCTATCGGCCGCTCGGCTCGAGCGCGGACGCGAGCCCGCGCTGGACGATCCCCGTCTGCGCGACCTACGCCGAGGCGGGCGGCACGATCCGCGAGGCGTGCACGCTCCTCGATCGCGAGGCGGGGACGCTCACGCTCCCCTCGTGCCCGGCGTGGGTCTGGCCCAACCCGCAGGGCCGCGGCTACTACCGCTTCGCGTCGAGCCCAGCCTCGCTCGCGGCGCTCGCGCCCATCATCCGCGCCGCGATCGCGCCCTCGCGCGGCGCGCGCGAGCCCTTCCGCCCCGGCGCGCGGGGCGGCGTGGCGAGCACCCGCGATCTCCTCACGCTCGCGGACGCGATCCGCTCGAGCGAGGAGGCGGGCGAGACGGAGTTCACGACGGCCCTCGAGGCGCTCGAGCCGATGGCGGCGAGCGAGGCGCGCTTCGTCGCGCTCGCGCCGAGCGCCCTCTACACCTTCGCGAGCGAGCGGCTCGTCGAAGATCGCGAGCGGCCGAGGCTCGAGCGGCGCGCGCAGCGCCTCTACGCGCCGCAGCTGCGGCGCCTGGGCTGGGGCCCGCGGCGCGGCGCGGGCGACGAGGCGCCCGAGGTCCGCGCGCTCCGCGCCTCGGTCTTGAGCTTCCTCGCCGAGACGGCGCGCGATCCCGCCGTTCGGCGCGAGGCGCGAGCGCGCGGCCTCGCCTTCCTCGGCGAGGGGCCGCGCGGCGATCATCGCCTCCACCCCGACGCCCTGCCGACCGACCTCGTCGACGTCGCGCTCGTCGTTGCCGCGAGCGAGGGCGACGAGGCGCTCTTCACCCGCTTCACCGACGAGCTCTTCCGCTCGAGCGACGGCGTGCTCCGGCAGCGGCTCCTCCAAGGGATCGCGCGCTTCGAGGAGCCCGCGCTCCGCGATCGCGCCCTCGAGCTCATCCTCGATCCGCGCCTGCGCCTCAACGAGCGCACGCGCCTGCTCTTCGCGCTGCTCCGCAACCGGACGAGCCGCGACGCGGCGTGGGCCTGGCTGCTCGCGCGCTACGACGCGCTCCACGAGCAGCTCGGCGACGAGGCGTCGAGCTACCTCCCCTTCACCATCACGAGCTTCTGCGATCGCGAGCACGCGGAGGCGGGGCGCGCCTTCTTCGCCGAGCGGGCGGCGCGCATCGTCGGCGGCCCGCGCAACCTCGAGTCCGCGCTCGAGGCGACGACGCTCTGCGCCGAGCGCGCGGACGCCGAGCGGGCGAGCGCGACGCGCTACTTCAGCCGCTGAAGGCGCGCCGCGCGGCCTCACCGAGCCACGCCAGCCGCCGCTTCACCGCACGAATCCGTCAGCCGAGCCCCTCGGCCTTCGCCGCCGCCTTCACGCTCGCGCGCTCGCCGATCCGCGCCGCGTACGCGACGAGCGAGGGCCACCGCGAGAGGTCGACCTTCACGTAGGGCGCCCACGAGAGCACGACGTACGCGTAGGCGTCGGGGGCGCTGAAGGCGTCGCCGACGAGGTAGTCGTGCTTCTCGAGGTGCGCCGCGAGGTCGCCGAGCCGCCGCGCGAGCGCGTCGCGGAAGAGCTGCTTCAGCTCGGGGCCGAAATTGGGGTTGAAGAGCGGGCCCATCCCGCCCTTGTGGAGCTCGGTCGCGATGAAGTTGAACCACTCGAGCTGGCGGTAGCGCTCCATCGTGCCGAAGGGCGCCATCAGCTTCTTCTCCGGCGCGCGGTCGGCGAGGTACTCGCAGACGACCGACGCCTCGGTGAGGCGCTCGCCCGAGTCGAGCTCGAGCACCGGCACGTAGCCGCGCGGGTTGATCGCGGAGAAGTCGGCGCCCGACTCGGTGCGGCCGGCCTTCGTGTCCACCTTCTCGAGCGTGACGGCGAGGCCCACCTCGTGGGCGATGATGTGGGGCGCGCGCGAGCAGGCACCTGGCTTGATGTAGAGCTTCATCGGGTTCTCCTCGGGGCGCGGACGCTACCACGCGCGAGCGCGGCGAGGCCCGGCCGGACGGAGAGGGCGGAACGCCGAAGCGGCGAGCCTCGCTCGGAGGCTCGCCGCTTCGTGGCGACGCTCGGTCGCTCGCTCAGATCCCGACGAGGTACGCGGCGCAGGTGCCGCTCGGCGGGCAGTGGCAGGCCGGCGGAGGGACGCCCGCGTCGGAGGGGTCGCCTGGGGGGCCACCGTCGGCGCAGTCGCAGTCGTGGTGGATGCACATCTCACCCTCGGCGCAGTCCGCGTCGGTCGAGCACTCCGTCGGCGGGTAGGTGGGGTCCTCGATCGGGTTGCAGACGCCGATGATCGGGCAGTCGTCGCAGCGCTCGCCCGGCGCGCAGGCGCAGTCGACCGCGCGCGTCACGCAGGTCTCGTCCGACGCGCAGTCCGCGTCCGTCCGGCAGTAGGTGGGATCATCCTCGCGGACCGTGCAGAACCCAGCGACGGCGGGGCAGGTGCACGGGCCGGCGTCGTCGGCGCAGTAGCAGTCGACCTCGGGGAGCGCGCAGTACTGCCCTTCGCCACAGTCGGCGTCGGTCCAGCAGGCGTGCGTCGGCTCGATCGGCTCGCAGTAGGTCACGTCGCGGCAGGCGCAGTCGCCCCCCGGACCGCAGTCGCAGCCGAGACTGTCGTGGACGCAGCGCTGCCCTTCGCCACAGTCGGCGTCGATCCAGCAGGCGTGCGTCGGCTCGATCGGCTCGCAGTAGGCCACGTCGGGGCAGGCGCAGTCGCCCTCCGGGCCGCAGTCGCAGGCGAGGCCGTAGTGGACGCAGCGCTGCCCGTCGCCACAGTCGGCGTCGCGCACACACTCCGGGGTCGGGGGCGGCGCGCAGCGGCAGACCTCACAGCCCGTCATCGGGTCGCGATCGGGCCCATAGGGGCAGTCGAGATCGCAGAGCACCGGGAGACACGCGCAGCCGCCTGGGTACGCGATCTCGACGCCGGCGCGCGCGGCGTAGCAGTCGTTCGGATACGTCACGCCGTCCGTCCCGCAGACCGGCGCGTAGAGCTCGTAACACGCGACGCCGCACTCGCCCTCGTGCGCGATCGTGGCGCCCGACTGCGCGGCGTAGCAGTCGTTCGGGTACGTCACGCCGTCCGTCCCGCAGACCGGCGCGTAGAGCGTGTAGCAGGCCACGCCGCACGCCCCCTCGTACGCCACCTCGACGCCTGCCTGCTCCGCCTCGCAGGTGTTGTCATACGTGACGCCGTCGACACCACAGACGGGCGCCCGCTCATCCGGGCAGCGCTCGTGGCTCTCGCCAGGCACGCAGCCGCGAGAGCCGAGGAGGAGCGGCATCGCCAAGAGCGCGAGGCCACCCGAGAGGCGAAGGAACGTGGAAGAGGGGCGCATGACTCACTCCTTTGAGGTTGCGCCTAGTTGAGCAAAGGCTGTGCCGCACGATATTGTGCCCTTCTGTGCCGACGCCTCGAGGCTCAGGTACGCTCGACCCTCCCCTCGATCACGCGAAAGTCCGTGCGTTCCTCGTCGAGCAGGACGAACCGTGGGTCGGTCGTCGTGAGGAAGACCTGCCCGCCCAGCCGCGCGAGCAGCGCGAAGAGGCGCCGGCTCCGCGTCGCGTCGAGCTCGCTCGAGACGTCGTCGAAGAGGAGGATCGGCGCGCGCCCGGTCCGCTCGGCGAGGAGCTCGAGCTCCGCGACCTTGAGCGCGAGGACGAGGGCGCGCTGCTGCCCTTGCGAGGCGTGGTGCCGCGCGCTCCCCTCGCGCACGCGCAGGGTGACGTCGTCGGCGTGGGGCCCCTCCGCGGTGAAGCCCCGCGCGAGGTCCTTCGCGAGGCTCGCGGCGAGCGCGCGCGCGAGCGCCCCCTCCTCCGGCGAGACGCGCGGGGCGAACGCGATCTCGAGCGGCACCTCGGCGTCGAAGAGCTCGCGCCAGACGCGGTCGGCGCGGGGCGCGAGGTCCGAGACGAGCCGCGCCCGCGCCTGCGCGAGGATCGTCCCCGCGGCGGCGAGCAGCGCGTCGAACGCGGTGATCGCGCGGACGTTCGGCGGCTCCTCCTTGAGCAGCCGGTTGCGGCTCCGAAGCGCGCGCGTGTAGTCGGCGAGGGTCGAGGCGTAGAGCGGGTCGAGCTCGGAGAGCATCTCGTCGAGGAGGGCCCTGCGCGCGTCGGGGCCGCCTTGCGCGAGCGCGAGATCGCCGGGGTGAAAGAGGACGGAGGGGAGCGCGCCGAGCCACGCGAGGTTCGAGCGAGGGCGCTTCCCATCGAGGCGGATCGCGCGAGGGCGGCCCCGCGTGAGCTCGACCTCGAGCTCGTGCGCGAGCGGGCTCGCGTCGGCGCTCACGGCGAGGCGCGCGCGCTGCTCCCCGCTCCTCACGAGCTCGTCCGTCCCCGCGCCGCGGAAGCTGTGGAGGCTCGCGACGTAGCGGATCGCCTCGAGGACGTTGCTCTTGCCCTGGCCGTTGTCACCAGAGAGCACGTTCACGCGCGGACCTGGCTCGAGGCGGAGCTCTGCGAGGTTGCGGTAGCCGACCGCGACGAGGCAGCGGACTCGGTGGGCGCCCCGCGGCGTGCTCGAGCCCGAGCCCATCGTCACGCCCCGCTCACTCGCGCTCGTCGTCGGCGTCGCCGCGCGCGACGCCGTGCTTCTTCGCGAGCTTGTGGAGGTACTTGCGGTCCATGTCGGCCGCGCGCGCCGCCGCCGAGACGTTCCCGTGGTGCCGCGCGAGCAGCCAGCTCACGTAGGCGCTCTCGAAGCGCGCCTCCCACTCCGCGCGCGTCTCGCGGTAGCTCTTCTCCGGCGCGAAGCGGAGCTCGGGCTCGGGCGGCGCCGCCTGGGCGGCCGCCATCGGCATCATCCCGACCGAGATCGCCGAGAGGCCCTGCGCCCTCGCGAGGTAGCTCGCGCGCTCGAGGACGTTGCGCAGCTCGCGCACGTTGCCGGGCCAGTCGTGCGCCGCGAGCGCCTCGAGCGCCTCCCTCGAGATCGAGAGCGCGCGCTCTTGGCCGCTCGCGCGCGCGAGCTCCTCGAGCAGGCGCGCCGCGAGCTCGGGCAGGTCCTCGCGGCGCTCGCGGAGCGGCGGCAGCTCGATGGGGACGACCGCGAGGCGGAAGAAGAGATCCTCGCGGAATTTCCCGCGCTCGACCTCCATCCGCAGGTTGCGCTTGCTCGCGGCGACGACGCGGAGATCGACGCGGATCTCCTTCGTCCCCCCGACGCGCCGGAACGCGCGCTGCTCGAGCGCGCGGAGCAGCTTGGGCTGGAGATCGAGCGGGAGCTCCCCGATCTCGTCGAGGAAGAGCGTGCCGCCGTGGGCGAGCTCGAAGGCGCCGCGGCGCTGCGCGATGGCGCCCGTGAACGCGCCCTTCTCGTGGCCGAAGAGCTCGCTCTCGATGAGCGTGCCGACGACGGCGCCGCAGTCGACGACGATGAACGGGCCCTCCGCGCGCGCCGAGGCGGCGTGGATCGAGCGCGCGAGCAGGTCCTTGCCCGTCCCCGTCTCGCCGCCGATGAGGACGGTCGCGTCGGTGTCCGCGAGGCGCTCGAGGAGCCCGAAGATCGAGCGCATCCGGAGCGAGCCGCCGACGAGCGTGCCGAACGAGCGCGCCTCGGACGGCAGGAGCTCGATGCGCTCGGCGAAGGGCCGCACCTTGATCTCGACCTTGCCGACGGTGATGACCGCGCCCGGCTTGAGCCACGCCTCCTTGATCTCCGCGCCGTCGAGGAGCGTGCCGTTCGTCGAGCCGAGGTCCCGGAGGAGGTAGCCCTTGCGCTCGCGCACGATCTCGCAGTGGGCGCGCGAGACGGTCTGATCGGAGAGCACGAAGTCGTTCTCGGGGCTCTTGCCGATGCGGAAGAGGTCCCGATCGATCATGCGCTCGCGGCCGCGCTCGGGCCCCGAGAGCACGCTGAGCGCGCAGCGCGAGAGCTCGAGGATACGCGGGTCCGCGCTGTGCGCGGTGCCGAGGGCGGTGCTCACGGGTCGAGCCATCGTATCCGAACGACGCCGTCCGCTGGCAGCTCGAAGTGCCCCTCGCGGTGGACCGAGCCGCGCGTGGCCAAGACCGCGTAGCGCCCCGGCGCGAGGTGGACCTGGTGCCGGAGCTCCTCGGCGAAGGGGGCGAGCCGCACGCGCGCGTGGGCGAAGGCGTCCCGCTCGTCTCCGTCGCGCGCGACGATCGTGAGCTCGAGCACGTCGTCGGCGCTCGGGTCGCCGCGCAGGGCCGCGAGGGGCAGCGCGAGCGTCGCGTCGCTCGGCCACCCCGACGCGAGCTCCCGGAAGACGACGAGCGCCGCCACGAGCACGAAGAGCCGCGCGATCCGGCGCTTGTGCCGCCGAAAGAAGGCTCGCGCCGCGCCCCACGGGGAGGCGGACGCGTGCCGCGCTTCGCCGCGCTCGGCCGACGGTTGCATCGCGTGAGCACGTTGAACGCTCCCTTCGCGCCGTTCAAGCGCGCGAGCGCGCGCCGTCACTTCCGGAGCAGGCCCGCGAACGGGTTGTTCGAGAATTGCGTCGCGAGCGGCGGCGCGCCGAGCCGCGGTGTCCCGCCGCGCGGACCGGGCGTCGCGCGGGCGCGCGCGTCCTTCGCGCCGCGCTCGGGGCCGTCGCTCATACGCGCGGAGAGCGAGATCCGCCTGCGGGCGAGATCGACCTCGAGCACCTTCACCTTCAGCTTGTCGCCGACCTTCACGACCTCCGCCGGATCGCGCACGAAGCGATCGGCGAGGCGGCTCACGTGGACGAGGCCGTCCTGGTGGACGCCGACGTCGACGAACGCGCCGAAGGCCGTGACGTTCGTGACGACGCCCTCGAGGATCATGCCCTCGCGCAGATCCTCGAGCTTCGTCACGTCCTCGCGGAACTTCGGCGGCTCGAAGCCCGCGCGCGGGTCGCGGCCGGGCCGCTCGAGCTCCTCGAGGATGTCCCTCAGCGTGAGCTCGCCGACCTCCTCCGAGGCGTACCTCGTGATCGCGATCGCGCGGAGCTTCTCCTTGTCCCCCACGAGCGAGGCGACGCTCACGCCGAGATCCGCCGCCATGCGCTCGACGAGGGCGTAGCGCTCGGGGTGGACGGCGCTCGCGTCGAGCGGGTTCGCGGCGCCGTGGATGCGCAGAAAGCCCGCGCACTGCTCGTAGGCGCGCGGCCCGAGCCCCGAGACCTCGAGCAGCTCCGGCCGCGAGGCGAAGCGGCCCCGCTGGTCGCGGTGCGCGACGATCTTCTTCGCGAGCGCGGGGCCGACGCCCGCGACGCGCGCGAGGAGCGCCGCGCTCGCGGTGTTGAGCTCCACGCCGACGCGGTTCACGCAGCTCTCGACGACCTCGCCGAGCTTGCGGCCGAGGAGCGGCTGGTGGACGTCGTGCTGGTACTGCCCGACGCCGATCGACTTCGGATCGATCTTCACCAGCTCGGCGAGCGGATCCTGGAGCCTGCGCCCGATCGAGATCGCGCCCCGGACCGTGAGATCGAGCTCGGGGAATTCCTCGCGCGCGACGTCGCTCGCGGAGTACACGCTCGCCCCCGACTCGCTGACGGGGACGACGAGGACGCCCGAGAGGTCCGCCTCGGCGAGCGCCCCGCGCACGAAGCTCTCCGTCTCGCGGCCGGCGGTGCCGTTGCCGACGGCGAACGCGAACGGCTCGTATTTCCTCGCGAATTCGACGATCGCGCGCCTCGCCTCCGCGTCCCGCGCGGGGCCCTGCCCGGGGTAGATCGTCGTGTTCTCGAGGAACCTCCCGGTCGCGTCGAGCGCCGCCACCTTGCAGCCGGTGCGGATCCCGGGATCGACGCCGACGACCGCCTTCGCGCCGAGCGGCGCCGCGAGCAGGAGGTGCGCGAGGTTGTCCGCGAAGACGTCCACCGCGCCGCGGTCGGCCCTCATCTTCAGCTCGACGCGCACGTCGTTCTCGACGCTCGGCGCGAGCAGGCGCTTGTATCCGTCGCGGACCGCGCGCTCGAGCTCGCCCGCCCACGGCGAGCGCCGGTCGAGCTTCATCACGGCCTCGAGCTTCGGGAGGATGCGCTCGCCCTCGAGCTGGAGCTCGGTGCGGAGGATCCCCTCCTTCTCGCCCCTGCGGATCGCGAGGAAGCGGTGCGACGGGAGCTCCCGGATCGGCTCCGAGAACTCGTAGTACTGCTCGAACTTGGTGGGCTCCTTCGTCTTCTCGGGGACGCCCTCGGTGCGAAGGACGCTCTCCCGCTCGAAGGCCTCGCGCACGATCGCGCGCGCCTCGGCGCGCTCGGCCAGGACCTCGGCGACGATGTCGCGCGCGCCCTCGAGCGCCTTCGCGGCGCTCGGCACCTCCCTCGCGGGATCGACGAACGCCTCGGCCTCCGCCTCGGGCGAGCCCTCGCCGCCTTGCGCGAGGATGCGCTCGGCGAGGGGCTCGAGCCCGCGCTCCTTGGCGATCATCGCGCGCGTCCTGCGCTTGGGCTTGAACGGCAGGTAGAGGTCCTCGAGCGCGGCCTTCGTCTCCGCGGCGTGGAGCGCGCGCTCGAGCTCGGGCGTGAGCTTGCCCTGCTTGCCGATCTCCTCGAGGATCGCGGCGCGACGCTCCTCGAGCTCGAGGGCGTACGCGCGCTTCTCCTGGATGTCGCGGATCTGCACCTCGTCGAGCCCGCCCGTGGCCTCCTTGCGGTAGCGGGCGATGAAGGGCACGGTCGCGCCCTCCGCGAGGAGCGCGACGACCGCGCGCACGCCGCGCTCGGGGAGCGAGAGCTCGCGCGCCAGCCGAGGGACGGGGTCGAAGGAGGGCGTCGAGCGGGTCTTCGCCGTGGCGGTCGTGGGGTCGGTGGTGTCGCTCATCGAGGGCTCGTCCGCGCGAGGCGGGCGGGCTTCATAGCGACCCGTGATCGGCCCTTCAAGCGCGTTCGCGCGGCGCGCGCCTCGACACGAAAAAGCCCGCTTTCGCGGGCTCTCTTGCGTTGGTTCCGGATGCTTTGGAGTCGAGGGGAATCGAACCCCTGACCTCCTCGATGCCATCGAGGCGCTCTCCCATCTGAGCTACGACCCCGGAAAGGGAGCGCGGATCTAGCAGGGCGCTTGGAGGACGTCAAAGCCTCCGTCGTCGAGCGGCGAGCCCCGTCGGCGAGCCCCGTCGGCGAGCCCCGTCGGCGAGCCTTGTCGTTCGGCGTGGCGGACCCGTATCCTCCGCCAATGCAGTTCCTATCCGTCGGCCAGCGAGCCGAGGGCGTCATCGCGATCGGCCAGGAGGCGACCGGGTTCTTCGCGCTCGGGCAGTCGGCGACGGGGATCATCGCGATCGGCCAGATCGCGCGCGGCGTCATCGCGATCGGCCAGGGCGCGATCGGCATCGTCACGCTCGCGCAGGGCGGGCTCGGCCTGAGCTGGTGCATGGCGATGATCGGCGCGGGCGGGGTCAGGCCGCTCGGGCTCGTGCTCCCGCTCGTGGGCGCGCCTCGACGCACGAAGCAGGTGCCCGCGACCAAGAGCCTCGAGGCGATCCGCCGCGACGGCATGGGCTGGGTGGGGGCGATGCTCTCGCGCGTGGGCCAGACGCAGCTCGTGGCCGAGGTCGACGGGGAGCGCGTCCCGGTGAAGGCCGCCGAGGCGAAGCTCTTCCTCGCGGCGTACGGCGCGACGCGGAGCGGGAGCGCGCCGTTCTTCCTCGAGCTCGCGAGCGGCGAGGGCGGGTTTCGCCTCCTCGCGATGCGGAACCCGCCCCCGAGGAAGACGATCCCGCTCGGCCTGCGCGTCGCGCAGTTCCTCCTCTTGATCGTCGGCGCGTGGGCCTTCATGGAGTTCGCGGCGATGGACATCGTCGCCTTCCTCGGGCGCTTCCTCCTCGCCCTGATGCGGGGCGATCTCACGCTCGGCTGACGAGCGGGCGACGCGACGAGGCAGGCGCGGCGCGCCGGGGGAACGCGCCGTTGCGGCTCGCGGACGGGCCCGCTCGCGCGGGGCGTGATAGCGACTTCGCGATGAGCGCGTCGAACCCCCTCTCGAGCGAGCGCCTCTCGACCTCCCTCGGCCTCTTGGCCTTGCGGGTCGCCGGCGCGGGCATGCTGATGACCCACGGCGTGGCGAAGGTCCAGCGCCTCGACACGCTCTGGACGAACTTCGGTGATCCGCTCGGGCTCGGCCCCTCGACGAGCGTCGCGCTCGCCATCTTCGGCGAGCTCGTCTGCACGAGCCTCGTCGTCCTCGGGGTCTTCACGCGCCTCGCGACGATCCCGTGGGCCATCACGATGATCGTCGCCGCGTTCATCGTCGAGGGCGCAGCCCCCTTCTCGGCGAAGGAGCTCGCGCTCCTCTACCTCACGATCGCCGTCACGCTGACGATCACCGGCCCCGGTCGCCTCTCGTTCGATGGCTGGCTCGCGTCGAAGAGGGCGTGGGCGGCGCGCCTCGTCGCCTGACCGCGCGGGCGGCGCGGCGTCAGTGGAGGGTGAGGCTGCCGCCGCCCAGGTTGAAGCGGTTGCGATCGCCGAGCAGCAGCGCCGGCCCGTCCTCGCCGCTCGGGCCCTCGTGCGCGTCGTCGTGCGCGTCGTCGAGGGCCTCGTCGTCGAGCGCGTCGGACGCGGGCGGCGCGCTCGGGAGCCCCAGCGTCGGCGGGCGCAGCGTGAGGCTCTCCGAGCCACCCTGCTCCTCGTCGACCGCGGCGAGGTCCTCGTCGGTGAGCGGCTCCTCGTCGCTCGTGTCGAAGGCGCTCGCGCCCAGGCGCCGCACGAGCGCCTCGCGCAGCTGCGCGCGCCGCGCCTCGGGCGTGAGCGCGAGGAGCGCCGCCGCCTCGCGCCGCATGTCGTCGTAGCGCCCGGCCTGGCGGTAGATCTGGGCGGCGGCGAGGCGCGTGTTGAAGTCCGGGTTCACCTCGACCGCGTGCCGGATCTCGGCGACGGCGTGGTCGAGGTCGCCCGACGCGGCGAAGAGCCCCGCGCGCAGCGAGGGCAGGATGTAGAGATCGGGGTCGGCCCGCTCCGCCGCCGCGAGCTCGGTCCGCGCGAGGTCGGGATCGCCCTGCGCCATGTGGATCGCCGCGAGCGTCGCGTGCGCGTTCGCGAAGCCGGGGAACTCCTCGAGCGCCGCCGAGGCCTCGCGCTCGGCGCTCTCGAGGTCCTCGCGCGCCATGTAGATGCCGGCGACGAGGTTGCGGCGTGGCCCGTCCGCGCGGAGCTGCTGCGCCGCCTCGAGCTCGGAGAGCGCCTCGGTCGGGTTGCCCGCGACGAGCACGATCGCCCCGCGGACGGCGCGCACGGCCGGTGAGCGCGGGCAGAGGCGCGCGGCGTCGGCGCTCGCCGCGAGCGCGCGCTCGGGATCGTTCTCGCGCACGAGGAGGTAGAGCGCGCGGATGTTCAGCGCCGCGCCGACGGCCTCGACGTCGTTGAGGACGCGGACGTCCGCCTCCTCCGGGGCGCGCTCGTGGCCTCCCCACGGGTCGAAGATCCGCGGCGTGCCCTCGCCCGCCTCGCCCTCGTAGACGGCGACGCCGTAGTAGCCGATCTGGCCCGACGGATCGGGCGGCGCGTCGTCCCCCGAGAAGCGATAGATCTCCGCGATCATCGCGTTCACGCCGCGGCTCCGGAGCGCGGCCGTCATGATGGCCGAGACCTCGAGCGGGTAGAGGCGCGCGGCGGCGCCCGGCTCGCTCATCCGTTCGTAGGCCTGCGCCGCGGTGGACGGCGCGCCGTCGCGCGGGACGCCGAGCGACCACCGCACGAAGCTGCGCGCGCTCGCCTTCTCGCGGAGCGCGGCCTGGACCCCCTCCGCGGCCTCGAAGGCGCCGCGGCGGCCTCCCGTCGCGCGGGTGGCGAAGCCCTCGATCGTCTCGTTCGCGTCGAGGAGGTGGACGAGCTCGCCCGCGTTCGCGCGGAGCCTGCGGACGTGCGCCGCGAGCGTGCTCTCCGAGAGCGGCCGATCGGGGATCGTCTCGCCGACCTGCTCGGGCGCCTGCGCGTGCCAGATGGCGTAGCCGCCGATGATCGCGGCGAGGGCGACCGCGATCGCGATGGGCACGCGGCTCGAGCCGCTCGGCGCCTTGGCCGACGACGCCGGCCCTTTGTCGAGCTTCTCGAGGCCGGTGACGCGCAGGCACTTGGGGCAGCGGAGCTTGCCTTGCCCCTCTTCGTGCTCGAAGCGCTCTTCACAGTTGAGGCAGAGGTAACGCATGGGGCGGCTTCCGGCGCGAGGGGTTCAGGTGGAGCGACGCGCGAGGCGCGCGGCGCGGCGCTGCTCGGCCTCGCGCGCGCGGCGCTCGTCGTCGGGGGTCTCGGCGAGGAGCGGCGGGACGGGCGTGGGCTTGCCCTGCTCGTCGACGGCGACGAAGGTCATGAAGGCTTCGACACACGAGCGCCGGTGCGTCGTGGCTCGATCCTCCACCTGCACCGTCACGGCCACCTCGACCGACGTCCGAAACGCCGCGTCGAGCTGCGCCGTCACGATCACGACGTCCCCCACGCGGAGCGGCGAGACGAACGCGACCTCGTCCATCGCGGCGGTCACCGAGACGGCCCCCGTGTGGCGCTGCGCGCAGATCGCGCCCGCGATGTCCATCCACGCGAGCACGGTGCCGCCGAACGCGGTCCCGAGGATGTTCGAGTGCTGAGGGAGCACGAGCTCCGTCATCTGCGTGAGCGAGGCCCGTGGCGAGCGCGCGGCGGTCGACATCCCGACGCTCGTACCACGCGCGCCGCCGCTTGGCCGCCGACGGGGCCGCCGACGGGGCCATCGGAGCATCCAGCGGGCCGCGGGTGTGGCTCGGCTCACGGCTTCGCCGCGCTGCGTCGTGACGCGCGAGGGGGCGGTGGTAGGGTCGCGCCGCGAGAGGAGAAGAGATGTCCAAGAACGCGCTCGACAATGCCAACCGCTACTTCGATCAGGCCGCTCGACACCTGGGGCTCTCGGACGCCACCGTGAAGGCGCTGCGCGCCCCCGCGCGCGAGGTGCGCGTGAAGGTCAGCATCCGGATGGACGACGGCAGCCTCGGCACCTTCCTCGGCTACCGCGTCCAGCACGACGACACGCGCGGGCCGTTCAAGGGTGGTCTGCGCTTCCACCACGAGGTCGACGCGCAGGAGGTCACCGCGCTCGCGCAGCTCATGACGTGGAAGACGAGCGTCGTCGGCGTGCCCTTCGGCGGCGGCAAGGGCGGCATCCAGGTCGACGCGAGCAAGCTCTCGATCGGCGAGAAGGAGCGCCTCACGCGCGCCTTCGTCGATCAGATCCACGACGTCGTCGGCGAGCACAAGGACATCCCCGCGCCCGACATGTACACGGGCCCGCAGGAGATGGGCTGGTTCTACGACCAGTACTCGAAGTACCACGGCAACTCACCAGGCGTCGTCACCGGTAAGCCCATCGAGCTCGGCGGCTCGCTCGGCCGGAGCGCCGCCACGGGCCGCGGCTGCCTCTTCGCGCTCGAGGAGCTGCTCGCGCGGCTGAACGAGCCGCTCGAGGGCAAGCGCGTCGTCGTCCAGGGCTTCGGCAACGTCGGCGGCGCCGCCGCGCAGCTCATCGCGGAGCGGGGCGGCAAGATCGTCGGCATCGGCGACATCGCCGGCGCCTTCGCGAACAACGAGGGCATCGACGTCGCCCGCGCGCTCGAGCACGTCGCGAAGAGCAAGGCGAAGAGCCTCGAGGGCTTCTCCGGCGCGAAGAAGATCACGATGGACGAGCTCTTCGCCTACGACTGCGACGTGCTCCTCCCCGCCGCGCTCGGCGGCGTGCTCACCAAGGAGAACGCGGCGAGCGTGCGCGCGAAGATCATCGTCGAGGGCGCGAACGGCCCGACGGAGCCCGAGGCGGACGAGATCCTCCACGCCAAGGGCGTCCACGTGATCCCCGACATCCTCGCGAACGCGGGCGGCGTGACGGTCAGCTACTTCGAGTGGGTGCAGAACCTCCAGCACTTCTACTGGGACGAGGCGCGCGTGAACGAGGAGCTGCGCCGCGTGATGCGCAACGCGTTCGCCGCGACGTGGACGGAGGCGACCTCGCGCAAGCTCCCGATGCGCACCGCCGCGCACATCGTCGCGATCGGCCGCGTGGAGAAGGCCAAGCAGCTCCGCGGCCGCTGAGCTCGAAGAGGTCCACGAGCGAGCCGCTCGAGCGCGTCGAGAGGCGCCGCGGGCGGCTCGCGTCTTCGCGGGCTCGCCGATCGGTCACGCTCGGTGCGAAGCTCGCGGCGTGAGCGACGAGCGGGCGAGCCGGCGTGGAGCGCGGAGGCGGCATGGCGTCGGGACGGCGAGCCTGCTCGTCGTGACCAGCATGGTCGGGTCGGGCGTCTTCTCGACGAGCGGCGTCCTGCTCGAGACGCTCTCGCCCGACCGCGCGCTCCTCGCGTGGCTCGTCGGCGGGCTCGCGTCGCTCGCGGGGGCGTGGGTCTACGCCGAGCTCGCGGTCGCGATCCGAGAGAGCGGCGGCGAGTACGCGCTCGTCTCGCGCTACGTCCACCCCGCCGCGGGCTTCGTCGTCGGCCTCGTGACCTTCCTCGTCGGCTTCTGCGCGCCGATCGCCGCGAGCGCGCTGGCCTTCGCGCGCTACGGGGTCGCCGCCCTCTCGGGGGATCTCCCGCCCGAGGGCGAGCCCGCCTCGGCGCCGGAGCTCGCGCTCGCGCTCGCGGTCATCCTGATCCCCGCGCTGCTCCAGGCGCGCGAGGCCGAGCCGGGGCGTCGCTCGATCTTCGTCGGCGTGCAGAACGCCGCCTCGCTCGCGAAGCTCGTCGCCCTCGCCGCGCTCGTCGTCCTCGGGCTCGCCGCGATCGCCGCCGCGCCCCCCGAGCACGCCGCGCTCTTCGAGGCCGCCCCCGCCGCGCGCGCCCCCTCGAGCCTCCTCTCGCTCGGCCTGGGCGTCGTCCTGACGTCCTACGCGTACAGCGGCTGGAACGCGGCCGCGTACTTCGCGGGCGACGTGAGGGCCCCCGAGACGACGCTCCCGCGCGCGCTCGCGGGAGGCACCTCGCTCGTCATCGTCCTCTACCTCCTCGTCAACGTCGTGATCCTCGCGTCGGCGCCGCGCGCGGCGCTCGTGGGCGAGATCGCGGTCGGGCACGTCGCCGCGCGGGCGCTCTTCGGCGAGCCGGCCGCGCGGCTGCTCTCGGCCGTCATCGCCCTCGGACTCTTCTCGACGACGAGCGCGTTCCTCTGGACGGGCGCGCGCCTCGCGCGCGTGATGGGCGAGCGCCACCCTCGGCTCGCCTGGCTCACGAGCGAACGAGCCGCGCTCGGGCTCGAGGTCATCGTCGCCCTCGGCCTGCTCGCGACCGCGAGCTTCGACGTGCTCCTCGGCAGCGTGGGGTTCACGATCGCCCTCGCGTCCGCGCTCGCCGTGCTCTGCGTCTTCCGCGTCCGCCGCGAGGGCGCGGCCTACCGCGCGCCGCTCCACCCGCTGCCCGCGCTCTTCTATCTCGCGCTCGTCGGCTGGGTCGTCGGCTCGACGCTGATCGCGCGGCCCTCGCTGGCCTGGGTCGCCCTCGCCGCCACGCTCGTCGGCCTCGTGGGGTACGCTGTCGTCAGCCGAAAAAGCCAGTGAATTCGAGGCATATGTGCCGCGTTGGCGCAGTCGGAGGCGGGACGGAGGCTGCGAACCTCGCTCGAGCTGGTGTCTCTCGGCCCCGGTGACCGCGCGTCCCTCCGCGCGATCTCGATTTTTCCCCTCGTTCTGCCCCTCGATCTTCGGGCCGAGCTCTGGCACGCTCCTCGCACAAAGGAGTCTCGAGATGCGCACCGAAGGCCACAAGACGCGAGCCGCGAAGCCCACCGAGGGCGAGGCGTGCGAGGGCGTGGTCGTCGGCTTCTCGTCGGAGGACGCGCCCTCCTTGGGTCGAGCGACCCGCGGCGTGGCCTTCGTCGAGTACGTCATCCTCCTCTGCCTCGTGGTCGTGGGAGGCTCGACGGCGCTCTACTCGCTCGGCCTCCCGCTCATGCGGATGGCGAGGTTCTCGCAGTTCGTGCTGGGGCTCCCCATCCCCTAAGTGGAATGGCCTCGAGCGGGATGGCCCCGCGCACGATCGAAGTCACGTCGCTCGAAACCAACCGGATCAGAAGGAGTCGCACCATGGAGAAGCTGAGCACCAAGAAGTCCCGCCGCGTTCGTGAGCTCCTCGCCGACACGCAGGGCCTCTCCACGGTCGAGTACGTCATCATCCTCTGCCTCATCGCCGTCGTGTGCTTCGCCGTCTGGCAGCGCTTCGGCAACATGATCAAGGGCAAGATCGACGGCTCGACCGGTACGCTCGACGCGATGCCCACGTCGTGATGATCCGCGGCGAGGCGCTCGATCCCGCGATGGGATCGAGCGCCCCCGACGAGACCTCGACGTGACCGAGATCGTGCTCGACGGCGGCCCGAGCCCCCAGCTAGCCCCCTGGGTGCTCGGGCTCGCGCTCCTCCTGACGGCCACCGCGGCGGTGACCGACTATCGCACCGGGCACATCCCCAACTGGATCACCCTGCCTCCGCTGGCCCTCGGGCCGCTGCTCTACGGGATCGTCGACGGAGCGCAGGCGGCGCTCGGCTCGCTCGTCGCGATGGTCGTGTGCGGGACGGTGCCGCTCCTCATGTTCTGGCGGCAGGGCATGCACGGCGGTGACACCAAGCTCTTTCTGGCGATCGCCGCGCTGCTCGGGACGCAGGCGGGGCTCGAGTCCCAGCTCCTCGCCTTCATCGTCGGCGCCATCTACGCGATGGGGCGGCTCGCGTGGGAGGGCAAGCTCTTCGCCACGCTCCTGCGCGCGCTCCACCTCGGCCTCGGCCCCCTGCTCCCCAAGGCGTGGCGCAAGCCGCCGAGCCCCGAGCTGATGCAGACGTTGAGGCTCGGCGGCGCGATCTTCGCGGGCGTCGCCCTCGTCGTCGTCGGGCGCTACCGGTTCATGCTCTTCCCTGGTCTCTCGTGACGCGTCGCGCGACGCCGCGTGGGGCCGCTGGCTCACGAGCCGATTGATCTTTCGAGCCCCCTCGGGCTTCATCGTGGATGGAGGCGTCCATGGATAGGCGAGACGAGAGACGAAGGCGACCCTCCGCGGCGACGCTCGTCACCGACACGGGCGGCGCGGTCTACGTCGAGTTCATCCTCTCCTTCATCCCCCTGCTCTTTCTCTTCCTCGGCATCGTCCAGATGGCGATGCTCTACGCCGCGTCGTTCGTCGTCCAGCACGCGGCGGTCACGGCGACGCGCGCGGCGGCGGTCGTCCTCGACGACGATCCCTCCCGATACGACAGCCAGAGGCGCCTCACGGTGACGGGCTCGGAGTCGGGCGGGACGCCGGAGGAGGGCGCGATCGGCGCGGTGTTCGGGGGGGGCGGCGGCGGGGGCAGCTTCGGGATGGGCTCGAGCGGCAGCGCGCGCCTCTCGGCGATCCGCTACGCGGCGATGATCCCGCTGATGACCGTCACGCCGCCGCCCGAGGCGTTCTTCCCGATGGGTCGACGCGCGAGCCTCGCGACCGACATCGGCTTCACCGCGCCCGAGACGCGCGCCGCGATGGCGCTCTGGTACTCGCGCGGGATGATGAACGTGACGTTCCCCACCGGGGTGCGGAGCAGCTCGTTCCAGGACTCGTGGCCGCGGCCAGACGCGAACGGCATCAGCGGCGACGTCACCGCGCGGGTCACGTTCCTCTACATGTGCGGCGTCCCGATCGTGAACCGCATCATGTGCGAGGACGGCCTCTCGCTGATGGCGGGCTCCGGCGCGCCGGGCCTCGCCGAGTCCATCGCCATCTACGCGCGCGACGGGCGCATCGACGCGAACGAGCTCCGCGAGCTCGATCGGCAGAGCACGCGCTCGAGCGGGCACTTCGATCGCTGGCAGGACGAGATGAACGAGATCTCGGATGGCCCTGGGTTCGGCATGGCCGTCGCGATCTACGGGGCCACGTTCGCGATGATGGGCGGCGGCGCGCGGTTCCGCCCGCTCCAGGCCGAGGCGACGCTCCCGGTGCAGGCGGCCAACTACTGCTACCGCGGGAGCAGCGGGAGCTGCTGGCAGCAGCGCTGACGGCTCGCCGCGCGGTGAAGCTCGTCCTCCGGGGCGAGCTTTCGCCTTCCAACTCGTGGAAGCGATCGGCTAGGCTTTCGCCATGAAGTCGAAGGCGCTCTTGATTGCCATCGCCTCCGCGGTCGTCGGCTTGGTCTTGGTCGTCTTCTACATGCAGTCGTTCGAGGAGGAGGCGTCGGGCGGCGAGCTCGTCCCGATCCTGCAGGCCCGCCAGGACATCCCGCTCGGCGCGCAGATCGACGCCAGCATGCTCCAAGAGCGCCCCATCCCGCGAGCGTACGTCGAGAACCGCCACGTCCGCGCGTCGGATCTCGACCGGATCCGGGGGATCCGCGTGGTCGGCGGCGTGCGCGCCGGCGAGGCCCTGCTCTGGAGTGACCTCGCGACGATGAGCGACAGCGCCCGCGACCTCTCGAGCCTCGTCCGCAGCGGGATGCGCGCGATCACCATCCAGGCGGATCAGACGGCGACCTTCGGCGGGCTCGTCCGACCGGGCGACCGGGTCGATCTCTTGCTCACGCTCGATCGCCCGACGCCGAGCGGCGGAGAGCCCGAGCGGGTGACGGTCCCGCTCCTCCAGAGCCTGATCGTGCTCGCGGCGGGCCAGGACACGGGGATGATCCAGCGCGCCTCGCAGCAGCAGGCGGCCGGCCGCGCGCAGCCGATGCAGAACGTCACGCTCTCGGCGACGGTCGAGCAGGCGCAGATGATCGCCTTCGCGACGCAGCGCGGGCGGCTCACGCTCGTCCTGCGTAACCCGGACGACATCCCCGTGACCGAGGGGCTCGGCGAGACGACGACCGACGACATCGTGACGATCGAGCGAAGGGAGCGCATCCAGCGCACGCGGCCGCGCGCGCCGGCGCAGCAGACTCCAGCGGGACCGAGCGGGCCCGTGAGGATTCGATGATCGAGAGGATCGGATGAGAGGACACGTCGAGATGAGGAAACGCGTCGCCCTTCGCGCGAACCGCTGGCTCCATCGCGCGCTGCTCGTGGCGAGCCTGGCGCTCGTGGCGAGCTCGGCGCTCGCCGCGGGGGGGCCGTCCCCCGCCCACGCGCAGCGGCGCGGCAGCGAGGCTCGCCCCCTCGAGCTCACGGTCGGCGAGTCGGAGGCGATCCAGAACGACGGCGTCTCGACGTTCACGAACGGCGACGACACCGTCGCGCAGATCGACTACGACGAGAACACCGGCAACTTCCTCGTGCGCGCCCGCCGCCCCGGCGACACGGAGCTCCTGCTCATCTACGACGATGGGCGACAGGTCCGCTACCGCATCACGGTGCGCCAGCGCGTCCAGGCGGCGGCGAGCATGGAGGTCCTGGCCCGGGACGACATCCGGCTCGATCTCTACTTCGTCGAGCTGCGCGAGAACTACTCGCACCAGATCGGCATCGGGTATCCGTCGTCGTTCCCTCCGGCCGCGGGTGGCTTCGCGGGCGGCATCGACTTCGACCTCGTCACCGGGACCCTCACGCGGGCGACGGCCTCGATCACCGACGCGCTCCTGCCGCGCCTCGACCTCGCGCAGACGGCCGGCTGGGCGCGGCTGCTCCGCCAGGCCGTGCTCGTCACCGTGAACGGCGAGGCCGCGTCGATCGACGCAGGAGGCGAGATCAACATCGTCGTCACGGCCGGCCTCCAGACGCAGCTGCGCACGATCCGCTACGGGACGATCATCGAGATGACGCCCCGCTACGACTCGGGCTCGGGCCGCATCGAGGTGCAGATCCGCGCCGACGTCTCGGAGCTCACCCCGCCCGTCACGGGCAACATCCCGGGCCGCAGCCGGACCGAGGTGCGCACCCTCGTCAACCTCGAGCTCGGCCAGTCGATCATGCTCGGCGGGCTCACGAGCCGGAGCACGCAGCAGTCGCAGACGGGCCTCCCCGGGCTCAGCCAGATCCCGATCGTCGGCGTCCTCTTCGGCACGAACCAGCGCCACGAGGAGGGCCAAGAGAACTTCGTCTTCGTCGTCCCGACGGTGACGCAGGCCGTCGGGCGCGCGCAGCAGGATCGGATCCGCGAGGCGTTGCGCGTCTACGAGTCGTTCGGCTCGATCGGCGGGAGCGGCCTCGGTGACATCGAGCTCGTCGAGCCCACGCCGCCCGGATACGAGTGAGAGGGGCGCCGAGGAGGTGAGCGCGCGATGGCCTTGAGCCTTTCCATCGAGCTCGGAGACGGGACGGTCGAGTCGCTGACGGTCGACGCGCACGGGCCCATCACGATCGGGCGCGATCCGAGCTGCCACGTCGTGCTCCCCTCCCTCGAGGTCTCGCGCCGCCACCTCACGATCGAGCCCCTCCAAGGCGGCCTCTTCCTCGTCACCGACAGCTCCGCCAACGGCACGATGATCGGCAGCGAGCGGGTGCGCCAGCGCGGCGTCCAGGTGCCGGCCAACGTCCCGATGCGGGTCGGCCCCTACATCATCCGACCGCTCGCGCAGGGCGCCCCGACGGGGGGCTACCCCGCGCAGCCCACCGCCGGATACCCCGCGCAGCCCACCGCCGGATACCCCGCGCAGCCCACCGCCGGATACCCCGCGCAGCCCACCGCCGGATACCC
>JBDHVC010000066.1:0-24955 GCA_039809495.1 Sandaracinaceae bacterium
TCGAGGCCGAGGGCGCGCTGGTCGTCGCCGCCAAGCTCGCGCGCGAGCCGGGCGGGCTCGCCCAAGAGGCCGAGGTCCTCGAGCAGGCGGTCGAGCGCGGCGAAGGCTCGACGACCGCCGCGATCTTGCGCCTCGACGCGCTCTCGGCCCTCGCGTCCGAGCCTCGGATGCGGGCGGCGCTCGAGATCGCGCTTCGCCGCGCCGCGGGCGCCGAGGAGCTCGCTGCGCGGGCGCGCGGCCTGTCGCTCGCCGGGGCGCTCGTGGGCGATCGCGAGGCCGCCGCCATCGGGCTCGACGCCTCGCGCTCGCTCCTCACGGCGCGCGCGTCGCTCCTCTCGGCCCAGGATCCCGCCGAGCGGGCGCGCGCCTTCGAGGCCGAGGCCTCGGTCGCGCGCGGCGCCGAGGCGACGCGCGCCTCACGCGAGCTCGCGCGGTCCCTCGGTGGGTCCGCGCTCGACGACGCCGTCGAGCGGCTGGCGAGATCGGCGGAGGGTGACGTCGCCTCGAGCGCGCTCCTCGCGCTCTACGCGGACCGCGACGCGCACCCGCTCGCGCGCGCCTTCGCGCTCGCGGGCTTCGCGTCGTCCGAGCCCGACCCGCGAGAGCGTGCGCGCTCGTGGGCGCGAGCGGCGATGGCGGCGCTCGCGGCCGGCGACGGAAACCACACGCGCGACTATCTCGCTCGCGCCGCCGCGGACGCCCCCGACGACGTCATCTTGGATCTGATGCGGTGGCGCGACGCGAACGCGCGCGCCTCGGCGGTGCCGGACGACGTCGCGTCGCATCGTCGACGTGCGAGCGAGGGGGCGATGGGCGCCGTGCTCGAGCTTCACACGGCGCTCGTCATGGACGAGCAGCCGCGCCTCGCGCGAGGGGTCGAGGGCGCGACGGGGATCGCGGAGGAGGTCGTCTCCGAGGCCGCGCGCCGCGCCTCGCGCCTCGCCGCGAGCCGCTCTCCCGTCCCCGTCCCCACGTCCCTCGAGGACGCGGGCGCGGATCTGGCGAAGCTGCGGGCGCTCGAGCGAGCGACGATGAGCTCGCTCGACGGCCTCGACGTCGCCCTCGCGCTGGCGGAGGCCGTGCGCGAGCCGGCCGACCGCGCGAGCTACCTCCGAGAGGCGCTGGTGAGCGCCCTCCGCAGGCCACCCAGCCCGGAGCTCGAGGCGCGCATGGCCGCCCTCGCGGAGGCGAGCGAGCGCGACCCGTGGCTCGCGCGTCGGGCGATGTGGATCGCCGTGAGGCGGGGCGATCGATCGCTCGCGCGCGTCGCGGGGCTCGAGGTCGCCGAGGGGCTCGAGTCGCCCGACGAGCGCGCGAGCGAGGCGATGCACGCGAGCAGCTTCGTCGACGCGTCGAGCGACGAGCGGGTGCGCCACGAGACGTTCGAGGCGCTGCGTGCCTTCCGCGTCGGCGCTCCGACCCATCCGCTCCTCGCCGAGGAGGTCGCTCGGCTCGCGGCGCTCGCGGGCGAGCACGAGCAGGCGGGGGTTGCCTTCGAAGAGGCCGCACGGGACGCTCGCTCGGCGCGGCGCAAGGCGAGGCTCTACGTCGCGGCGGCGGACGCCTACGAGGAGAGCAGCGTGGATCCGGCTCGCGCGATCGCGGCGCTCGAGGAGGCGTCGAGAGCGGACGTCACGTATGACGGGGTCTTCGATCGGCTGCGGGTCTTGCTCGAGCGCGCGGGCGACGACGCCCGCCTCGCCGCGCTCATCGGGCGCCGGATCCAGGCCGGGGACGACGCCTCGGTCTCGCCATCGCTCCTGCTCGCTCAGGCGAGCCTCCTCGAGAAGTCGAACGATCGGGCGGGGGCCTGCGAGGCGCTCCGGAGGGCGCTCACGCACGCTCGAGAGGGATCGCCCGAGCACCTCGCCACGCTGAAGAGGCTCGCCGAGCTGCTCCTGCTCGAGGAGGACTACCGAGGGGCCGCGGAGGCGCTGATCCGCTTGGCGAAGCTCCGCCGCGAGGTCGAGGAGCTGCGCTGGATCTTCTTCGAGCTCGCGGGCATCTACGATCGCCACATCCCCGACGTCCGGCGCGCCGAGGCGGCGTATCGACGGGTGCTCAAGCTCGTTCCGGACGACCTCCCCGCGATGGAGCGGCTCGCGGAGCTCTATCGCCGCGAGGGGATGCGTCCGCAGGCGGTCGAGATGCTCGAGGCGCTCGTCAAGACGGAGATCAGCCCGGACCGAGTCCGCGCCCACCAGCTCGCGCTCGCCGCGATCTTCGAGGAGGCCGGAGACGCTCGACGAGCCGAGCAGGCGCTCGAGACCGCGCGGCGAGCGAGCCCCACCGACATCGAGACCCTGCGCGCGCTCGCCGAGTTCTATGGCCGGCAGAAGGCCCATCCCGCGCTCACGATGCACCTGAACCGCGCGACCCGCGATTTTCGGAGCGCGCTCGAGTCGGATCTCGCGGACGAGGCCGCGTGGATCGGGCTCGTCGAGGTCCTCGGCTGGCGGCATCGACGCGGCGGGGCCGAGGCGGCGGCGTCGGCGGCGGTCGCGCTCGGCATCGTGGACGTGGAGCTCGCGAAGCTGGTCGACGCGCGAGGCGCCGCCACCGCGTGCTCGGACGTGCTGTCGTCGCCCGAGGTCGAGGACGCCATCGCGCCCGCGGCGCTCTCGAGCGGCACGCGCGAGGTGTTCAAGCGCCTGGGCCCCTTCCTCGACAAGGTGTTCGCGCTCGATCCGCGCGGCTACCGAGCCGAGCGCGTCGGCCCCAAGGACGCCGCGTCGAGGCTCGGAGACGAGATCGGCCGATGGCTCGGGGTCTCGGAGCTCGAGCTGTGGGCGGCGCCCGCGTCGCCGCGCCTCTCGTCCCCGATCGGCGCGCAGCCCGTCGCGGTCCTCGTCGGCCGTGAGATCCTGGCGCTCCCCGACGCCGAGCAGCGCTTCCTCCTCGCGCGCTCGATCTTCCTCGCGCGCGCGGGGCTCGCCTCGCTGCTGCGCGCGCCGCTGCACGAGCTGACCGCGATGCTCGTCTACGTCGCGCAGCAATTCGATCCCGAATTCCAGCTGATCGGCGTCGACCCGGGGCTCGTCCACGAGCAAGGTCGGCGCCTCGCGAAGATCGCGCCGAAGCGAGCGCTCGAGGAGCTCGGGCCGCTCGTCCTCGAGATGGCGGGCATGCCGGGGTTCGACGCGAGCACGCTGGTGATGGCGGCCTCGGAGCTCGGCGATCGCGTCGCGCTCGTCGGCACGGGCGCGATGCCCGCCGCGCTCGACGCGATCCTCAAGCTCTCGGGGCTCCCGACCGACATGATGGACGTCGCGTCGCGCGTCGCGACGTTGAGACGCGCCCCCGAGGCGCTCTCGCTCGTGCACTTCGCGATCTCGGAGGCACACTTCGAGGCGCGCCAGCGCTCGGCGCAGGTCCCCTGATCGCGGCGTCGCTCGATGGCAGACCTCGAGAGAGCGACGACGCCCCCGCGCGACCCCGAGCGCCTGCGCTCGGGACAGATCACGAAGATCGGGGTCCTCGGGCCCACCGACGACGACGAGGCGCTGCGCGAGGCGGCCTCGTTCTTGCTCGGCGACGCGGGCGCCGAGCAGGTCGTCTTCATGGGGGACGGGCGCTTCCTCGAGCGTGCGCTCGAGCGGTGGATGGCGGACGCGGGGCTCGACGGCGAGAGCACGTTCCTCGACCGCGCGCGCGAGGCGGCGCTGACCGGCGACGCGCGCCGGATCGAGGCGTTCCTCGCCGAGGACGCCGCGGCCCGACGGATCGTCGACATCCGGCGCCTCCCCGAGGCCCCCGCCCGCGCGATCGAGCTGCTCGACGATCGCATCCTGCTCTTCGTCTACGACAAGTCGGTGCTCGACGAGGAGGACATCGCCAACGCGCACATCATCGTCTACGGGCTCTCGAGCGAGGCCGGCGTGCGCAGGTTCGGGCGCCGAGCGTTCTTCACGCCGGGCCCCCTCTCGGGCGGGCGCGTCGGGCTCGTCGAGGCGAGCGAGGAGGGGATCACGGTCTCGGTCTTCGAGGTCTCGGGCAGGCCGGTCCTCTCCGAGACCCTCGCGCAGTCGATCACGCGGATGACGGTCTCGTCGTGAGCTGTGCCTCTTGTGGCTGGCGGCGCATCGGGATCCTCGGCGGGAGCTTCGATCCGCCCCACTGCGGCCACGTCCTCTTGGCGAGCTACGCGCTCTCGGCCGCGCCGATCGACGGGCTGCTCGTCATCCCGACCTTCGCTCACGCCTTCTCCAAGCGCTCGAGCCCCTTCGAGGATCGCCTCGCGATGTGCGCGGCGGCGTTCGCCGTCCTGGATCCGGGCCGGATCGTCGTCTCGGATCTCGAGCGGGCGCTCCCGACGCCGAGCTACACCTATCGGACCTTGGAGGCGCTCGCCGAGCGCCACCCCGACGCGACGTTCCAGCTCATCGTCGGGAGCGATCTCGTGGGCGAGCTGGAGCGCTGGACGAACGTCGACCGCGTCCGCGAGCTCGCGTCGTTCTGCCTCGTCGGGCGCAAAGGCCACCGGGCGGATCAGGAGCCCACGCTCCCGCTCGAGCTCCCCGAGCTGAGCTCGACCTCGCTGCGTGAGGCGCGGCGCGCAGGCGGCTCGATCCGAGGTCGCGTGCCGAGCGCCGTCGCCGACTACGTGGAGTCGCGCGGGCTCTACCGCGAGGAGCCATGAGCGATCGGGCGCCGAAGCGGATCGCGATCGTCGGGCGAGGCCGGGTCGGGCGCTCGCTCGCGCTGCGCCTGCGCGAGCGGGGGCATCGGGTGACGCTCCTCGCGGGTCGAAGCGCGGGGAGCGGTCGCGCCCGGCGCGCGGCGCTCGCGCGGGCGGACGTGATCTGGCTGACCGTGCCCGATCCCGCGATCGACGCGACCGCGCGGGCGATCGCGGCCGCGCTCGAGCCCCGGGCGCAGCTCCGCGTCGCCGTCCACGCGAGCGGCTCGCTCTCCGAAGAGGTCTTGGCGCCGCTGCGCGGGGCCGGCGCGTGCATCGCGGTCGCGCACCCGATCCTCTCGTTCGGGACGACCCGCACGGTCATCGAGGGCGCGACGTTCACGCTCGCCGGCGACACGCGCGCGACCCGCGAGGTCGCGCGGCTCGTCCGCGCGCTCGGCGCGCGCGCGATCGTCCGCGCCGTCCACGGCCCTCGCTACCACGCGGCGCTCGCGCTCGCGGCGAACGGCTCGACGGCGCTCCTCTCGCTCGCCGCGGGCCTGCTCGGCTCGAGCGATCCCTCGCTCGGGGCCACCGAGAGCCGCCGCGCGCTCGCGAGCCTGCTCCGCTCGGTCGCCGACAACGTCGCGCGCGTCGGCCCGATCGAGGCGCTCACGGGGCCGGTCGCGCGCGGTGACGCGGGCGCCGTCGCGCGGCACCTCGCCGCGCTCGAGGAGGGCGAGCGCGAAGACTACGTCGCCGTCGCGCGCCTCGTGCTGCGCGCCGCGCGCGCTCGAGGGCTCTCGGAGGAGGCGTCGGAGGCGATCGGCGCCGCCCTCTCGTCGAGCGGGATCAGCGGAGCGCGAGGTAGAGGGTCGCCCCGACCGCGACGAGCACGATCGCGGCGATGAGGGCGCGCGCGTACGCGGGGCGGATCCCCTCGGCGCGCGGCGGCGCGAGCGCCGAGGGCGCGGGCCCTTCGGGCGGCGCGCGCGGGCTGCTCGGCGGCGGCCCCGCGGCGTCGCGGGCGTAGGCGAGCTCCGCCTCGGGATCGGGGACCGCGAGCGCGGGCGCGGGCGCGCTCGGCTCGAGCCTCGCCGCGAGCTCGCGAGCGCGTCGCTCGTGGACGATCTCGTCAGCGAAATGATCGGTGAGGAAGGCCGCGAAGCGGAGCTGCGAGCTCATCATGCGGTGCGCGATGAGATAGGCGTCGAGCTCATCGATCATCGCCTTCGCGCTCTCGAAGCGCGCCTCCCGATCGGGCGCGAGCGCCCGATCGAGGAGCGCCGCGAGGCTCGCGTGTCCGGGGAGGCCGAGGTCCGGGAGCGGAGGGATCTCGGCGCGGCGCGCGAGCTCCAGCATCTCGCGCTCGGTGCCCTTGTAGAGCCGCCGCCCGGCGCACATCTCGTACAGCATGATCGCCGCCGCGAAGACGTCGGCGCGCGCGTCGAGCGCCTCACCGCGGGCCTGCTCGGGTGACATGTACGCGCTCTTGCCCACGACGCGCGGCTCCGCGTCGTCTCCCGCGGCGGCCCGTGAGCCGCTCGACTCGGCGCTCACCTCCTCGGCGCGTCCGAACGCGCGCGCGATGCCGAAGTCGCAGAGCTTGACCTCGCCCTCGAAGGAGAGCAGGACGTTCGAGGGCGAGACGTCGCGGTGGACGATGCCGAGCGAGCGGCCCTCGCCGTCCCTCGCGCGGTGCGCGAAGTCGAGGCCCGTGAGCACCTCGCGCACGATGTGCAGCGCGAACTGCGGGGGCAGGGGGATCCTCTTCTTCGCGAGCCCGCGCAGGAGCTTCTGGAGATCGAGGCCCTCCACGTACTCCATCGCCATGAAGAGCACGCCCGGATCGTCCGCGCTCGCCGGCCCTCGGCCGAGATCGACGACCTGCGCGATGTTCGCGTGACGCAGGCCCGCGCAGAGCTTCGCCTCTTCGATGAACTGGGTCGCGAACGTGGCGTCGAGCGAGAGGGTGCGGTGGATCTGCTTGACGACGACGAGGCGCTCGGCGCCGAGCTCGCTCTCGAGGCGCGCGAGGTAGATGCTCGCCATCCCGCCTCGACCGATCTCGGTGAAGAGCTGATAGGCGCCGAAGCGACGTGGCAGGCGTCCTTCGTCGCTCGCTCGGGGGGCGCGTGGATCGGCGTTCGAGACCATGAGCTCGGCGATCTGTCACGCGCGACCGCGCCCGCAAGCGCGAAGGCGCGAGCGCGCTTCGGGCTTCGATGCGGGCGCGTCGGGGGCTACGCTCCGGGCTCGTCGAGGAGCCCCGATGATCCGCGCAGCGCTTCCCACCCCCGTCGCGAACGTCGCCGCCTACTTGCCCGAGATGGCCAAGCGGCAGCCTGACGTCCGCGCGATCCTCGCGCCGCGCGAGGGGCTCATGAACCGAGCTCGCGCGGCGAGCGCGCTCGAGTACGAGGAGGCGAGCTACGCCGAGCTCGACCGGCTGACGGCCGAGCTCGCGGCGGGGCTCGCGGAGGTCGGGATCGACCGAGGAGATCGCGTCGTCTTGATGGTTCCCCCGTCGATCCCCTTCTTCGCGCTCGTCTTCGCGCTCTTCCAGGCGGGGGTCGTCCCCGTGGTCCTCGATCCCGGGATGGGTCCCTCGCGCCTCACGGCGTGCATCGAGCGCGCGTCGCCCAAGGCGTTCATCGGCGTCGCGCGCGCGCACCTCGCGAGGCTGGCGCTGGGCTGGGGGCGCGGGAGCGTGCAGACGAACGTGGTCGTCGGGGCGCTCCCCCGCGTGCTCGGGGCGGGCGCCGAGCGGGAGGCGATCTCGCTCGAGGAGGTGCGCCTCGGAGGCGCTCGCGTCGGACGAGCGAAGCTCGCGGACGTCGAGCCCGACGACGTGGCCGCGATCCTCTTCACGAGCGGGTCGACCGGCGTCCCCAAGGGCGCGATCTACACGCACGGCAATTTCCTGGCGCAGGTCGAGGCGATCCGAGCGATGTACGACATCGCCCCGGGCGAGATCGATCTCCCGACCTTCCCGCTCTTCGCGCTCTTCGATCCCGCGCTCGGCATGACGACCGTGCTCCCGCGGATGGACTTCACGAAGCCGGGATCCGTGAACGCCGACGAGATCATCGCGCCGATCCGGCGCTTCGGTGTGACGAACATGTTCGGCTCGCCCGCGCTGCTCGATCGCGTCGCGAGCAGCCACGCGGCGCGGCGCGGAGGTCCGGGTGAGCCGCTGCTCCCGACGCTCCGCCGCGTGATCACCGCGGGAGCGGCCGTCGTCCCTCGGATCCTCGAGTCGTTCGCGCGCCTGCTCCCGCCGGGCGCGCGCATCCACACGCCCTATGGCGCGACGGAGGCGCTGCCGATCGCGACGATCGATCACACGACGCTGCTCACGCGCACGCGGCCCAGGACGATCGCGGGCGCCGGGGTCGCGGTGGGGCGGCCCGTCGCGAGCGTCGAGGTGCGGATCCTGCGCATCGCGGACGATCCGATCGAGCGCTTCTCGGACGCCGACTGCGTCGCGCGCGGCGAGGTCGGCGAGATCGCGGTCTCGGGGCCGCAGGTCACGCGGAGCTATTTTCGGGACGAGCCCAACACCCGCCTCCACAAGACGCTCGGGCCTGACGGTCGGCTCTTTCATCGCGTCGGAGACGTCGGCTCCATCGACGAGGAGGGCGCGCTCTGGTACGCGGGCCGCAAGGCCCACCGCGTCGAGGTCGCGGGTCGCACCTACTTCAGCGAGCAGGTCGAGGGCCCCTTCAACGCGCAGCCCGCGGTGCGGCGCACGGCCTTCGTCGGGCCGAGCGTGAACGGGCGGATCGTCCCGACGCTCTGCGTCGAGCCCCTCGAGCCGATCACATCCCCGCGCGGGCCCTGGGTCGAGCAGGTGCTCTCGGTCGTCCGCGTGCGGGGGGCCGGGCGGCTCGCGGCCGGGCGCTTCGGGCTCGTCGATGGGCGGACGAGCGCGCGGATGCTCCGCCGCTGGATCGATCCCGCGCTGCGCAGGGGGGTGGGCGGGATCGTCGAGCGCTTCTTCGTCTTCGAGCGCTTCCCCGTCGATCCTCGGCACAACGCGAAGATCCACCGCGAGGAGCTGCGCGCCGAGTGCGCGCGCTTGCTCGCGCTCGGGGAGGGCGTCGGGTGGGAGGTGCTCGAGGCCACCTTCGGGGCGCCTCGATGACGCGCGCGTCGATCCTCGTCACCGGCGCGTCGGGTTTCCTCGGAGGAGCGCTCGTCGAGGCGCTCGTCGGCCGAGGGCACCTCGTGCGCACGCTCCAACGAACGAAGGGCGCGCGGCTCGAGCGCCTCGAGCGCGAGGGGCGCGTCGAGAACGCGCTCGGCTCGATCGAGGATCGCGCGGCGGTCGACCGCGCGATGGAGGGCATCGAGAGCGTCTTCCACGTCGCCGCCAAGGCGGGCGTGTGGGGCGATTACGACGCGTACCACCGCGCGAACGTGCTCGGGACGCGCAACGTCCTCGCGGCGGCGCGCGCGGCGGGCGCGCGCAGGCTCGTCTTCACGAGCTCGCCGAGCATCGTCCACGACGGACGCGATCAGGAGGGCATCGACGAGTCCGCGCCGATCGCCGCGCATCCGTCCGCGCCGTACCCGGCGACGAAGGGCGTCGCGGAGCGCGAGGTGCTCGCTTCGCACGGCGCGCCGAGCGGGGAGGGCGCGCTCGCGACCGTCGCGCTTCGGCCGCACCTCATCTGGGGGCCGGGCGACACCAACCTCACGCCGCGCATCGTCGAGCGCGCGCGCCGAGGTCGCCTCGTGCTCGTCGGCGGGGGCGAGAAGAAGATCGACGCGACCTACGTCGCGAGCGCGGTCCACGCGCACCTGCTCGCGTGGGAGCGGGTCGGCCCCGACGCGGCGTGCGGCGGGAAGGCCTACTTCATCGCCCAGGGCGAGCCCGTCCCCGCGCGTGAGCTGATCCTCGGGATCGTGCGCGCGCATGGGCTCGACGCGCGGCCGCGCAGCGTCCCTTTGCCCATCGCGCGCGCGCTCGGCTCCCTCGTCGAGGCGAGCCATCGCCTGCTCGGGCGCGAGGACGAGCCGCCGCTCACCCGCTTCGTGGCGGAGCAGCTCGGGACGGCGCACTGGTACGACCTCTCCGCCGCCGCGCGCGACCTCGGCTACCGCGCGCCCGTGACGACGCGTGAGGGGCTCCGCGAGCTCGCCGAGCACGTCCGCGCCGCGCGCTCCTGAGCCTCGACGCCGCAGCTCGGCTCGACGGATCACGTCGAGCGAGGCGCGCCGTCAGCCGCGCTTGGCCAGCGGGACGAAGTCGCGCCGCGCGTGGCCGAGATAGACCTGGCGCGGCCGCGCGATCTTCTGCTCGGGATCGAGCAGCATCTCCTCCCACTGGGCGAGCCAGCCGGGCGTGCGGCCGATCGCGAAGAGCACCGTCATCATGTCGAGCGGGATGCCCATCGCCTCGTAGATGAGGCCCGAGTAGAAGTCCACGTTCGGGTAGAGCTTGCGCGAGATGAAGTAGTCGTCCGAGAGCGCGATCTTCTCGAGCTCCATCGCGATGTCGATGAGGGGGTTCTTGCCGATCGCGTCGAAGACCTCGTCGGCGAGGCGCTTGATGACCTTCGCGCGCGGGTCGTAGTTCTTGTAGACGCGGTGCCCGAAGCCCATGAGCTTGCCGTGCCCGGCCTTCACGCTCTCGATGAACTCGGGGATCTTGTCCTTGCTCCCGATCTTGCGGAGCATGTAGATGACCTGCTCGTTCGCGCCCCCGTGGAGCGGGCCGTAGAGCGCGGCCGCCGCCGCCGCGAGGGAGCTGTACGGGTCGGCCTTGCTCGAGCCGACGACGCGCATCGTCGAGGTCGAGCAATTCTGCTCGTGATCCGCGTGGAGCGTGAAGAGCACGTCGAGCGCCTTCTCCACGGCGGGGTTCGGGCGGTACTTCGGCTCGGTCATCTTGAACATCATGTTCAAGAAGTTCCCGGTGTAGCTGAGATCGTTGTCGGGGTAGACGATCGGCAGGCCGCGGCGGTGGCGATACGCGTACGCGGCGAGCGTCGGGATCTTCGCGATGATGCGCGTCATCTGGAGGCGCCGGTTCTCCGCGTCGGCGACGTTCTTCGCCTCCGGGTAGAACGTCGAGAGGGCGCCCATCGTGGAGAGGATGATGCCCATCGGGTGCGCGTCGTAGCGGAAGCCGTCGATGAACTCGCGCATGTTCTCGTGGACCATCGTGTGGCTCGTGACGTCGCGCTTGAACGAGTCGAGCTGCGCCGCGTTCGGCAGCTCGCCGTTCTGGAGCAGCCACACCACCTCGAGGAAGCTCGCGTCCTCGGCGAGCTGCTCGATGGGGTACCCGCGGTACTCGAGGATGCCCTTGTCGCCGTCGATGAAGGTGATCTTGGAGGACGTCGAGGCGGTGTTCTGGAACGCGGGGTCGTAGGTCATCAGCCCGAAGTCGTCGGCGCTCGTCTTGATCTGGCGAAGGTCCATCGCCTTGATCGTGCCGTGCGCCACGGGGACCTCGTACGTCTTGCCGGTCCGGTTGTCGGTGATGGTGAGCGTGTCCTTCGCCATGGGGTCTCCTCGAATCGGTTGTGCTTCACCGCGAGTCGTGGGCAGCGAGGGCGGCGCCGTGACGCCGGATGCCGCACTGCGTCGAAAGGTCGCGAGATTCTGGTAATCGAAACCGTTTCTGTAAAGCAGGAATTGCGCGCCTCGCCCCGCCGAGACGCGCGGCGAGGCGTCGGCCCATGACGCGCCGCGCGCTCGTTGCTACAACCCCGGCTCCGCGCGTCGGCGCGGTGCGAGGAGCGATGCGCGTCTACGCGGACGATTCAGCCGAGATCGTGCTCAGGCCGGGCTTTCTGGACATCTACCCGCGTGGGGGCGCGCCGCGCCGGCTCGCCTGGGAGGAGCCGCCGAAGAAGGGCGCGTCGCTCGGCTTCGCGCGCCGTCGCGTGCTCGCGGTGGCGGGCGATCACGCGTGGGTGGGGGAGGGTCGGGGCGTCCGGATCGTCTCGCTCGCCGCGGCGGCTGGCCACGCGAGCGCCCCGCTCGGCGTGCGCGTGCTCGACGCGATCGGGCTCGATCGCGAGCGGATCGTGCTCTGCGCGCAGCTCGAGGGCGATCTCGGCGCGTGCCTGCGCGTCGTCGACGGGGGCGCGCCGGACCTCGCCGGAGCGAAGCCGCTCGAGCTGCCGAGCGTGCCGAAGATCGCCTGGCCCGCGGGCGCGATCTGGAAGGCCGGGAAGGAGGCGTGGTCGACCGCGAGCGAGGGGGCGAGCAGCGTGGCGCCCGGCCACCCGCAGCGAGACGGCGCGCGCTTCTTCGACGCGGTCGAGCTCACGCGGAGCCCGTACGGCATCGCGGGCGCGTCGGTCCAGAACGGCCTCGTGTTCGCGCTCGCCGACGACGCGAGCCGGATCGAGGCGGCGTTCCGGGTCCCCTCGGTCCCCGAGGCGGAGATCCACCCGGTGCGGACCGCCGACGGAATCCTCGTCACGATCACGATCGACGGGCGCGACTCGGCGCTCGTGCACGCGACGCTCGCCGGCGAGGTGATCGCCGCGCGCTGGAAGATCGGCCGCTCCGTCGCGAAGGGGATGAGCCCGCCCTTGGTGTTCGGCGAGACGGTCTTCGTCTTCGAGCGTGGCGCGGGCGCCTTCGTCGAGCTCGCGCTCGCGTCCCTCGAGGTGAAGGGCAAGCACAAGATCCCGCCGATCGGCGGCGGCCAGGCGTCGGTCGCCTTCGCGAACGGGGCCGCGCTCCTCTCGGATGGGGAGTCGGCCTTCCGCGTGACCCTCGAGGGTGGCGCTCCCGAGCTGACGATCGTCGAGGCCGTCGTCGGCGCGGGCGACGCGGAGACCGCGAGCGCCGCCGACGCGCTCGAGCTCGAGGACGACGCAGGCGACGCTGACGAGGACGCGGAGGACGACGACGACCGCGTGAGCCTCGCCTCGCTCCTCATCCCGGCCTCGCGGCCGCGGGCGGCGGGTCCCCCGTCGCTCGTCCTCACGGAGGCCGCGACGCCGAGCGTGTGGGCCCTCGAGGCGGGCTCCGCGCTCGAGGTCACGGTCGGCTTCGGCAACGTGGGCGGGGCGAGCCAGGGCGTCTACCTGGAGGTCGCGGGCCCGGCGATCGCGTCCGGCCTCGCGTCGGCGACGGAGGTCCGCGTCGGCGCGCAGTCCGCGCGCTTCGAGAAGGTGGGCTCGAGCTACCGCGCGGAGCTCCCCACGCTCTCGCTCCTCGCGGGCCTCCAGCCCGACCCCGACGACAAGCGGAGCAAGCTCCCCCTCTATGACGGCGCGCACCGCGCGAAGGTCGCGCTCGCCGGGCGCTCGAAGGGCGCAGGGCTCGTCACGGTCCGCATCGGACCCTCGAAGGCCGCGCCGGGGCGTGGCTCGATCGTCCAGGGCAAGACGCTCGCCGTGCGCTGATCCGCGGCGCCGCGCGGCGCGCTGTCAGCGCTCGCGATCGCGCCGATCGCGAGCCTCCCCGAGCCCCATCGCCCGTGGGTCGCCGAGGAGCGCCGCGCGCGTGATCGCGGCGGCCCCGAATTTCTCGCGGAGCTTCGCCTGCGCCGCCTCGAGCCGGCCCCCGCGCTCGCGCCGCTCGTCGCGGAGCAGGGGGAGGATCGCGTCGAGCGTGGTGAGCTTGCTCGCGGCGACGCCGACGAGCCGCACGCCCTTCTCGGTCGGCGCGAAGCGGGGGAGGAGCGAGCACGCCGTGCGAAAGAGAGTGTCCGTGTCGTTCGCCGGATCCGCGAGCTGCGCGGCGCGGGTCCGCACCGAGAAGTCCGCGTACTTGAGCTTGACGGCGACCGCGCTCGCCGAGAGCCCTTCGCGGCAGAGGCGCGCCGCGACGCGCATGCTCGCGTCGAGGAGCCCTCGCTCGATCGCGTCAGGCTCGCGCAGGTCGGTCTCGAACGTCTGCTCCGCGCTGATCGACGACGCGCGACGGTTCGGATCGACGGGGCGCGGATCGTCGCCGCGCGCGAGGCGCGCCATGAGGGGCCCCCGCGCGCCGAAGAGGCGCTCGAGCCGCGCGTCCGTCGCGCTCGCGAGCTCGCCGAGCGTCTGGATCCCCGCGCCCCTCGCGCGCGCCGCGCCCTTCGGGCCCAGGCCCCACATCCGCTCGATCGGGAGACCTCGGAGCAGCTCGGCGACCGCGGCGTCCTCGACGACCACGAGCCCCGCCGGCTTCTCGAGATCGCTCGCGATCTTCGCGACGAATTTCGTCGACGCGACGCCCGCGGAGGCGCTGAGCGAGAGCTCCCTCGCGATGTCCTCTCGGATGCGCTGCGCGATCGCGCGAGCGTCCCCGAAGAGCGCGCGGCTCGCGGTCACGTCGAGGAAGGCCTCGTCGAGCGAGAGCCCCTCGACGAGCGGCGTGTAGCGGCGAAAGATCGCGAACACCGCGCGGCTCGCTCGGGCGTACTTCGCGAAGTCCGGCGCGACCACGCGCGCGTCGGGGCAGAGGCGCAGCGCCTGCGTCATCGGCATCGCGGAGCGCACGCCGAAGGGGCGCGCCTCGTAGGAGGCCGTCGTGACGACGCTCCGGAGCGACGCGCCGCCGACGATCACCGGGACGCCGCGGAGCGAGGGATCGTCGCGCTGCTCGACGGACGCGTAGAAGGCGTCCATGTCGATGTGCACGATCTGACGCCCGCGCATCGCTCAGGGCTCCTCGAAGAATCCTCGCTTGCCGTGCCGCGCGACGTTCGCGCCGAGGCGCAGGACGTCGAGCCCCGCGCGGAGCATCGCGGGGCCGACGAGCTTGCTCCCCTTCTTGTCGCGCCAGGTCTCGAGCGGGACCTCGAGGAACGCGTCGGCTCGGGTCGGCGGTGAGGCGGCGGTGAGGCGCCCGATGAGCTCGACGTCGAACGCCCACCGCGAGCGGAACGGGCTCGCGAGCGCCTCCCGCAAGGCGGGCGTGTCGCGAAAGAGCTTCGCGCCGCACTGCGTGTCGTAGACCGCGAGATCGAGGACGAGCGACGCGGCCGTCGCGAAGACGCGGCCGAGGTAGTGTCGAGCGGCGTTGCGCTCGACGAGGGCGCCGAGCCGCGCGATGCGGGCGCCGAGCACGACCTGGGTCGCCTCGCCGCGGGCCTCGAGCGCGTCGAGGAGGCGAGAGAGCTCCTCGGGCGGCGTCGCGAAGTCGGCGTCGAGGTAGCCGACGACGCCGTCGCCCGCCGCCTCGAGCGAAGCGAGCATGCCTCGCCGCACGGCCTCCCCCTTACCGGAATTCTCGGCGAGCGAGACGACCCGGACGCGCGCGTCCTCGCGCCGCGCCAGCTCCGCGAGGAGGGCGCCGGTCGCGTCGGTCGATCCGTCGTCCACGAAGACGATGGCGACGCGCGGATCCTCGAGGAGCCGCGCGACCATCGCGCGATCGAGGCGCGTCGCTTCGTTGAAGCAGGGGATCGTGACCCACATCGAGGCCGAGCATGTCACGAGGCGGCGGCGTCGGGGGGGCGATGCGTCGTCAGCCCTCGTCGTCCGGATCGAGCGGCGCGAAGCGGCCGCGGAGCACCTCGAGGATGCCGTGGATCTCGCGCGCCACCTCGAGCTCGGGGCGCGTCGCGAGGAAGCGCTCGAGGTGCTCGCGCGCGGCCGCGGCCTCGCCGCGCGCGAAGTGCGCGAGGCCCGCGATGTGGTGGCCGTCGGGATCGTCCTTGGCCTTGAGGAGGATCTGCTTCGCGACGCGGAGCGCTTGGTCGTGTCGGCCGAGCATCCGGAGCGAGTGGCCGAGCCCCGCGAGCGCGCCGACGTAGCCCGGAGAGCGGTCGACGGCGCCGAGGTAGGCCTTCATCGCGCGCTCGAAGTGGCCCGCCTCGAAGCGCGCGGCGCCGAGGAAGTAGAGCGCGTACTCGTTGTCGGGCGCGCTCGTGACGAGCGCCTCGAGCTCGCGGATCGCCTCCTCCACCCGGCCCTCGCGCAGGAGCTCTGCGCCCTCCTGCGCCGCCTCCCAGCGATCGCCGTTCCCCGGATCGTCGTCGCGCGCGCCTGAGCTCTCGTCACCCATCGCGCGAGCATGGCCCGCCCCGCGGCCGCGGCAAGAGGCGGCGCGGCTCGCGCGATCAGCGCTCGTCGTGCGCGGCGCGCGAGCGCAGACGCTCGAGGGCGTGGCGGGACCCGAACTCCGCCTGCCAAGGGCCGCGTCGCGTGGGCTCGGCGACGCGGGCTCGGAGCTCTTCGAGGAAGCGCGCGCGCGGGAGCGCCTCGGCGCCGAAGCGCTCGAGGTGATCCGTGTGGACCTGGCAGTCGACGAGGCCCACGCCCCACGCGAGGAGGTGGGCGAGGAGCGTGACGAACGCGATCTTCGAGGCGTCGGGCGCCGTCGTGAACATCGACTCGCCGAAGAACACGCTGCCGAGCGAGACGCCGTAGAGGCCCCCGACGAGCGCGCCGTCGCGGTACGCCTCGACGCTGTGGGCGAAGCCGAGCTCGTGGAGGGTGGCGTAGCCTCGGATGAGATCCTCCTCGATCCAGGTGCCGCTCTGCCCCGGCCTCGGCGCCTCCTTGCAGCCGCGGATCACCGCCTCGAACGCGGTGTCGAAGCGGATCTCGTAGGGCTCGCGGCGCATCTCCTTGCCGAGCGAGCGCGGGACGTGGACCTCGCTCGGCCGGAGCACGAAGCGCGGGTTGGGCGAGAACCAGAGGAGCGGCATCCCCTCGGTCGGCCAGGGGAAGATGCCCTGCGAGTAGGCGAGCAAGAGGCGATCGGGCCGAAAGTCCCCGCCCGCGGCGACGACGCCTTCGCGGCTCGCGCCCTCCGCGGGAGGGAAGAAGAGCTTGTCCGTGAGGAGATAGACCGGCATGGCTCGCATCCCGAAGCGCATCGTGGTCGTTGCCTGTTCGCGGGCGCCTCAGGCGCTCTCTCTGGGACGCTCGTCCACGCGCGGGACGACGCGCGCCGCCGCGCCGTCGCCCTCGATCGCGAAGACGACGTGACCGCCGCCGCGGAGCGAGCCGAAGAGGATGAGGTCGGCGAGCGGCTTCTTGAGGTGCGTCTCGATCGTCCGCGCCATCGGGCGCGCGCCGAACTGCGGATCGTATCCGTGATCGGCGAGCCACTCGCGCGCCTGGGGGGTGAGCTCGATCGTCACGCCGCGCTCGCGGAGCTGCTCGCCGAGCAGGCGGACCTCCTTGTCGACGACCTTGCGGATCACGTCGCGATCGAGGCCCGAGAAGAGGACGATCGCGTCGAGCCGGTTCCGGAATTCCGGCGAGAAGAGCGTCTCGATCGCCTTCATCGCGCGGCTCGCGTCCGCCGCCTTCTCTCCGCCGCCGAAGCCGACCTGCCGACTCGCCATCTCGCGGGCGCCCGCGTTGGTCGTCATCACGAGGATGACGTTGCGGAAGTCGGCCTTGCGGCCGTTGTTGTCGGTGAGCGAGGCGTGATCCATCACCTGGAGGAGCACGTTGAAGAGATCGGGGTGCGCCTTCTCGATCTCGTCGAGCAGGACGACCGCGTGGGGCGTCTTGCGGACGGCGTCGGTGAGGAGCCCGCCCTGGTCGAAGCCGACGTAGCCAGGGGGCGCGCCGATGAGCCGAGAGACGGTGTGCCGCTCCTGGTACTCGCTCATGTCGAAGCGGATCATCTCGACGCCGAGCGCCCCCGCGAGCTGCCGCGCGAGCTCCGTCTTGCCGACGCCCGTCGGCCCGCTGAAGAGGAAGTTGCCGATCGGCTTGCCTTCGCTCCGCAGGCCCGCGCGCGAGAGCTTGATCGCGCTCGACATCCGGGCGATCGCCTCGTCCTGCCCGTAGATGGATCCGCGGAGCGTGGCCTCGAGGTCGCGGAGCTTGTCCTCCTCGGCGGCCGAGACGCTCTTCTCCGGGATCTTCGCGATGAGCGCGACCACGCGCTCGACGTCTTGGACGCTCACGGCGTGCCGCGGCTCCTTCCGGAGCCGATCGAAGGCGCCCGCCTCGTCGATGACGTCGATCGCCTTGTCTGGCAGGTGGCGCTCGTTGATGTGCTTGGCCGAGAGCCGGACGGCCGCCTCGATGACGCCCTCCTCGTAGCGGACGCCGTGGTGCTCCTCGTAGCGCGGCCTGAGCCCCTCGAGGATGCGGATCGCGTCCTCGACGCTCGGCTCGCCGACGTCGATCTTCTGAAAGCGCCTCCCGAGCGCGCGATCCCGATCGAAGCTGCCCTTGTACTCCTCGTGCGTCGTCGAGCCGATGCAGCGGAGCCTGCCCGACGCGAGCGCGGGCTTGAGGATGTTCGAGGCGTCCATCGATCCGCCGCTCACGGTCCCCGCGCCGACGATCGTGTGGATCTCGTCGATGAAGAGGATGGCGTTCTCGTGCTCGAGCAGCCGCTTGATCACCGCCTTGAGGCGCTCCTCGAATTGGCCGCGGAATTTCGTCCCGGCGAGGAGCGCGCCCAGGTCGAGCGAGTAGAGCGTCGCCCCCGCGAGGACCGCGGGGACCTCGTTCCGGACGATGCGGAGCGCGAGCCCCTCCGCGATCGCCGTCTTCCCGACGCCGGGATCTCCGACGAGGATCGGGTTGTTCTTGCGGCGGCGGGCGAGCACCTGGACGACGCGCTCGATCTCGCGCTCGCGCCCGATGAGCGGATCGATCCGACCCGCCTGCGCTTGAGCGTTGAGGTCCTGGGTGTAGGCGGCGAGCGGATCGGGGGGCTTGCTCTCCCCCTCGTCGTCTTCGCCGTCCTCGTCGCGCTCGAGCGATCCGTCGGGAGCGTCCGGCGCGCCGTCCGACGCCGCCTCGCGCGCGCCGCGCGCCTTCGCGGGGGCGCGCCGCGGCTCCTCGTCGAGGCCGTGGCTCACCGAGCGCTTGAGCTCGAGGCGCGAGACCCCCGCCTGCTCGAGGAGGAAGGCGGCGTGCGACTCGGGCTCCTCCAGGATCTGGACGAGGACGCTGCCGCCGTCGATGTTACGCGTCTCGGACGAGATCGCGTGGATGGCCGCGCGCTGGAGCACGCGCTGGAGCGCGACGGTCTCGACCGGATCGAAGTCCGCGCCGTCGTCGGGGAGAGGCTCGAACGCGGAGGCGAGGAAGGCGTCGAGGTCCTTGCGCAGGCGGCGCTCGTTCGCGCCGACCGCGGTGAGCGCCGCGCTCGCCTTGGGATCGTCGAGCAGCGCGCGGAGCAGGTGCTCGAGGGTGACGAATTCGTGGCGCCGCGCTCGCGCGTCGTCGTAGGCACGACGGAGCGATGCCTGGAGGTTCTTCGCGATCTTGGGGGCGGCCATCAGTCCTCGTCGTTCTCGTCCGGCTCCATCGTGAGCAAGAGCGGGAACTCCTGCTCCCGCGCGAGCTGCTCGACGATGGCGATCTTCGTCTCGGCGATCTCGCGGGTGAACACCCCCGCGACGCCGACGCCCGTGTGGTGGACCTGCAGCATGATCTCGGTCGCGCGCGCCTCGGAGTGGCGAAAGACGGCGCAGAGGACGTCGACGACGAATTCGCGCGTCGTGTAGTCGTCGTTGTGGACGAGCACCCGGAACATCCGCGGGCGCTTCGCCTTCACTCTCGGTTTCGCTTCGGTGACGACTCCGATGTCGCTGTCGAACTCTCGCGCCAAGGCGATGGCCTCCGTGCGTGCTCGCGCGACGATAGCGCAGATCGCCGCGCGCTCGGCCTGCACACACGGTCGGGGCTGCTCGCTCCGGGAGGTCCCTCAGCGCGGTCGATGCGCCTCGATCCGGCGCGCGAGCGCGTCGAGCCCGAGGCCCCCGAACGAGGGCTCGATCTCCACCTCCCGCTCGCCCTCCAGCCGGAGCACGACGAGCAGCCGCTCGTGATCGATCTCGATCCGGCGCAGCTCGGTCCACGCGACGTGGCTCGTCGATCCGTCGGGCCGCGGGATGTCGACGCCCCGCTCGCCGAGCTCGAGCGCGCGGGCCGCGAGGGCGCGCTCTTCTCCGCTCGCCGCGGCGATCCTCCGAGCCCAGAAGCGCGCCGCGACGAGCGCGAGCGCCGCGACCACGTAGGCCCAGCTCGTGCGCGCGAGGGCGGCGAGGAGCGCGGCCCCGATCACGACGAGGACGCCCGCGATCCTCCGCGTCGTCGCGACGTCGTGGACGGCGCCGTCGAACGCGAGCCGCTCGACGCCCGAGGCGGGCTCACTGGACGACGATGCGGGCGAAGTAGCTTCCATTCGTCGCGTTCCAGAGCGTCACGCTCGACGCGTCGGCGTCGAGGACGCGCGCGAGGTCGCCCGCGGCCAAGACCGAGCTCTCTCCGTTCGGCGCGAAGGAGAGGTAGACGAGGATCGTGCTCGGCACGCGCCCGAGGCCATGCTCGACGAGGAGCCGGCCTTGCGGCGGGTAGGGGAGCCAGGTCACGCCGGGGGCCGACCAGGGCGCGCTCTGCCACGAGCCCGTCTCGGGATCGACGCTCGCTCCCGCGAGCTCGGGGGAGCTCTGGGTGTAGACGGCCAGCGCGCCGGGCGGGGGGAGGCCGCACCCGACCGCGAGCGCGACCGCGATGGCGGCGAGGAGCGGCGCGGGGCGGCGTCCCACGAGGTAGCGGGTGGGCGACATGAGGGCGATGAGCGTAGCAGGCGGGCGACGGCGCGGCTCCGGCGGCTCGGCGAGGGCGCGGAAACGTCGATCGGCGCCCGAGCCCCGGACGGGTGGCTCGGGGCGTGGTAACCGATGCCCATGCGCTCGAGGTCGACCCTGGTGCTCACCGCGCTCGCTCTCTCCGCGTGCGTCGCGATCGGCTGCTCGAGCAGCGACGCGGAGCAGCGCGGCCGTCGAGAGCCCTCGAGCGCGGGCGCGGAGCATGCCGTGAGCGAAGGGGATCGGGCTTTGGGCGCGGCGCGCGAGGCGCCGAGGGCGAGCGCCCGCGTCGTGATCGAGCCGCCTGGCCGCGAGCCCGCCGTGGTGAACGTCGAGGTCGCTCGGACCCCGGCAGAGACGCAGCGGGGCCTGATGTTCCGGAGGCACATGGAGCCCGACGCCGGGATGATCTTCTTGTTCCCGCGGCCTCGGCACCTGACCTTCTGGATGCACAACACGTACATCCCGCTCGACATGGTCTTCATCACGAGCGACATGCGCGTCCTCGGGGTGGTCGAGAACGCCACGCCCGAGACGGACGACGCGCGCGAGGTCGACGGCGAGTCGCAGTTCGTGCTCGAGGTGAACGCGGGGTACGCGCGCGAGCACGGGATCACGGCTGGGGCCGCGGTGCGCTTCGAGGGGGTCTCCGCCGCGCCCGCGGCCGACGAGGGCTCCGACGACGAGTGGGAGGACGAAGAATGAGGCTCTCTCGGACGATGCTTGGGATCGCAGGCGCGCTCGCGCTCGTCGCGGGGTGCGGCGAGCGTGGGAGCAGCGAGGCGTCGAGCGCCTCGCGCGCGGAGCCCTCGAGCGGGCAACCAGCGGCGACCACGCCGAGCCCGGAGCGTCCGCCGCCCGGCGGCGTCGGCGTGACCGAGGACGGCGAGGCCGTGATCTTCTCGGGCGAGCAGGTCGGCTCGGCGCGGCCGAGCTACGACCCGGCGCACCTCGTCCGCGAGCCGAACGGCCCCGATCCCGAGGGTGGCGACTTCACGCTCGACGAGGCCGTCGCGGGGATGACGACCGATGGTCAGCTCGTGGCCGAGATGGGGACCGACTTCGGGACGCTCTTCTGTGACCTCCACGCGGACCGAACGCCGCGCACCGTCGCGAATTTCATCGGGCTCGTGCGCGGGACGCGGCCTTGGTGGGACGCGCGCGCCGGGCAGTGGGTCCGACGCCCCTACTACCGGGGGACGACGTTCCACCGCGTGATCCCCGGCTACATCGTGCAGGGCGGCGACTACCTCGGCGATGGCTCGGGCACCGTCGGCTACACGCTCCCCTACGAGCCGAGCGAGACGCTCCGGCACGATCGCGCCGGACAGCTCGCGCTCGCGACCGTGAATGGCCCGAACACCGGGGGCGCGCAGATCTACATCACGGACGGCCCGGCCCCCCAGCTCGACGGCACGGCGACGATCTTCGGGCACTGCCTCCCCGAGGAGCTCGTCTCGCAGATCGCGCGGCTCCCGCAGACGGGCTCGCCCGACAACCGACCGCTCACGCCGTTTCGGATCACGCGCGTGCTCATCCGGCGTGTCTCCGGCGGGGCCGCGAGCGCTCACGCGACGCGCCCCGCGCTCCCTCCCGGCGAGCCGGAGCAGGGCCGCGCCGCGAGCGAGGATCCCTCGATCGTTCGCGATCGGCTGCGCCAGCTCCCGGGGTTCCCGGGCGCGCCGGCGCACTGATCCGCGCCGCCCCGATCGGAGGCGCGCTGTCAGCCCTCGTCGTCGTCGGGGTCCGACGCCGCGCTCGGGCGTCGTCGCCGCGCGCGGATCGGATCCTTGCCCTTCACCTTCACCTCGGGCGTGAGGCCGCCCTTGTCGTTCGGGATGAAGCGGATCTCGGTGCGGACCTCGAATGAGAGGCTCGTGAGGGCCCGCTGGAGCTCGCTCGCGAGGTCGGCGCGCTCGAGGAATTCGCGGACCTCTCGCGCGACGACGTGGACCGCGGCGTTCTTCGTCTCGTCGATCTGCGAGAGCACGTAGCTCGCGACCTCCTTGGGCACCTCGGTCCGCTGCCCGACCATCGTGCGGATCGACTCGTTCGCGTTGGTGAGCGTGCCGAGGCCCGTCTCGATCCCCTTCTCGATCGCGCGCTTGAGCGCGTCGGGGACGATCCGCTCGATGCGCCGTCGTCGCCGCGGATAGTCGTCGTCGTCGGGCGCGTCCCGGTCGAACTCGTCCTCGACGGGCTCTTCGTCCTCGTTGGAGCTCACGCGCACGATGATACCATCGCGCGCGCCCTGATCCCGCATGTCCTCCGATCCCGCTCCCATCTTCGTCGTCTCGAAGCCCCTCGCGCCGCCTTGGACGGACGGCTCGAAGAACCTCGCGCGCGAGCTCGTCGACGGCCTCGCCGTCACGAGCCCCTCGCGGTCGATCCACGCGTTCGTGCCCAAGGGGCGAGCGGGCGCGACGCGGGCGCGAGGTCACGAGGTGAGCCGCGCGAGGCTCGATCCCGCGATCGCGCTCGAGATGCTCGGCGCGCTCGTCGTCGATCGGTCGAGCTCGATCCACCACTTCCTCTTCGCGCCGAGCGCACGCTCCGCGCGCGTGGGCCGCGCGCTCGTGCGGCTGCGCGGGCGCGCGAGCGTGCAGACGGTCGCGTCGGTGCCCGCGCGCGGTGTCCGCTTAGGCGACGTGGTCTTCGCCGATCGGGTGACCGTCCTCTCGCGCGCGAGCCACGAGCGCGCGCTCGACGAGGGCGTGCCGGCGGCGCGGCTCTCGCTCATCCCGGTGGCGATCCGCCCGCCGCTCGTCCCGCCTCCCTCGCTCGTCTCGGCGCTCCGCGCCGAGCACCGCCTCGAGGGGCGCTTCGTCGTGACGTTCCCGGGCGATCTCGAGCACGGCGACGGCGCTCCCGCGCTGCTCGACGCGATCGGGGCGATGCACGCGCGGCGCGACGTGACGCTCGTGCTCGCGTGTCGCGACAAGACCCCTCGCGCCCGCGACGTGCGGAGCGCGCTCGCCTCGCGGGCCCGCCGCGCGGGCGTCGATGTGCGGACGATTGGCGAGACGCCGCACATCCTCGGGCTCCTCCGCGCGAGCGACGTCGTCGCGATGCCGACCCGCTCCCTCTACGCGAAGGTCGATCATCCCCTCGTCCTGCTCGAGGCGATGCACCTCGGGGTGCCCGTCCTCGTGTCGAGCGGGTCTTCGGCGTCGGAGCTCGCCGACGACGGCGCGCTCTCGACGGACTTCGCGCCCGACGCGATCGCCACGGCGCTCGACGCGCTCGTCGCCGATCGCGCTCGGCTCGCCGCGGCGGGCGAGAGCGCGCGGGCGGGCGTCTCACGGCGCACCGTCGAGGCGATGGCGCGGGCGTACGAAGCGGTCTACGAAGGGCTCGAGGCCTGAGCTTCGAGCCGAACGCACCGAGACACGAGCACCGAGACACGAGCACTGGGACACGAGCACCGGGACATGAGCACCGAGAACGTCCGCGCGTACTACGACGACTTCAGCGAGGTCTACGACCGCGGGCGCGATCGCGGCTACCACGCGATGATCGACGAGATCGAGGCGGGGGCCGTGGTCGAGCTCGCCGAGGGGCGCGACGTCCTCGAGGTCGGCTGCGGGACGGGCCTCGTCCTCGAGCGGGTCGCGCGCGTCGCCCGCCGGGCGGAGGGGCTGGATCTCTCGCCGGGCATGCTCGCGCGCGCGAGGGCGCGTGGGCTCTCGGTGCGCGAGGGCGACGCGACCCAGCTCCCCTTCGACGACGCGAGCTTCGATGTCGTCTACGCGTTCAAGGTGCTCGCCCACGTGCCGGACGTCGATCGCGCGATCGCGGAGATGGTGCGCGTCACGAGGCCGGGCGGCCACGTGCTCGTCGAGATCTACAACCGGCGCTCGCTGCGCCTCGTCTCGAGGGCGATCGGCGGTGCGCGTCGCATCGGGCGATCGCACGACGAGAGCCACGTCCCGACGCGCTGGGAGTCGATCGACGAAGCGATCGCGCGGCTGCCGAAGGAGCTCAGCGTCGAGCGCGTCGTCGGCGCCCGCATCCTCACGCCGTTCGCGGGTGTCCACCGCGTCCCAGGGCTCGGGCCGCTCCTGCGTCGCGCCGAGCTCCGCGCCTCGCGCGGGCCGCTCGCGCGCTTCGGCGGCTTCGTGATCCTCGTCGCGCGGCGCGCGCGTTGAGCTCGCCGCGTCGCGTTGCCGCGTGCGGAGCGCGCGGGTAGATGTCTCGGGTGATCCACGGTGAAAGCCACGCGGTCAGGCGCTTGCGCGAGCAGGTGGAGCGTGCGCTCGAGGGCGCCTCGAGCCGGAGGGTGCTCGAGCCGCTGCTCGAGCGCCTCGTCGCGACGGCACCCGCGGGCTCCGACGCGGCGATCCTCGGGCACCGCCGCCTCGCCGAGCTTCGGATCGGGGAGCACCCGTGGCGAGCGCTCTTGCACCTCAAGCAGGTGCTCGCGGTGCACCCCGACGACGACATCGCGCACGCGATGAACGGCCTCGCGCACGCGATGAGCGGCCATCACCGCGCGGCCGTCGCCTCCTACCGCGCGGCCGTGGCGAGCGCCCCGGAGAACCCGTGGTACCGCCACAACCTCGGGCACATCCTCGACGTCGCGCTCGATCGGCCGACGCACGCCCTCCCTCACCTGCGCGCCGCCTTCGAGGCGCTCTCCGGGGAGGAGCCGGAGGTGATCGCCTCGCTCGTCCACTGCCTCTCGCGGCTCGACGAGCCGCGGCGCTCCGAGGCGCGCGAGCTCCTCGCGGCCGCGCGCGCCACCCATCCGCGCCACGCGGGGCTCCGCGCGCTCGCGAAGACGCTCGAGGGAGCCCCCGCGTCGAGGCCCCGCGCGACGAGGAGCGTCGGGGCGAGCCCGCCGCGGGGCGCGGCTCGGCCCC
>JBDHVC010000067.1:0-24773 GCA_039809495.1 Sandaracinaceae bacterium
TTGCGGCTCGCTTCGATCGGGATGATCTCCTTTCGGCCGGACTTGCACCGGCAAGGTCGCGCCCATGCTGGGCGCACGAACGAGAGGCCCCGTCCCCTGTCGGGGACGAGGCCTCGTCACGCGCGCCGTGCGACCGGAACGCGCTGGTCGCTCGACGCTCAGCCGATCGCCCAGAGGACGATCAGGATGGAGATGACGAAGGCGTAGATGACGAGCGACTCGATGAGCGCGAGCCCGAGCAGCATCGGGGTGAACATCCGGTCGGCCGCGTTCGGGTTGCGGGCGATGCCGTCGAGCGCCGAGGCCGCCGCGCGACCCTGGCCGAGCGCGCCACCGAACGCCGCGATCGCGATGCCGAGCGCCGCCGCCGCACCCATCCAGCTCCGCGCGCTCCACTCGTCCGCGCCGACCTCCTGAGCGAAGGCGGTCGCCGACACGAGCAGCGTGGTGAGGATCGTACCGAGCCCGAGCAGATTCTTCTTCATGAGCGTCTCCTTCCAACCAACCTTCCGTGGCCGACCATCGCTCTCGTCTCCCATCGGAGGAGCCCACGACGCGTGGGACTTCTCGAGCTACTGGCGATCACTTCGAACCGTCTTGTTGCCTTCGCTACCTACCCCGCCTCGAAGCGCGGGAGAGCCTTGGAGCCTGGGCTCAGTGCGCGTGCGCGCCCTCGCCGTGCCCCTCGTCGTGGTGCTGCTTCTCGATCGCCATGCCGATGTAGACGGTGCTGAGGATGCAGAACACCGCGGTCTGGATGATGCACACGAGCGTGCCGAGGAAGAGGAACGGCACCGGCACGAGGAACGGCACGAGCAGGGTGAAGATCCCGACGACCATGTGATCGCCGAACATGTTCGCCATGAGACGGAGGCTGAGCGAGAGCACGCGCGCGAGGTGCCCGATCAGCTCGATCACGAACATCAGCAGGTTGAGCGGCACCCCGAGCGGCCCGAGCCACGGCCCGAAGAGGTGCTTGATATGGCCGATCCCGTTCTCCCTCACGCCGTAGACGTGCGTCGCCACGAAGACGACGAGCGCGAGCGCGAGCGTCGTCTTGAGCGAGTCGGTCGGCGGCATGAAGCCGGGGATGAGGCCGAGGAAATTCGAGAAGAAGATGAAGACGGCGAGCGTGCCGATCAGCGGGAGGAAGTAGCGCGCCGCCTTCTTCCCCATGATGGGCTCCATCATCCCGAGGACGAGCCCGACGAAGAGCTCGAAGAAGGTCCGGACCGTCATCTTGCCCTCGGGCACCAGCGCCGCGCGGACGTCCTCGAGCTGCCGACCGGCGACGATCGCGGCGCCGCCGACGAGGAGCACCATGAAGATCGTCGTGACGACGTGATCGACGCTCGCGCCGTCGTGGTGGTAGCCCTGGTGGGCCATCCACGTCGTGCTCGAGCCGGTGATCGCGACGTTCAAGCTGCGCGTCAGGCGCTCGATGAGGTGCGCGAGGCCAGGGATAAAGAGGCTGAACCAGGACTCATGCTCGGGCATCGTTCACTCGCCCTTCGTGGTGGCGCCCTCGGGCGATGCGGGCGCGAGCGTCGTCGCGAGGCGCGCGTGCGCGGCGCCGATCGAGAGGGCGAGCACCAGCGCCCCGAAGCCGATCGCGAAGCCGACCGGGTCGACGCGGACGACGAAGATCAGGATCGCCGAGACGCCGAGCATCGCGGTCATCTTCGCGAAGAGCAGCCCGCCCACCCCCGCCTGACGCCCGCCGCGCGCGGCGAGCAGGCCCGAGACGAGCCAGCGGAGCGCGAGCGCGTTGGCGATGGCGACGGCGGCTCCCCCCAGGGCGCCGAGCCCCGCCTCGATCCCGATCGCGAAGGCGACGACCACGAGCACGGCCGCGGCGCTCGAGACGTAGAGGGGGATGCGATCGTGGAAGGTCATTCGGACGTGGGGGGTGGAGGCGGGACCTCGGAGTCGGAGCGCGTCGGCTGGGGATCGCGGAGGGCCTTCTTCTCTCGCCGCGCGACCTCGTAGAGGCCCTTGAAGCCGGCGATCGTGCCGAGGACGAGCCCGACGAGGGTGAGCCAGGGGCGCGTCTGGAGCCGACCGTCGAGCCAGTGGCCGCCGGCGAGCCCGATGAAGATCGAGAGGGAGAGCTCGGTGCCGACGAGGACGAGGCGCTGACCCCTCGAGACCTCTCGGCGGTGCTTGGGATCGAAGAGCTTCATCTCCGACCCTTCGGCGCGCGCCATGTAGCACGGTTCGGGGGGTGGTCAAGATCCGCGGCGGCGCCGGATCCACCGCGAAACAGGGGCCTTTCCACCCCGATCCGGGCGCGCATCAGCGCCGGCGGAGGTCGAAGAGCGACGGATCGAGCGGCATCGCCCCGAGGTCCGGCGCGTTCCCCTCGACGAACGCCTCGAGCTCCTGCGTGAACAGCTCGACGAGCGCCTCCGCCGACGGCTCGGGCGCGGGCGGCTCGGCGGCGAGGTGGAGGTTGACGATGAGCCCGACGTCTCGCGCCGAGACCTCCGGATCGATCGAGCGGATCAGCGCGTCGAGCTCCTCGGCGAGGCGGTGTCCCGTCGCGGGGCGACCTTCGGGATCCTTCGCGAGCATCCTGAGCACGAGCGCGTCGACGCTCGCGGGGATCCGGCCGTTGAACCTCGAGGGCGGCGAGACCTCGGCGCGCGCGACCGCGCGGACGGTCGCCGCGTCGTCCTCGCGCTGAAAGAGGCGCCGGCCCGCGAGCATCTCCCAGAGCACGATCCCCGCCGCGAAGAGGTCGATCGACGCGGAGGCGGGCGCCTGCGCGAGGAGCTCGGGCGCGAGGTAGCCGAGCTTGCCGCCGAGCATCTCGCCGCCGAGCGAGGTCTCGTGCACGCTCGCGTCCGCCAGCCCGAAGTCCGCGAGCTTCACGCCGCCGTCTCGCCCGAGCAGGAGGTTGTGGGGCGAGACGTCGCGGTGGATGATCCCGAGCGGCTTGCCCTCGGCGTCGATCGCCTCGTGCGCGTACGCGAGCGCCCGCGCGAGGGCGCGGGTGATGTAGAGCGCCGTCGCGACGGGCATCCCCACCCTCCGCGCGTGCGCGCGATCGAGGATCGCCTTGAGCGAGGTCCCGTCGACCAGCTCGAGGATCATGATGAAGGCCCCGGACACCTCGCGCGCGTCGTAGACCCGCACGATATTCTCGTGGCGCAAGAGCATCCCGAGCCGCGCCTCGTCCCGGAACATCGAGCGGTAGACCGGATCCTGGGCGAGCTTCGGGAGCACGCGCTTGATCGCGATCGAGTGCCGATCGCCGCCGTCGAAGACGGCCTCGCCCCGCCACACCTCCGCCATCCCCCCGAGCGCGAGCCGACGCAGCGGCACGTACCGCGTCGGCCCCCTCCGAAAGCGGGTCGAGATCCTCGTCCGAGCGCCGCTCGACATCGCGTCCAGCATCGCCAGAGAGCGTCCGCCGGTCAACGGTCACGCTCGGCGGGCCGCGATTCACGCGCGCTCGCGGGATCGCTCAGGCCGTCTCCGCGATCTCGCGGCGCGGGAGCACGATGCGAAAGAGCGTGCGCCCCGGCTCGCTCTCGACCTCGATCGTGCCGCCGTGATCGTCGACGACCTTGTGGACGATCGCGAGCCCGAGCCCCGTTCCGTCGGCCTTGCCGCGGGTCGAGAAGAACTCGAAGAGCCGATCCCGGACCTCGTCGGGGATCCCGGGGCCATCGTCCGCGCACTCGATGACGATGGCGTCGTCCGCGCGCCGCGAGACGTGGATCGTGAACGTCCCCTTGGGGACGCTCGGCTCCGAGGCGAGCGCCGCGCGACTCGCGATCGCCTCCGCGGCGTTGCGCGCGAGGTTGTGGATCGCGCGCTGGATCTTGTGCTGATCGAAGTACGCGACCCCGCGATCGTCGAGGATCAGCGCGACGTGGAGCCCGCGCGGCTCGAGCTCGCGCACGATCTGATCGCGCAGCTCCTCGAAGAACTGCTTGAGATAGACCTTGCGGATCCAGAGGCTGCGATCGCCGCGCGCGAACGCGAGCGTCTCGCGCGTCATCGCGTTCACGAGCTCGACCTGCTTCAGGATCACCGCGGCGGCGCGCTCGCGGACGGCGCGATCCGGCTCGTCGACGAGCTCGCGCGCGTAGCCCGCCACGACCGACATGGGCGTCTTCAGATCGTGCAGGACGCTCGAGAGGAGCTGGCCGATCATCGCGAGCCGATCCTCGCGATCCTGCCTCGCGCGCGCCTCGGCGAGCTGGATGGCCGTCGAGATCTGCGCCGCGATCAGCGTCGCGAAGCGCACGTCGTCGTCGTTGAAGGTGCCGCTCCCGCGGCCCTTGTTGAGCAGCTCGAGCGCGCCCTCGCCCTGCTGGCCGCCGTCCTGGCTCCACTCGCCGCCGTCCCAGAAGAGCGGCACGGCGAGCACCGAGCGCGGCTGATAGCCGACGCGCGCCGCGATGTCGCTCAGGTGCGCCGCGTCGGCGGCGGCGTCCTCGACGACCCGCGGCCTGCGGTTGCGCGTGACCCAGCCCGAGATCCCCTCGCCGCGCGGGATCTTGAGGCGCTTCACCTGATCCGCCGCGCCCCCGATCGCGGAGCGGAACGAGAGCTCTCCGCTCGCCCGATCGGCGATGAGGATCGAGCCCGCCTCCGCGTCGATGGCGCGCATCGCGCGGCGCAGGACGCCGTCGAGGACGTCGTCGAGGCGTCGGCTCGAGGCCGCGATGTGCGCGATCTCCATGAGGACGTCGAGCTCTCGGACCTTGCGCTCGAGCTGCTGCTTCGTGTTGAGCAGCTCCATGTTCTTCTGCACGGTCGTGTGGAAGAACTTGCCGTTCTCGATCGTGACGGCGGCCTGCGACGCGAGCGCGACGAGCATCGCCTCGTCCTCCGCCGTGAACGCCCCGTAGGCCTTGTTGAGACACTGGATGACGCCCATCGGGCGCGTCATGCGGTTCTTCATCGGGACGGCGAGCACCGAGCGGGTCCGGTAGCCCGTCCGGCGATCCCACTCGGGGTCGAAGCGCGCGTCGCGGTAGGCGTCCTCGAGGTTCAGGGAGAGGCCCGTCTCGGCCACCCAGCCCGCGAGCCCGCCCCCGACCGGGAGGCGGATCTCGCGGCTCGCCTCGCCCTCGAGCACCCGCGAGACGAGGGTCGTCCCGTCGTCCGCGAGGAGATAGACGCTCGTCCGATCGCACTCCATGACCCGCGTGATGCGGCTCGCGACCAGCGAGAGCAGCTCGTCGACGTCGAGGATGGTGCCCGACGCGGTGTTGATGTCCTGGAGCGCGAGCAGCTTGTCGCGCTCGTCGGCGAGCTCCGCCCGGAGATCGGCGATCTCCTGCGACTGCGTTGCCCACGTGGCGCTCTGACGACCTGGACGCACGAGGCGAGCGTCTCACGGACGCGCGCGCGCCGTAAATGGCCGCGCGCGGGCCGAGCGCGCGCTCGCCGGGTCCGCGAGCGGGGAGGCGCGGGGAGCGATCGGCTTCTGGTAGGGTCTCGGCGTCACGATGTCCTCCGCCCGCACGACCCCGCCTCTGCCCCCCTGGATCGCCGCGCTCGAGGCCCTCGGGCCGCTGCTCCAAGCGACGAGCCGCTTCCTCGAGCGCGAGGAGGCGGACGTGGCGGCGCTCCGGCCCGGGCTCCCCGCGCTCCGCTGGCTCGCGCGACGGATCGACCTCTTCGCCGAGCGGGACGCGAGCGCGCAGGAGGAGGCGTCGTTCATCGAGGGCGCGGGCGCCCTCCTCGGCGCGATCCTCGTCGCGCACGTCGGCGCGGGCAGGCACGTCGCGCGCGACGGGATGCACCGGATCCGGCTCGGCTCGCACGGCTTCTTCGATCCGTTCCGATCGATCGAGACCGCGCTCGCGGCGAGCTCGGCGGCGGCCGCCCTCGTCTCGGAGGTCGCGCGCGCCGAGGGGGAGGCGATGAGCGCGCTCGGGCACGGCCGCGTGCTCCACGGGTTCGAGAGGCTGCTCCGCGATCTGCGGCCGAGCTACGTCATCGACGAGTGCTTCGAGGGGCACGTCTGGGTGATCGATCCCAGCCGGCGCGCGGCCTCGGGCGAGGAGGACCCCGCGATCGAGATCGATCTGACCCGCATCCTCGCCCTCGCCGACGGCGAGAACGAGGGCGCCGTCGACAAGTCGCTCGAGAGCCTGATCGCGATGCTGCCGACCGAGGACGTGCCGACGGTCCCGCTCGAGGACGCGCTCGAGCGCCTGCTGCCGCGCGTCGTCGGCCCGGACTTCGACCTCCGCGGCGCCCTCTTCGCGACGCCGCTCCCCCACGGCGCGCAGCTCTGCCTCGCGCTCGCGTACCCCGGCCGCGCTCGCTTCGTCCGCTCACACGAGCTCGAGCGCTGGGGGCTCGCGCCCGACGAGGCGATCCAGCGGGCGCTCGCCAACCTCACGCGGCGATCGGAGCACACGCGCGCGGAGGAGACGGAGACGGAGGATGGCCCCGTGATCTCGCTCCGCACGGGCGACGGCTTCGACTCGGCGCGGCTCGTGCTCCCGAAGCTCGTCGACGTCCTCGGGGCCGAGCTCGGCGTCCCCTTCCTCGCCGCGATCCCGCATCGCGACGCGCTGCTCGCCTGCTCGAGCTCCGCCCCGCGCGCGCTCGAGGCCATGAAGGAGCGCGTCGCAGACGACTTCGCCCACGCGCGCCATCGCATCAGCGACCAGGTGTTCCGCGTCGGGCCTCTCGGGATCGAGGCGCTCTGACGGGGCGCCCTCACGCGCGGTCAGTAGCCTTCCCGCAGCTCCACGTGATCGCCGATCTCGATCGGCAGCACCGAGCGCGTGATCCAGAGCCCGGCGCTGTGGGGGCGGAGCGAGACGACGCGCGCCTCGGCGACGACCTCCTCCGGCCACTCGTCCGGGCTCTCGGGCATCGCGGCCTCCTGCCCCATCTCGTTCGCCGAGACGGAGAGCGAGCGACGCCACTCGTCCGAGCGTCGGGTGACGAAGAAGCGGTTGCCCACGCGCACCCCATCCTCCTCGCCGACGGGCACGAAGACGAGCTGCTGCTCACCGAGGAGATCGTGCGGGACGAGCGTCGCCACGATCTCGGTCTCGAGATCCCGATCGGCGGCGACCGGGGGGACGACCTCGAAGCGTCGGGGGATCGCCGCGACGCGCTGGCCTCGCTCGATCGGCTCGAGCGCCTCCGTCAGCGTGGCCTCCGCCATCCGGCGATCTTCGTCGTAGCGATCGATGCGCACCGTCCCGAGGATCCGCACGAGCGTGCCCGTCTCGTTGGCCCCCCGCTCCGAGGGCTCGAGCACGCGGTAGATCGTGAACTCCCCGCTCGGCCGCTCGGCCTCGCTGCGATCGCCTCCGAAGCGGACGTAGACCGCGTCGTAGGGCGAGAGGAGCATGTGGTCGGTCGGAGAGCCGACGATCTCGCCGCTCTGCTCGAGCGCGTCGCGATCGAGGTAGCCGAGCTCGCGGAGGAACACGGTCCCTCGCGCGACGCCCGCGCGCCGCACGATCCGGGGCCCGCTCGACGGGGCCCTCGGCGTCGCCCCCTCGAGCGCGAGACGCACCTGATCGAGCGGATAGATCCAGTGCGGGTTCGTGATCTCCGGGTTGTACGACCAGAGCCGGGGCCACTCCCAAGGGCTGCCGTAGTACCGCCCGCTGATCGCCCAGAGCGTGTCGCCGCGTTGGACGGTGTGCACCGCGGGCAAGGAGGAGGGCGTCGCGCGTCTCAGCCCGACCGTCCCGAGGTGCTCGGCACCGCGTCCGTCGGTGTCGGTCCACTCCTGCGCCCTCGCGGGCGACGCGACGCTCGCCGCGCCCGCGATGGCCAAGACGACGCCCAAGCGCATCAGCTCGTCGTTCATGTGTCCTCCCGCATCGCGAGGCGGGCCGCGACGGTCCCTGGGTGCTCCAGCCTCACGCGCCGAAAATAGGCGCGAGCGCCCTCGGGATCGCCCTGCCGCTGTCGGCAGAAGCCGAGGCGAAGGAGCGCGTCGGCGGCCTTGCTCCCGAGGGGGAAGCGCTCGAGCATCTGGCTCAGCGCCCGCTCGGCGCCCGCGTAGTCGCGCTGCATGTAGAGGACCTCGCCGCGCCAATACATCGCGCTGCTCGCGTAGGGGTGGCTCGGGTGCGTCGCGAGGAAGCTCGTCAGCGCGGCGAGCGCGCGATCGAAGCGCCGCGCCGCGAGGTCCTCGAGCGCCACGCGATACTCGAGCGCGACCGGATCGTCCTCGGGTCGGCGCGAGCTCGCGGGCGGCGGGCGAGCCGCGATGGGCGGCGCGCTCGCGACCGCGATGGGCGACTCGGGGATCGGCGGCACCTCGAGCCGCGATCCTCCCGCGCCGACGACGGGCAGCGGGCCGAGCCCCCGCGCGAGCGGGGGTGACGGCAGCGTCGGCGAAGACGCGAGCGCCGGGATCGGGCGCACGAGCGAGGGCGCGCTCGCCCCCTCGGCGATCGGCGCGCTCGCGCCGTAGAGACGGAGGATCGGTCGAGGCCCGTCGTCGACGCGCGCCTCCGGCTCGCGAGGCTCCGCGTCCGCGGGCTCACGCTCGATCGTGCGAGCGTCGCCGATGCGCACGACCGGGCGCGCCGAGGCGTCGGCGTCGTGGGCGTCGAGCCGGCCTCGGAGATCGCGCACCTCGGCGTCCGCCATCGCCAGCCGCGACTCGAGCTCGCGGATCCGGCGCTCACGCCGCGCGCTCTCCAGCCGATCACCGTCGCTCGAAGCGAGCGCCGAGCCGCCGGTCTCGCCGCCCGCGCTCGACGTCGCGCCCTCGGCGGCGCCGCTCCGGGCGACGGTGGCTCGCGATCCCTCGGCTGCGCCACAGCCAACGAGGCTCGGCGCGGCGACGAGCGCCGCGACGACGAGCATCGTGCGCGCGCTCCTCGACGCGGAGTAGGCCAGATCCATGGACGGCATCGTAGGAACCGCGCCGGGAGCCGGTCAAAAAACCGCGCAACCGGGCGCCGCGTCGCACCTCGCTCCAACGCGCGAGGCGAGCGCCGCCTCCCCTACTCGGAGAAGAGCGCGTCGATGTCCGCCTTCGTCAGCCCCTTGAGCCCCGCCCCCTCGTTCGAGAGCACGTTCTCCATCAGGTCGCGCTTCTTCTCGGAGAGCTGGAGGATCTTCTCCTCCACGGTCCCGCGGGCGATCAGGCGATAGACGGTGACCACCTTCGTCTGCCCGATCCGGTGGGCACGATCGGTGGCCTGGTCCTCCACGGCGGGGTTCCACCACGGATCGAAGTGGATCACCGTGTCGGCGCCGGTGAGGTTGAGCCCGGTCCCCCCCGCCTTGAGCGAGATGAGGAAGGCGCTCACCGACTCGTCGCCGTTGAAGCGATCGACCCGCTCCTGCCGATCCTTCGTCGATCCATCGAGGTACTCGTAGCTGACGCCGTCCTGATCGAGCGCCGCGCGGATGAGCTGGAGCATCTCGACGAACTGCGAGAAGACGAGCGCGCGGTGCCCACCGCTCGTCGCCTCGCCCAGGATCTCCCGCAGCGCCGCGAGCTTGCCGCTCGTCTCGTCGCTCCAGTCGCCGTTCAGCTTCGTCAGCCGCGGATCACACGCCGCCTGCCTGAGGCGCGTGAGCGCGGCGAGGATCTGGATCTGCGCCTTGCTGACGCCCTGCTTCTCGACCTCGGAGAGCACGCTCGCGCGCAGCCGGCCAAGCATCTGCTTGTAGAGCTTGTTCTGCTCCTCGGCGAGCGGGACGACGATCTCTTGCTCGATCTTCGAGGGCAGCTCGGGGGCGACCTCGCTCTTCGTGCGGCGCATCACGAGGGGCCGGACGATCGTGCGCAGCCGCCGGATCGTGTCCTCGTCGCCGCGCTCGATGGGGCGCGCGTAGCGCTCCTCGAACGCCTTGAGCGAGCCGAGGAGGCCCGGCGAGACGAAGTCCATGATCGACCAGATCTCGCTCAGCCGGTTCTCGATCGGCGTCCCGGTGAGCGCGAGCCGCCGCTCGCTCGGGACGCGCTTGGCCGCGCGCGCCGTCGCCGAGAGCGGGTTCTTGATGTGCTGCGCCTCGTCGAGGATGACGTAGCGGAAGCCGACGCTGGAGAGCAATTCCTCGTCGCGCCTAAGGAGCGCGTAGCTCGTGATGACGACGTCCGCGGCCTCGATCTCGGCGCGCTGCTCGTGCCGCTCCGCGCCGTGCCACGAGAGCGTCGAGAGCGAGGGCGCGAACTTCTCGATCTCGCGAGCCCAGTTCGGCACGACGGAGGTCGGCGCGACGACGAGCGAGGGGCGATGCTCCTTGCTCTTGCTCTTCACCCAGAGGAGCAGCGCGATCGTCTGGAGCGTCTTACCGAGCCCCATGTCGTCCGCGAGGATGCCGCCCGTCCCGACCCCGTGGAGGAAGGCGAGCCAGCTGAAGCCTCGCCGCTGGTAGTCGCGGAATTGCGCGACCTTGAGGTTGCGAGGCTTGGCGACGAGCTCGATCTCGCCGACGTCACCGAGCTTGCCGAAGAGCTCGCGAGCCTGCGGCGTGACCGTGTGGTTGCCGACGATCTGGAGCAGCTCCTGCACGCGCCCCGCCTGCGAGAGCGGGATCTTCGAGCTCCCCTGCCCCGCGACGATCTCCGCGAGCCGCTCGAGCACCTCGGCGACCTCGTCGGAGCGCACCGGCGCCCACGAGCCGTCGGCGAGCTTCACGAGCTTGCGCCCCTTCTCGAGCGCGCCGCGGAGCTCGTCCTCGTCCACCGCGAGCCCGTCGGCCGTGAACGCGACGTCGAGCGAGAGCCAGTCGACGCCGCTCGAGACGCGGACGGCCGCCGCCACGCTCGCGTCACGCACCTTCACGGCGCGCAGATCGCTCGGGACGAGCTTCTCCCAGTCAACCGGGAGCTGCGCGATCCCCTGAGTCCAGAAGGCGATGGCCGCGTCGCCCTCGGCGATGAGGCCCTCCTTCGTCTCGTCGACCGCGAACCCCTGGTTCGCGAGGAGCTGGACGGCCGCCATCTCGGCGCCGACGTCGCGCCGGACGACGCGCGGTCGCCCCGACGCGTCGTTGGGGGGCAGGAACGCGAGCGGAGAGGCGAATTGCCCCGGCGGGACGAGGAAGACCTGATCCCCGTAGATGACGTGGAATTTCGCGCGCGCGGCGAGGATGTCGCCGTCGGTCGTGAGCCGGATGCGCGGCTGCTCGTCGACGATGTCGGCGACCTGCGAGATGTCGGGGAGCTCGGCGCCGAGCAGGGCCGCGACCCTCGGCACGAGCTCCGTCAGCATGCGAGGCAGCTCGCTCATCGAGTAGACGAGCGCGGGCGAGCGGTGCAGCCGCGCGAGCCACGCGGGCGTGATGGCGTCGACGAGCGGGCGCGCGACGCCCTCGGTCGTGTCGAGCTGCCAGCTCGGCGTCCCCTCGAACCAGACCCCCGAGGAGAGCGGGAAGCGACGGATCCCGTTCTTCGTCTCGAAGACGACGCGGACGCGACAGCTCTTGCCGTTGGTCTGGTCGAGCTCGAGGCGCGGGCGGAGCGGATCGTCCGCGAAGCGGAGCTCCATCGAGGCAGGCTCGAGCAAGACGCGATGCCCCTTGAGCAGCCCGAGCAGCTCGGCGGCGTCCTCGCCGCGGACCTCGGCCGTCGTCGGCGCGCCGCGCCCGGCGTGTCGCCCGAGCAGCCGCATGATCGGGCGGAGCGAGCCCGGGATGGCTTGAAACGACGCGAGCGCGTCGAGGATGGGGATGCCCGTGCGCGTCCCGGCGACGACGGGCGTCACCGCCAAGGAGCTCGGCCGGACCTGCATCCGGAATTCCATGTCGAGCGGCTTGCGCTCCTCCTCCGGCGTCGGCAGCCACGCGTCGAAGAGCCGCACCTCGGGCGAGGGCGCGGCGAAGGTCGGCGCGAGCGGCTCGAGCGCCTCGCCGCGACGACGCCGGCGCGGCCTGCGCCGCTTGCCCCCCGCGGAGACCGTCTGGAGCGCCCCCGACGAGGCGTCGCTCGGCGCGCTCGCGGCGAGCGGCTTCGGCTCGACGCCGTTCGCGGCCGGGAGCGGGCGCTCGACCGGCGGGCTCGAGCGCGGCGGGCGCTCGCGATCGCGCAGGGCGACGAGCAACGCCGCGACGTGCTTGCAGTGGCCCGTCGCCCCTCGAAACCCTGGGCACGAGCAGGACGAGTGGATCGCTCCGTCGTCCATCAGCGTGATCGCGGGCTCGTAGACGTCCGTCTTCACCTGGATGCGGCCACGCGCCGAGGCGCCCTCGGTCGTGATCGCCTGCACCTCGCCGCGGCGCGCGTACTGCCGCCCTCGCAGGAAGGCGTTGCTCCCGACGACGCGCTGCACCGCACGATCCGAGAATCGCCCGACGTGCTCGGCGATCCGGCTCCGCGGCGCGCTCGGCGGCGAGGGCGCGACGCCGAGCGCGTCTGCTTCCTCGTCGTCCACCTCATCGTCGACCGACGCCTCGTCGATCTCCGTCTCGGCGTCGAGCGCCTCCGACTCCAACTCCTCGAGCGACGTGCCGGGCATAGAACCCCAATCCTTCGAAGCCTGCGGCGGTCGGGCCTGGCGCCCGCAGCGGGCCACCACACCGAGCTCACCGGCCCACCGAGCGACCGCGTCACGACCTCGTCGAGCCGTCGGTCATTCGGGCCGGGGACCTCCCGGGCTCCTGCGCTCGCGCCCCGGTTTCGACGCGATGCGTGCCCAAGTCTGCCTCCGGCTGCTACGCCCGAGACCGCGCCGAAGCCGGCGCAGCACGGACGGAGCTGGATAGAACGCCCTCGCGGTATCGCACGCCTTCGCCCGACCCGCAAGCTCCGAGCGCGCCGCGCGATGTGGATGCCCACGCGGCGCCCCATTGGCTACCATCGTGCCTCGATGGTCAGCTTCCAGGACATCCTCCGCGCGTGGCCGCTCACCCAGAGGTGGCTCCCGCGTACGCCGCTCTATCGCTACCCGCTGCTCTCCTCCCGGTGGGGCTTCGACGTCTTCGTCAAGCACGAGAACCACCTCCCGATCGGCGCGTTCAAGGTGCGCGGAGGCGTGAACCTCTTCGCGAACCTCAGCGACAGCCAGCGCGCACGGGGCGTGATCACCGCGACCCGCGGCAACCACGGGCTCTCGCTCGCGTGGGCCGCGCGCGCGTTCGGATCGCGCGCCGTGATCTACGTCCCCAAGCACAACAACCCGGAGAAGAACGCCATCATGGAGGCGTTCGGCGCGGAGGTGATGGAGCACGGGCGCGACTTCGACGAGGCGCGCGAGGAGGCGGAGGCGCGCGCGCGCAACGAGCTCCTGCGCCTCGTCCACCCCGCCAACGAGCCGCTCCTCATCGCGGGCGTCGGCACCTACACGCTCGAGGTGCTCCAGGATCTCCCCGACGCGGACGCGATCTTCGTCCCGATCGGGGGCGGGAGCCTGATCAGCGGCACCGTCCTCGCCCTGCGCGCGATGCGACCCGAGCTGAAGATCTACGGCGTCCAGGCCGAGCGGGCCGACGCGCTCGCGCGCTCGCTCGAGCACGGCACGCTCGAGCACGTCGAGCACGCGGACACCTTCGCCGACGGGCTCGCCGCTCGCTACGCCTTCGAGATGCCCTTCGAGATCCTCCGCGCCCACCCGCTCGACGGAATCGTGCGCGTGAGCGAGGAGGAGATGCAGGACGCCGTGAAGCTCGCGCTCGAGGGCACCCACAACGTCGCCGAGGGAGCGGCCGCGGCCGCCTACGCGGCGGCGTTCAAGATGCGGGGCGAGCTGCGAGGCCAGAAGGTCGTGATCGTCCACAGCGGCCACAACATCGATCGCAACACGCTCCGCTGGGCGATCGGCATGTTCGACGCCTGATCGAGCGATCCGTCCGCGACGGCGCCCGCGTCACTGGAGCGTCTCGCCGCTCCCCTCGCTCGGCGCGGGCGGCGTCGGCGGACTCGGCGCCGCCGCCGTCGCCGCTGGCCGGATGACGAGCTCGACGTGGGCCGTGGCGCCGGCTCCGACCCGCGCGTCGATCCCCACCTCGTCGAAGAGCGGATGCCACGCGGTGATCCGCACGTCTTGATCCGCGGGCACGTTCTCGAGCCGGAAGCGGCCCGTCGCGTCGCTCACCGCGAAGACCGGCTGATAGAGCGTGACGATCTCGGCGCGACCGCAGGCGTTCGTGAAGCCGCAGCTCACGGTGCGGACGCCCCCCTGGTCGAGCGCGATCTCCATCGGATCCGACGGCAGGAGCGCCTGCGAGAAGCCCGTCCCGAGGTCGGGGAAGAACGGGAACGTGAGCTCGTTCTCGAGCCGCAGCGTGTCGCCGCGCTGCGCGACCAGCGTGCGCGGCGCGAGCCGACAGCGCTCGATCCGCAGGGTGCGGGTCCGCGCCGGCGCGCGCGCGACCCAACGCTCCGAGTCCCCCGTCGCCACGAGGACGAGGTTCGTGAGCCCGCCGCTCGAGCCGACCTGGACGGGCTCGGCGTCGGCGTCGCTCGGCGCGGGGCAGTCAGGCGGGAGCTCCGCCGCGGGGCGATCCGAGATCATCGGGTTCGTCGCGTACCGCGGGAGCCGCGCCCCCTCCAAGAGGCGAACGACGCCCTCGATCACGCCGACGGGGATCCCGGGATCGTAGGCCTCGCTCGCGGCCGCTCGCGCCTCCGAGGCGCCCGACGCGCTCGCCTCCCCTGGCGAGGCCCCCTCGCTCGAGGCCGCATGATCCTCGGCGCGCTCACGGCCGCCGCAGCCCGTCGAGAGCGCGAGCGCGATCGCCAGGAGGCCGCCGACTCGCCAGCGACGCGCGCACCCAGCCCGAAGCATCGATCGCACAACCATGACTGTCCCCAGGGGTGACACCTCGCGCGCACCGAGGCACGCCGCGAGCGGGCGAGGCCCGCTCAGTCGATCGCGGCCACCGCCCCGGCGCCGGCCTCGCCGCCCGCCTCGCCGTCGTGCTCCGTCGCGTCCTCGCTCGACCCGGGCGCCGCCACCTCGTTCGGATCGGGCAGCCCGGCGAGCTGGTACGAGGCGCCCTGGGCGAGGCGGACGTAGGACGCCGGCGCGACGCCCATGAACACCACGAAGTAGCTGGCGATGAAGAGCGCCGACATGACGTACCCCGAGCGCATCGGGACGGCGACGGGCGCGTTGGCCTCCGGCTGCTTCATGAAGAGGAAGACGATCACCTTGAGGTAGTAGTAGGCGCCCACCGCGCTCATCAGGACGGCGAGCACCGCGAGCCACACCATCCAGCCGCCGGCGTCGACGGTCGCCGAGATCACCCAGTACTTCCCGAAGAAGCCCGCCGTCGGTGGGAAGCCCATCAGCGAGAGGACCCCCAGCGAGAAGGCGGCGCCGACGAGCGGGCGACGTCGCCCGAGCCCTGCGAGATCCTCGTAGGTGACGGCCTCCTTGCCGTGGCTGCCGGCCGCGATGAGGCCACCGAACGCGAGCACCTTCGAGACCGTGTACGAGAGCGCGTAGAAGAGCACCGCCGAGAGCGCCTCGGTCTTGAGCCGCCCCTCCTCGACCTGACCCGCGGCGGCCATCCCGAGCAGGAGGAAGCCCGCGTGCGCGATCGACGAGTACGCGAGCATGCGCTTGACGTTCTTCTGCACGAGCGCCGCGATGTTCCCGACGACGAGGGTGATCGCCGCGAGCCCCGCGACCGCGCTCGCCCACCCCGAGCCCTCGCTCGCCACGACCTCGTCGCCGAACGCGACGAAGAAGATGCGCACGAGGACGAGGAGGGCGCCCGTCTTCACGACGACGGCCATGTAGGTCGTCGCCGGCGTGTTCGCGCCCTCGTACGCGTCGGGCGTCCACATGTGGAACGGCGCCGCGCTCACCTTGAACCCGAGCCCGATCAAGACGAGCGCGATGCCCAGGATCGCGAGCCGCATGTCGGTCGGGCCGTCCCCCGTGTCCCCGCTGCGGAGCGCGTCGCGGATCCCCACGAAGTCCGTGTGGACGGTCGCGCCGTAGAGCAGCGCCGCGCCGAAGAGCAGGATGGCGGACGCGAAGCTCCCGAGGAGGAAGTACTTCATCGCGCCCTCCACCGACCTCGGGGAGTGGCGGCGGAACGCGACGAGCGCGTACGTGCCGAGCGAGAGCGTCTCGAGCGTCACGAAGACCGCGAGCAGGTCCGTCGCGCGACCGAGCGCCATCGCGCCGAAGGTGCTCCAGACGACGAGGACGTAGAACTCGCCGCGCTCGATCTTGTGCTCGCGGAGGTACCCGCCCGCGAGCAGGCAGCTCAGCGCCGCCCCGACGCAGAGCGTGATGTCACCGAAGAGCGCGAACCGATCGGTCGCGAGGAAGTCGCTCACGAGCGGCGTCACCGGCAACGTCCCCGCGCCGTCCCAGAGGCTCCACGCGACGAGCGCCGTGCCTCCGAGGATGGCGGCGGAGAAGAGCGCGAGCTGCGCGTGATCTTCCACGAAGGCGTCGACGAGGAGCATCACCAGGCCCGCGATGGCGAGCAGGATGAGCGGCGCGACGGCGACCCATTCCCCGAAGAGGGCGATCACTTGGAACCTCCAGCGAGAGCGAGGACGTGGTCGGCCCCGAGCGGCCCCTCGGGCTGCGCCGCCCGCGCCGTCGCCCCGACGTCGTCATCCGCCGTGCCCGCGTCGCTCGGGGCGTCCGCCGGGCGCAGGCGCTGAGCGTCGTGCGCGTAGGACTCGCGCCAGCCCGCGTCGTAGCGGCTGATGAAGTCGGCGACGCTCGGGCGCATGGAGGCGAGGAGCGTGTTCGGGAAGAGGCCGATCCAGAACATCAGGAAGACGAGCGGCGCGAGCGCGATCGCCTCGCGGTGGTTGATGTCGGGCAAGCGCTCGTTCGCCTTCTTGTCGAGCGGGCCCCAGAACATCCGCAGCACCGCGTGGAGCAGGTAGACGGCGGCGAGGATCACGCCGCTCGTCGCGAAGAGCGCGAACATCGTCTGCCAGACGCTCAGCTCCTCCGAGGCGAGCGAGCCGCTCAGGATCATGAACTCGCCGACGAAGCCGTTGAGGCCGGGGAGCCCGATGGAGCTCATCGTCGCGATCACGAAGAGCGTCGCGTAGATGGGCATGGGCGTCGCGAGGCCGCCGTAGTCCGCGAGATCCCGCGTGTGGAGCCGCTCGTAGATGATGCCGACGAGGATGAAGAGCGCGCCCGTCGAGACGCCGTGGTTCACCATCTGCAGGATGGCCCCCTCGATCCCGCTCCCGGTGATCGAGAAGATACCGAGCATCACGAAGCCGAGGTGCGCCACCGAGGAGTAGGCGACGAGTTTCTTCAGGTCGCGCTGGACCCACGAATTCGTCGCGCCGTAGATGATGCCGATGACCGCGAAGACGGCGAGCGTCGGCCCGAGCAGGTGGCTCGCGTACGGGAAGAGCGGCATCGCGAAGCGCAGGAAGCCATAGCAGCCGAACTTCAGCAGGATCGCGGCCAGGATGACCGACCCACCCGTGGGCGCCTGGACGTGGGCGTCGGGGAGCCAGGTGTGCACCGGGAACATCGGCACCTTGATCGCGAACGCGAACGCGAACGCGACGAAGAGCCAGATCTGCTCCACCTGCGTGAGCTGGACGCGGAGCATGTCCGCGAGCGCGAAGGAGTACTCGCCCGAGAGCGCGTGGTACTGCGACACGAGGTAGAGGATCGCGACGAGCATCAGGAGGCCGCCCGTCATCGTGTAGATGAAGAACTTCACGGCCGCGTAGATGCGGTCCTTGCCGCCCCAGATGCCGATGATGAGGTACATCGGCAGGAGCATCAGCTCCCAGAAGACGTAGAAGAGGAAGAGATCGAGCGCGACGAACGCGCCCACCATCCCGACCTCGAGCAGGAGGAAGCTGAAGGCGTACTCCTTCACCTTCGTGCTGATCGAGTTGAAGGAGACGTAGAGGCCGATCGGCGTGATCACCGTGGTGAGCAGCACGAGCCAGTACGAGATCCCGTCGACGCCGACGGCGTAGCGGATCCCGAGGCTCGGGATCCACGCGCTGTCCTGCGCGAACTGGTACGCCGAGGTGCCGAAGTCGCCGTCGAAGAGCCAGGCGGAGATCCAGAGCTCGAGGACCATCACGGCGAGCGAGAAGCGGCGGATCACGGCCGTCCACTGGCGCGGGATGAAGAGCACCCCGAGCGCGCCGAGCGCCGGGACGGCCAAGAGGAGCGTGAGCAGGTTGGTGGGCGCGGGCGGCGCCCAGCTGGGCCAGAGGAGGAAGATCCCCGCCACGCCGATCGCGAGGAGGATCTCGATCCGTGCCGCCCGAGAGGTCGCGGCCGCGGGGCTCACGCTCGCGCCGTGCGTGTCTTGAACCGAGCTCATCGCGCACCTCCGAGCACGTCCATCGCGTGCGCCGCGCTCGCCACCCGCCCGAGCGAGCTCGAGAGGCGAACGACGATGCCCTCCTGCACCCGCGCGCGGTTGCCGAACGCGTTTCGCACCTCGAGCGTCACCCGGGCGCGCGCCGCGACGCGCAGCACGCCGCGCCCGATGCGCGCCGTCTCGCCCGTGCGCAGCCGGACCTCCTCCTCGTCGGCGCTGCTCTCACCCCCCTCGACCGAGAGGCTCGCCGTGCCGCGCGCGATGACCACCTCGGCCTCGCCGTCGTCGCCGATGACGAGCGTGGCGGTCGGCGCGCGCGCGACGCCGTCGTCGCCCATGCGCGCGAGGTCGAGCCAGTCGACGGCGAGCTGATCGACGGGGAGCGCCGTCGTGCGGCCAGGCGCGAGATCGACGACGAGGTCCTCGCCGTCGTCCGCCGCGGGGCCGAGGATGAGCGCCACGCCGAAGAACGCGTCGTCGCCGTAGGTGTGCGACGCGGTGGGCGCGCTGCTCCAGTCGGTGTCGAAGCGGCCGTCCGAGTCGAAGTCCCAGCGGTACTCGTAGCCGGGGCCGCGGCTCGCCGTCATCTCGAAGGCCGCGCCCTCGCGCGGCTCGTTGATCTCGATCGAGACGTGGGGGTGCGTGAACCAGTAGACGACGCCGAACGCGCCGACCACGAAGACGGCCGTGTACGCGTACAGCATCCCGCTCTGCGCGCGCGAGAGGACCATCGCCAGCCCGCGCGAGAGCAGGCCCGGGACCTTGGTCAAGAGGCCGTCCACCGCGATGCGATCGATGTTCGCGCCGACGACGGCGAGCCACTTGAACGGGCTGATGAGGACGAGGTCGTAGAGCTCGTCCATGCGCCACTTGTCCATGAGGAAGCCGTGGACGCGCGGCAGCTCGCGCGCGAGCCGCGCCGGCGCGCTGCCGTCGCCGCTCCCGTACCAGACGTACGCGAGCCCCATCCCGCCGAGGCCGACGAGCGTCCCGACCGCCATCGCGATCGGGCCGAAGCCCAGGCCGTGGTGCTCGGCCACCTCGCCCGCCGACGCGAGCAGCGACCAGTCGGCGACCGGACCGCGGTGCTCGGCCGTCCCCGTCATCCAGTGCCCCCACCACGAGAGGTCGGCGAGGCCGGGGACCCAGTGGGGCAGGCCGAGGAAGCCCACGACGAGCGCGCCCACCGCGAGGACGACGAGCGGGATGGTCATCGCGTCCTCGGACTCGTGGGGCTCGACGCTAGCGTGCGCGGCGCCCTCGTGCTCGCCCTCGGCCGGATGATGGCCTCCCTTGAAGTCGCCCCAGAACGCGCGGAAATAGAGGCGGAACATGTAGAAGGCGGTCATGAACGCGCTCAGCGAGAGCACGACGAAGACCGTCCAGCCGACCCACGCGGGCAGGTGGCTCGTCGAGTCGAGGGCCCCGAGGAGGATCTCGTCCTTCGAGAAGAAGCCGCTCGTCAGCGGGAAGCCCGCGATCGCCAAGCACGAGACGAGGAAGGTCGCGTGCGTGCGCGGCATGAATTTCCGCAGGTTGCCGAGGTAGCGGATGTCGGCGTCGCCGTGCGCGTGGACGGCGTGCATGACGGAGCCCGCGCCGAGGAAGAGGCAAGCCTTGAAGAAGGCGTGCGTGAAGACGTGGAAGATGCCCGCGCCGAACGCGCCCACGCCGACCGCGGCGAACATGAAGCCGAGCTGGCTCACCGTGGAGTAGGCGAGGATCTTCTTCATCTGGTTCTGGACGAGCCCGATCGAGGCCGCCATGAACGCGGTCGCCGATCCGACGAGCGCCACCGTGATCATCGCCCCCTCGCTGTGGAGGAAGACGGGCGAGAGCCGACACGCGAGGTAGACGCCAGACGTGACCATCGTCGCCGCGTGGATGAGCGCGGAGACCGGCGTCGGGCCCGCCATCGCGTCCGGCAGCCAGACGTAGAGCGGGAGCTGGGCGCTCTTGCCCGTGCAGCCGAGGAAGAGGAAGAGCGCGGCCGCGGTACCCACCGTCACGCCGACGGCGCTCGCGCCGAGCGGGAGCGGCGTGGCCGCGAGCTCCGCCGAGGCGGCGTTGATCTCGTCGAACTCGAAGGTGTGCACCGTCGCGACGATCAGGAACATCGCCATGAGCACGCCGAAGTCGCCGATGCGGTTGACGACGAACGCCTTGCGGCCCGCCGCGGCGTAGGCGGGCGTGTCCCACCAGAAGCCGATGAGCAGATACGAGCAGAGACCGACGCCCTCCCAGCCGACGAACATCAGCGGGAGGTTCGACGCGAGCACGAGGATGAGCATCGAGGCGGTGAACAGGTTCAGGTACGTCATGAACCTGCGGTAGCCGGGGTCCTCGCCCATGTAGCCCGTCGAGTAGACGTGGATGAGCGAGGCGATCCCCGTGACCATCACCGTCATGATCCCCGAGAGGTGATCCATGACGAAGCGGACGCGGACGGGGACGTCGAAGGTGCCGCCGTTGCCGCCGGGTAAGGAGAGGTGGAACCACTCGTAGAGGGTGTCGACGTGAGCGTCGGGGCCCTCGTGGCCGAGCAAGCGGCCGAAGCAGAAGAGCGCGACGATGAAGGAGAGAAAGACCGATCCGACCGAGACGTAGGTGACCGCGGTCTTGCTGGCGCCCTTGCCGAAGATGCCGTTGATCATCGCGCCCAAGAGCGGCGCGAGGATGATCCACGGCAGGAGCGTGGACGCTTGCAAGACCTCGTTGGAGTGCACGAGGGGTTCCATCACTCAGCCTTTCAGGAGGTCCGCGCGGTCGGTCTCGACCGACTTCTTGAGGCGGAAGACGCTGATCACGATCGCGAGCCCGACGGCGGCCTCGGCCGCGGCCACCGCGATCACGAAGAACGCGAAGACCTGGCCCGCGTGCGAGCCCGGGTGCGCGCGGTTGATCGCGACGAGCGCGAGGTTCACCGAATTCAACATGATCTCGATGCTCATGAGCTGGAGCAGCATGTTGCGGCGGATGAGAAAGCCGATCGCGCCGATGCCGAAGAGCACCGCCGAGAGCGCGAGATACGTGCCGAGACCGCTTACCATGGGTGGTCCTTCCTCATTCGGCTGGCGTGATGCCCGACGGATCGGGCGAATTCGGATCGGCTGGCCGCGGCTTGGGCGGCAGCTCGGCGAGCTCCGTGGGCGTCTTCGGGCTCGCCGAGTGGCCGCGCGCGATGGCGATGACGCCGACGATCGCGACGAGCAGGAGCGCCGAGACGAGCTCGAAGGGGAGCCCCGCGCCGAGGTAGATCGCCCGCCCGAGCGCCTCGACGCCGCCGAATTGGCCGCACTCCGCGCCGCCGTCGGGGCAGCCGGGGAGACCGGGGAAGGTGCTCTCCGAGGAGCCGAGCTGGGACGCGATCGTCGCGAAGATCATGGCGGCGACCGCGCCGCCGACGAGCTTGGCGAGGACGCCCTTACGCTCGGGGCTCGTGTCGATCGCGCCCGCGCCGATCAGCATGATGACGAAGACGAAGAGGACCACGACCGCGCCGGCGTAGACGAGGAGCTGGATCGCCGCGAGCAGGTGCGCGTGGAGCGTGAGGTAGAGCCCCGCGAGCGCGACGATGTGGACGAGCAGCGCGACGGCGGCGCGCAGCGGGCTCTTCTGCGTGATCGTGAGGACCGCCCCGATCACGGCGAGGAAGCCGGTGACGACGAAGAGGAGCTGGCCACCGAAGCTCACGCGACACCTCCCGCGGCGTGCGACGCCGAGGCCCCGCCGAGGAGCAGGCCGCGGATCGTCTCGTCGAGCCGCTTCTCTTGCGGCGAGAGCCCCCGCTCGGCGGCCGCGAGGAATTCCTTGCGGCACTTGCGCACGAACGCGAGCATCGGCATCGCGCAGCCGTCCGCGAGCGCGCAGATGGTGTTCCCCATCATGTTGTTGGCGATGTCGACGAGGAGGTCGACGTCGTCGACCTTGCCGCGCCCCTCCGCGATCTCGTCGAGCGCCGAGGCGAGCCAGCCCGTCCCCTCGCGGCACGGCGTGCACTGACCGCAGGACTCGTGCGCGTAGAAGCGCATGAGGTTGCGGGCGGCCTCGACCATGTTCACGGACGAGTCGAGCACGGTGGCGCAGCAGGTGCCGAGCATCGTCCCGAGGTTGCGCATCGTGTCGACGCCCATCGGGACGTCGAGGAAGAGCTTGCCGTGCCAGCGGTTCATCGGGTTCTTCGGATCGGGCGCGTGGACCTTCTCCGTCGGGAGCAGGATCGGCGTGCTCGAGCCGCCGGGGATGACGGCCTTGAGCGGCCGCTCGGGGTGCAGCATCCCGCCGCCGAGGTCGTAGATGAGCTCGCGGAGCGTGATGCCGACCGGCGCCTCGAAGAGTCCAGGCCGCGCGACGTGACCGCTCACGCCGTAGAGCCGCGTGCCGCCGTCCTTCATCTCGGGCGGCAGGAGCGAGATGTTCGACCACGCCTCGCCGCCCATCTGGATGATGTCGGGCACCGACGCGATCGTCTCGATGTTGTTGACGACCGTCGGCATGCCGAACGCGCCCTTGATCGCGGGGAACGGCGGCTTGAGGCGCGGCTCGCCCCGCTTGCCCTCGAGCGAATTCAAGAGCCCCGTCTCCTCGCCGCAGATGTAGGCGCCGGCGCCGGGGTGGACGACGATGTCCATCGGGTGATCCTTCCCGAACGGGCGCGCGCCGAGGTAGCCCTTCGCCTTCGCCTCGCGGACCGCCGCCTCGAGGCGGTGGATCGAGAGCTCGAGCTCGCAGCGCACATAGATGAACGTCTTGTGCACGCCGATCGCGAACATCGAGAGGATGCAGCCCTCGATCAGGCGATGCGGATCCTTCTCCATGATGGAGCGGTCCTTGAACGTCCCGGGCTCACCCTCGTCGCCGTTGATGACGAGGTAGACGTCCTGGCCCGGCTTGGGAGCGAGGAAGCCCCACTTCATCCCGGCCGGGAAGCCCGCGCCGCCGCGCCCGCGGAGGTTCGCCGCCTTGACCTCGTTGCGCACCTGCTCCGGCGTCATCGTGGCGAGCGCCTTGCGCGCGGGGCCGTAGGCGCCAGCACGCTCGGCGACGGCGAGCGTCCAGCTCTCCGACAGCGTGTAGCGATTCGTTAGGATGTTCTTGTACTCGGGCATAGGTTCGCGCGTCCTCGACAGATCACGTCGCTCGCAGGAGCGGCCCTTCGACGAGCCGACGGCGCGCCGTCAGCTCGCGCCTTGAGGGCTCGCCGTGTTGGCGGCCCAGGCCGTCTCCTCTTGGCTCGGCGGCTCGCCTCGCTCGATGCGCTCCATGAGCGCGTCGAGCTTCTCGGGCGTGAGGTTCTCGTAGTAGCGCCCGTCGATCTGCACGACCGGCGCGTAGCCGCAGCCCGCGAGGCACTCGCCCTTCTTCAGCGTCCACGTGCCATCGGCGGTGGTCTCGCCCGCGTGACAGCCGAGCCGCTCCTCGAGGTGCTCTTGGAGGACCTTGCCGCCGCGCAGATCGCACATGAGCGTTCGACAGACGCGCACGACGTGCTTGCCGACCGGCTCCTTCTGATAGATCGAGTAGAAGGTCACGACCCCCATCACCTGGCTCGTGGTGATCTTCAGGCGATCGGCGACCCACGCGACGACCTCGGGCGAGACCCAGCCGACCGACTCCTGGCAGACGTGGAGGACCGGGATGCACGCCGCGCGCATCGTCGGATAGCGCGCGACGATCTCGTCGATGCGCTTCTCCTGTTCGGCGGTGATCGAGAAGGGCGCGTGAGGCTCTGCCAGGGTCGTCATGGGCCGTCGTACTCCACGCCATCGTGATGCGCTCGAAACGACCTCGAGCCCGCGCGCCAGAGTTCGGTTCCGAGCGACGCTAGCCCGAGGCGAGCCGCATCCGCAGCCACCGACGCATGCTCGGTGGGCGCGAAGGCGGCCGGACGCTAGGCTGCTCGTGGGAGAGTGTCAAGACATGCCGCACGCGAAGCGACGCGCGAACGTCGAGCGTTTCGAGCGAACTTCTCCCGCCCAATCGATTCCCCGTTGAAGTCCACCAAGCAGGCGACTAGCATCCGCCCGTCGCCAGGCTGGCTCGAGATGACGACGCGTGGTGCTGGCGATCGCCTGTCGCCACATCTTCTCGCCCAACGCGGGGTATCCGAGTGAACACCGTCTGGCTGGAGGCTCTCAAGTGACCGTCTTCTGTCCGAACTGCGGAAAGCCGAACACCGACACCGCCACGCAGTGCGTCGCGTGCGCGACGGCGCTCAAGCCGAAGTCTGGTGCGTCGAAATTCAAGGGCACGATGATGATGTCTGGGCCGGCGGTGATGCCGAAGCCCGGTGCACCCGCGGGTGGGGCTGCGCCGCCTCCTGCGGCGGCGCCGATGCCCGCTCCGGCCGCGCCTCCGGTCGCGGGCGAGCGAAACATGGCGTTTCAGGCGACCATGCTCGGCCCGATGTCCCCGCCGAGCGGGTCGGCCGAGCCGAGCGGTTTCGGCGCTCCGCCCGCTGGCGGTGGCTTCGGCGCTCCGCCCGCTGGCGGTGGCGGCTTCGGCGCTCCGCCCGCTGGCGGTGGCTTCGGCGCTCCGCCCGCTGGCGGGGGTGGCTTCGGCGCTCCCCCCGCCGGTGCTCC
>JBDHVC010000068.1:0-24591 GCA_039809495.1 Sandaracinaceae bacterium
GACCACGCGGTCGAGGCGAGCGCGTGCGAGGCCGCGCTCCGGCTCGACCCCGAGCACCCCACGGCGCTCGCTTGCGGCGCGCGCATGGCGCTCGAGGCCGGCGAGCTGGCGCGAGCGAGCGAGCTCCTCGAGCGCGCTCGGGCGCGCCACGGCGATCCCCGCGAGCTCGCGCGGCTCGAGGCCGCGATCGCGGTCGCCGCGGGCCGTGGCCAGAGCGCGATCGAGCGTGTCCGCGCGCTCCTCCGAGCGCAGCCGCGCGACGCGTCCTTGCTCGTCTCGCTCGCGCGCCTCCAGCTCCAGGCCGAGGCGCAGAGCGCCGCCGACGCGACCGCGCGCCAGGCGCTCGCGCTCGTGCGGGACGAGCCCGACGCGCTCTACGTCCGCGCCTACGCGGCCTACGTCGCGGGCCGGCTCGGGACGGCCTCCGATCTGCTCGACGACGCCGAGCGGAGCGCGCGCTCTTCGGACACGCGGGCCCGCGTCACCGCGCTGCGCGGCCTGCTCGCCTACGACGACGGCCGCTACGGCAACCCCCGCGCGCTCGCCGATCGCGCGCTCGCGCTCGATCCGCGCTGCGGGATCGCGTTCCTCGTCCGAGCGCTCGCGGCCGAGGGCGATCGCGGCGCGCAGCGCGCGGCCCTCGAGGGCGTGACGAGCGCCACCGATCCGCCCGCCGAGGCGATCGCGCGCCTCGCGAAGGCCCTCGGCGCGAGCGCCGACGGCTGCGCGCTCGTGGCGCGCTACGTGAGCATGGCGCCGAGCGGCTACGATCGACGCGACATCGACGCGCTCGGCGCCGACTGCCGCTGACGGCGCTCCTCGGGCCTGGGGGCCACGCGCGCGCCACGACGCCCCAGGCGGCGCAGAAGCGAGCGTGGTCAGGGAGACGAGCCCTCACCGCGAGGGGCCCCGCGCGCCTCTTAGGCGCCCGCGTGGGCCTCGAGGGCGGCGACGAGGCCGGTGTCCCTCGCGCCCGGGCGCGCGATCGCGCGCTCGAGCACCTCGTCGGACGCCACGACGAGCGCGGAGCGGCGAGCGCGCGTGATCGCCGTGTAGACGATCTCGCGGCTCGAGAGGGGCGTGTCCTCGCGCGGCATCACGAAGAGCACCTCGTCGTGCTCGCTCCCCTGCGCCTTGTGGACCGTGAGCGCGTACGCGCGCTCGACGAGGTGGGCGACGCTGCGGAACGGTCGAACGCGGACCTCGCCCGCGCCCGCGGCGCCACGGCCGAACGCCGCGAAGAGCTCCCCCCGCGCGTCGCGAAAGAGCACGCCCGTGTCGCCGTTCCAGAGATCCTCGTCGTAGTCGTTCTCGACGACCATCAGGGGCTCGCCCGGCGAGAGCGGCCCCCGCGCCTCGCCGCGAGCGCGCGCGACGCGACCCGCGAGGAGGCGATCGAGCTCGCGCGCGGAGCGGCGCGTCACGCCGAGCACGCGCGCCCGAGAGAGGTGCGCGAGCGCGGCGGACAGCGCCGGCGGGGGGCGTGTGGGATCGTCGAGCGTGAGCGCCCCGAGCGCCGCGAGCTCCGGGGCGAGGAGGTGACGCGCGGCGTAGGCATCGAGGATCGCCTCGAGCGCGTCGGCCGGGAGATGATGAGCCCCCTCGCGACCGACGAGCGCGGCCCCCGGCGTGGGCGAGGCGGCCCGCCGGAAGGGGATCGCCGAGAGCGGCGCGCCCGCGAGGCAGGCCCGCGCCACCTCGAGGAGCTGCGCGCCGGCGGGATCGCGCGGGTCCATCCGGTGGCTGACGCGGAGCGTGGGGAGCGCGAGCGTCGCTGGGCGCGCGGCGACGAGATCGCGGAGCACCGCGCCCGGGGCGACCGACGGGAGCTGGTCGGGGTCGCCGAGGAGGACGAGCGTCGCCTCCCTCGGCACGGCGGAGAGGAGCGCCGCGAAGAGGACGGTGTCGATCATCGACACCTCGTCGACGAGCACGACGCGCGCGGCGAGCGGGTTCTCGCGGTGGGCGCGGTAGCTCCCCGCGCCGCTCGGCCCCGGCCGGTAGCCGAGGAGGCGATGGAGCGTGCGCGGCCGCGCGAGCGCCTCGCGCACGACGCGATCGAGGGGCTCCTCGCTCCGATCGAGGACGCCGCGGATCGCCTCGCCGAGCCGATCGGCCGCCTTGCCCGTCGGCGCCGCGAGGAGCACCTCCCCGAGGAGCGCCGCGGCCTCGTCGTGACCCCCTCGGAGCGCGGCACGCCGCGCGAGCGCGCGCAAGAAGCTGACGACGACGGAGGTCTTGCCCGTGCCCGGCCCCCCGGTGAGGACGATCGTCCGCTCGCTCAGCATCACCCGGACCGCCTGCTCCTGCTCGGCGCTCAGGGTCATCGGCCCGCGTGGGCCGACGAGCGGCGTATCACGGAGGAACCGGATCAGGTCGTCGAGGTCGTCCGTGGGCTCGCGGCCCCGCCGAGCGAGGAGCTCGACCGCGATGACCCGCTCCGTCGCGGCCCAGCGCCGGAGCGCGAGCCACGCGCCGTCGCGAACGAGCGGCGTCGCCGCCTCGAGGGGGCCGATCAGCCGGTGGAGCGGGCCTTCTTCGTGGCCCGTGAGCGGGAGCGTGAGCTGCGGCGGCGCCGCGGGCCCCTCGTGATACGCCCTCACGCGGGTCGAGCCGCGCCGCGCGGCCGAGATCACCTCCGACACCATCCTGAACGCGTCGGCCTGACGCGGAGGCTCGACGAGCCGCGCGAGCTCCCAGGCGAGCGTCACGTCCTCGGGCTCGAGCGTGTCCTCGGCCCCCATCGCCGCCTCGTCGAGCGCCGAGCGCGCGGTGACGAGCGAGGCGAGCGAAGCGCGCGTCGAGGCGAGCCGCGGGACGACGCCGAGCACCGAGGGGGCGAGGGGCGCCGACGAGGCTAGCCCGCTCGCGCCCCGATCCGCCGCGCTCGGCTCGGTCGCGCCCGGCTCGCTCGCGCGGCCGCGATCCCGTCGCGCTCGAGGACCGCGCGCCATCAGCCGGCCTCCTCGTCGGCGTCCACGAGGAGGCCGAGCGGATGGCGGCGCTCGGGGAGCGGTCCGCCGAGGAGCGCGTCCTGCTCGCGCAGCGCCCGCTCCCACGCCGTCACGTCCGCGAGGCTCGGTCGCGTCGCGAAGACGCCGAGCCCGGGCGCGCTCGGGTCGGCGCCGAAGCCCCGCACGAAGACGTAGAGGACGCCGCCCAGCCGAGCGTGCACCGCGGCGAGCTCGCTCGGCCCCGAGGCGCGCGCGAGCGCTCGGAGCGCGGCGAGCGTGTAGAGCGCGAGCTGGAGCTCGTAGGCGCGCTCGACGTGCTCGCCCAGGCTCGCGGCGTCATAGCTCGGCAGCCGATCCGTCTTCCAGTCGAGCACCCACGCGCGCCCCTCGTGCTCGAAGAAGAGATCGATCACGCCGCGCACGAGGCCGCGCTCGATCGCGAGGTCGCGTATCGAGCGCGCGAAGGGCGGGTGCGCGCGCTCGGGCACCGGGAAGAGGAACGGCATCTCGACGGCGCGCCGCGCGAGCGCGCCCACGCCGGAGGGGAGCGAGAGCGACTCGGCCTCGAGCGGCGTCACGAGCGCGCGGTAGGCGAGGAGCGAGGCGAGGGCGCGCTCCTCGTCGCTCGCGCCGTGCTCCTCCATCCGTCGGCGCACGCGCGGCGCCTCGAGGACGCTCGCGGCGTCGCGCGGGACGAGGCGCTCGACGAGCAGCTCCTCGAGGACGCCGTGCACGAGGACGCCGAAGCGCGCGCCGGAGGGGCCGGAAGCGGCGCCGGCCTCGTCGGCCAGCTCGCCCGCGAGCGCCGCCTGCGCGGGGGCGAGCTCGATCTTCGGCGCCTCGAGGCTCGGGGCACGCCGCGCCTTGGCCCACGCGCTCATCCGCGTGTAGCTCGTCTCCTCGATGCCCGAGAGGGCGTGGACGCGGAGCGCCCGCTCGCGCGGGTCCTCGACGCGGATCGACGCGAGGGTCGCGCGGGGCTGGGGCGCGAGCTGGGTCGTGCGCCCTCGCGTGGGCGTGGGGGGCCCGACCTCGATCGGCTCGAGCGCGAAAAAAGGCGGAGCGAGCGCGCCCGAGCGAGCGAGCGCGGCGAGCCGCTCGTCGAGGACGCGGTAGGAGCCGCTCGGGCGCTCCCACGCGTAGCGCACGTCGTCGCGGCGCGGCGCGCCCGCGGGCGGCGGCCCGACGTAGGGGAGGTAGAGGCGCCGCTTCGCGCGCGTCATGGCGACGTAGTAGAGGCGCTCGAGCTCGAGCTGCGCCTCGCGCTCGAGCGCGTCCGCGAGCGGCACGAGCTCCCCGTCATCGCCGGCGCGGACGCGCGACGTGGCGAGGAGCGTGGGATCGAGCGCGTAGGCGATCCGCGTCGAGGGGAGCCTCGGATCGGTGGGACGCTCGTGGGCGACGCGCGGCTCGAGCGCGCGGCGCGGCGCGGCGCCGAAGCCGCCGAAGAGGAAGACCACCTCGGCCTCGAGCCCCTTCGACTTGTGCATCGTGAGGATCTGGACGGCCTCGCGCTCGCTCTCGAGCTTCTGGACGTCCTCGTCGTCCTCCTCGCCCGACGCGCTCCGCGCGATCCGCGCCTCGAGCTCGACGACGAGCTCCCCGAGCGAGAGGCGCCGCTCGCTCGAGCGCGCGAGGAGGAGATCGAGGACGTGGCGGTGGTTCACGAGCACGCGCTCGCCCTCGTGGAGGTAGAGCGCACGCCGCGTGAGCCCCGAGGCGAGGGGCCCCGAGCCCTCGACGAGCGCCGCGAAGAGCGCGGCCAGCCGCCCCTCCGCCGCGAGCTCGGCCCAGCGCGCGAGCCGGCGCGCGAGCGGGTGGTTCGCGTCGAGCGCGTGCGCCGCGGCGAGCTCGCCGAAGGGCACGCCGAGGAAGGGCCCGATGAGGGCGCGCGTGCGCGCGCTGCGGTCCTCGGGCGCCGCGATCGCGCGGAGCACGTCGAGCACCTCGCGCGCCTCTCGGCTCGCGAAGAGGCCGCTCTGCTTGAAGAACGCGTGCGGGACGTGGGCGCGGCCGAGCGCGTCGGCGACCTCGAGCCCCTCGCGCCCGGTGCGGGTGAGGACGAAGACGTCGGAGTAGCGGAGGCTCCTTTGAGCCTCGCCGCCCTCGCGCGCGTCGACGAGGCGGAGCGCGCCACCCTCGACGAGCGCTCGGCACTCGCGCGCGATGGCGTCGGCGAGCGCCCGCCGCACCAGACCCGCGCGCAGCGGCACGAGACCGAGGAGGTGCTGGACGACGACGGCCGGCGCCGCGTCGCCGCGCGCGTCGAGGGCCGAGCGCGCGGCGCGCCCCGCGACGAGCCGCCGCTCATAGCCCGCGAAGCCCCGCGCGAGCGTGCTGTCCTGCGCGTCGGCGCGGAGGATCCGGTCTTGCGCCGCGAGCATCGCGGGGCTCGATCGGAAACTGGCATCCAACACGATACGCTGAGCGCCCGCCGCCTCGAGCGCCCGGCACGCGTCCTCGTAGGTGTGGACGTCGGCCGAGCGGAACCCGTAGATCGCCTGCTTCGCGTCGCCGATCACGATCAGGGTCGAAGGAGACGCGTGTGATACATCCCCCTCGTCGCGGTCGAGGAAGAGCCTGCGGAAGATCTCCCACTGCACCTCGTCCGTGTCCTGGAATTCGTCGACGAGCGCGTGGCGGTAGCGCGCGCGCAGGGCGCGCCGGATCGCCGGCTCGCCCGCGATCGCGTCGCGGAGCGCCGTGAGGAGGTCGTCGAAGTCGAGGACGCCGGCGCGCTCCTTCTCGCGCCGAAACGCCTCGCGGACCGCGGGGAGGACGGCGTGGACGAGGAAAGGGATCGGCGTCGCGAGCTGCTCGTGGAGGGTCTCGAAGATCGCGCGCGGCGAGGGCGCCCCCGCCTCCGTCGGGGGCTCCTCGGCGCTCGCGAGCGCCTCGCGGCAGAAGGCCGCGTTCGAGCGCAGGGCGTCGGCCGGCGTGCTCGCCCACCGGAGCGCGGCGCCGAAGGCGGGGGAGACGGCGAGCCCGCGCGTGGCGTCCTCGCCCGCGTCGAGCTCGGCGGCGAGGGCGTCGCGGTGCGGCTCGAGCGCGATCGCCAGCTCGACGAGCGCACCCCGGAGGCGGCTCCGGCGCGCCCAGGGCGCGACGCTCTCGAGCGCGCTCATCCAGCGCGCGCTCTCTGACAGCGCGCCTCGATCGACGTGATCCGCCGAGTGAGGCGCGCTGGCTCGGCGGGAGGGAGGCTCACGCCGATTCACTCGGCGTGAGGGAGGCTCTGGGGGCAGACCCTCCGACAACGAAGGAGCAGCGCGAATCCGGTCAACTGATTCGCGCTGTGAGAGCGCCTCGACGCTCGGCGTCGCGAGGAGCGCGTGGGCGGCGGCCGACGGGTCGAAGCGCGGCCGAACGTGCTCCTCGTCGAGCCAGGCGAGCAGCAGCTCCTCGAGCGCCTGGACGGGCGTCCCGCTCCTCGCGCCGAGCGCCTCGATCGCCGCGCGCACGGCGAGGCCGAAGGGAGGCGGCGGGGTGGCCCAGGCCTCGCGCACCACCGCGCGGAACGCGCGACCGAAGCTCGTCCGCCGATCGACGCGCTCGAGCGCGAGGCTGCGCCCGCTCGCGAAGGCGTGCTCCGCCAGGGCGCGCTGGCAGAAGGCGTGGATCGTCGAGATCGCGGCGCGATCGAAGCCCGCGATCGCGGCGGCGAGGTGAGCGGCGGTGGCGCTCTTCGCCCCTCGCCCTCCGCTCGCTGGCGCCGCCTCGAGCCGCTCGAGGGCCTCCTTCGCCGCGACGAGCCGCGCGCGGACGCGCTCCTTCATCTCGCGCGCGGCCTTGTCCGTGAACGTCACGACGAGGATGGCCTCGATCGGCACGCCGCTCGCGACGAGCTCGAGGACGAGGTGCTCGAGGGTGAAGGTCTTGCCCGTCCCGGCCGACGCGTCGACGATCGCGTGGCGCGCGAGGTCGAAGCCCGCGAGCGAGCCTGGCCGCTCCCAGCCCCGCTCGCGCGCCTCGGCGCGCGGGGTGTGCTCCTGCTCGCTCATCGGAGCAGGCCCTCCGGGTCGAGGCGCGTCACCTCCGTCACGGCGCGAACCTGCGTGAGCGGGAGGGCGTGCCTGCGGCCCACGATCGCCTCGAGCTCGCGCGGCTCGGGCGCCTCGCGGAGCGCGACGTCCTCGGCCGCGAGCGGCCCGTCGGCGCTCGAGCGGAGCGGGCGCGCGCGCATCGCCTCGAGGGTGCGGAGCAAGCGCGCGGCGAGCCCCGGCGCGCCGCGGACGATCGCGTCGCGCTCGAGCAGGATCGCCTCGATCGGCAGGAAAGGGGCGGGATCGACGGCCGCGCGGAGCTCGAGGGCGAGCCCGCGGAGCCAGCGGGTCGCCTCGCCCTGGCCGAGCCCCGGCAGCACCGCCTCGTGGACGCCATCGCGCCCGACGAGGACGAGACGCCGCGCGCGGAGCGCCTCGCCCGCCGCCGCGAGGAGCGCGTGATCCACGTAGGCGTCGAGCTCCGCGACGCCGCGCTCGATGCGCGCGCCCGCCGCGTCCCCGAGCACCTGCGCGAAGCTCACGCGGAGCGCGTCGCCCGCGCGCTCGTCGCCGGGCGCGCGCAAGAAGGCGCGCGTGCGCCCCTCGAGGAGCAGCCGCGAGGCCGCTGGGCTCGAGGGGTCCGCGAGCGTGGGCGCGCGCGGATCGGGATCGAGAGCGAGGGTCGCGCGCACCTCGAGGCGCGCCTCGTCCGCCGACCGATCCCCGCTCGGGGCCCCGAAGCGGACGGCGTACGCGAGGCGCGCGTCGGGTCGCGCCTCGAGGAGCACCGCGATGAGCGCGCGGACCTGCTCGCGGACCGCGCCCACGGCGCTCGCGCCGAGCGCGCCGATCGGCACGCGAGCGCTCCCGCGCGCGCGCGCCACGATCGCGTCGAGCGACGCGTCGAGCACCGTATCGAGCCGCACCGGAGCGTCATCGAGGCCGCGCTCGAGCGCCCGCGTGAGCGTCGCGCGCGCGAGGCGATGGGTCATCGACGCGTCGAGCTCGAGCGGCTCCTCGTCGAAGAGGAGCGGGCTCGCGTCGGCGCGCCCGCGGAGCCAGTGGCTCGCGCGACCCTGCGCCGGGCACGCGAGGAAGCGGCGGAGCGCGTCGAGCCGCACCGCGCGCTCCTCGGGCAGAGGGGCCGGGAGCGCGGGCAGGCGCAGATCCTCGCGGCGCGGGTCGTCAGGCGAGAGCCGCGCCCAGGCGTCGTTCGTCGCACGGAGGCCCGCGTACTCGGCGCGCTCGGCGTCCCCGAGCGCGCGCACCTCGCGCTCGAGGGCCGCGTCACCCAGCATCGCGGCGAGCGCGGCGCGCGCCTCGGCCGAGTCGAGGCCGAGCCCCCGGAGCCAGTCTCGCTCGCCGTGGGCGGGCTCGAGCGCCTGCCACCGCGCGGGCGGCGGCCGCGCCTCGAGCAGACCACCTTGCCCCGTCGCGAGCGCCAGATCCGCGATCACCGACGAGGGGGCGTGCGGATCGCCCGTCACCTCGTCCCGCGCCACGTACGAGAGGAAGAGCCGCTCGCGCGTCGAGACGAGCGTCTCGAGGAACGCGTAGCGATCGCTCTCCTCCTCGCTCACGTCACCCACGCGTCGCTCACGCACGCGGAGATCGAGCCCCCGATCGACGCTCCGCCCCGGGAAGCGCCCCTCCTCGAGGCCGAGCGCGAAGACGACGCGAAACGGGATCGAGCGGAGCGGCAGGAGCGAGGCGACGGTGAGCCCACGCGCCTGGGGATCCCCGTGCACCGCGGGCAGCTCCTCGAGCGCGCGACGCGCGAGCCCGAGCGCGAGCTCGAGCCCGTGGCGCGCGAGCGGCTCGCCCTCGGCGTCGAGGACGTCGTAGCGCGCGAGGCGGCGGAGCGCGGCGAGCGCGCGCTCGAGCTCGGCCTCGTCGCTCGAGGTCTCGGGGACGACGTACGCGCGGACGAGCGCCGCGAAGAGCTCCGCCCACGCGGAGAAGGCGAGCCGCGCGGGCGCGAGCGCGCGGTGGTCCGCGAGGAGCGAGCGAAGGAGCGTCGTCGCGCCGAGGATCCGATCCGTCTCGCCCTCGACGCGAGCGGCGAGGCGCCCCTCGTCGGGGCCGCGCGTGCCCAGCGCGCAGCCGACGGCGAGGCGCGCGAGCCCTTGATCGAAGTGGAGCACCGCTCCCTCGCCGCTCGAGCGGTCGGCGTACGTGCCCCGAAGATCGCGCTCGTCGATCCCGCGGACGATCCCCACCCCCTCCACCAGCTCGGCCCACTCCTCGAGCGAGGCGAGGGCGAGCGCGCCGCCGACGAGGGGGTGGCCGACGAGCCCGAGCACCTCGGGCCGGGTGGGCTCGGCGCCGAAGAACGACAGGAGCCGGTGCGCCGCCTCGACGGCCCGGCTCCGCGCCACGAGCCGCAGGTCCTGCCCGGACCAGGGCGGCGTGGCGGCGATCGAGGCCTCCCCCACCGCCTCCATCGCCGCTTCGAGGTGCGAGAGGTAGAGGTCGCGCTCGCCTGGCGGGAGCAAGAGCGCGATCTCGTTCAGGTGGAGCGGCGAGGCGGTCGGATCGAGCCGCGCCGCGCGATCGCTCTCGACCACGAGCCCCCACGCGAGCGAGAGGACGGTCTCGACCTCGCGCCGCACGCTCGGGCAGGGCAGGACGACGAGGCTTCCGTCGGGCTGCCCCGGCTCGACGCGGGTCCGCTCGAGGATCGAGCGCTGGACGCGGGCGAGCGTCCCCTCGCCGCGCGGCGAGACGTACGCGGCGCTCGCGTCGTAGCCGACCGCCTCGTCGAGGGTGAGCACGTGCTCACGCCCCGGGCGCCCCCACGCCTCGAGCAGCGACGACTCGAGCGGCTCCGCCTCGCGCCGCGAAGCCAGGCGACGCCGACCGACGGCGCGCGACCCCACGTCCGACCAGAATTCGCGGCAGGGGTTGAACGCGAGGAGCTCGACGTCGCGCCCGCGCGCCAGCCGAGCGAGCGCCTGGTGGAAGACGGGTGCCATGTACGATACGCCGATGACGAAGGCGGGCCCCCGATCGCCGCGCGGCTCGAGGTCGTCGCGCGCCAGCAGCTCGGAGAGCGTGAGGCGCGGCCCGCCGAGCGCGCGCACCTGGCGAAAGAGCGCCGCCTGCCAGCGCTCGAGCGCCGGATCCGCGTCGCCGAGCGTCGGCGCGGGCTCCCCGCGAGCCCAGGCCGCGAGCCAGTCTGGGCGGGTCCGCGCGTAGCCCGACAGGGCCTCGGCGAGCGCGGACGCGAGCGCCGAGCGGCGGCGGTCGCGCTCCCTCGGATCGTCTCCCCCCGCCGCGAGGTAGCGCTCGAGCGGCGCGAGCGCCGGGTCCACGGGGAGGAGCGTGTCGTCGGCGAGGAGCGCAAGGATACGCGCCAGGATCGAGGACGTATCGAGAACGATGTCTCGCCCACCGAGCGCCTCGATCACCCACGGCTCGAGGCGCTCGAAGCGGACATGGATGACGAGCCCCTCCACGCGGGCGAGGCCACGCTCGACGACGCGCTCCATCGCGCGGTTGGGCACGATGATCGTCGCGCCCTCGAAGGGGTCGCGCGGAAGCCGCCGGCCGAGCGCTCGGATCAGCGCCTCGGTCGAATTCGAGTAGGTCACGCGGAGCACGAGGGCCGAGGATTCTCATCCGCGCTCCTCGGCTCTGCAAACCCCCGCTCGCTCGCTCATGGCGTGGGTTCGCCGAGCGGATCCACGCAGCTCCTTCGTGGTCCGAGGAGCTGCCCGGAGCGGCCCCACCTCACGCCGAGCGGCACGCGCGAGCGGCGACGGCGTCGACGGAAAGAAGTGCCCCGCCGGGGCGGGGGGACCTGGCGGGGCTGGGAGGTCGCCTGGAAAGGAGGGGTGCTTTCAGCGGGGAGGTAGAAAGCAAACAGGCGACCGAAATAGAGGACGGCGGCTCGCGGGCGGGGGGGACCATTGCAAGCCGCCGTCTAGGTTGTGCTGATCGATATGCCAAACGTGTGCCAGCCGAATGACAGGCGTTTTCTCACGAAATAGCGGGTTTCTCAGGGAGGGTGTGTTTCAAAGATGAAAAGGATCGGGATTTCAGCGTTGCAGTTCGAAAGCCGCAGCCGGGGGGGGGACGCACGGGAGGCTCGGGAGCGGGGACCGCGCGGGGCCGCGAGCGGGATCGAGGGGAGCGTCGAGCCGCGTGGGTGGAGTTCGCCTCGGGCTGAGGCATGCTCGCCGACCGAAGGCCCGTCCATGCCGAAGGCTCGCCGCAGAGCGCACCCTCTCCTCCTCGAGCGCGCGACGCTCCTCCGCGTCGCGCTCACGCTCGCGCTCGCATGCCTCCTCTCGTCGCACGGTGCCGCCTCCGTGCGCGCGCAGGCCGGGGCGGACGCGGGGCTCGCGACGCCGAGCGCCGAGCCCGCGCGCTCGAGCCCGCGAGAGGCGCTCGCGAGCTTCCTCGACCTCGGAGATCGCGGCGACTTCGGGGCGGCGGCTCGCCTCCTCGACGTGCGCGCGATCGATCCGGAGCAGCGCGGCGAGCAGGCGCCCGAGCTCGCCTGGCAGCTCCACGACGTCCTGCGGAGCCGCGGCGTCGTCGCGAGCGACGCGCCGACCTCCTCCGTCGAGCGACAGGTCGTCCTCAGCATCGTCTCGCTCGAGGACGTCGACGTGCCGATCACCTTGAGCCGCGAGCGGCTCCCGAGCGGTGAGCGAGGCTGGGTCTTCTCGCGCGCCACCGTCGAGGCCGTCCCGCTCCTCCACGCCCAGGGCACGGCCGGCGCGCGCAGCTGGATCCAGACGCTCACGCCCGGTTCGCTCCGCTACGCGTCGCTGCTCGGCCTGCCGGGCTGGCAGTGGGGCGCGCTCCTCATGACCCTGCTCACCGCGATCGTCACGTTCCTCCTCGTCCGCACGGCGGGCCAGTCGATCGTGCGCCGCGTCGTCCGCCGTGACTCGCTCTCGCTCGCGGATCAGAAGAAGGAGGCGCTCATCACGGCGAGCCGCCTCGCCCTCCTCGTCTCCGTCCTCGTCGTCGTCGCGATCCAGGACGTCATCCTCACGACCGGCCCGCTCGCGTGGTGGCTCCACCGCCTCGGCGCCGTCGCGCTGATCGCCGCCTTCGGCATCTTCGTCGCGCGCGCGTTCGACATCTCGCTCGCGCGGATGGAGGCCCGCGCGGCGGCCGAGAGCGGCTGGCGGGGGCGGGGCGCGCGCACGAAGATCGTCGTCTTTCAGCGCGTGGCCCACATCGTCTGGGGCATCGTCCTCGTCGCGTGGGCGCTCGTGCAATTCGAGCCCGTGCGCGAGATCGGCGTCTCGCTCCTCGCCTCCGCGGGCGTCGCGGGCGTCGTCTTCGGCTTCGCCGCGCAGCGCACGCTCGGCAACCTCGTCGCGGGGCTCCAGCTCTCGATCACGCAGCCGCTCCGCATCGGCGACATCGTCACGATCGAGGGGGAATTCGGGACGGTCGAGGAGATCACCCTCTCCTACGTCGTGGTCAAGGTCTGGGACGAGCGGCGGCTCGTCGTGCCCACCTCGCGCCTGCTCGAGCAGCCCTTCCGCAACCACAGCCGCGTCCACACCGAGCAGCTCGGCACCGTCTTTCTCCACGCGGACTTCGACGCCGACGTGAAGGCGCTCCGCGAGGCGATCGTCGCCGAGGTGAAGGCCCACGAGCGCTTCGATGGCCGGACCTGCACCGTGCTCGTCACCGACTCGGACGCGCGATCGATGACGATCCGCGTCGTCGTCAGCGCGAAGAACCCCGACGACCTCTTCGCGCTGCGCTGCGCGATCCGCGAGCGCGGCATCGAGCTGCTCCGCGAGCGCCGCGCGAGCCTGCCGCGCGTGCGCCACGAGGACGTCACGCCGGGCTGATCGCGACCTTCGCGAGGCGCTCCGCCGCGCGCCCGACCTCGTCGAGCGCCGGCGCGATCGGCACGCACCCGTTCGGGTACGCGCGCGTCTCGAGCCCCGCGGCTCTCAGCGCCTCGACGAGCGCGCCCGCGCGCTCGCCCGCGTCGATCACGCGGTGGAGGCCCTCGCCGCGCGCCGAGAAGCCGCGAGCGACGAGCGGCGCGAGGCCCTCGTCGAGCTCTCGCGCGAGCGCGCCCACGTCGAGCCGGCGCGCCGCGCGGAGCTGGTGGCTCGCCTGGATCATCGAGAGCTCGTCGCCGTCCCACGTCGAGACGAAGGTGAGCGGGTTCGGCACGAAGAGCGCCTCCGACACGTGGAGGAAGCCCTGCTGGCCGCCGGTCGCCCACACGAGGACGTCCGGCACGAAGGAGCCGCCGTCGGCGAGCCCGCCCGCGCGCGCGAGCGGCGAGCTCGCGAAGGGGCCGCGACCGCTCTTGAAGTACGCGCTCGCGGTCTCGACGAGGACGATCGGGATCCGCGTCTCGCCCCGAAACGCCGCGAGCCTCGCGAGGAACGACGGCGAGGCGACGAGGCCGCTCCGCTCGCCGATCATCTCGACGAAGACGCCGAGCACCTTCTCGGCGCCGCCCGCCTCCAGGACGACGCCCCGGAGCGCCTCGATGGCGCGCTCGTCGCCGACGAGCGCGGGGTGCGGGATCCGCGGGAAGTCGAAGTGCGCGGGGCCCTGCCGGTGCGTGCTCGGGTCCGAGATCGAGCGCGCCGCCGCCGTCGTGTGACCCACGTAGCCGCCCTCGAGCCCGACGACGACGCGGCCCGCCTTCCGGTGCCAGCGAAGGAGCCGCACCGCCTTGTCGATCGTCTCGTCGCGCCCGCTCGTCAGGTAGAGGTGCGGCAGATCCGGCGCGAGCGCCGCGACGTGCTCGCTCACGCGCACGACGGCGGGCGTGAGGTAATTCGTGATCGTCAGCTTGTTCGCCGCCGCCCCCGAGAGCAGGCCCGCGCGCGCGGCGCGCACGAGCGACGAAGGCGCGCGCGCGAAGGGCGCGACGGCGCTGCTCATCACGTCGAGCGCCTCGCTGCCGCGCTCGAGAGGCGCCGGCACCTTCGCCGGGACGCCGTGGAGCGGGACGGCGTAGCGTCGAAGAGACGCATCACCGTCGACACCATCGAGCCGGAAGGCTCCGTAGCGATCGTGGATCCTCGCGCTCGGATCGCCCTCCCCGCCATCCTCGCCGACGAGGAAGCGGTAGCGCGGCGAGCGGTCGGCCGTCTCCTCGGCGCGCGCGGAGCGCAGGCGCTCGTGCTCGAGGCGATCGACGAGCGCCGCGCCGAAGCACGGCTCGACGACGACCCGGAGCGCGTACGCCGCCTCCTCGCGGGCGAAGGGGCCGCCCTCGAAGAGCGCGGGCGCCTCGTAGAGCGGTCGCGCGAGCGCGGCGCCGACGAGCCGCTCGACGCCCTTCTCGTCCGTCTCGATGGCCACGACGGCGACGCCGTCCGGCTCCGCGAAGGCAGGCGCGAGCTCGCGCTCGTCGCCCTCGAGGCCGAGGCGCTGGATCTCGGGCATCCAGCGGGTCTGCTCGCCCGAGCGCGCGCGGCGCACGACGACGCGATCGAGGCTCGCGCCGGCGTCGGCGCGCGGCGAGCCCCCGTACGGCGGGAGCGGGATCTCGTCCCACTCGGCGACCTTCGCGCCCTCCTCGTCGGCCGTCCACCCGTGCGCCTCCAGCGTCGCGAGGCTCTGGAGGATCGTCCGGAAGAGGAAGCGGACGTCCGCCTCGGTGGTGCTCGCGTTCAGGCGATAGCGCACGGTCCGCGTGCCCGCGCCGTAGACGATCGCGCCGCGCGCGAAGCGCTGCGCGAGGATCTGCGCGAGGTGCGCGGGGCTCGGCAGCTCGAACGCGAAGGCGAAGCCGCGCGCGCGCGGATCCGCCACGAATTGCGGGAAGCGGTGGAGGAGCGTCGGGAGCTCGCGGCGGACCCACGCCTCGACGCGGGAGGCTGCGTCGCTCTCTTCGAGCAGCTCCGCGTGCAGGCGCCCACGCACCATCGAGGCGGCGAAGGCCTGCGTCGGCTCGGGGTCCTCGAAGCGGCTCATCACGACGCCGACCTGCGCGCGCTTCGCGAAGAGGACGCAGTCGGGCGTGTCCGGCCTTCCGTCGCGATCGACGAGGCCGAAGGACGGGTGCCAGAGGAAGCCGTGGTGCGGGCCCTGCGCGCCGCCGAGGCCGAAGCCGCACTGCACCTCGTCGAGGATGAGCGGCACCTCGAGCGCGCGGGTGAGCAGGCGGAGGCCTCGGTAGAAGCGCGGCGTCGCGTAGCGGTCGCCGCCCTCGCTCTGCATCGGCTCGATCACGACGGCGAAGTACGCGCCGCTCGCGAGCTCCTCGTGCACGAAGAGGAGCGCGCGCGCCTCCTCGCGAACGAGCGGATCCGCGTGCTCCGCGAAGCGCGCACGGAAGCCCTCGAGGTCACCCGCGCCGAGCGTCTCCCGCCACCCCTCGGGGTCGGCGGGGCCCTCGCGATCGGGGCTCGCCCAGCTCGGGTATGGCGCGAACGTCACCTCGTAGCCGGCGATCTCGAAGGGCGCGCGCTTCTCGGGCGAGTAGCTCGCATAGAGCGAGAGGAGCGTGCGGCCGTGGAAGCTCCCCTCGAAGGCGAGGAGCTTCGGCGAGCCCTCCCGCTGGTTCTGGCAGAGCGCGTACGCCTTCTCGTTCGCCTCCGCGCCGCACGCCGTGAAGCAGACGGTCGGGAGGTTCGGGACGAGCGCGCGCAGCGTGTCGGCGTAGCGCGAGGCGATCTCCGCGCCGACGCCGTGCGTGATCGGGAAGGAGCGCAGCAGCGTCTCGCCGAAGGTCCCGTCGACGATCGCGCGGACGACCGAATCATCATTGAAACCGAAGGGGAGCGTGGCCGTCTGGCTCATCGCGTCCATCAAAGAGAGCGGCGCGTCGTCGACGGAGACGAAGAAATTGCCGCGGCTCCGCACGGCGTCGAAGACGACCGGCTTCTTCTCGCGCACGGTCCGGTTCGCCGCCGCGAAGCGCTCGAGGAGCGCCGTCGACTGGGGCAGGCGGATCGCGCCCTTCGTCTTCGGCTTCGCGGGGCCGAGCGGGCGGGGCGTCTCGATCGCGCTCCGCCTCGCCTCCTCGGCCTCCTCGCGCTCGTGCGCGGCCTCGAGCCGGGCGAGGTCCGAGGCGGGGAGGTGCGCGCGGAGGTCCGGGAGGAAGGGCAGCGCGAAGGGCGCGTTCGACTGGACCGCCACTGGGATCGCGAGGTTGCGCGGGGCGAAGCTGCCGGCCGGGCGGAAGTTGCCGCTCCGCCCGGCACCGCCGAAGGGCAGGCGCGGCGAGGCCTGGTTCGTCGAGCGGTTGCGGTTGAGGATGCCGACGCGCGTCTCGCGGTAGTAGCGCTCGAAGCGCGCGTCGTCGGACGTGAAGATGCTGTTCGCGAAGCCGTAGGGCGACGCGTTCACGACGGCGATCGCCTCGGCGTCGTCGTCGAAGGTCTCGACGCCGAGGTCGGGCCCGAAGAGCTCCGTGTCGGTGTAGCCCGGGACGTCGTGGACGCCGCGCGGGAGCGCGTGGATCGAGGCCGTGCGGTAGAAGCCGCCGGGCAGGCGCGCGCCCTCGACGGGCACCTCCGCGCCGGCCGCCTCGGCCGCCGCCATCGCGCGCTCGAGCTTGATCCGCCCCGACTCCGTCGCGAGCGGCCCGGCGAACGCGCTCGCGTCGCGCTGGTGGCTGAAGCGCAGGCTCCGGACGAGCGGCACGAGCGCGTCGATCAGCTCCTTCGCGCGCGAGGCGTGGACGAGCACACGATCGGTGCAGGTGCAGCGCTGCCCCGTCGTGAGGTAGCTGCCGACGACGAGCTCGTGCGCCGCCTGCCGGAGGTCCGTGTCCTCGCAGAGGATCGCGGTGTTCTTCCCGCCCATCTCGAGCGCGAGGAGGAGCTCCGGGCGATCGAGCGCCGCCTTCGTGATCGCGTGGCCGACGGGCCAGCTCCCCGTGAAGGCGAGCGCGTGGACGTCCGGGTGCGCGACGAGCGCCGCGCCCGTGGCGCCGCGCCCGTGGACGAGCTGGAACACGCCCGGCGGGAGCCCCGCCGCGTGCGCGGCCTCGGCGTAGCGGATGCCCGAGAGCGGCGCGACCTCGCTCGGCTTCATCACGACGGTGTTGCCGAGCAGGAGCGCCGGCAGGACGTGCGAATTGCAGAGATGGATCGGGAAATTGAAGGGGCCGATCACGGCGACGACGCCGTGCGGGTGCCAGCGCAGCGCCTCGTTCGGGAAGCCGGGGAGCTGCCCCTCGCGCAGATCGTTCTGGATCTGCGCGAGCACGAGGTCGAAGCGGCCGATCACCGTCTGCACCTCGACGCGCGTCTCCTTGAGGAGCTTGCCCGTCTCGAGCGCGATGGCCTCCGCCATCGCCTCCTTCCGTTCGACGATCGCCGCGCGGAAGCGCACGAGGTGCGCCCAGCGCTCCTCGAGCGAGCGCCGCGCCCAGCCGGGCTGCGCCGCCTTCGCCGAGGCCACGGCCTCGCCCACGCGCGCGGCCGACCAGCGCGTCGTGAGGACGGGCTCGCCGTCCCTCGCGGGGTCGACGGAGACGAGCGGCTCGCCGACCGGCTCGAGGAACTTCCCACCGATGTAGTCCGCGCGGACTTCTTCTTGGTTCGCCATGATCGCGCGCGAGCTTAGCCCTTCACGCGCAGGGTGGCGCTCCGCCCGCGCCGCCCGCCCCCTTCGGCGAGGACGCCGCCGCGCCCAGCGCCGCCCGACGCGGCCTCGCGGATCAGCGCGGCCCGATCGCGAAGACGTACGAGAACACCGCTCGGCCGGAGGCGCCGGGGATGGGCATGCCGCTCAGCGCCTGCGTCACGCAGCCACGAAACGCCGCATCGAAGCCCGAGGCGCTCTCGATCCGCACCTCGCCGCTCCGCCCGCTCGAGACGACGAAGCTCAGCTCGAGCTGCCCGCGCCGAGCGCCCACGCGATCGACGAAGCCGTCGTAGCAGCGCGCGAGCTCGGCGCCCCGCCCTCGCACGGCGCGCTGGAGCGCGTCGCTCGGCACCTCACCGCGCCCATCGACCCGCTCACCGCGGGTGACGCGCACGCTCTCGGCGAGCTCCTCGGCGGGGTGGACCTCGCGCACCGTCCCGCCCGCGCGGCTCACCCGATCCTCCGCGCTCCCCGAGCGCGGCGCCTCCGAGATGGTCGTCGCGCTCGCGCTCGCGCTCGCGCTCGGGATCGGGTGGTCCTCGACGCACCGCGCGAGCGCCTCTCGCGTCGCACGCGCCCGCTCGAGCAGGGTCACGATCGCCTCGCGCGCGTCCCGCGCGAGCGCCGCGTCGCTCGAGCCCGCGCGCGCCTCCGCGTCCGCGATGAGCCCCGCGATCCGCGCGAGCTCGCGCTGCTGGCTCGAGACGCAGCCGTCGAGCTCACGGACCGCGCGCACCGCCTCGGGGTCCGCGTCCTGCGCTCGCGCCCTCACGCTCGCGCCCACCGCGAGGGCGAGCCCCAGGGCGAGCGTCACGAGGTGGTGGAGCTTCGGAATCGTCGGCGAGCGCATGCCCCATTGTGACGCACGGGCGCCGAGAGACATTCGCTCGAGGGCGCGCCTTCAGCACCCGACCCGGCCGAAGAAGCCGCTCCCCGAGACTCGTCTGAGCGAGTCACCGGAGGACGCGGGCGCCGGCGCACGGCGGCGAGGCGCCGCGCGTGATGCGGCGGCTGGACGGCTCGCGGCGGGAGCGGACGACGCGGCGCGCGAACGACGAGGTCGCGCTCGCGGGGCGCTCGACGAGCCTTCGGCGCGAGCCTCGGCCGCCGCGGCCTCCGTGCGCGGCCCGGTCGCGAAGCTCGCGATGGTGAAGGTCGCGGAGCCGGTAAGAGCCGAGCTGGTCGATCCGCACGTCAAAGACATCCCGGAGCTCCCGTCATAGAGCGCGAGCGGCTCGAGACCGAGCCGCTGGCCGGTCGGCCCGACGTCGCCGGACGTGTGGAGCGGCCCCACCGCGATCGCCCCTTCGCCGCACGAGGCGCCCACGCAGGTCCCGCGCCCCGCCATGCGGAGCGCGAGCCCGCCCGACCCGTCGAGCTCGGGGCCGCCGCTCCTCGGCGAGAAGCCGGCGCCCCCCGGCCCATCGAGCACGTCCGGCTCGCCGTAGACGACGCTCGCCGCGCCGCTCACGCGCTCGATCATCCCCGCGAGCCGCGTCGCGAACGTCGCTCGAAACGCGTCCTCGGCGCTCTGGGTCGCCGAAGGCGCGCGTGCGGCCGAGCCGCGGCGGCGGCCCGAGCCTCGGCTCACGTGCGGCGTGGGCGTGTCGTTCCCCACCGCGGCGGCCTCGTCGGGGGCGCGCGCGGTCCCTCCCGCGCGCTCGTCGGGGACGGGCGCGACGTCCTCCTCGAGCCCGAACGACGCGGGCGCGAGCTCCGCGCTGACGTAGCGCTCGAGCGCGACCGGCGGCTCCGACGAGTGCGCGCTCGCCTCGGACGAGCCGAAGAGGAGGGCCGCGAAGAGGAGCGCGTGGAGCGTGAGCGAGGCGAGCCCCGACGAGAGCGCCACACCCTCGAGGCGCGAGGCGCGAGGCGGCGAGCCCTCGAACGTCGTCACCGAGAGGCGCAGCGTGAGCGCCCCGAGGTGGATCGTCGCCTCGTCGCCGAGCTCGAGCGCGTGCTCACGCTCCTCGACGAGGCGCGCGCCGAGCTCGACGCACACCCCGCCGCGGACGAGCAGGAAGTCGACGCCGCGCGGGACGCGCAGGAGAAAGCGCGCGCCGTCGTGCTCGAGGAGGCGAAGGGAGCTCACGCCCATCCGCTCGCTCGTCGCGCTCGGCACGACGAGGCGCGCGCGGACGTCGCTCCCCAGCGTGAAGCGCGGCGCGAGCTCGGCCGTGATCAGCTCGGCGACGAGCACCTCCTCGTCGTCCCCGCCACCCGCGCGCCACGCGAGCTCGGCCTCCACCGCCTCCGCCCTCCTCGACGCCGCTCCTCGCCGATCGTCCTCGCGCATGCTCGCGAAGACAGCGCCCCGCGCCGCAGGTTCCGCCGCGCGCCCCTTCACGACACAGAGGCGACGCGAGCCTGCGCCCGCGTCGCCTCCGCGAAGATCCGGCCGAGGCCTCAGTTCGCGCTCTGGAGCACGAAGGGGTAGGTCACGCTCGTCGGACCCTCGGTGCTCGGGAAGGTCCAGCGTCGAACGCTCGTGGCGACGCACTCGCCGACCTCTCCGACGGTGCCGCTCGACGACGCGAGCGAGGAGCTCATCACGCGACCGTCGGGCGCGATCAAGAACTGCACGGCCACGCGGCCCTCGAGGTCCGGGCGACGCTGGAGCTCCTGCTGGTAGCAGAAGCGCACCTCGTTGATGTGCCGCCGCACCGTCCGTTGGACGTCCTCACGCGAGAGCCCGCCGGTCGTCGTCACGGGCCCCGGGCGCGGGCCCGGGGGGACGCGCGGGGATCGCCGCCCATCGAGGTCGACGCCGGTGCCGACGCCGCCGGGGCCGACGTCGCCCGACGTGGAGAGCGGGCCGCTCGCCACCGTCCCGGTCCCGCAGCTCGGGCCGAGGCACGTGCCGCGCCCCGCGTCGCGCATCCCGAGGCCGCCCCAGCCGCCGAGCCCGGGGCCGCCGACGAGCGCCTGGAAGCCGGGCCCACCGGGCCCCTCGGCGAGGAGCGGGTTACCGAACGGCGATGTGTCGCCGCTCATGTCCGCGATCGCGCTCGCGAGCGCCGCGAAGGTGCCGAGCGTGGAGACGCTCTCGCGCGTCACCGGCGAGGCCTCGCCCCGACGCGCGGAGCCCGAGCGCGTCCCTGGCCCGCCCGCGACGTGCGGCGTCGGCGTCCCGTCGCCTCCGCCCGCCGCCTCGTCGGGGACGCTCGCGCCGCCGCCCGCGTCACCGCCCGCCGCCTCGGTCGGAGGAGGCTCGCGGTCCGCCGCCGCCGCGAGCATCTGCACCTGGACGAAGCGCTGCATCCGCGCGTCGAGGTCCGTGTTGAGGGCCGCGGCGTTCGGCGGCGCGAGGAAGAAGGTCCCGAGGAGGATCGCGTGGAAGGCGAAGGCGGCGAAGCCCCAGCGCAGCGCGCTCCAGTCGAAGACCAGCCCGCGGTCGGCCTTCTCTGCCGCCGCGCCCGCGCGGACGTGGAAGGAGAAGTCGCCGAGCCGAACCTCGACCTCGTGACCGACCTCGAGCGCGAGCGCGCGCGCGGAGGGCTCGAGCGCGACCGTTGCACCCGCCTTCGCGAGCGTGATGGACCCGCCGGGCGGCAGCGACAACACGAAGCGCCCGTCCTCGATCCCCACGAGCCGGAAGCGCCCATCCGCGTCGAGGAAGCGCTCGAGCTCCGCCGGCAGGAGGAAGCGGAGCCCTCGATGCACGCCGATCCAGACGGCTGGGCACCGATCGCGCTCGACCAGCTCCGCGTCGAGCGGCGTCAGGTGCCCGCTCGCGTCACGCCAAGAGAAGACCACCTCCACCGAGCCCACCGCGTCCATCGTCGTTCGCTCGCCCATGTCGTCCTCCACGCGCAGACGCGCACACCGCCGCCGACGCCCGCGAGAGCCGTCGGCGCTCCGATCGTGAGAGGCGATGCAGCCCATCCGCATCACGCTCTCGAGCGATAGAGACAGCAGGGCGCGTGCCAGGTTCCCGCGACGCGGCGCGCCGCTCGCCGCGCTCATGGACACGCGAAATATGAGGCTTCGCGCGCGCTCGGGTGTCACGATCGGGTGTCACGATCGGCGCGCGTTACGCCGCATCAGGACGCGAGAAGCCCCGCATCAGCGCGTGATGCGGGGCCTCTTGGCGTGACGAGCGGGGCGGCGTCAGTTCGTCTCTTCGAACTCGGCGTCGATGACGTCGCCGTCCTTCTTGCCTGCGCCGCTCGCGCCGGCGGAGGGGGGCGCGTCGCCGGGGCCGCCGCCCGAGCCGTAGGCCACGGAGGCGAGCTCGCTCATCGCCTTCTCGAGCGCCTCGGTGCCGCTCTTGATGGCCTCCGGGTCCTCCTTCTCGATCGCCGAGCGGAGCGCCTTCACCTTGCCCTCGATGTCCGCGACCTTGTCGGCCGGCAGCTTGTCCTTGGCCTCCGTGAGCGCCTTCTCCACCGAGTAGCAGAGCTGGTCGGCCTTGTTGCGCGCCTCCACCTGCTCGCGGCGCTGCTTGTCCTCGGCCTCGTGCTCGGCGCCCTCCTTCACCATCTTCTCGATCTCGGACTCGCTCAGGCCCGAGCTCGCGGTGACGGTGATCTTCTGGTCCTTGCCGGTGGCCTCGTCGCGCGCCGTCACCGAGAGGATGCCGTTCGCGTCGATGTCGAACGTCACCTTGATCTTCGGCATGCCGCGCGGCGCGGGCATGATGCCCTCGAGGTGGAAGCGGCCGAGCGTGCGGTTGTAGCGAGCCTCCGCGCGCTCGCCCTGAAGGACGTGGATCTCCACCTTGCTCTGGTTGTCGTCGGCCGTGGAGTAGACCTCCTCCTTCCGGGTCGGGATGGTGGTGTTGCGCGGGATCATCACCGTCATCACGCCGCCGAGCGTCTCGACGCCGAGCGAGAGGGGCGTGACGTCGAGCAGGACCATGTCCTTCACGTCGCCCGAGAGGACGCCCGCCTGGACGGCCGCGCCGATCGCGACGACCTCGTCGGGGTTCACGCCCTTGTGGGGCTCCTTGCCGAAGAACTTCTTCACGCGCTCTTGGACGAGCGGGATGCGCGTCGAGCCGCCGACGAGCACGACCTCGTTGATGTCGCTCGGGCTCTTGCCGGCGTCCGCCAGGGCGCGCTTGGTCGCCTCGAAGCTGCGCTCGACGAGGTCATCGATCATCGACTCGAGCTTCGCGCGCGTCAGCTTGATGTTGAGGTGCTTCGGGCCGCTCGCGTCCGCCGTGAGGAAGGCGAGGTTGATCGTCGTCTCGAGCTTCGCCGAGAGCTCGATCTTCGCCTTCTCCGCCGCGTCCTTGAGGCGCTGGATCACCATCTTGTCGCGGCTGACGTCGATGCCGGTGTCCTTCTTGAACTCGGCGATGAGGTAGTCGATGATGCGGTTGTCGACGTCGTCGCCGCCGAGGTGTGTGTCGCCGTTCGTCGAGATGACCTGGACGACGTTGTCACCGACCTCGAGCACCGAGATGTCGAACGTGCCGCCGCCGAAGTCGTAGACGGCGATGACGCCGTCCTTCTGCTTGTCGAGGCCGTACGCGAGCGCGGCCGCCGTCGGCTCGTTGACGATGCGCTTCACCTCGAGGCCCGCGATCTTGCCGGCGTCCTTCGTCGCCTGGCGCTGCGCGTCGTTGAAGTACGCGGGCACCGTGATGACGGCCTCGGTCACGGGCTGACCGAGGTAGCTCTCGGCCGCCTTCTTCAGCTTCCGCAGGACGTGCGCGGAGACCTCGGGCGGCGTGATCTCCTTGTCGCCGATCTTGAAGCACGAGTCGCCGTTCGCGCGGGCGATGACGTGATAGGGGATGCGCTTGATCTCGTCGCCCATCTCCGAGAGGCGGCGCCCGATGAAGCGCTTGGCCGAGTAGATCGTGCCCTCCGGGTTCGTCACCGCCTGGCGCTTGGCGATCGTGCCGACGAGGACCTCGCCGTCCGCGTCCCAGGCGACGACCGAGGGCGTCGTGCGATCGCCCTCTTCGTTGACGATGACCTTGGGCTCCTTGCCATCCATGATCGCGACGACCGAGTTGGTCGTGCCGAGGTCGATGCCGATGATCCTTGCCATGACTCCTCACTCTCGTGCGTGAGCGTGGCTCGCACGTGCGAGCACGCGTTCGTCTCGTCCGAAGCCCTCGGCCCTTCCTTCCCCGCGAGGGGCGCTCCGGGCGTCGGAACGAGGGCCACCCTAATCAGCGCTTCGGGGCGGTCAACCCACGTCGGAAAGATTCGTGCCGACCTGATCGTGGAGGCTCGCGCGACGTGCGAGACCCGCGGCGTCGGGCTAGATCGCGGCCCGCATGGCCGACTTTCGCGTGCGCCTCCACCTGCGTGACGCCCCGCCCCCCTCGAGCGCGCTCGAGGGCCTCGTCGTCACGTCGGCCGCGCCGCTCTCCGAGGGCGCGCGGGCGGAGGCCGCGCGCAAGGCCTGGTACTGGCCCGAGGCCGAGGCGGCCCTCGGGAGCCTCGAGCACGCCCTCGAGCTCGCGCTCGCCGAGGCGCCCGCGGACCCGCTCGAGCACGCGATCGCGCTCACGCGGAGGGCGGCGACGCTCGCGGCGCGGCTCGACGCCGCGGCCTGTGAGTGGACGGAGACCGGGCTCACGCACGCGGCGGCCTCCTTCGTCGACCAGGCGAGCGACGCGGGCGTCGACGACCCTCCCCTCTACCTCTGGCTGGAATTCGAGGCGCGCTCGAACGACGCGCGCGAGACCTCGCTCCTCACCCGCGGCCTCGCCAGCTTCGGGCGACGCGAGGTCGAGGTCGCCGAGTCGCGAAGGAGCTTGGAGGAGATCCTCGAGTGTGTGTCCGACGCGGCGCTCTACGAGCTCACGTCCTCGACACCCGTCACGGACGGTGAGACGCTCGAGCTGACGCGAGGCAAGGTGCGCGTGCGCATCATGCCGAGCCTGCGAAACGACGGCCGCCGCGCGCTGCGGCTGCGGCTGCCCTGAGATGACGTCGACGCTGCACATCGCCCGAGCACCGCTCGCCCTCGCGACGATCGCGATCGCGATCGCGGGGTGCGTGATCGATCGAAGCCCGCTCCCCACCGCGCCGAGCGACGCGTGGGTCGATCCGACGATCGACGCGGCGAGCGGCGACGCGGCGAGCGGCGACGCGGCGAGCGGCGACGCGGCGAGCGGCGACGCGGCGAGCGGCGACGCGGCGAGC
>JBDHVC010000069.1:0-24058 GCA_039809495.1 Sandaracinaceae bacterium
GCCGCGTCGGCGCCGAAGTTCCGGCTGTTCTGCAACCAGCTCGACGACGTGCACTCGGCACCCGTCGGCGTCGGCTCGCGAGCGGTCGGAGCCTCGGAGGGGGCGGCGGCCGTCGGCGTCGGCTCGGGAGCGGTCGGCTCGGCGCTCGGCGTCGTCGAGGGCTCGGGGGCGCTCGGGGCCGGCTCGGTGGGGGCGGTGGGCAGGACGGCGCCCGTCGCGGTGGCCGGGCTCGCGCTCGGCGTCGGGACCGGCTGGACCGGGGCGCTGCTCGCGACGAGGACCCCGACGCTCGGTGAGAGCGCGACGTCGAGCGACACCGTGCCGTTCTCGGTCACGGCGACGGGCCTCGACAGCGGCTGGAACCCGGGGGCCTCGAAGCTCAGCACGTGAGGGCCGACGCTGACGCCCTCGATCCGGAGCGGCGCGGCCCCCTTCGGGTCGCCGTCGAGCGCGACCGCCGCGCTCGCCGCCTCGGCCGGCAGCACCCGCACCTCGATCGTGCCGGTGCCCGGACCGCGCATCACCAGCCAGGCGATCCCACCGCCTCCGACCACGAGGAAGACCACCGCGGCGGCGACGAGCGCGAAGAGCGCTCCCTTGCGCGATCCCGACGGCCGCGCGAGCGCCGCGGGCGCCTGGAGCTCCATCGTGTCCGTGCGCCGCGACGCCGCGGGCGGCGCCGTGAAGCCCGCTTGCATGGGCGGCGCCTGCGGGGTCGCGGGCTGAGGCGCGAGGGGCTGGGGCGCGAAGGGCTGGGGCGCGAAGCCCGCTTGCATGGGCGGCGCCTGCGGTGCCGCGGGCTGCTGAGGCGCGAAGGGCTGGGGCGCGAAGCCCGCTTGCATGGGCGGCGCCTGCGGTGCCGCGGGCTGGGGCGCGAAGCCACCCTGCATCATGGGCGGCGCCTGCGGTGCCGCGGGCTGGGGCGCGAACGGCGCGGGCATGGGCGCGGGGCGGGCCGGCATCGGCTGACCCACGGGGATGCTCGGCTGGCCGACCACCACGACGGGCGCAGGCCGCATCGGCGCTGCTTGTGGCGGCGGGAGCCCGACCGGCCGCGCCTGCACCTGCGCGACGCTCGGCATGGCCGGGGCCGAGGCCGCTTCCTCCATCATCTCCTCCGCGGAGAAGAAGATCTGCGTCGCCTGCTCCAGGATCTCCTCCTGCGGCGCGTCCTCGTCGAAGGGCGAGGCCGTCATCACCGTCGCCTCGCCGGCGAGCTCCGTCGGCTCATCGTCCTCGGCGGGGGCCGAGCGGGGCGGCGGCGGCGGCGGCGGCGCCGCGGGCGGCCCGATCTTCGCGAACGAGTCGATCCGCTGCTTCTCCTTCGCCATCTCGGGCGCGAACGCCGTGCGCATCCACGCGGCGAGCTTGGAGGTGCCGAACGGTGGGCGCTCGCGCGCGATGAAGCGCTGGAGCGCCTCCTGCATCTCGGCCGCGCTCTGCCAGCGGCTCTCCACGTCGCGGGCGAGCGCCTTCATCACGATGTCCTCGAGCTCGCGCGGGACGTCGGGGATCTGCGCCGAGAGGGCCGCGACCTGCGCGTTGCGCACCTTCTCGAGCGTGGAGAAGTCGCTCTCGCCGACGAAGAGGCGCTCGGTCGTCAGCATCTCGTAGAGGCAGGTGCCGACCGCGAAGATGTCCGAGCGGTGATCGATCGGGAGCCCTCGCACCTGCTCCGGGCTCATGTACCCGAACTTGCCCTTGAGGACGCCGGCCTGCGTCTTGGTGTTGCGCGAGGCCGCCTTCGCGATGCCGAAGTCGATCATCTTCACCTGGCCCTCGTAGGAGACCAGGCAGTTCTGCGGGCTCACGTCGCGATGGATGATGCCCATCGGCCGCCCGCTGCGATCCTTCTTGCGATGCGCGAAGTCGAGCCCCTCGCACATCTTCGCGCCGATCCACGCGCCCATCGAGGGCGGCATCTGCTTCCGCATCTTGCGGAAGCGGTTCATGATCTGGAGCAGATCCTTGCCCCAGACGTACTCCATCGCGATGTAGTGGGAGTCGCCGATCTTCCCGAGCTCGTAGATCGGGGCGATGTTCGCGTGCGTGAGCTGGCCCGCGATCTTCGCCTCGTCGATGAACATCTGGATGAAGTCCTGGTCCTCCGCCATCGTGGGGAGGATCCGCTTGATCGCGAGGATCTTCTCGAAGCCCTCCACCCCGAACGACTTGGCGGTGTAGACCTCGGCCATGCCGCCAACCGCGATGCGATCGAGCAGGAGGTACTTCCCGAACGGGATCACCCGCTCGGCGCCTCCCCGTGGCGCCTGTAGTCCGCCGCCCCCATGTCCGAACCGCTGGTTCATGAAGCGTGTCTCCGATCGCGATATTGCGGGGGATGAGAGCGCCGGATCAATAGGTTCCTTGGAGCACGCAGAGAAATTCTGCCGAAACGGGGGCTGAAAGCCCGGGTCTATGGACCCCTTATTCGTCGTGCGGACGGGTCGCGTCGCGCAGGAGGGTCCGCAGCCGCCCGGCGCGCTCCGCCGCGAACGCCCAGGTCACGCCGTCGTAGACGAGCAGGAGGCCGCCCTCGACGACGGCGGTGAGCCCGAGCCCGACCAGCCACGGATCCTCGGGCGAGGCGCGGGTCCCGAGCACGTAGAGCAGGGCGCCCGTCGCGACGTAGAGCGCGTCGAGCCCCGTGTGGAGCGCGAGCCAGCTCGCCGTCGCGTCCTGCGCGCTCGCGGCGCGCTCCTCGGCCTCGAGCAGCGCCTCGTCGCCGAGCACACGATCGGCCTCGATCGCGCGCAGGCGCTCGCCCGAGAGATCGAAGAGCGCGCTCGAGAGCGCCGCGTCGAGGAGGCTGAAGCCGAGGATGCTCACGCCGACGGCGAGCATGCGGGTGTCGTCGTCGCTCACGCCGATGGCCGTCGTCACGCCCCCCGCCACGCTCCCGAGGAGCCCGAAGCCGAAGAGGACGACGCCCTCGTCGATGCGATCCTGGCGGTCCGCGAGCCGCACGCTGGCGAGGCAACTCGCGCGCGCCTCGCGCCGATCGAGCGCCGAGAGGACGAGCGTCAAGCGCTCACAAGGATCGGCGGGCAGGACGCGCACCTCGCTCGGATCGATCGCGTCGGCGTCGCTCGGCTCGCTCTGCGCGGCCGCGCGCGTCGTGACGAGCGCGCAGGAAGCGAGGACGAGGAGCGAGCCGAGGAGGAGCGAGCCGACGCTCGAGCGCATCGCCCGCAGCGTACCCGCCTCGCGGCCGAAGCAAAGGGCTCGCGCGGCGTCGCCGCGCGCCGCGCCGGGCCGTGATAGGCCGTGGCACCTTGACCCGAGCGCCGAAAGAAGAGGCCCGCGCGTCGTGGCGCGCGCGCCTGCGTGTCGAGCTCCTCGCGTCGCTGCGCGAGGCGTTCGTCGCGGACGACCCGCTCGGCCCCGACGCGAGGCGGTGGCTCGCCGCGCTCGCCGCGCTCGCCGCGCTCGCCTTCTTCGCGCTCGCCTGGGCGCGCTACCAGAGCTTCCACAACCGCAACTTCGATCTCGCCTTCTACGCGCGGCTCGCGTGGGGGGCGGCGCACCACGACGGCTGGGAGCCGATCGTCGGCGCGCACGTCTGGGGGCTGCACTTCGTCTGGGCGCTCGAGGTGCTCGGTCGGATCGGCGCGCTCGTGGGCGAGGTGCCGACGCTGCTCGCGGCGCAGTCGCTCGCGCTCGCGCTCGCGAGCTGGCCGCTCGCGCGCGTGGGCGCTCGGCTCCATCGGGTCGATCCGCGCTCGACCGGGGCCGCGCAGCTCGGCGTCCCGCTCGCGGTCGCGCTCGTCTGGCTCCTCCAGCCGAACCTCTGGCACGTCGCGAGCGCGGAGTTCCATCCGGGGACCTTGGCCGTCCTGCCGCTCGCGTGGGCGATGGACGCGCTCCACCGTAGGAGCGCGCACGGGCTCGCGTGGTCCGCGCTCCTCGTGCTCGCGTGTCGCGAGGATCTCGCGCTCGTCCTCGTCGGGCTCGGGCTCGCCTTCGCGCTCGCGACGCGGACGCCGCGCGATCGCCGCGCGGGGCTCACCCTGAGCGCCTGCGCCTTCGCGTACATCGCCCTCTTCCTCGGCTTCTTTCACCCACGCTACGCGCCCGCGACCGGCTCGTTCGAGCTCCACTACGCGCGCTGGGGGCGCGGCCCGCTCTCGGCCATCCTGGGCGTCCTCGCCGACCCGATCGGCCTCATCGCCTGGCTCGCGCTCCCCGAGCGCGCGCCCTATCTCCTCGTCGTCACGGCGCCCCTCGCGTTCCTCCCCTTCCTCGCGCCCGAGTGGATGCTCCTCGCGCTGCCGATCCTCGGGATGAACCTGCTCTCCTCGTTCCCGACGACGCTCTTTCTCGACTCGCACTACCTCACGCCGGCCCTCCCCATCCTCGCCGCGGCCGCGCTCGTCGGGAGCGCGCGCCTCACGCGGCTCCTCGCGCTCGTCCGGATCGAGCTGCCGAGGCTCGCCGGGCTCGCGCCGCTCACGGCCGCCGCGCTCCTCGCCCACCTCGTCGCGGGCGGCTCGCCGCTCTCGGCCCGCTACGATCGCGCCGCCTATCGCCCCGACCGGACGAGCGCGGCTCTCACGTCGGCGCTCGCCCTCGTGCCGCCCGACGCGTCGATCCAGGCGCCGGAGCGAGCGCTCGCGCACGTCGCCGCGCGGCGGATCGTTCGGCGTGGCCCGCCGCCCGAGGCGCTCACGCGCTTCGTCCTGCTCGACGCCTGGCGTCGGCGGGTGGACGCGCACACCGAGGCGCTCCTAAGGACGGACGAGGAGCCGCTCGTCCGCGACTGGCTCGCGCGCGAGGATCACGCGCTCCGCTACGCGCGGGACGGCATCTACCTCCTCGAGCGGGGCGCGCCGAACGCCGACGACGTCGCGCGCCGCCACGTCGTCGGCGTGGCGGGCTCGAGCGAGGGGCGCCCGCTCACGAGCTGCCTCGCCCTCCTCGATGCCCGGCTCGAGCCGCTCGCCGAGGGCGCCGCCCTCGCCCTCACGCTCGGAGCGCGAGGGAGCTGCCCGAGCGACCTCGCGCTCCGGATCGGCTGGGGGTATCGGCCCGGCCGCGTCGACCTGATCGCGGACGGCGAGCTCTCGCCGGCGCGGTTCCGAGCGGGGGACCGGATCCGGTCGCGCCACGCGCTCTCGGCGGCCGAGCTGCGGGCGATCCAGGCGCACGGGCTGCGGATCGGCGCGATCCGCGCGAGCGGCGCTCGCCCCGAGCACGCCGATCCGGTCGCGCTCGACGTCCCGCTCGAGCCGCGCGCGGGCGAGCGCGGCTCGCGGGCGCTGTAGGGAGGAGCCGACGGCTGTCGGCTGGAGGCGACGCTTGCGGGGAGGGCCTCAGCGTCGTAACCCCCGCGCCGTTGTGAGTTTTCTCGTGGCGTGCCTCTTGCGTGGCGCGCCGCGCCATCTCGCGTCGCGGGCGCGACGCACGTCGCACGCCTCTCGAGGCATCTGACCGGAGCCGACATGAACCGCCTTTCCCTTCACTGGATTCCGCTCTTCGCGGCGTTGCTCGTCGCGCCGCTCGCGACCCCGCTCGGTGCGAGCGCGCAGCGAACCCCGACCCAGCGCTACTCGGTCAACCAGCGGGGCGACATCGCGCTCGTGGGCAACACGGCGATGCACTGCACGGGCTCGGGGGCGGCGTGCGTCGCGGCTCGGTCCACGACGGGGATCGGTGGCCCCGGGACCGACAACGGGTTCACCATGCGGCGCGTCGACGCCGACGATGACCCCTCGACGAGCATGTCGAGCGGCGCGACGCTGAGCCTCCCGACGGGCGCGACGATCAGCCGCGCGTTCCTCTACTGGTCGTGCACGGCGCCGACCTCCGCGGGCGACGCGCGCCGGGAGGTGCGCTTTCGCGCCCCCGGCGGGGGCTACGAGCGGGTCACCGCCACGCTCTTCGACTCGGGGATGAGCGTCGCGAGCCAGCCCTACTACCAGGGCATGGCCAACGTCACGAGCCGCATGAACGGCGACGGCGTGTACTGGGTCGCGGACATGCGCTGCACCGAGGGCGCGACCAACCTCTTCGGGGGCTGGACGCTCGTCATCGTGTACGCGGACCCGAGCGTCGCGATGCGCAACCTCGTCGTCTACGACGCCTACGGCAACTACTCGACGACGCCACTGACCTTCGCCGTGTCCGGCTTCCTCACGCCCGCGACCGGTACGGTCGCCTCGCGCGTCGGGATCGTCGCGTGGGACGGTGACCGCGGCGACGGTGACTCGCTCCGGCTGATCTCGGGCGCCTCGAACACCCTGCTCGGCGAGACGCCGGGCGCCTCGGCGCTCAACCCGAACGACGACATCGGCAACAGCACGATCACCGCGTTCGGCGCCGTGATGACCGGGCGCTTCCCCGCCTATGGCAACACGCTCGGCTACGACCAGGATCTCTTCGAGACGACGGGCGCGCTCCCGAACGGCGCGACGTCCGCGACGATCCGCGCGCAGACCACCGGCGAGGGGATCGGGATCGGCGTCCTCACGTTCGCGACCGACATCTACGCCCCGGAGATGAGCGCGACGAAGACGGCGAGCGTCGCCGACACGAACACGAGCGGGACGGTCGACGCGGGCGACGTCATCACCTACACGATCGCGGTCCGCAACGGGGGCCGCGACGCGCTCATCGACAGCGTGTTGACCGATCCCCTCCCCGCGGGGACGGCGTTCGTCGCCGGCAGCCTGCGCGTCGACGGTGTCGCCCCCGCCGCGTCCCTCTTCTCGGTCGACGCAGGGACGCTCACGGTCCGGCTCGGGACGGGCGCGGACGCGACGCACGGCGGGCGGATCGCGCCAGGGGCGACGATCACGGTCACCTTCCAGGTGCGGATCACCTCGACCGGGGGTGGCGTCGCGATCTCGAACCAGGCGACGATCGGTGGGCACGGCGAGACGGTCACCACCCAGACGTTCAGCGCCGCGACCGACGGTGACAGCACGACGGCCGGTGAGCAGCCGACGATCATCACGACGACCGATCGCTGCGGCGACGGCGCGCGGACGGGCGCCGAGAGCTGCGACGACGGCAACACGGTGGGCGGCGACGGCTGCAGCGCGATGTGCCGCGCCGAGGTCGACATCGACGGCCCGAGCGGCACCGTGCTGACGAACACGCCGACGTTCACCGGCACGGCGCATCCCGGCGCGACGGTCACGATCGCGGTCTCCGGCACGACGCTCGGCACCGCGACGGCGGACGCCACCGGCCACTGGACGTTCACGCCGAGCACCGCGCTCGCGGAGGGTCCGCAGACCGTCACGGCGAGCGCGACCGACGACCTCTCGAACACGACGACCGACACCACGATGATCGTCGTCGACACGCGGACGTTCGTGACGATCACCGCGCCGACCGAGGGCTCGACCACGGGCGACACCACCCCGACGATCACGGGCACCGGCGAGCCAGGCGCGACGGTCGAGGTGTTCGTCGACGAGGCGTCGATCGGGACCGTGACGGTCGGCGGTGACGGCACCTGGTCGATCGACGTGCCGAGCATGCTCGGCTTCGGCCCGCACGAGGTCCGCGCGGAGGCGACGGACACGAGCGGCCACACCGCGACGAGCCCGGACGTCGGCTTCACGGTCGCGGACGGCACCTACGTCGACATCACGGGGCCCGCGGACGGCGCGATCGTCACGAGCTCCACGCCGACGATCACGGGCACCGGCGAGCCGGGCGCCTCGATCTCGGTGACGATCGGCGGGACGACGCTCACCACCACGGTCGCTGGGGACGGCACCTGGAGCGTGACGCCGACGAGCGCGATCCCCGACGGCACCTACACCGTCACCGCGACCGCGACCGACGGCGAGGGCCACACGGCGAGCGACACGATCCAGCTCACGATCGACGCGAGCACGCGCGTCGCGTTCCTCCAGCCCGGCGACCAGGGCGCGATCGGCGACACCACCCCCGAGCTCTCGGGCACCGGTGAGCCGGGCGCTCAGGTGGCGATCTCGATCGACGGGACGCTCGTCGGGACGGTCACGGTCGACGCCGAGGGCAACTGGACCTTCCTCGTCCCGAGCGAGCTCGCCGAGGGCACGCATGACGTCTCGGTCACGGCGACGGACGCCTCCGGCAACACCGCGACGGACACCGGCTCCTTCGAGGTCGACGTCACGGCGCCCTCGCTCGAGATCCGCAACGTCGCCGACAACGCGACGACGAACGACGCGACGCCGACCCTCACGGGGAGCTCGGAGCCCGGGCGGCTCGTCACCGTCATCGTCGATGGCTCGATCGTCGGGACGGCGCTGACGAACGTGGACGGAACCTGGTCGCTCGCGCTGACGACGCCGCTCGCGGACGGGCCGCACACCGTCTCCGCGACGACGACGGACGCGGCGGGCAACACGGCGAACGACGAGCACAACTTCACGGTCGACACGAGCGCGCCCGACGTCGCGATCACCAGCCCCGCGAGCGGCGAGCGCGTCTCCGACGCGACGCCGACGATCACCGGGACGAGCGAGCCCGGCGCGACGGTCGAGCTCTTCGTGGACGGCGCCCTGATCGGGACCGTCACCGCCGGCGGCGACGGCCGCTGGTCGGTGCCGACGACGCGCGCGCTCGCCGACGGCGAGCACACGGTGCGCGCGGTGGCGAGCGATCCCGCTGGTAACACCGCGACGACGAGCGGCGGCTTCGTGGTCGACACCGAGACGCACGTCGCGATCGTCCGCCCCGAGGACGAGGGCACGACGGGCAGCTCGAGGCCGATCTACTTCGGCACCGCCGAGCCCGGCGCGAGCGTCGTGATCAGCGTCGACGGGACGGAGATCGGCACCGTCGTGGCCGGCGCGGACGGGCGGTGGTTCATCGCGCAGCCGACCGACCTCACGGTGGGCGACCACACGGTCAGGGCCGACGCGACCGACACCGTCGGCAACACGGCGACGACGTCGAACGACTTCGCGTACGATCCGTCGCTCGGCGACGCCGACGGCGACGGGATCCCCGACAGCGTCGAGTGCCCCTCGCTGCCGGACACCTCGGCCTGCCCGGACACCGACGGCGACGGAACGCCCGACTACCTCGATCCGGACGACGACGGCGACGGCGTGCCGACGGCGGACGAGTGCACGAACCCGACGATGTGCCGGGACACCGACGGTGACGGGACGCCCGACTACCTCGATGGGGACGACGACGGCGACGGCATCGCGACGCGCGACGAGCGACCGGGCAACGTCTCGATCGACACGGACGGCGACGGCATCCCGAATTACCTCGATCCGGACGACGACGGCGACGGCATCGCGACGCGCGAGGAGTGCGCCACGCCGACGGCGTGCCGCGACACCGACAGCGATGGGACGCCTGACTACCTCGATCCGGACGACGACGGCGACGGCATCCTGACCTCGCGCGAGCGAGCCGACGGCATGCGCTTTGGCGACGACGTCGACGGCGACGGCGTCCCGAACTGGCTCGACACCGACTCCGACGGCGACGGCCTGAGCGATCGCGAGGAGGGCCTCGGTGACGACGACGGCGACGGCATCCCGAACTACCTCGATCCGCGTGGGTCGACCGGCGTCGACGGCGGCATGGGCGACGTGGACGGCGGCGCGGGCAACGCGGACGCGGGCGCGGGCGACGCGGACGCGGGCGGCGAGCGGCCTCCGGTCGGCGGCGGGTTCGCGGGCGGCGCGTGCGGCTGCTCGGTGCCCGGCTCGAGCTCGGGCGGCGCGCCGTGGCTGGCGCTCTCCATCTTCGGCGTCGTCATCGCGTCGCTGCGCCGTCGTTCGCGCGGCCGACGCGAGCCCAACCCCCGCAAGGCGTGATCGGCCGCGTCCGATCCACGCGCCATAGGAGCCAACCGTGAATCATCGAACGAACGACACCTCGTCCCTGCTGCGAGGGCTCGCGGCCGGCGCGGCGCTGGCCGTGGGCCTCGCGCTCCCGAGCGCGTCCGCCCAGGCGCAGGGCTTCCAGCTCGATCAGTTTCGACAGGCCGAGACGTCGAACGACGGCTTCGCCATCGCGAGCCCGAACGACCTGGGGCACCTCGACTTCGGCGCGCGCCTCTCGCTCGACTACGCGCTCAACCCGCTCGTCTACGAGGCGGCGATCGGCGACGCGTCGAGCGAGCGCTACTCCGTGGTCGAGCACCAGCTCGCCATGAACGTCACGCTCGCCCTCGGGCTCTTCGACCGCGTCGTGCTGTTCGCGGGCCTCCCCGCGACGCTCTACAGCGAGGGGAGCGACATGGCGCCCGCGGGCGCTCGCGCCGACGGCACCGCGGTGGGCGATCCCTACCTCGGCGCGCGCGTGCGCCTCTTCGGTGAGCGCGAGGACGTCTTCGCGCTCGGTCTTCAGCTCGCGCTGACCTTCCCGCTCGCGGACGCGGCGGCGAGCGATCAGATGTACACGGGCGAGCGGTCGGTGACGTTCGTGCCCAAGCTGATGGGCGAGCTCCGGCTGCTCGATCGTCGGCTCCGCATCGGGCTCAACCTCGGCGCGCGGATCCGCGAGGGGACCGACCTCACCTCGCTCCGCGTGGGCCACGAGCTGACGTACGGCCTCGGCGTCATCGGCGTGGTCGTACCGGACGTCTTCGACGTGGTGGCGGAGCTCTACGGCGCGACCGGCTTCGAGACGCTGAACGATCGCGGCGGCTTCTTCGGGCGTGAGTCGAGCCCCGCCGAGGTGATCCTCGGCGTGCGCGTGCACCCGATCTGCGAGATGGAGGTCGGGCTCGCGGGCGGCACGGGCATCACGCGCGGCTACGGCGCGCCGGATCTCCGAGGCGTCCTGACGATCGGCTACGCGCACGACCCGCACTGCCGGCCGGCGTCGGCGGAGCCCGAGCCCGAGCCGGTCGGCGACCGCGACGGCGACGGGATCGCGGACGACGTCGACCAGTGCCCCGACGAGCCGGAGGACCGCGACGGCTTCGAGGACGAGAACGGCTGCCCCGACCCGGACAACGACCAGGACGGCATCCCCGACGCGACGGATCGCTGCCCGAACGAGCCGGAGGACCGCGACGGCTTCGAGGACGAGGACGGCTGCCCCGACCCGGACAACGACGGCGACGGGATCGTGGACGCGAACGATCGCTGCCCGAACGAGCCGGAGGATCGCGACGGCTTCGAGGACGAGGACGGCTGCCCCGACCCCGATAACGATCGCGACACGGTGCTCGACGTAGACGACCAGTGCCCGATCGCGCCCGGCCGACCGGAGGATCACGGCTGCCCGCGCACGATCCGCGTCGACGCCGAGACCGGCACGATCGTGATCCTCCAGCTCGTGGAGTTCGCGACGAACCGCGACGTCATCCTGGAGCGCTCGTTCCCCATCCTGGAGGAGGTGCGCGCGGTCCTCGCGGCCAACCCGCAGATCCGGCGGGTGCGCATCGAGGGCCACACGGACGATCGGGGCCGCGACGCCGCGAACCTGGAGCTCTCGCGTCGCCGCGCGGCGAGCGTGCTCAGGTGGCTGACGGAGCACGGCATCGAGGCGGAGCGCATGGTCGCGTTCGGCTGCGGCGAGCTCCACCCGGTGGAGACCAACCGCACGGCCGAGGGTCGCCAGCGCAACCGCCGCGTCGAGTTCCGCATCATCGACCCGGCGCCGCCCGGCGGGGCGCCGGAGCGCGAGGGCTGCGTCGAGGCCTCGAGCGCGGCCCCAGTGGACGCGCCCCCAGCGCGAGCTGGCCGCCGCGCGGCGCGCTGACAGCGCTCGAGGCTCGACGTGATCCGTCGAGCAGCGAGCGCCTCACAGCACGAATCAGCTGCCCTGATTCGTGCTGTTCCTTCCTTGGGCGGAGGGTCTGCGCCCAGACCCTCCCTCACGCCGAGTGAATCGGCGTGAGCCTCCCTCCCGCCGAGGCCAGCGCGCCCCGACTCGACGGATCACGTCGAGTGAGGCGCGCTGTCAGCGCTTGATGACGAGGAGGCGCTCCTCGGTCATGTCGAGGATCGCCGAGCGGACGCCCTCGCGCCCGAGGCCCGAGTCCTTGACGCCGCCGTAGGGCATGCTGTCCACGCGGAAGCTCGGCACGTCGTTCACGACGACGCCGCCCACGTCGAGCTCGTCCCAGGCGCGCATCGCGAGCCCGAGGTCGTTCGTGAAGAGGCCCGCCTGAAGGCCGTAGCGCGACGCGTTCACCTCGAGGAGCGCCTCCGCCATCGACGGCGCGGACGAGAGGAGCACGACCGGCCCGAAGGCCTCCTCGCGGTAGAGGTCGGTGTCGCGTGGGCAGCCCTCGACGATCGTCGCCTCGAGCATCGCGCCGCGTAGCTCGCCCCCGACGAGGACGCGCGCCCCGCGGGCACGCGCGGCCTCGATCCAGCCGTGGAGGCGCCGCGCCTCGGCCTCGCTGATCATCGGCCCGAGGAAGGTCGCGTCGTCCCTCGGGTCGCCCGCGACGAGCCCTCGCACGGCCTCGACGAGGCGCGCGCGGACGGCCTCGTAGATCGCCTCGTGCACGATGAGCCGCTGGACGGAGATGCAGCTCTGCCCCGACTGGTAGAAGGCGCCAAAGACGATGCGCGGGATGGCGCGGTCGAGGTCGGCGTCGCGATCGACGACGCAGGCGGCGTTCCCGCCGAGCTCGAGCACGACCTTCTTCTTGCCCGCGCGCGCCTTCAGGTCCCAGCCGACGCTCGCCGAGCCCGTGAAGGAGAGGAGCTTGAGGCGCTCGTCGGTCGTGAAGAGCTCGGCGCCCTCGCGGTGGGCGGGCAAGATCGAGAAGCTCCCCGCGGGGAGGCTCGTCTCGGCGAGGATCTCGCCGAGGATCAGCGCGCCGATCGGCGTCTTGCTCGCCGGCTTGAGCACCCACGGGCAGCCCGCCGCGATCGCGGGCGCGACCTTGTGCGCCACGAGGTTCAGCGGGAAGTTGAACGGCGTGATGAACGAGCACGGCCCGATCGGCACGCGCTGCGTCATCGCGCGGTAGCCGGCCGCGCGCGCGGAGATGGCGAGATCCATGGTCTCGCCGAAGATCCGCGTCGTCTCCTCCTCGGCGACGACGAAGGTGTCGACGAGGCGCTCGACCTCCCCGCGCGCGTCGCGGATCGGCTTGCCCGCCTCGATCGCGAGCGCCATGGCGAGCTCGTCCGCTCGCTCGCGCACGCGCGCGACCACGTGCGCGAGCACCGCCTTGCGCTCGAACGGCGGCATGCGCCGGGTCGCCTCGCGCGCGCTCGTCGCGGCCGTGATGGCGCGCTCGATCGTGCTCCGATCGGCGAGCGCGACCCGCGCGGCGAGCGCCCCCGAGAACTTGTCCGTGACCTCGAGATCGGCGTTGGGGCGCTCGGGTCGGTTGGCGACGTAGAGCGGGTAAGAATCGCGCAGCATCGAGGCCTCCTCTCGGGCCTCGGTCGTACCACGCGGAACGCCGCGCGAGCCCCCAGGCCTCGTGGCTCACGAGAGCCGCGGATCGATCGGCCGCCTGAGCCGCGCGCGCTCGCGCTCGATCCGCTCCGCGTCTCCCTCGGGCGCGCCCGCGTCGAGGTAGGCGTCGAGGTCCGAGAGCGCGGCGAGCCGCGCGCCGAGCGCGAGCGCGTGCAGGCCGCGATCGCGCCGGAACGTGGGGGCGCTCGTCAGGTCGACGAGCCGATCGCAGACGACGAGGGCGCGCGCGTGATCGCCGCGCAGCTCGTGCGCGTGCTTCAGGTTCACGAGGATGCGCACGAGCATCGTCCGCGCGTCGATCGGCGCGAGGTGCTCGGGGCGGAGCCTCTCCGGGCCGCCGAGGTGGTGGACGGCGAGGCGCGTGAGCCGCGCGGGATCGACGAGATCGCCCTCGTGGAAGGGATCGACGAGCACGGTGGGATCCGCCCCCTCGAGCGCGCCGACGCGGACGAGGAAGTGGCCCGGGAAGCCGATTCCGTCGACGCGCACGCCCGCGCGCCGCCCGATCGCCATCCAGATCACCGCGAGCGAGATCGGGAGCCCCACGCGCCGCTCGAGCACCTCGTTGACGTAGCCGTTGCGGGGATCGTGGTAGTCGCGCTCGTCGCCGGCGAAGGCGAGCTCTTCGTGGAGGTGCCGGGCGAGCGCGAGCGCCTGCTCTCTCGCGCCTCGGCCCGCGAGCCCTCGGGCTCGGAGCGGGTCCGCCATCGCGTCGAGGCGCTCGGTCACCTCGCGCACGCGGAGGGTCGGGTAGGCGTCGCGCGCGACCTCGAGGGCGAGCTCCTCGATGGGCGCCGCTCCCTCGAGCAGAGCCTCGAGCGCGGAGGACATGCGACGAAGGTAGGCGCCGCGGACGCTGCGCGCCAACCGCGGGCGACGCGCGGGAGAGGCGCCTCGGCCGAGCGCTGGCGCGCCCGCGTCGACCCCGCGGGAGCGATCGTTGCGACCCCTGCTCGCCCATGCTAGACGGCGCGCGAATTCGGCCTCGAGAGCGCGCACCACGCCTCGTCGGGCCCCCGACGAACCAGACGTTTTCTCGCGTGGACAGGGCCCTCGCTCCCGATCGGAGGCGGGGCCGCACGCGACCTAGAGGCACCGAGAGGCACCGAGAGGCATCGAGAGGCCAAGCATGACAGAGACGCAGGCGGTTGGTCGTATCACCCAGGTCATCGGTCCCGTCGTGGACGTCGAGTTCCCCGCGGGCGCGCTGCCCTCCATCTTGAACGCGCTCCGGGTCACGAACCCTGGGATCTCGGACAAGAAGGACAACCTCACGCTCGAGGTCGCGCAGCACCTCGGCGAGGGCACCGTTCGAGCGGTCGCGATGGACACGACCGACGGCCTCGTCCGCGGGATGGAGGTCTCGGACACGGGGCGCCCGATCGCGATGCCGGTCGGCAACGAGGTGCTCGGCCGCATCCTCAACGTCGTCGGCGAGCCGGTCGACGGCGGCGAGCCGGTCAAGACGGCCAAGACGATGCCGATCCACCGCGCGGCCCCGACGTTCGTCGAGCAGTCGACGAAGGTCGAGATCTTCGAGACCGGCATCAAGGTCATCGATCTCCTCGCGCCCTACCGCAAGGGCGGCAAGATCGGCCTCTTCGGCGGCGCCGGCGTCGGCAAGACCGTCCTCATCATGGAGCTCATCAACAACGTCGCGAAGGCGCACGGCGGCGTGAGCTGCTTCGCCGGCGTCGGCGAGCGCACGCGCGAGGGCACCGACCTCCAGATCGAGATGAAGGAGTCGAAGCTCGCGGACGGGAGCCCCGTCATCTCGAAGGCCGCGCTCATCTACGGCCAGATGAACGAGCCGCCTGGCGCCCGCGCCCGCGTCGCGCTCTCCGCGCTCACCGTCGCCGAGTACTTCCGCGACGAGCAGAACCAGGACGTGCTCCTCTTCGTCGACAACATCTTCCGCTTCACGCAGGCGGGCTCCGAGGTCTCCGCGCTCCTCGGCCGCATCCCGAGCGCCGTCGGCTACCAGCCCACGCTCTCGACCGAGATGGGCACCCTCCAGGAGCGCATCACCTCGACGACGAAGGGCTCGATCACCAGCGTCCAGGCGATCTACGTCCCCGCCGACGATCTCACCGATCCCGCGCCCGCGACGGCCTTCGCCCACCTCGACGCCACCACCGTCCTGAACCGCGACATCGCGGCGCTCGGCATCTACCCGGCCGTCGATCCGCTCGACTCGACCTCGACGATGCTCTCGCCCGACATCATCGGCGAGCGCCACTACAGCGTCGCGCGGCGCGTCCAGCAGACCCTCCAGCGCTACAAGGAGCTGCAGGACATCATCGCCATCCTCGGCATGGACGAGCTCAGCGAGGACGATCGCCGCACGGTCGACCGCGCGCGCAAGATCCAGCGCTTCTTGAGCCAGCCCTTCTTCGTCGGCTTCGCGTTCACCGGCATCCCCGGCCAGCTCGTGAAGCTCGAGGACTCGATCGCGGGCTTCGAGGAGATCCTCTCGGGCGAGGTCGATCACATCCCCGAGCAGGCCTTCTACATGAAGGGCACGATCGCGGACGTGAAGGCCGCCGCCGAGAAGATGAAGGACTGAGCCATGGCGCTCTCCGATCATCTCTCGCTCGAGGTGGCGACCCCCCTCGGCCTCGTCCTGAAGACTGAGGTCGAGAGCGTCGCCGCGCCGAGCGTTCACGGCGAATTCGGCGTCTTCGCGGGCCACCTGCCGCTGCTCGCGGCCGTGCGGCCGGGCCTGCTCAAGTACAAGGCGTCTGGGAAGGAGAGCGTCGCCGCCGTCAGCGCCGGCTTCATCGAGGCCGGGCCGGCCAAGGTGCTCCTCTTGACCGATCAGTTCGCCTTGCCGAAGGACATCGACGAGGGCGCCGTGAGGTCCGAGCTCGAGGCCGCCGAGGCGGCGCTCGCGGGCTTCAAGGAGGAGCACCAGGGGACGCGCTACGAGGAGCTCTCGCGGCGGGTGGAGTGGTGCCACGCGCGGCTGCTGGCGAAGGCCACCTCGGCGCGCTGACGTCGGCGCGGCCTTCGGGGGAGGCTCGCGCCGCGAAGGCGCGAGCGTTCTCTCGTTCCGTTCCGACCCGAGCGTCGCTATCCTCTCGCCCATGTCGATAGAGAAGCAGGCGCTCGATGCGGCGAGGAAATACCTGAGGCGACGCCCGCAGGAGATCGCGCGATCCGTCTTCAGCCTGCTCGGGCTGCGGGTCGGGGTGCCGCTCGACGCGATCCGCTGGCTCCTCTTGCAGGCCGAGCGGAGCGGGAAGCTGAGCGATCCCGTCCTCACGGAGGTGCCGCCCGGGCTGCGGGCCACGGCGACCATCGACGCGATGAAGACCCCGCTCCGCGTCTCGGCGGTCGTCTACATCGACCGGATCCAGTTCTCCCCGGATCAGCTCCGGATCGACGTCCGCCTCGAGGAGATCTGGGCCGAGGTGCTGGGCGACGCGACCGGGCCGGTCGCCGCCTTGATCAAGTCGGGCGCCCTCGATCTCTCGAAGCCGGGCAACCTCGCGAAGTACCTCCCGCTCCCGCCGATCGTCGTCGAGACGAAGGACAACCGGATCGTCCTCGATCTCTTGAAGGATCCGAAGATCGCCGGCAACCCGCGCGTTCGACGCGTGCTCTCGCTCGTCACGCCCGTCGTGACCGCCCACGGCCTCGAGGCGGAGGACGATCACCTCGAGCTCTCCTTCCGGCCGCTCCCGAGCGGCGTTCGGCCCGCCGCGAGCGCCATCCGCAAGCACCTCTTCGCGCCGGGCCTTCGACGAATTCGCGGCCTCCTCTCCGCCTGATCGGTCGGCTCGGCGCGCTCGTCTGTTGAGCGGGATCGGCGCGGCTGCTATGTCGGCGCGCCTATGACCGAGCCTCCCTCGCTGGGCTTCTTCGCGCGCCTCGTGCTCGCGTGGATCGCGTCCTTCCGCGTGCTCTTCGACGCTCGCTTCGCGGCCGCGGTCGCGCGCCTGCGCGCGGGAGGCCTCGCGCTCGAGGGCGAGGCCCAGGGCTCGAGCGCGAAGCCGAAGCGCGGCGAGCCCGAGGAGCCCGCCGTCGAGCCGAAGAAGCCGATCGTGCTCAGGGAGGCGACGCCCGACGCGGCGCTCCAGCTGCTCGCGCTCCTCCAGCGCGAGGGGCGCTTCATCGACTTCCTCGAGGAGGACGTGTCGAGCTTCGAGGACGCGCAGATCGGCGCGGCCGCGCGCGTCGTGCACGACGGCTGTAAGCGCGCGCTCGACGCGCACCTCCCGCTCACGACGGTCCGCGACGAGGAGGAGGGGAGCCTGATCGTGCTCGAGGACGGCTTCGACGCGCGCGCCATCCGGCTCACCGGCAACGTCTCGGGCAGGCCGCCCTTCCGCGGCACGCTCGCGCACCGCGGCTGGCGGGTCAGGGAGGTGAAGCTGCCCAAGATGACCGAGGGGCACGACGCCTCGATCGTCGCGCCCGCCGAGGTGGAGGTCTGACGTGGCGGCCTCCTACGCGATCGGCATCGATCTCGGCACGACGCACTCGGCGCTCGCGTACGTGGATCTCGATCTGAGCGAAGGCGAGGAGGTCGCGCTCCACGTCCTCGAGGTCCCGCAGCACGTCGGCGTCGGACAGCTCGAGGGGGAGCCGCTCCTCCCCTCGTTCGTCTACCTGCCGCACCCCGGCGAGCTGCCCGAGGGGGCGCTCGCTCTGCCGTGGGGGGCCTCGGAGGGCTTCACCGTCGGCGCGCTCGCGCGCCAGCTCGGCCAGAAGACGCCGATGCGGCTCGTCTCGAGCGCGAAGAGCTGGCTCGGGCACGGCGGCGTCGATCGTCGCGCCCCGATCCTGCCGCCGAGGGCGATCGACGATGAGGGGGACGTCCCGCGGATCTCCCCGCTCGAGGCCTCGACGCGCTACCTCGCGCACCTCGTCGCGGCGTGGGACCACGCGCACCCCGAGGCCCGGATCGCGGAGCAGGACGTGGTCATCACGGTGCCCGCCTCCTTCGATCCCGGCGCGCGCGAGCTCACGAGCGAGGCCGCGCGCGCGGCGGGCATCGGGCACGCGGTCCTCCTCGAGGAGCCGCAGGCGGCGCTCTACGCGTGGGTCGAGCGCTCGAGCGGCGGCTGGCGCGAGCAGGTGAAGGTCGGCGACGTCATCCTCGTCGTCGACCTCGGCGGCGGCACGAGCGACCTGAGCCTCATCGCCGTGACGGACGAGGGCGGCGCGCTCGCGCTCTCGCGCGTCGCCGTGGGCGAGCACATCCTGCTCGGCGGCGACAACATGGACCTCGCGCTCGCGGCGCGCGTCCGCACGAAGCTCGAGGGCCACGAGCTCGACGCGTTCCAGCGCGCGGCGCTCGTCCAGGCCTGCCGCGTCGCGAAGGAGCGGCTCCTCGCGAGCGATCCTCCATCGAGCGCGCCGATCGTCCTACCGACGCGCGGCAGCAAGCTCGTCGCGGGCGCGCTCCGGACCGAGCTGACGCGCGAGGAGGTCGCCGAGACCCTGATCGAGGGCTTCTTTCCACGCGTCGCCGCGGGCGATCGACCGATCGCGCGCGCGCGCGCTGGCTTGCGCGCGATGGGCCTGCCGTACGCTGCCGACGCGGCCGTGACGCGCCACCTCGCGGCCTTCCTCGGCAAGCAGGTGGACGCGCTCGCCTCGCTCGAGGGCTTCCCCGCGCCCGCGGGCGCCTTCCTCCATCCCACGGCGGTGCTCTTCAACGGCGGCGTCCTCAAGGCGAGCGCGATCCAAGAGCGCGTCCTTCGCGTGCTCGATGGCTGGCTCGAGGCCGACGGGGCGAGCCCCGCGCGGAGGCTCGAGGGCACGGATCTGGATCTCGCCGTCGCGCGCGGCGCCGCCTACTACGCCTACGTGCGCCGCGGTCGCGGCGTGCGCATCCGGGGCGGCACGGCGAAGAGCTACTACGTGGGCATCGAGAGCGCGATGCCCGCCGTCCCGGGCCTCGAGCCGCCGCTCGCCGCGCTCTGCATCGCCCCCTTCGGGATGGAGGAGGGCACCGACGCCGAGGCCGCGCCGCAGGAGCTCGGCCTGGTGGTCGGCGAGCCGGTCTCGTTCCGCTTCTTCGAGAGCGCGACGCGGCGAGACGATCGCCCTGGTCAGGTCGTCGAGCGGATCGACGGCCTCGAGGAGCTCCCGGCGATCGAGGCGACCCTGCCGATCGAGCCCTCGAGCCAGCGGCGCGCGGGCGACATCGTCCCGGTCCGCCTGAAGGCGTCGGTCACCGAGCTCGGGACGCTCCGGCTCGACGCCGTCGGGCGCGGCGGGGGCGAGCGCTGGAAGATCGAGCTCGACGTGCGGCGCTGAGCGCGCGCCTCGCTCGACGTGAGGGAGGCGCTGGGCAGCGGCCCTCCGACGACGAAGGAACAGCACGAACCAGGGCAACGGCTTCGTGCCGTGAGCGCCGAGCGAGCCGGCGCCACGCGAATCAGAGCAGGATCGTCGGGCAGCCGAAGCGGACCTCGACGCGCGTCGTGCTCTCGGCGCGCGCCGCCTCGCAGGACTCGCCGTGGAGGACGACGTGCGCCTCGCGCTCGTCGAAGTCCCAGCCGCGCGCGTGGCTCGGATCCCGAGGCACGTCCTGCCAGCCCGCCGACGTCTCGATCCGCACGTTGACGAGGCTCGGATCGAAGGCGCCCTCGGGGTTCGGTGGGATCGTGAATTCGCAAGAGAACACGGCCTCGCCGATCGAGGCGAGGGTGTCCTCGAGCGCGCCCGAGAAGTCGAGCGTGGGGTCGGTGAGATCGAAGTGGCAGTAGGTGGGTCCCCCGTCGCTGCAGCCCGCGCGCGCCGTCCCGCCCGCGCTCGCGAGGCGCGAGAGGATCGCGCGGTAGCTCCGCGAGCCGGGGACGCCGATGACGAACGTCGAGGTGCCCGCGTCGTGGGCCGCCCGCACGCGCTCGACGAGCGCCTCGTTGTCGCGGTCGAGCGCGTCCCACGAGCAGGCCGGATCGCAGCCGAGGCAGGTCGTCGCCGCGCCGTCCGTCGCGAGGACGAGGTAGCGGTTCGGCCCACCTGCGGCCGTGAGCAGCGCGAGGGCGTACGCGACGGCGTCGTGCGTCGGCGTGATGCCCTCGGGGACGAGGCGCGCGAGCGTCGAGGCGATCGAGGCGCGCGTGTCGGCGAGGGGCGCGATCGCGACGTCGGCGTCCGCGGCCGCGCAGCTGAACGTGACCGGGAAGTGCATGAGGCCGACGCGATCGTCGTCGTGGAGCCGAGCGAGCGCCTCGTTCAGGCGCAGGCGGAGCACGTCCCAGCGCGAGTCGTCGGGCGCTGGGGTCGGCTCTCCGGTCGCGCACGAGGCCTCGGTGACACGGCAATTCATCGAGCCGCTCGTGTCGAGCTGGAGCACCAGCGTCGCGGGGGTGCGTGTCGCCGGGCGATCGACGGATTCGCAGGCGACGAAGCCCGCGTCGGGGAACGGCGCGTCGACGTGGGCGAGCGGGCCTGCGTCGAGGGAGCCCGCGCCCGCCTCGCCGGCGTCCTCGCGCCGGTCTCGGCTGCGCTCGGCGACGCACCCGCTCACGGCGAGCGCGCCCAAGAGAAGGAGCGCCGCCGCGCGGAGGGACTCACTCGAGGCCATGCGCCGAGGATGCCCGATCGATGCGAGATCGAGAAGCGAGGGGTGGCTTCGGGCACGAACCCGCGGCCCTGATTCGTGCGATGGCTTCGTCGTCGGACGGCCAGCCGGGAGCCTCCCTCACGTCGAGCGAGGCGCGCCGTCAGCCGGGGAGGCGCGAGCGCAGGTGCGCGACGGGCGTCGGCGTGCTCCTCGGCACGTCGTCGCCGTTGGCGAGCTGGCGCGCGCCGTTGTCGCCCCAGCAGAGCGTCTGCCCCGTGCGCTGCGTGACGCAGCAGGAGCGTCCGCCGCAGCCGAGGACGCGCCCCTCGGTGATGCCCGAGACGTTGACCAGGACCGCGCTCGCGTCGGTCGTCCCGTCGCCGAGCTGCCCCCGGTCGTTCGCGCCGACGCAGCGCACCATGCCCGAGCGCTGGAGCAGACACACGCTGTCGTCCGTGCTCGCGATCCCGACGACGTTCGAGGCGATACGCTGCGGATCGATCGAGAAGTGGCTGGCGACGCCGTCGAACGCCTCGCCCCAACACCAGGCGTCGCCGCTCGCGAGGATGGCGCAGGTCCGCGTCACGCCGAGCGCGAGGCCGACGGCCGGGTCGCCCGCGGGGAGGCCCTCGACGCGCGTCGCGAGCGGGAGGACGCCGAGGGGCCTGCCACCGCCTTGTCCCGCGGTGTTGTCGCCCCAGCAGCTCACCTCGCCGCCGTCGTGGATCGCGCAGGTGTGATCGCCGCCGGCCTCGATGGCGCTCACGTGATCGAGGCCCTCGACGCGCAGGTAGTCGGCCGAGCAGAGGCGCCTGCCCGTGCCGCAGAGGGTGGTCGGGCTGCGGTTGCCGAGCTGCCCCCGGCTGTGGATGCCGGCGCACCACGCGCTGCCGTCTCGTCGCACGAAGCAGCAGTGGTCGTGGCCGCAGCTCCCCTGGATCGCGTCGCTCACGCCCGCGATCCGGCCCTCTGCGTCGAGGCTCGTCGGGGTGGCCGCGTAGATGGCTTCTCCGCGCGCGAGGGCGCGCCCATCTTCGAAGATCGCGAGCGATCGGTTGACGCCGAGCGCCACGCTCACGACGCCCTCGAGGCTGAGCTCTGGGAGGCCGTCGTCGCGGGTGTAGTCGATCTCGCCCGTGTAGGGGCGGCGCCCCGCGCACTCGACGCTCAGATCGGGGAGGCGAAAGCAGCTCAGGTCGTCGCTCATCGCGATCTGCATCACGTGCGCGTCGATCGAGACGCGCACGCCGACGTCTCCCCGGAGCTCGTCGGGGGAGTACGCGCCAGCCCCGCTGCCGAGCGCGATCCCCTGGCCCGCGCACCAGGTCATCTCGGCGGTGCGCACGCAGGTGTGCCGATCGCCCAGGCCGAGCGCGAGCGCGCCGGTGATGGGGCTCGTGATCGCGCTCCCGCTGTTGGGCAGGTCGCGACGGCGCGCGGCGAGCTGCCCGTAGGTGTTGTCACCCCAGCACCCGAAGCGTCCGTCGTCGTAGCGCACGCACGCGTGCCGGCTCGCGGCGCGCAGCTCGACGACGGTCCCATCCGTCGGGATGGTGTGCGGGCTCGAGACGACGCCCTCGCAGCCCTCGCACCAGCCGGCGTCGTTGCGGCCCCAGCACTGCACCTCACCGCTCGCGCGGAGCGCGCACGCGAACTGGTCCCCGACGGCGAGCTGCTCGGCGTCGTCGATCCCGAGGACCGGCGCGGGCGTCGTCGTCGTCAGCCCGCTGGCGAGCACCCCGACGGGGTTGCCGCCCCAGCACCAGACCTCGCCGTTCGCGCGGCGCGCGCAGCTCATCAGCCGCCCGACGCCGATCTGGACGACGTCGGTGACGTCGACGCGCGTGGGGGGCAGGCTCGCGGCTCCGCAGGGCGCCGTGCCCGTGACGCGCAGCGCCTCGCCGCAGTTGTCTCCCCAACACCAGACGTCGCCGGCGCTGTCGCGCAGGCACGCGTGGATGCCCGACGCGGCGACCTCGACGGCGTCGTGGGTGCCGATCACCGTGTTCGGCGCGACCCCCGTGTGGACGTACACCGGCGTCTCCGAGACGAGCCAAGGCGCGCCCCAGCAGGTGACCGTGCGATCGGGCGCGATCCCGCAGCCGCCTCCGTTCGAGAGCGCGATCCCTTCGAGCGCCTGGAGCGCAGGCGGAGCGACGGCCATCCCCGTCGGAGAGCTCAGCACGCCGAGCTGTCCGTTGTCGCTCGCGCCCCAGCACACCACCTCGTCCTCGCGCGTGATGGAGCACGTCGTGAGGCCACCGGCGAGCAGCGCGCGCGATCGGCAGGCGCCCCCCGGTGTGCTCGATCCCGCGACGTCGTCGGGGACGCCGTCGCAGTCGTTGTCGATGCCGTCGCAGCGCTCCCACGCGCCCGGGTAGACGTCCTCGCGCGTGTCGTCGCAGTCGTCGAGCGGGTAGAAGCGGTCGTCGCCCTCGGGGCCAGGGAGGCAGCTCGCGTCGAGGGCGGCGTGTCCGTCGCCGTCGCGGTCCTCGGAGGGCTCGAAGCGCCTGCCGCCGCTCTGCCGCGTGACGCCGTCGAGGATGCAGTCGTCGTCGATGCCGTCGCAGTACTCCGGGGCCCTGTAATACGTGTACGGGTCCGTGTCGTCGCAGTCGCTCGCGACGGCGGGTCCGGCGCAGAGATCGCTCGCCTCGTCGCCGTCGTCGTCCTCGTCGGGGCCGTCGAGGAGGCCGTCGCAGTCGTCGTCGATCCCGTTGCAGATCTCGGTCGCGCGGCTGTGGCGCGCGGGGTCCGTGTCGTCGCAGTCGCCGCCGCCACAGCTCACGGGCGCATCGCCGTCTCCGTCTTCATCGGTCGGGGCGACGACGCACTGGCCCGTGCTCACGTCGCACGCGTGGCGCTCACACGCGGGGTCTTCGAGGGTGACGTCGAGCGCCGCGCAGTCGTTGTCGGAGCGACAGAGCGGCAGCTCGATCCGATCGACGCCGGAGAGGCTGCACCCCGCGACGAGGGCGAATACGAGGGCGGAGATCGCGCGTGAGGACATCGTTCCAGCTTCCGGAGCAGGGCGCTTGGGGCAGAGAGGCGGTCAGAACTGAACAGCCTTGAGCGCGCGGCGGGCGCCCTCGGGCTCGGTGGGGGCGCGCGGAGCGGCGGGCTCGGCGGCCGCCGGCGTGGCGCTCGCGGCGGGGGGGGCGGTGGGCGCTGCGG
>JBDHVC010000070.1:0-23248 GCA_039809495.1 Sandaracinaceae bacterium
CGCGCGCGCGGGCCGGCTCGAGCCGGCGCGACGCGACGCCCACCGCGCGGTCGCGAGCGAGCGCGCGCAGCGCGACGCCTTCACGCTCACCCGCGCCCTCGAGGCGTTCGCGCTCGTCTCGAGCGCGAGCGCTGCGCGCGACGAGGCCTGGGAGGCGCTCGCCCGGGCGTCGAGGCTCGCCTCGGCGCGCGCCGACGTCCACGCCGAGATCCGCCTCGCGCTCCTCGGGGCCACGCTCCACGCGGAGGCCGGTGAGGGCGAGGAGGAGCGCGCGACGCTCGAGCGAGCCCTCGCGCTCGCGCGCGCGAGCGCCGACGCGCCGCGCGCGGCGGAGATCGCCCTGCGCCTCGTGGGCTGCTCGGAGGGCGAGGGCGCGAACGAGCGCCTCTTCGAGGCGGCGCGCCTCGCCCGAGAGGCGGGGTCGCGCGCGACCGAGGCGCTGGCCCTCCTCGCGGGCGCGCTGATCGCTCAGGGCGACGAGCTCGCGCTCGATCGCGCGCTCACGCTCGCGAGCGAGGCGCGCGCGAGCCTCGCCGCGACGGGCGACGCCCAGGCCGAGGCGATCGCTCGCGCGACGCTCGCCGCGACCCTCGGGCGAAGGGGGGCGCTCGACGAGGCGTCGACGGAGCTGACGCGCGCGACGCTCGCGGCTCGCTCGCTCGATCCTTTCACGCAGGGCGTCGTCGGGCTCTTCGGAGCGCTCCTCGACGCGCTCGCCCACCCCGAGCCCGAGCACGCGGCCCGGATCCGCCAGCGGATCGAGGCCCTCCCGGCGCCGAGCGCCGCCGCGAGCCCGCCCCTGCTCCGCGCGACGCGGCGCTACGTCGAGCGGGCGCTCGACGCGCTGCTCGAGGCGAGGAGCGCGGCCGCGCGCTGACGGCGCGGCGAGCGCGACGAGCGTGAGCCCCGTCATGCGCACAACTTCCGTGCCAGCCTGCTCGCGCCGACCCGCCTCGACGCGAGCGCGCGCACGCCGCTTGCTATCCGAGAAAACGCTGGCCGACGACGAACGAGTCCCGTATACGCGCGTAGTTCGGAGTGCTCGCGGAGGACGGAGGCAGCGTGGCCCGCTCGAAGAAGACGGCAGGAGAGCTCGAGCCGACGATCGATGACGAGCGGGACGATCCCGCCGCCCAGGCGAGCGCGCTCGACGCGGGGATCGAGGACGGCCCGGACGACGACGAGGCGCTCCTCGACGACGTGAGGGACGTCGCGGCGAGCATGCCCGTGACGGCGGAGAGCCGCGAGAGCGCGCGGCGCCTCGTCGCGCTCCTGCTCGAGAAGGAGATGCTCGCGCTCCACGCGAGCCCGCCCTCGGCGGCGCTGCTCGACGCGATCGCGCGCGCCCTCGACTGGCCCGGCCCGCCGTCGCGGCAGGCGAGCCTCTTGTCGAGCGCGCTCGTCGACAGCGACGACGTCGACGAGCTCTTCGTCGGCGACGAGGTGCTCGTCGAGATCCTCAAGCGCTGGTGAGGGGCGGCGACCCTCGGCGCGACGCTCACGCCGAGAGCGGCCAGGGGCGCTCGAGCAGCCCAGGCGCGAGCTGACGCAGGCCGCGCGCCGCCTCGGCGATCGAGATGCGCTTTCGCGGATCTTGCCGGAGCGTCGAGCGCAGGAGCGCGGCGAGCGGCGCGAGCGCGTCGTCGGCCGCGAGGGCGTCGAGCGCCGGGAGATCGGCGTCGTGCTGGAGGTGGAGGGTGACGATGGCGAGGTCGCTCTCCGCGTCGAAGAGCTCGACGCCGACGAAGAGCTCGTAGACGAGGCAGCCGAAGGCGTAGACGTCGACGGCCGAGGGGTCGGGGCGGTACCCCTTCGGCGTGAGGCCCCAGACCTCGGGCGCGCCGTAATTCGCCGTCGCGCACCCGGGTCGGACCTTGCGGCCCGCGAGGCCGAAGTCGACGAGCACCGGCGTCTCCGCGATCGGGCCAGGCCCATCGGGATCGCGCAGGATGACGTTGCTCGGCTTGAGATCGAGGTGCCCGACGCCCACGCGATGCATCGCCTCGAGGCCCCCCGCGATGCCGAACGCCGCGTCGGTCGCGCGCTCCATGTCGAGCCCCCGCGTCTCGATGAGGCGCTCGAGCGTCGGCCCCTCGACGAGCTCCATCACGAGGATCGGCTTGGGCCGCGCGCCCGCGTCGAAGGTGACGAGCCGCGCGAGGTTCTCGTGGGCGGGCACCGCGAGGAGCGCGCCCGCCTCCTCGCGGAACATCTGGAAGAACTCCTCCTCCGCGAGCGTGCGCGCGGCCGCGCCGCCGTACTCCGGCACCTTGAGCGCGAAGAGCGTCGCCGTATCGAGCGCCTTCTCCTCGGCGCGCCGCGCGACGAAGACGGAGCCGACCGCGCCCGAGCCGAGCGCGCGCAGGACGTAGAAGCCTCCGAGCATCCGGCTCGGCGGCAGCCACGGCGGGAGCCCTCGATCCCGGCGCGAGACGAGGGCGATCGGGCCGGCCGGCTTGGGCTTGATCGCGGCGAACAGGGGCACCGCCAGCGTCTGGGTGAGCGCCGCGAGGATCAGGTCCGCGAGGTGCGCGGGCAGCTCCCGGTGGAGCGGCTCGCCCACCGTCTCGAGCATGTCTCGGTAGGCGTGCCGGTCGCCGCGGACGCTCTGGAGCGCGGCCACGTCGAGGAGCCGGAGCGTGGGCCCCGCGCGCAGCTCCCCCTTGGGGCGGAGGTAGCCCATGCGCCGGAGCGAGCCCTCGACGAGCCGCGCGAGCGACTCGACCGTCTCGGCGAGCACGAGCAGGAGCGAGCGCTGCGCCGAGTCGCCGTCGGCGACGTCGAGCTCGCCGACGATCTCGGCGAGCGAGCCGGCCTCCTCGAGGTCCGCGAGGGTCGTCGCGAGCGCGAGCAGCCCCGCGCGCAGCGCCTCGACCCGCGGACCCGCGGCGAGCGGGAGGCAGCGCACGAGCCCGCGCAGCGCGTCGAGCCCGGCGCTCGCGCTCGATCCCGAGGTGCGCGCGATGCGCTCGCTCCGCTCGATGAGCCTCGCGTACGCGCGAAAGAGCGCCTCGATCTCGGGCATCATCGACGCCTCGGCGAAGGTCGTGAGGTCGTCGCTCGAGCGCAGGTGCATCACGACGGCGACGAAGATCTCGGAGACGTCCGCGCCCTCCTCGCGGAGCACCGCCTCGCACGCGCGCGCCGCGGCGGCGTGGACGATGCGGCGGAGCGGCGAGGGGACGTCGCTCGCCGCGCGCTCGAGCAAGAGCCGCGCGATCCTGAGGTGCCGCGCGCGCGTCTCCCCCAAGAGCTCGCCGCTCGCCGTGTCGGCGTCGACGAGGTGGAGCAGGACGCGCAGCCTCCGGATGCGGAGCGTGCGATGCGCGACGTCGGCGTCGGTGACGGGCTCGCTCTCGAGGTCGATGAGGCGCTCGGCGAGGCGCGCGACGAGGCCGTCGAGCGCGCTCAACGCGGGGCCGCGCGCGCGGCCGAGCTCTTCGCGCACGCCGTCGCTCCGGCCGAGCGCCAAGAGGTCGACGAGCGTCGAGGTCTCGAAGAGGACGGCGTCGAGCTCGCGCAGCGCGCGCAGGCTCGCCCTGCGGCTCTCGGCCGTCGCGTCGTCCGCGGCCTCGAGCCGGGCGAGCGTGACCTCGAGCGTCGCGAGGATCTCGATCGAGCGCCCGTGCGCGGCGCGCGCGTCGTGCTCGAGGAAGGTCTCGCGCGCCTCGGCGAGCAGCTCGAGCGCCGAGGGTCCGCTCTCCTTCCCGGCGCTGCTCTCCCTCGCCGCGCCGAGGGCGGGCCGCTTCATCCCGACCGCCGTCGCCTTGCTCGTCCCGCGCTCGAGCGCCTGGGCGAGGACCTCGAGGAGGGCGTCGTGCCCATCGTCGAGGCCCGGCTTCCCGACGAGCTCCGGGTCCTTGAGGCGCGAGAGCGCGAGCCGAGACGACCACTCGCTCAGCTCCTCCCCGAGGCGCTCGTCGCGCAGCGCGAGCAGCGCCTCCACGACGTCGAGCCCGCCCGAGCGCACGAGCATCACCAACATCCGCTCGGCCGCCTCGGGCTCGGCCTCCGCGGCGCGCGCGAGCCCCTGGAGCATCGAGGCCGCGATGCCCGGATCCCGCCGGAAGATCGCGCTCTTGAGGAGCGTCTCCGAGCGCTCGAGGGCGCGCTCGGGCTCGACGGCGAGCGTGGCGGCGAGGGACGTGGCGGCGCGCCTCCACTCGGTGGGCGACATGGCGGGGTCGAGGCCCTCCACGATCTCCTGGTCGAAGCGCGCGACGATCCCCGCGAGCTGGCCGCGCGCCGAGGCGACGTGGCGCCAGACGAGCGGCTCGCGATCGTGGAGCAGCCGCGTCCAAGCCGCCTGGACGGAGGGTCGCTCGAGCAGCGCGAGCGCGCTCTCGTCCCCCATGGCCACGCGGTGCCCGATCGCGCGCGCCGCGCGGTCGAGGAGCCGCGCCGCGAGGCGCCGCGAGGGGAGCGAGCCCTCCGAGGGCTCCGTCAGCCACTCGGCCTCGAGGTCGCGGCGCGAGACGAGCGCGAGCGCCAGCGTGTCGACGCCGACGCCGGCGCCGATCGGCAGATCGAGCGCGAGCGCCACGCGCGCCTTGACGCCCGGCCCCGAGAGGCCGCGCTTGGAGCTCCGCGCGAGCAGGGTCGCGAGCAAGACGAAGGTGGGCGCGTCGCCGTCGTGGAGCGCGACGAGCACCCTGCGGCCGAGCTCGCGCTTCATCGGCGAGGCGGGGAGGACCGCCGCGAGCTCGTAGAGCGCCGCCGTCGCGTGGGCCGTGGAGAGCCAGCCGAGCTCGTCGAGCAGCCGCGCCTCGAACGCGACGTCCATGCTCTCGCGGAGCGCCTTCGGGTCGAGCCCCTCGAGGGGCGCGGGCGTGAGCCCGGCCGCGCGCGAGGCGAGCGTCGCGAACGCCTCGCGGAACGTCCCGCGGCGCTCGCTCGGATCCTCGATCCGATGGAGTCGAGCGAGGCCATCGACGCGGTCGCGCAGCTCGCGCATGGGGGCGGATAGTCTACCGCCATCGCGCGCCGAGCCGTGAAAAAAGTCGAGCGAGGCGCGCGGTCAGAGCGAGTCGTCGACGGCGACGGCGATCCCCGCGAGGCGCAGGAGCCGGAGCGCGTTCGAGGTCCGGACGACGCCCGGCCGGAGCCGGTAGTCGAAGACCATCTCGCCGTCGACGAGGACGTCGGTGAAGTGGACGTTCTCGACCCTCGGCCCCGCCCCGCGCCGAGCGAGCTCGTCCTCGAGGCCCGCGAGCGCGATGTCGTGCGTGGCGACGAGGCCCATCGCGCCCCGCTCGAGCAGGTGCAGGACGACCGCGCGCGCGCCGGTGTGCCGCGCCTTCGCGTTCGTGCCGCGCAAGAGCTCGTCGAGGAGAAAGAGGATGGGGGGCGCGTCGCGGTCGTCCGCGCCCGCGACCACGGCGCGCAGGCGCGTCAGCTCCGCCTGGAAGTAGCTCGCGCCGCGCTGGAGCGAGTCCGCGACGCGCATGCTCGCGCGCACGCGGAGCGGGGGCGTCGAGAGGCGCTTGGCGGCGACGAAGCCGCCCGCGAGCGCGAGCACGACGCTCACGCCCGTCGCGCGGAGGAGCGTGCTCTTGCCCGCCATGTTCGAGCCGGTGATGAGGAGCGCGTGGCCCTCTCCCTCGAGCGTGAGATCGTTCGGCACGCGCGAGGAGGGCGCGAGGAGCGGGTGGACGAGGCCCTCGATGACGAGCGGCGAGCCCGGCTCGCCGATGGTGGGCGCGCTCGCGTCGGGATCCTGGTGGGCGAAGGTCGCGAGGGAGCTCAGCGCCTCGAGCTCGCCGGCCGCCTCGAACCAGCCCTCGGCGCGCGCGCCGACGCGGTTGGCCCACACCTCGACCCCGTGAAGGACGTTGAGATCCCACAAGAGGAGCGGGTTCACGAAGAGGTGGACGAGGCCCTGCTGGCGGAGCTCGAGGAGCCCGGTGAAGCGCTCGAGCCGAGCGAGCTCGCGCGTCGCGCGGGCCTCCCCCTCGCCGAGGCGCGAGGCGAGCGCGCAAAGCAGGCTCGACTCCCAGCGCTCGCCCTCGATCGCGAGAAAGAGCGCGCGGTAGCCCTCGACGAAGCGCGAGCGCGTGAGCACCCGCTCGAGCTCCTCGTGGGCCAGCCGCGCCCCGAAGGACGCGACGAAGACCTGGACGAGCACCGGCAGCACCCACGCCCAGCTCGGGAGCAGAGAGCCCGAAGCAGCGACGACGCCGAGCGTGACGAGGGGCAGCGCGAGCGTCGCCGCCCGGAGCCAGGGCGTCCGGAGGAGCACCTTCTCGCCGCGGACGAAGGCGACGAAGGGCCGCGCGTCGAGCCGCGTGCGCCCGGTGTCGAGCACGGCGCCCTCGAGGCTCACGCGCAGGTCGACCTTGCCCGCGAGCTCGGCGACGGCCTCGCGGCGCAGGACGATCGTCTTCGGGTCGGCCGGGGCGAGCAAGAACGACGCGAGCGCGCGGCGCCCCGCCTCGGTGTGCGCCACCGAGAGGCGCGCGAAGAGCGAGCCCTTCCCGAAGAGATCGAGGTCGCCCGCGTAGGGGTGCTCGGCCGAAGCGAATTCCTCGCCGCCGTCGAGCGCGTCGAGCTCGCCGGCGATGCGCGCGAGGTGCTGCGCGTGGAGGCCCTCGCGGATCGCCTCGCGCTCGCGCCGCCGGACGAGCCGCCCGTGGAGCAGGTAGCTGACGAGGAACGCGACGAAGAGGCCGAGCCCGACGGCCATGCCCGCGCGCTCGTGGTTCCACGCCGACGCGCCCCCGACGACGAGCGCGGCGCCGAAGAGGAGGAGGTTCGCGACGGAGAACCGAGCGCCGATCCGCTCGAGGCGCTCGCCCTCCTCGCGGTGATGCGCGCGCCGCGCCTCGTGCACGCGCGACGCCGAGCCGCCGGCCTCGGCGGGCGCTGGGCTCGAGGCGGCCACGTCAGCTCTCGGAGGAGGGCGTGTAGCCCGCGGGCATCGTGCCGCCGTCGCCGAAGAAGAACGCCTCGGCCTCCCGCAGGAGCAGGGCGACGCCCTCCCTCGAGCCCACGTCGAGCCGGTTCTCGTTCACGATCCGGGTCGAGTGGACGAGCCAGGCGCGCCAGGCGTCCTTCGAGATCGACTCGTAGATGCGCTGGCCGAGCTCGTTCGGGTAGGGCGGCCGATCGAGGCCCTCGGCCTCTCGCTCGAGCTTCGCGCAGTACACCATTCGCGGCATGGGGGCCTTCTAGCACGCCGGCCCGCGCAGGCGCGCGCGCTCGCGCGGGGCGCGCCGTCAGCGCAGGCGCCGCACGTCGAGGAGCGAGAAGCGTCCGTCTTCGAGCTCGAGGGCGAGGACGACGTCGGTCGCGCGCGCGTCCGAGGCCTCGCCGCGCAGCCGCAGCGTGATCTCCGCGCGCTGGCCCGTGAGGCGGCTGTCCACGCCCACGATCCGCGCGTTCGCCCGGAATTCGGGGACCGCGTCGTCGATCGCGCCCCGCAGCCCCTCGGCGCCCGCGTCCGGGTCGACCCACACCCGCTCGCGGTTCGCGACGACGGCGACCGGATCGCGCGCGGCGAGCCGCGCGATGACGAGCGCGCGGGCGCTCGGGCGCGCCTCGAGGATCGAGCTCGCGATCCCGTCGAGCCGCTCGGCGTCGGTCTCGACGAGGGCGTCGGCGGCGAAGACGACGCCGAAGAGGGCGAAGAGCACGGCGATGAGCGAGACGCCGAGCCGCGTGCGCGAGATGGAGGAGTCCACGGGCGGCTCCATCGCAGCGGCCGTGCCAGCCGCCACCGCCGAAATTCGTCGAGGAATTCGCCGAGCGCTGGGCGCGCGATTGCCAGCTTGTCGCTCGATCCCGGCGCGCGCTGACGTTCGATCAGCGTCGATCGCTTGCCGCATCGCGTCAATCACGCGACGTGCGGCGCACCTTCGACGCGTGTTAGAGACGACGCATGACGCTGGGTCACCCGATCGCGGAAGGCCTCTCGCGGGCGAGCCTCACGGGCGAGGCGCGCTCGCCCGACGCGGAGCCGCTCGCGCCGTCGCTCTTGCTCCGCGCCCACGCGCTCATGGTGCGCGCCCGCGCGCTCGAGGAGCGCCTCATCCGCATGCAGCGCGGCGGCGAGGGCTACTTCTGGATCGGCGGCCCGGGCGAGGAGGCGTTCAACACGGCGCTCGGCCTGCTCGTGAAGAAGGGGCGCGGGCTCGAGCACGACTACCTCCACCTCCACTACCGCTCGAGCGCGACCTTGCTCGCGATGGGTGGGGATCCGGTCGGCGCGCTCCGACAGATGCGCAACACCATCCACGATCCGCACTCGGGCGGCCGCAACTTCGTCGGCCACTACTCGGCGCCCGAGTGGAACCTCACGCCGATCACGAGCCCGATCGAGGTGCAGTACGTGATGGCGATCGGCACCGCGGTGGCGCAGAAGCGCGCGCGCCCCTCGGGCGGCTGCGACGCGGACGGCATCACGATCGTCCAGGGCGGCGACGCGGGGACGGCCGAGGGCGACTTCGCGAGCAGCCTGATCTGGGCGGCGCGGCCGTCGTTCGAGCTGCCGATGCTGATCCTCGTGACCAACAACGGCTGGGGCATCTCGACGCCCGAGCACGAGCAGCAGGGCGGCGAGCACATCGCCGATCGCGGCGAGGCCCTCGGGATGCGGACGGCCGTGATCGACGGCAACGACTTCGAGCGCGCCTACCGCGGGCTCGAGGACGCCATGCGCTACGTGCGCACGGAGCGCAGGCCCATGGTGCTCGAGGCCTACGTCTCACGCCTCTACGGGCACTCGAGCAGCTCCGGCTCCAACTACGTCGAGAGCGAGCGCGACTGCGTCGACGAGCTCGAGGCGACGCTCGTCGCGCGGGGCCTCGCCTCGGCCGAGGCGTGCCGCGCGCTCCGCGAGCGCGAGGAGGCGTGGCTGCTCGAGGCGAGCAAGATGGTCGCCGCGGAGCCGCGCCCCCTCGGCGAGTCGATCTGGGATCACGTCTTCGCCGAGCGCGACGTCGTCGGCGAGGGCGGCCGCAAGGTCCCCCACGACAACCGCCGCTTCCGCGCGCCGGCCACGCCGTTCCCGACGCACAAGACGCCGCGCTGACGTTGCGCCTCCTCGGCGTGATCCGTCGGGCGCGTCCATCCCGCGCGGGCCCTGAGGCACGGCGGGGCGGATCACGTCGAGCGAGGCGCGCCGTCAGCGCACGGCGCCGAGCGCGCGCTGCGCGTCGTCGTCGTCCGTCCTGGGGCGGTTGATCTCGAGGAGCACCGCGCGCGCCTCCTCGGCGCCTGGGCCGTTCGCGTCGCGCGCCGCCATGAGCAGGCCGAGGTCGCCGGTCGCCGCGAGGGCGCGAGCGACGAGCGGGCGCAGCGCGTCGTCCGCGCCCGTGAGGTCCGCGTAGAAGCGACGCCGGATCTGGTTCGCCGTGAGCCCGTCGTGACCGCCCCAGCCGCTCTGGAGGCGATTGACGAACATCGACCAGGCGTAGCCCTGGCGGTTGTCCCCCTCGCCCTGATCGAGCACCCGCGCGACGCGGAGGCGGCGGTAGATCTCGCCCGAGTCCCAGAGCGTGTTGGTCACGAGGTTGAACCAGTCGTTCGTCTGGTTCATCAGGAGCTCCTGGAGGGTCGCGCGCAGCTCGGCGTCCGCACCGAGGTGCGTGAGCAGCGCCTGCGCCGCCTCCTCGCTCCCGCCCAGGCTGATCGCGACCGCCGCGGGACCCGCGGTCTCGGCGCTGTCGAGCATCTGGACGAGGCGCGCGTCGTTCGCCGGATCGGCCGCGTAGCCGACCGCGACGGCCGCGGGCACCCGGATGTCGGGCGAGATCTGCGTGTTGCCGATCACCTCGAGCATGCGCGTGGCGATGGCGCGGCTCGGGCGCTGCCAGAGCGCGCCGATGTAGTAGCGGCGCGCGGCGTCGTCGAGGTCGGTCGCGAGGATGCGATCGAGGACGGTCGAGAGCACGGCGTCGTCCGCGACCGCGCCGAGCGCGAGGCCCGCGTCGTTGCGCAGGCGCGGATCGTCGAGCGAGTCCTCCACGATCGCGCGGAGCGCGCCCGCCGAGTCGGGGCGCCCGTAGCGCCCGAGCGCCTTCACGGCCGCCGTCCGGTTCTGGTAGGCCGTCTCGAGCGCCACGCCCGCCATGCCGGCGTGCTCGTTGAACGGCGTGTTCGCGGGGCGCGGCACCATGCGCAGGAGCACCGTGTAGGCCGGCTCGTAGTCGAGCTCGGCGAGCGCCATCGCCGCCGTGGCCACGTCGTCACCCTCGAGCTCGCGCATGAGGATGCGCCCCGCCTCGGGCGAGCCCGAGCGCCCGAGCGCCTTGAGGATGCCCGCGCGACGCGCGAGGAAGGTCGGGTTCGTGACCATCGGGCCGAGGACCCGCACCACGTCGGGCGACTGGACGAGGGCGAGCATGTCGAGCGCGTCGCGCGCGCGGTCGAGCGCGGGGCCCTGGGCGATCTCGAGCAGGACGGGGACGCCGCGCGCGTCGCCCAGCTCGGCGAGGCCCGAGGCGGCGGTGAGCTTCGTCGTCGGGTCCTCGTCCGTGAGGAGCGAGGCGAGCGCGTCGGCCCCCGCGGGATCGTGCGTCCCGCGGATCATCGTCGCGAGATCGCGCCGCGTCTCGGCGTCGCTCGCGCTCTGCAGGAGCACGGCGAGGCCGCGCGCGCCGGTCGAGCGGCGCAGCGCGTCGAGCACCTGGACCCGCATCGTCGGGTTGGCCTGCATCGCCTGAAAGAGCGGCCCGGCGGCGCGCGGATCGCCGATCCGGCCGAGGCCCTGAGCGGCCTGGCGGCGCACCTGATCGTCGTCGTCGCGCAGGAGCTGGCTGAGCGGCTCGATCACGTCCGGCGTCCCCGCCTCGGAGAGCGCCTGCGCGACGAGCGCGCGCACGCCGACGCTCGGGTTCTGCGTCATGTGGGCGAGGCGCTCGACGCCGAGCACGTTCACGATGATGCGCGGATCGAAGCCCGGCTGCCCTTGAAGCCGCCCGGCGCCGAATTCCTCGACGATCACGTCCGCGGCGCTCGACTCGCCGAGCACCGCGAGCGCCCGCGCCACGGCGGCGCGCGAGGCCGGATCGTTGCTCGTCGGGAGCACGCGCAGGAGATCGCCCTTGGCCGAGTCGGCGGCCGGTGAGCCGATGCGGGCGAGCGAGCGCGCGGCCTCCGCGCGGATCGGCCCAGCCTCGGCGAGCGCCGAGGCGAGCAGCGGTACCGCCGCCGCGTCGTGGTGCGTGCCGAGCTGGGTGAGGATCTGGAGCCGCACGTCCTGGAACGTGGTGCGCGGGTACTCCTCGCGGATGAGCCGGAGGAACTCCTCGTCCGACGCCTGCTCCGTGGCCGCGTTGTAGGCGACCCAGCGCTCCTCGTACGCGACGCTCCGCTGCCACGCGAAGTACGCGAGCGCGCCGCCGCCCACGACGAGGACGACGGCCATCACGCGCCCGATGACGGTCGTCCGAGTGCGGATCTTGCGGGCGGTGGCGTCGTCGTCGAGGCCCGCGATCTTGCCCGAGGCCCGAGCGAGATCCTCGTCCGCCTCCGGCAGGTTGGGGAGCGGGGGGATGTCGTCGTCGTTGTCGTTGCTCATGAGAACCCCGTGGCTCGGGTCGACCGGGGCGGTCGGCCCGGAGCGGCGGAACCTTAGCCAAGGATCGAGGCGGGTTTCAACGTCGGTGATCGCCCCGAGCGCCGCGCGGGCCCGGAGCCCTCCGCGGCTCGGGGCCGCGCCACGCCGCGCGAGGCGTCAGCGCCGCCACGGATAGAAGACGAACGCCTCGGTCCGCGACGCCTTGAAGTGGAGCGGATCGTCGAGGACGACGGTGACGAGCCCGCTCGCCGCCACCACCGACGCGAGCGCGTCGAGGCGCGAGCGCAGCCGGGCGTCCACCCTGAGCCCCAGCGCGGGCCGACCCTCGGTGAGCCCGAGGCAGGCCCACTCGACCTCGGGATAGCCACGCAGGAGCGCGTCGAGGCGATCGACGAGCGCGTCCTCGGGCGGCGCGCTCGGACGGCCGAGCGGCGCGGAGGAGAGCGCGTGGGCCTCGAGCGGCGCGCTCGCCGGCGCCTCGGGCAGCGCGCCGACCGGCAAGGAGGAGGGGGCCGTGATCTGGCCCGAGCTCGAGATCGGCGCCCCGGGCGCGGGCGTCGGCACGCCCGAGGCCGCGGGGTGGGTGGGCGCGGAGCCGGGGGACGAGCGGCGCGCGACGGCCGCCATGAGGCTCGACTCGATCCGCCCGGTGGCCGCGAAGGGGCCCTGCGAGTCGCGCCTTCGCTGCGCGAGGAGCGGCTCGATCTCGTCGCGCGCGAGCTCGAGCGCGTGGGGCTCGGTGATGTCGACCACGACGAACGCGAGGTTCTTCTCGATCGCGTGGCGAAACGCCGCGCGCGCGCCGAGCTCCAGCTTCGCCACCTGGCCCGTCGGATCGAGCCACCCGAAGCGCACGGCGGCCTCGCCGAGCGTCGCCTCCGACGTGAACACCGGGAGCGCCACGAGGCCGCCGCTGCTCGCGAGGGTCCGGAGGTTCTCCGTGCCGGGCCACGGCGCGACCCAGACCGAGCGCTGCGAGAGCGCGACCAGGGCGTCGACCTTCGCCTGGCCGCCTTGGGTCGCGTCCACGAGGAGACGCAGGAGCGCTTCGTTCTGTCGATCCGTCATGGGGTCCCGCGCCGCGCGTGAGCGAGGCTCGCGGCGCACGGCCCGAAGCGTACCGCGGCGCCCGCGCCCCCCCGCAACTTTCCGGCTGACAGCGTGCGTCGCTCGACGTGATCCGTCGAGCGAGGCACGCTGGCTCGGCGGGAGGAAGGCTCACGCCGATTTACTCGGCGTGAGGGAGGGTCTGGGGGCAGACCCTCCGACGAGGAAGGAACAGCACGAATCAGGGCAACTGATTCGTGCTGTGAACGGGCCCCTCGCGCGCGAGCTACGCGCGCCGTCAGAAGAGCTGCTCGAGGTAGTGGCGCGCCTGCTTGCGCCACCACGCGTAGTCGTGCGCGCTGTCCTCGCCCCAGACGGCGAGGTGATGGGGGATGCCTCGATCGCGGAGCGCGCGCGCCATCTCGAGCGTCTCGGGGACGCAGCCCGCCTCGTGGGGCCCGCGGCCAACGACGAGGACGAGGTGGGCCCGCGAGCGCACGCGCCCGAGCGCGGGCCCCTCGAGGTTCGGCACGAACGCGAGCGGGTCGTTGAGGTAGAGCGCGCGCGAGCGCTCGCCGCGGCCGAAGGTGCTCGCGCGGTAGCGCCCCGAGAGGCAGAGCGCGCGCGGGAAGACCTCCGGGTGCTTGAGCGCGAAGAGGGCCGAGTAGAGCGCGCCCATCGAGCAGCCCGTCGCGACGAGGGGCGCGTCCGCGAGCCGGCAGTCCTCGCGCACGAAGGGCACGAGCGTCTCGAGCACGAAGCGCTCGTAGGCCTCGTGGTGCGCCATCCGCGACGCGAGCGAGCCCTCGCCGGAGAAGCTCGCGGAGACGTTGCTCTCCGGGCAGTAGATCTTGACGCGCCCCTCGGCGAGGAGCGGCGCGAGCGCGTCGATCATGCCGGCGCGCTGCCACTCGTGCGCGATGCCCGCGTTCGACGGAAAGACGATGAGCGGCATCCCCACCTCGCCGAACGCCCAGACGTGGACGCGGCGAGCGAGGGCGGGGCTCTCGAGGAGGAGGTGGCGCGCGGACATCGCGGCGAGGGGCCGGGCTCAGCCGAGCCCGAGCTTCTTCTGGATGGACTCGAGCGCGCGCTGGAGCCGCTCGTCGTGCGGGAGCTGAGCCTCGATCTTCCGGTGCGCGCTGATCACCGTCGTGTGATCGCGGCCGCCAAAGCGGCGACCGATCTCCGGGTAGCTCAGCCGCAGGAGCTCGCGCGTGACGAACATCGCGAGCATGCGCGGCTGGCTCACGCCCCGATGCCGCCGCCCCGAGAGCAGCTCCTTCATGCCGATGCCGAAGTACTCGGCCGCCGCGCGCTGGATCTCCTCGACGCTCGGGAGCCGCTCGCTCGGTCGGCTCGCGCTGCCGAGCATCGCCTGCGCGAGCGCGAGGTCGATCGGGCGGCCCTCGACGTCGGCGCGGACCGCGAGGCGAAGGAGCGTGCCCTCGAGCTCGCGCACGTTGCTCTCGACGCGCTGCGCGACGAAGAGCGCGACGGCGTCGTCGAGCGCGATCGACTCGAGCTCGGCCTTCTTGCGCAAGATGGCGATGCGCGTGTCGAGCTCGGGGGCCTGGATGTCGGCGACGAGCCCCCACTGGAAGCGCGAGATCAGCCGATCCTGCATCTCCTTGATCTGCTGCGGGTAGACGTCGCTCGTCACGACGATCTGCTTGTCGGCGTGGTAGAGCGCGTTGAACGTGTGGAAGAATTCTTCCTGCGTCTGCTCGCGCGTGGCGAGGAACTGGATGTCGTCGATGATGAGGACGTCACAGCCCGTCCGGTAGCGCGCTCGGAACTCGTCGATGGAGCGGTGCTGGAGCGCCGAGATGAATTCGTTCGTGAAGTGCTCGGCGGAGATGAAGAGCACGCGGGCGTCGGGGCGCTCCTCGCGCACCCGATGCCCGACGGCGTTCACGAGGTGGGTCTTGCCGAGCCCGACGTTCGAGTAGATGAAGAGGGGGTTATAGCGCTTGCCGGGCGCGCTCGCGGCGAAGACGGCCGCGGCGTGGGCGAGCTGGTTCGAGGGGCCGACGACGAAGCTCTCGAAGCGATAGCGCGGGTTGAGGGTGTCCTCCTCGAGCGGGCGCGGCGGCGCGACGCTCGAGCGCTCGGGGCGCTGGGCCGGGGCGGGCGCTCCGGCCCCGCTCGAGGGGAACGGGAGCTCGCCCGTCTTGCGCTCGCGCGCCCGAGGCCGCGCGGAGGCGCGGCGGGACGCGAGCACCTCGACGCGCGCCTCGCGAGCGCTCGGCCCGCGCTCGGTCGCGGGGGGCTCGAGCGAGCCCGCGATCGACTCGTCGATCACCCACTCGACGCGGCTCACCGGCGCGCCCGCGCGTCGCGCCATGGTCTCGACGAGGTCGGGGAGGTAGCGCGCCGCGATCCAGTCGGCGAAGAAGCGATGCGGGATGCGGATCTGGAGCACCCCGCCCTCGAGCCCCACGAGCTCGAGGGGCGCGAGCCATGCCGCGAACGTGTGCGCGGACAGACGTCCGCGCAGGTCCTCGAGCACAGCTTCCCACACCTTCTGCATGCCGAAATCCTCAGTCGAATCGAGGCATTGAACGAAAGATCCCCCATTCCATCCCCAGAATGAGGGCACTCCTCACCCGTGAAGGCTCTACGGCCTCCGGGAGGTGGGAACGACTCCGAGCTCGGGGTGGTCCCGCCGACCGCCAAACAAAGGATCTCGTTCGATGCGTGGCGACTCGACGACTCGGTACGAAGCTCGGCTTCGACCGCGAGGAGGCCCGACGCTAGCAAAGCGATCGAGGGCCGTCTACGGGCGATCGCGAGCTTGTTTGTAACGAGCCGAGATCGTTGGCGTAAATTCGACCCGATCGGGGTTCTCGCGCGTCTCGGCCGAGGCGCCCGGCAAGGCCCCGAGATCACCGCTGATCCGCCGGAGGAGGCCCGACGGATCACGCTCGATCCCTCGCGCGTTCGGGGGCGAGGGCGGCCCGCTCGGCCTCTTTTTTGGCAGCGCGGCGCGGGCGTGGGAATCCTCGGCGCTCCCACGCTCGTGTCACGTCACGACTCGCCCCGAGGTCTTGCCCATGCTCCCTTCCCGCCTCGCCGGCCCGCTCGCCCTCCTCGCCCTGCTCGGCGTGGGAGCCGCGCAGCCGCTCCGGGCCCACGCGCAGAGCCGCGGGCCGCTGCCGACCAACGACGACTACGAGACCCCCCGCTCGATGGCGATGGGCCTCGGCGCGCGCGCGTCGGTCGCCTCGACGTCGGCGCTCTCGAGCAACCCCGCGAACCTCGCGCTCGCGCGCCTCTATCACGTCGAGACGGTCGTCGGGTACCTCCCGCAGCCGACGAATTTCACGTTCGGCGCGGGCGTCCTCGACTCGTTCAGCTCGCCCGTCGCGATGGCGCTCCAGTACCGCTACCTCCTCGGCAACGGCCACGACGGGCACTCGGGCATGGACGGCCGCGTCGGGCTCGCCTACGCCATCTCGGAGGCGTTCTCGATCGGCGTCGCCGGCCGCTACACGTCGTTTCTGCGAGAGGGTCAGCAGGCGGACGACGCGCGCGGGCCCTACGTCGAGGGCGTCAACGTGGACGCCTCGATCCGCATCACGCCGATCCCGGGCCTGCACATCGCGGCGATCGGGCAGAACCTCGTCGACTACGGCACGCCCTACGTCGCGCGCCTCGTCGGCGGGAGCGTCTCGTACACCTACGAGAGCGTCTTCACGATCGCGTTCGACGGCTTCGCCGATCTCTCGAGCTTCCACGAAGAGAACGGCGATCTGCGCCCCGAGATGCTGCTCGGCGGGGGCCTCGAGGTCTTCACCGGCGAGGTGCCGATCCGCGGCGGGTACTTCTACGACTCGGGGCGGGGCCTCCACTACATCACGGCGGGCCTCGGCTACGTGCGCCCCGAATTCAGCGTCGACGTCGGGTGGCGCCAGCAGGTCGCGGGCGGCGAGGACACCTGGCTCACGCTCTCGCTCCGCTACTTCGTGCACTGACGGCGTGAACCGCGGCGCCCCTCCGCTCGACGGATCCCGCCGCGCGGGGCGCGCCATGAGCGGGCGCGCGAGGAGCGACGACGAGGAGCGACGACGCGGCGCGCGCCGCTTCTGCTAGGGTGCGGAACCTCGCCCGAGCGCGTGTTGTCTTGGGGCCGTGGACGACGCCGGAGGAGCCCCTCGAGCGTTCCTCGACCTCGACGAGCCGATCGCGGTCGCCCGCTTCCACGTGCCCATGCCCGAAGGCTACGAAGAAGAGCTCGTCCTGCGCCTCAAGCGGCGCGACGAGGCGGCGTTCACCGAGCTCATCGGGCTCTACGAGCGGCGCATCTTCCAGCTCGTCCTGCGCATGCTCGGTGATCGGGGCGAGGCCGAGGACGTCGCGCAGGACGTCTTCCTCACGGTCTTCAAGTCGATCGACGGCTTCCGCGGCGACAGCAAGCTCTCGACGTGGCTCTATCGGATCGCCACGAACCAGTGCAAGAACCGCATCAAGTACCTCGAGCGCCGCGCGCGCGGGAAGAAGACCGAGCTCGACGAGCTGAGCGAGCACGCGCGGATCGAGAGCTCCTCGATGAGCTCGGCGGCCACGGTCGCGCGGCCCGACGAGCAGGCGGAGGCGAACCAGATGGCCGTCCTCATGCGGCGCGCGGTCGCGACGCTCCCCGAGGAGCAGCGCGAGCTCGTCGTCCTGCGCGACGTCGAGAACCTCTCCTACGAGGAGATCCAGGCGATCACCGGGCTCGCCGAGGGCACGGTGAAGTCGCGCCTGCACCGCGCGCGGCTCGCGCTCCTCAAGGTGGTCCGGGCCGCGAGCGAGCCGGGGCGCTCGGACCGAGGAGGGAAGGAGCCGTGACGCGATGAGCGAGCGCGAGGACGCGGTGGAGGACGAGGCGGCCCTCGAGGCCGTGCGCGATCGCTTCGGCGACGCGCTCGAGGGGACGCTCGCGGGCGAAGAGCGCGAGGCGTTCGAGCGGGCCCTCGCCGAGCACGCGGCGCTCCGCGAGGAATTCGAGGCGTACCGCGCGATGGTCGGCGCGCTCGGCGAGGCCGCGCCGCGGATCGAGGGCGCCGACCCCGAGCGCCCGGGCGGCGAGCCGATGCCCGCGCTCGTCCCCAAGGTGCAGGCGCGCATCCGGCGAAGGAGCGGCGGGCGCTACTTCCGCGATCGCTTCTCCGCCCGCCCCTCGCGCGGCGGCTGGGAGCTGAGCCTCCTCGTCGCCGCGCTGGTGCTCCTCCTCGCGCTCCTCGCCTTCCGCCTGCTCGACGACGTCGTCGTCACGCTGCCCTGACGCCGCACCCCGTCAGTCGGGCTTTCGGAAGCGGAGCGTCATCCGATCGCTCTCGCCGATCGCGAGGAAGGCGTCGCGGTCCACGTCGCCGCCGCGCAGGGCGGGCGGGAGCGACCACACGCCGTTCGGGTGCTCGTGCGTGTCGGCCGGGTTCGCGTTGATCTCCGAGCGCGCCTCGAGCGTGAAGCCCGCCCCCTGGATCTGCTCGATCACCCACGCCTCGGGGAGGTAGCCGCTCTCGCGGCCCGCCTCGGCGCTCGCGCCCTCGCCCGCGCGGTGCTCGACGACGCCGAACACGCCGCCCGGCTTGAGCACGCGGAAGACCTCGCGCAGCACCTCCTCGAGCCGCCCCGCGGTGTACCAGTTGTGGAGGTTCCGGAAGGTGAGGACCGCGTCGATTGAGCCGCTCTCGCCGAGCTGGACGCCGCGGGTCGGATCGAGCAGCACGGTCTCGACGGGCCCGTAGAGCGCCGCGCGCTCCTCGAGCTGCGCGCGGAACGCGTTGCCCGAGTTGCGCTGGTACTCGCTCTCGGAGTCGGCGGCGGGGATCGCCTCGACGAGCCGCCCGCGGCCGCGCAGGTAGGGCGCGAGGATCTCGGTGTACCAGCCGCCGCCCGGCGCGAGCTCGAGCACCGTCATGTCGGGCCGGACGCCGAAGAAGGCGAGCGTCTCCTCGGGGTGCCGGTAGCGGTCGCGCGCGCGGTTCGCCTCGCTCCGGTGCGCCATCCGGAGGACCTCCGCGAGGCTCGGGCCGCGCTCGGCCTCGGCGCCGCTCGTCGAGGCGCTCGCGCCCTCCGGAGGGGGCGGCTCGCTCGCGCCGCCGCAGCCCGAGGCGAGGGCGAGGGCCAGCATCGAGGCCGTGAGGGGAGAGGGAGAGCCCAGCGGTCCGCGTCGCTTCATGGGCCTGCCGCATGGCCCCGAAGCGCGAGGCCGTCAAGCGCGGATCCGCGCCGAAGAGGCCGCGCCCGCCCGAAGGGCGAGGCCCCAGAGCGCCCGGCGCCCGGCTCGATCAGACGCTGAGCTCGAAGAGCCGCACGCGCGCGCGCTTGCCCGGGAGCTCGCGCTCGCCGCGATCGACGAGCTCGAAGGCCTCGCCCGCGAGCGCGGCCGTGCGCGCGTCGAGGAGCACCTGGTTCGGCCGCGCGAGCGCCTCGAGGCGCGCGGCGGTGTTCACGACGTCGCCGATCGCCGTGTACTCCATGCGGCGCTTCGAGCCGATGTTGCCGACGACGCACTCGCCGCTCGCGACGCCGATCGCGAGCTCGATCTCGACGCCGGCCCGCGCGCGGAACCCCGCGTTCGCGGTGTCGAGGAAGCGCAGCATGTCCTCGGCGCAGGCGAGCGCGCGCGCCGCGTGATCGGGCTGATCGCTCGGCGCGCCGAAGAGCGCCATCACCGAGTCGCCCATGAATTTGTCGATCGTGCCGCCGTGGCGGAAGACGATCTCGGTGAGCAGGCTGAAGAGGTCGTTCAAGAGGTGCACGGTCTGCTCGGGCGCGAGCCGCTCGGTGAGCGGCGTGAACCCGACGACGTCGGCGAAGAGGACGGAGATCGCGCGGCGCGAGCCCCCGAGCTGCATGTCCTGCTCGCGCAGGACGACGCGCTCGACGATCTCGCTCGGGAGGTAGCGCCCGAGATCCGTCCGGATCGCGACCTCCTTCTCGAGGCGCGCCTCGCTCTCGGCGAGCTCGCTCGAGGCGGCGTCGAGGGCCTCGCCGAGCACCTCGAGCTCGTCGCCCGTCCGGATCGCCGCGCGCCGATCGAAGCGGCGGTGCGCGAGGTGATCGGCCTGCACGACGAGCGCGGCGATCGGGCGCGCGAGCCAGCGCCCGAGGAGGTAGGCGACCGCGAACGAGGCGAGGACGCCGGCGCCGACGGCGAGCGCGAGCAGGCGGCGCAGGGACACGAGCGAGGCGAAGACGACCGACGTCGGCTCCATCACGACGAGGCGAAACGGGCGCAGGGGCACCGCCTCGATCGTCACGAGCCTGCGATCGTCGCCCTCGCCGATCACCTCGGCGTAGCTGCCGACGCGGCTCGCGGAGAGCCCCGAGGCGAGCTCGGCCGGCGCGGGCTGAAGGCGCGGCGGGCGCCCAGCGAGCACGCGGCCGCGATCGTCGATAAGGAGGATCGGCGCCTCGCTCTGGCCGAAGTGCCGCTCGGCGAGCTCCTCGAGCCGCGCCGCCACCTCGTCGAGGTGCGTGCGGCCCGCGACGTAGCCCGTCACCTCGTCGTCCGCGTGGAGCGGGACGATCGAGAGCACCGTCCCGTCGTCCTCGACCGCGCTCGAGCTGCCGCGCTCGCTCGCGCGCGCGCGCGACGCCTCGTCGAGCGCGTCGGGGAGGATCGTCGAGGAGCCGGCCTCGCGCACGACGTCGACGCGGCGGCCCTCGGTGTCGTAGATGCCCACCGCGTCGAGCGCGCTCGCGCCCGCGACGAAGCTCGTGAGGAGGCCTGGAACGGCGGCCTCGTCGGGGGTCTCGAGGATGATCCGGCCGACCGTCTCGAGCGCGTCCTCGCTCTCGCGGAGCGCCGCGACGAGGGCCCGGCTCACGTCCTCGAGCGCGAGGTGCTGGCGGCTCCGCGCGAGATCCTCGAGCGTCACCTCGTTGGCGTCGAGCACGAAGCCGCCGAAGGCGACGAGCGCGAGCGCGAGCATGAGCGCGATGACGAGCGCGATCTTGAGGAAGAAGGGGCGGCGAACCGCCGGGGGCTGATCGCGCGACGGGGCGGCGCGCGCGGGCTCGGGCATGGCGGACTCTACAACGCGGACCCTACAACGCTCCCCTCGCTCGGCCCGCTCGATTAGGATGGCCGCGCATGACCGGCCAGACGCTCCAGAGGACGCCGACGAACACGCTCCCCGTCGAGACCGTGCGGGTCGTGGTCGTCGAGGGGAGCCCGGCCGATCTCGAGAAGGCGGTCGCGGGCGAGCGGCTCGCGATCGGCACGGCGGAGGGCAACGATCTCGTCCTCTCCGATCCGACGATCTCGCGCTTCCACCTGAGCCTAGAGCCCACGCCCGGCGGGGCCCTCGTGCTCGACGGCAGCTCGACGAACGGCACGTTCTTCGAGGGCGCGCGCGTCGAGCGGGCCGTCGTGCCCTTCGGCGCGACGCTCACGCTCGGCGAGAGCCGCGTCCGCGTCGAGGCGGGCGGCGAGCGGGCCGTCGAGCTCTTGGACGCGGCGGCCGACCCGAGGTTCGCGCGCTTCGCCGCGCGGAGCGCCGTCATGCAGCGCCTGCTCGCGCAGCTCGTGCGCGCCGCGGGGAGCGAGGCGCCGGTGCTGCTCGCGGGCGAGTCGGGCACGGGCAAGGAGCTGCTCGCGCGGGCCCTGCACGAGCTCGGCCCCCGCGCGGCGCGGCCCTTCGAGACGGTGGACTGCGCGTCGCTCTCGCCCACGCTCGTCGGGAGCGAGCTCTTCGGCCACGAGAAGGGCGCCTTCACCGGCGCCGATCGCCGGCACGTCGGCGCGTTCGAGCGAGCCGACGGCGGCACGATCTTCCTCGACGAGGTGGGCGAGCTCTCGGAGTCGCTCCAGCCGATGCTCCTCGGCGCGCTCGAGCGCCGACGCTTTCGGCGGCTCGGCGGGCGCGAGGAGATCCGCGTCGACGTGCGCGTCGTGAGCGCGACGCACCGCGAGCTGCGCGCGGAGGTCAACGCGCAGCGCTTCCGGCTCGATCTCTACTACCGCCTCGCCGTCATCCCGCTCGCGGTGCCCCCGCTGCGCGAGCGGCGCGACGATCTGCCCCTGCTCGTCGAGCAATTCGCCGCCGAGTCGAGCGCGAGCCCGAGGGATCGCGAGCGCGTGCGCGACGCGTCGTTCCTCGCCGCGCTCGCGCGCCACGACTGGCCCGGCAACGTGCGCGAGCTGCGCAACGTCGTCGACGCCACGCTCGCGATGGGCGAGATGCCCCCGCTCGAGCGCGGCTCGATCGCCCCGCCGAGCTCGGGGGACTGCGCGTCGCTCGAGGCGATCCTCGACGCGCCCTACAAGGAGGCGCGGCAGCGCCTGCTCCACGACTTCGAGGCGCGCTACCTCCCGAGGCTCCTCGAGCGCGCCAGCGGCAACGTGAGCCAGGCCGCGCGCGACGCGGACATGGATCGCTCGCACCTCTTCGAGCTCCTGCGCAGGCACGGCCTGCGCTGACGGCGCGCGGGCGTGGCCGCCGCGGGCCCCGTGCGGTAGGCCTCGGCGCATGCAGGTGTCGAAGAAGCGGGTGCTCGTCACGGGCGCCTCGAGCGGGCTCGGAGCGGCGATCGCGCGGCGGCTCGTCCAGGACGGGGCGAAGGTCGCGATCACGGCGCGGCGCGAGGAGCGGCTGCGCGGCCTCGCCGCCGAGCTCGGCGCGCACGCGATCGTCGCCGACCACACGCGCGAGGCGGACAACGCGCGCGCCATCGACGAGGCGGTGCGCGCGCTCGGGGGCCTCGACGGCCTCGTGCTCAACGCGGGCATCATCGGCTACGACGGCGTCCTCGACGCGCAGCCCGAGGCGTTCCGGCGGCTCATGGAGGTCAACGTCTTCGCGACCTACGACGTGCTCCAGCGCGGGGTTCCGCACCTCGTCGAGAGCGCGGCGAACGGGCGCGACGCCGCCGTCCTCGCGGTCTCGAGCATCGCGGGCAAGCGGCCACAGCCCAAGATGCTCGGCTACTGCACCAGCAAGGCCGCCATCGACATGATGATCGACAGCGCGGCCATCGAGCTCGCCCCCAAGCGCGTTCGCGTCAACGCGATCAACCCGGGCGTCGTCGTCACCGAGCTCCACACGACGGCGGGCCTCGGTCCGAGCGAGTACGAGGCGTTCCTCGAGCGCTGCAAGAGCTCGCACCCCCTCGGCCGGCCGGGCACGGCCGAGGAGGTCGCCGCCCTCGCCGCCTTCCTCCTCTCCGACGAGGCGAGCTGGATCACGGGTGAGCACACGTCGATCGACGGCGGACGCGCGCTCACGTCTCTCCGATGATACCGCCCCGTGATTCCTGCGGAATCTCGCGGGAATCGCGGGGCAGGTGCCGTCGGATCAGCCGCCGGTGGCGCCGAAGATGAACGGGAAGACGACGTCGACCTCGCCGCCGTCGGGCTGATCGAAGCGCCAATTGCGGACCTGGCGCGCGATGCAGCCCTCGACGCGCGCGTCGTGCATCGTCGACTGCGCGATGCGCGACGTCGTGACGCGCCCCTCGCGGTTGATACGCCAGCCCACCTCGATGCGGCCGCGCAGGCTCGGCTGGCGCTGGAGCTCGCTCTCGTAGCAGTAGCGGATCGCGGCGGAATTCTGCCGGACGACCCGCATGATCTGCTCGGGTGAGAGGTAGCCGCTCACGCGCGGGCGCTCGGTCTGGACGCGCACCGCGACCTCGCCTCGGCCGCGGCCGGGCGCGCCGGGGCCGCCGCGGCCACGCCCGCCGCCC
>JBDHVC010000071.1:0-22981 GCA_039809495.1 Sandaracinaceae bacterium
GCCCGTCAAGCCGGTATCGGCTGCCAACCCAGCTCCCAATGGGGCTTCCGGGGACCTTTTGAATTTCCTATGCGCCGTGTTCACGAGCTCGATCGCGGTCTTCGGCGCGCCGCTGCCGTCGCGAATCGACGACGAGACGCCGCAGTTGCCCACGCTGAGCCACGGCGCCCAGAAGAAGTCCGTCGAGGTGCTGCTCGCCGATTACTCGCGCCGCGGCTGGATCGACGGGCTCTCGCTGCGCCTTTCGGGCATCGTCGCGCGACCCTCGCGCCCCGGTGCGGCGCTCTCGGCGTTCGCGAGCGACCTGATCGGCGAACCCTCGAAAGGGCGTGCCTACGTGTGTCCCGTGGGCCCCGACGCGACGGTGCTGTTCCTGTCGCTTCCGGCCTGCATCGAGAACCTCCTGCACGCGGCACGCCTGCTGCTCGATCGCACGGGCGGCGCGGCCGAGGCCGTGCCCGGGTTGCCGCGCTCGCGCGCGATCACGCTGCCGGCGCTGCGCGCGAGCGCGGCCGAAGTCGTCGATGCGCTGGCGCGTCGGCACGGCGAGGCGGTACGCGAACTCGTCACGTTCCGTCCCGATCCGACGCTTCGCGGCCAGTTCGGATGCTGGCCGCCGTTCTTCACCGCCGAGGCCGACCGGCTCGGATTCCGCCACGACGGCGACCTCGACACCCTGCTCGAAAGAGCGTTGAAGGCGACCTGAGCCTTCCTGTTCAACTTCCCAGTGAGAGGACGATGCGATGGAAAAGCGGCGCAAATTCGTGAGGACGGGCCTGCTGCTCTCGGCCGGCTTGATGATCGCGGCCAGCGCAGGCGTACAGGCCGCGCAGCCCGTGGAGCTCGCTTTCTCGAGCTGGATTCCGCCCACGCACGTGCTCATGAAGGACTTCATGATTCCCTGGGGCGCGCAGATCGAGAAGGCCACCGAGGGACGCGTGAAGGTGCATTTCCTGCCCAAGCCCGTGACCAACCCCGTCGGGCACCGTGACGCGATCCGCGACGGCGTGGCCGACCTGTCGTTCATTTCGCTCTCGTACTACCCGGGCCGCTTCGAGCTCATGAAGTTCGCGATGCTGCCGTTCTCGGGCAACTCCTCCGAGTCGACCTCGGTGGCCACGTGGCGCATGTACGAGAAGTACCTGCACAAGACCGACGACGACGGCTTCATCGTCCTCGGTCTCTACGGCCACGGCCCGGGCGGCGTGTTCACCACGAAGAAGAAGGTCGAGAAGATCGACGATTTCAGCGGACTGAAGATCCGCATCGGCGGCGGCATGGCCGCCGACGTAGCCAAGGCGCTCAACGTCAACGCCATCGTCAAGCCCGCACCCGAGTCGTACGAACTGCTGAGCACGGGCGTGGCCGACGGTGTCTTCTTCCCGATGGAGTCGGTCGCGGGCTTCCGGCTCGACGGCATCGTGCGATACGCGACGACCTTCCCGGGCGGGCTCTATTCGGACGTGCACGCGATCATCATGAACAAGCAGGCGTTCGCCAAGCTCTCCGCGAAAGACCAGAAGACTCTCCTGAGCCTCTCGGGCGAGCACATTGCGAGCATGGCAGGCAAGGCATGGGGCGCGGCGGACGTCGCCGGGCTGGAAACGCTCAAGGCGAAGCACGTCGAGTTCGTGCAGGCCAGCCCGCAACTCGTTGCCGACGTCAGGGCGCGCACTGCGGCCTTCGAGAAGGACTGGCTCGCGCTCGCCGCCAGGCGCGGGGTCGACGGCCCGGCGCTGCTCGCGGATTTCCGTGCCGAGCTGAAGAAGCTCGAGGCCACCCACTAGCACCGTCCGCGACTGCCACCTCGCGAGCCGCGCGATGGCGCGGCTCGCAGGTGCTTCCCCCATGAACCGGATTTTCGACTTCATCCAGCCGGCGCTGCGGCGCATCGCCGAGGCGAGCCTGGCCGCGATGGTGGTGCTCACCGTGGCCGACGTGCTCGGGCGCTACCTGCTCAGCTTTCCGATCGTGGGTTCGGTGGAGCTCACCGAGATGCTGATGGTGGCGGTGATCTTTTCCGGCATTCCGCTGGCCACGGCCAAAGGCGGACACGTGTCGGTCGACATCGTCACGCTGGCGCTGGGCCCCCGCACGCGCAAGGCCCAGGCGGTGCTCGCGCACCTGGTCGCCACGGCATCGAGCCTGCTCTTCGGTTTCGTCACCTGGCAGCGCGCCTGGGCGGCGCTGGAGTTGCGCGACCAGACCACCATGCTTTCGCTGCCGCTCGCGCCGATGGTGTTCTTCATGAGCGTGCTCCTCTTCGTCAACGCGCTCGGCAACCTCGTCGACCTGATCCGGGCAATTCTCGAGCCGGCCTTCCATGACTGAAGCGCTCGTCGGATTCGCAGCGATGCTGCTGCTGATCTTCCTGCAGGTCCCGATGGCCTACGCCATGGCGCTCGTCGGGCTGGTCGGCACCGCCTACATGCGCAGCTGGCCGTCGGCCTATTCCATGGTCGGGGCGGTCATCTACGAGAGCGGCTTCCAGTACATGCTCTCGGTCGTGCCGCTGTTCCTGCTGATGGGCAACTTCATCACGCAGGCGCGGCTCTCGCGCGAGCTCTATGCGGCGGCCAACGCGTTCCTCGGGCACCGGCGCGGCGGGCTCGCGATGTCGACGATCGTCGCCTGCGGCGGCTTCGGCGCTGTCTGCGGCTCGAGCCTGGCGACGGCCGCCACGATGTCGAAAGTCGCCTACCCTGAGATGCGCGCGCTCGGCTACAGCGCGGGGTTGGCGAGCGGCTCGATCGCCGCCGGCGGAACGCTGGGCATCCTGATCCCTCCGTCGGTGGTCATGGTCGTCTACTGCGTGCTCACCGAGCAGAGCATCGGCAAGATGTTCGCGGCAGGCATCCTGCCGGGGCTCGTCTCGATCGGCTGCTACCTGCTCGCCGTGCAGTGGACGGTCTGGCGCAATGGCGACGCCGGCCCGCGCGGCAGGCGGTTCTCGTGGGGCGAGCGGTTGCGCGCGTTGCGCGACGTCTGGGCCGTGGTCGCGCTCTTCGTCGTCGTGATGGGCGGGATCTACGGCGGCGTCTTCACGGCCACCGAAGCGGCCGGCATGGGGGCCTTCGGCGGATTCGTCTTCGCGCTGGCGCGCGGGCAGCTCACGCCGCGCAAGTTCTCCGAGGTGCTCGTGGAATCGGCGCGCACCACGGGAATGCTCTTCATGATCCTCATCGGCGCGCTGATCTTCGCCAACTTCGTCAACTTCACGACGCTGCCCGGCGACCTGCAGCAGGCCGTGCAGCGCTTCGACCTGAGCCCGATCACCGTCATCCTCGCGATCTGTGCGCTCTACATCGTGCTCGGCTGCGTGCTCGAGAGCATGTCGATGCTGCTGCTCACGGTGCCCGTGTTCTATCCGCTCGTGCAGCACCTCGGCTTCGATCTCATCTGGTTCGGGATCATCGTCGTCGTCGTGATGGAGATCAGCTTCATCACGCCGCCGGTGGGCATGAACGTCATCGTCCTGCGCGGGCTGCTGCCCGACGTCTCGATCCGCACGATGTTCCGCGGCGTCGCGCCGTTCGTCGTGGCCGACGTCTTCCGCCTGGGAATCCTCATCGCGTTCCCGGTCATCTCCACGCTGCTTCCGCGCTACCTCGGGTAGCGGCGTCGCGGCGGCGCGGGCGCCGGCCGCGCGCCGGAGCCCATGGCGGGTGCGGCAGCGCTTGCCTCAGGCCGGAACCGGCGTCTTCAGCCTGCCGTGCTCGACGAACGACTGCACGTTCTCGAACACGAGATCGGCCATCGCCTGCCGCGTCTCGCGCGTGCCGCTCGCCATGTGCGGCAGCAGCACCGCGTTCTCCAGCGCGATCAGCGCGGGCGGCACGTTCGGCTCGTCGGCGTAGACGTCCAGGCCCGCGCCGGCGATCGTGCCCTGCTGCAGCGCGCGCACGAGCGCCGCTTCGTCGACCACGCTGCCGCGCGCGACGTTGACGAGGAAGCCCTGCGGGCCGAGCGCGCGCAGCACGGCTTCCGAGACGAGCCCCTGCGTCGCCGCGCCGCCCGAGCAGGCGACGACGAGAAAATCGGCCCATTGCGCGAGTTGCACGAGCGAGGGTTCGTAGACGAGGTTCGACGAGGCGACGGGCCGGCGGCTGTGGTAGCGCAGTTGCATCTCGAAGCCGCGCGCGCGCCGCGCGACCGCCTGCCCGATGCGCCCCAGGCCGAGAATGCCGAGCCTTTTTCCGGTGACCCGCGTGGTCAGCGGGAACGGCCCCTCGAGCCACTTGCCGCGGCGCACGTGCCGGTCGGCGGCCGAAAGCCCGCGGGCGACGTCGATGAGCAGGCCCATCGCGATGTCGGCCACGCAGTCGGTGAGCACGTCGGGCGTGTTGGCGACGACCACGCCGCGCTCGCGCGCAGCCTGCAGGTCGATCGCGTCGCAGCCCACGCCGAGACTGCAGATCGCCTTCAAGGCCGGCAGTGCGTCCATCATCGATGCGCTCGCGCCCGCCGTCGCGTTGGTGACCAGGATCTCGAACTCGCCTCCGCGGGCTTCGAGGAATGCGGCCGGATCCGGCTCGTTCCACAGCGGATGGGCTTCGAATTCGCTGCGAAGGCGGGCTTCGAGCGCGGGCATCAGGCGAGCCGACTGGAGAATCCTGGGTTTCATGTTCTCGTTCGTGGAGGGAGTCGCGCCGGCTCGCGCGAGCCGAGGCGAGAGGGTAAACCGTTTGCGCGCGCGCGTCTCGCCGCTGCGCGGCGCGCCGGCCGGCTCGTCATCGCGGCGGGCCCTGCACGGACCAGGACTGCTCCTGCAGGCACGCAGCGATGCGCACATCGAGCTTGTCCAGCAGCCGATGCAGCATGGCCTGCTCGCGCGCGCTCAACGCAACGAGCACCGAGCGCTCCATCTCGCTGAGCGTGGCCGCGATCTCGTCGTGCACGCCGCGCCCGGCGCGCGTCAGGCGCAGGCTCACGCGGCGTCGGTCCTTCGGATCGGCCTGCCGGCTCACCAATCCCTTCTCGGCGAGCATCGTCAACGCCCGCGTCACTCGAAACGGATCCGTCGAGGTCCGCTGCGCGAGTTCCTTGGCCGACAGCGGCTCGTAGCGCGCGATGACCGCCAGCACGCGCCACGTGCCCACCGAGAGCCCGTATCGCTCGTGCGAGGGGGCCAGTGCCGTCCCCATCCGGCTCGCCACGAGCGCGAAGCGGTAGGTGAACCGCTGCTCGAGCGGTAGGAGGCCGTCGCGGCGGCTGCTCTGCGCGTTCTCTTGCATTTGCGCTCGATCGATTCCCGTTGACACGACATTCTAGACGCCATACACTAGCGAAACGCAATAATTGCAGAACGCAAGTAATTGGAGACCGCATGCTGACGCCGCTCCTGTTCGAGCCCATCACCATCGGCGGGCTGCGCGTGCCCAACCGGCTGACGATGCCGCCGATGCACGCGAACCTCGGCTCGATGCAGGAGGGCATCACCGACCGCGGCATCGATTTCTACGTGGCGCGCGCGAAAGGCGGGTTCGGCCTCATGGGCGTGGGCGTCATCGACGCGTTCTTCGTCGACCACGCCGGCAGCCCGCACGAGCTCTTCCTCGACAACGACCTGCACGTGCAGCGCTATGCGCGCCTCGTGCAGGAGTTGCGCCGCCACGGCACGGTTCCCTACGCGCAGATCGGCATCCGGCGCCTGTTCCACGTGAGCCGCCTGCATCGCGAGAAGGCCACCGACCGTCCGAGCCTGGCCGAGATTCCGGCCGAGCAGATCGAGGAGATGATCGAGGCCGTCGTCGCGGCCTCGGTGAGGGCCGCCCGGGCCGGGTTCATGGCCGTCGACATCCTCGGCGTGGGGGGAAGCGGGCACAGCCTGTTCGCCTCGCGCGTGTTCAACGACCGCTGCGACGCGTGGGGCGGCACGCCCGAGAAGCGCATCCGCTTCGCGGTGGAGACGGTGCGCGGCATCAAGAAGGCGCTCGGCGAGGATTTTCCGGTCTTCTACCGGCTGCACGGCAGCGAGTTCCTGCCCGGGGGCTACGGGATCGAGGGTGCCCAGTTCAACGCCGTGCAGCTCGAGCGCGCCGGCGTCTGCTTCTTCAACGTGACGGGCGGCGGGCACGCAACCTCGGTCCCGCAGCTCACGCCGAACGTTCCGCAGGGCGCCTACGCGTACCTCGCGCGCGAGATCAAGCGCGTGGTGGGCTCCGCGGCGGTCGCGGCGTCGAACCGCAACAACCATCCGCTCGAGGCCGAGCGGATCCTGCGCCACGGCTGGGCCGACCTGATCAGCCTGGGACGGCAGTCGCTGGCCGACGCCGACTGGCCGCTGAAGGCGCGCGAGGGCCGGTTTTCCGACATCCGCTACTGCATCGCCTGCAACGAGTGCATGGACACGGCGGTCATCCGCAACGAGCCCGTGCGTTGCCTGGTGAACCCGCGCGAGGGCGCGGCCTCGGAAGTCGAGCCGATCCCCATGGCGCGCGTTCGCCGGCGCGTCGTCGTCGTCGGTGGCGGGGTGGCCGGACTGCAGTTCGCGCTGACCAGCGCCGAGCGCGGGCACGAGGTCACGCTGATCGAGCGCAAGGGGCACCTGGGCGGCATGTGGCAGCACGCCTCGACGCCGCCCGGACGCGAGCAGCTGTTCACCTTCCTCGAATGGCTGGTCGGGCAGTGCGCGAAGGCCGGCGTCGCGTTCCGCATGCAGACCGAGGCGACTGCGGATCTGCTACGCGCGATGAACGCCGATCTCATCGCCGTCTCGCCGGGCAGCGAGCCCGTCGAGTCGTCGCTGCCCGGTGCGGACCTGCCGCACGTGCATCCGGCGACCGCAGCGCTGGAGGGCCGCATCCCGATCGGCGAGCGCGTCGTCGTCATCGGCGGCGGCGGCATCGGCGTGGAGATCGCGCCGTTTCTCGCCCGGCGCTGGCAGGTGCGCACCGAAGTCCTCGATTTCCTCGACGACTACCAGGCGCTCGCCGACAACGATCGCGAGATCCTCGATCGCAAGGGCCACCACGTCACGCTGGTGAGCCGGCAGCGGCGCCTGGGCGGCTCCGTGGGCGGCTCCACGCGCTGGGTGCTCGGCAAGGAGGTCGCGATCGCCGGCGTCGAGATCCTCGTGAACGCGGTGGCGAAGGAGATCACCGCGAGCGAGGTCGTCGTGGAGCAGGGCAACGAGGAAATCCGCATCCCCGCCGACACCGTGTTCCTTGCCACCGGGCTGAATCCCGACACGCGGCTGTACGAGCAGTTGACGGCATCGAAGGCCGCCCCGAGAGTGGAGCTCATCGGCGACCCGGAGCAGGCGATGCACGCGATCGAGAGCGTTTCACAGGCATTCAGGCTGGCGCTCGAAGTGTAGCGACCCGACCGAGGAGCACTCGTGGCACGCGTGGCACGCTATACGCCGGAGACGGTCGCCCGGTACGAGCAGGAGGGGTACTGGACGCGCCAGTATCCGGTGGATTTCTGGCAGGAGAACGCGCTGCGGTTTCCCGAGCGCGACGCGCTCGTGTTCGGCACGCGACGATTCACCTGGAAGGCCGCGGCGCAGGCGATCGACCGCCTCGCCGTCGGGCTCGTTCACTGCGGGTTCGCGAAGGACGATGTCCTCGCGCTGCAGGCGCCGAATTCGGCCACGCTGATGCTGCTGCGGCTCGCGGCCGAGGAAGCGGGCGTGATCTCGCTGCTGGTGCCGCCGACGTTCTCGCGCGCCGAAGTCGGTGCGATTGCCGGCCGGCTGCCGCTGGCCGGCGCGGTGTTGCCGAATACCGAGCGCGCGCGCGAACTGGCCGAGGTCTACCGAGCCGGGGCGGCGCCCTCGTTCAGGCTGCTCTCGATCGGCGAATCGCCGCTGCCGGGTGCGATCGACGTCGAGTCGTGGCTCGCCCGTTCCTGTGCGCCGGGCGAGCCCGCGCGCGTTCTCGAAGGACGTCGCTTTCGGCCCTACGAGTACGCGGCGATCATCACGACGAGCGGCACGACGGGCGCGCCTCGCTTCGTCGAGCACACGGCCTGTGCGCGCTCGGCGTCCGGGCGCGTCTACATCGACCGGCTGCGGCTCGGCTGCGACGACGTCGTCGCCGCGATGGTGTCGGTCTTCGCGGGCAACTGCGATCTCGTCGTGCACCACACGGCGCCGCAGGTCGGGGCGAGAGTCGTGCTCGTCGATCGCTTCGATCCGGAATCCGCCTGTCGCCTCCTCGAGTCCGAACGCGTCACCTGTGCGGTGTTCGTGCCGACGCTGCTGCACCGCCTGCTCGCCTACGAGGGCCTGCGGCGGCACGACCTCTCGTCGTTGCGCATCGTCACGAGCTTCGGGGCGATCCTCGCGCCGGAGATCGCGGCCGAGGTCGAGCGGGTGCTCGGCGTGAAGGTCATCCAGGGCTACGGGGCGTCCGACTACGGGTCGCTGGCAAGCACGTCGATCGACGATCCGCAGCGCGTGCGCCTGGCCGGCGTCGGACGTCCGTTGACCGGCACCGAATTGCGCATCTGCGACGAGCACGGCACGGCGCTCGAGCCCGGCGTGCCGGGGCGCATCTTTGCGCGCGGTCCACATTGCGTGGGCGGCTTCGTGCGCGACGAAGCCGCCACGGCGCAGGCCTGGGAGTCGGGGTACTGCGCGATGGGCGATTTCGGCCACATCGACGACGAAGGCTATCTCTGGCTCTCGGGCCGCGTTCGGGAGCTCGTGATCCGCGGCGGACAGAACATCGTTCCCGCCGAGATCGAAGATGCGATTCTCGGACATCCCGGCGTCGCCGAGGTGGCCGTGATCGGCGTTCCCGACGCCGAGATGGGCGAGCGCGTCTGTGCGGCGATCGTGCCCAGGGCGGGCGCACGCCTCACGCTCGAATCGATCACCGCGCATCTGGGCGAACGCGGGCTTGCCCGGTTCAAGCATCCCGAGCGCCTTCTCGTGCTCGAGACGATGCCGCTGAATCCGGCAGCGACGAAGATCGACAAGCGCGCGCTGCGCGCATTGGCGCTCGGACATCGAACCAGCGACAGGTCGGAGGCAGTTTCCCGGGCGTGAACGCGACGGCCGCCCGAAGGCGGCACGAAAGGAGGAGACCCATGAAGCGAGCGCTGTTCCAAAGGGCCATGGCCGCCTGCGCGGTGCTGGCCTCGATGCATGCGATCGGGCTGCCCACGGCGCACGCGCAGGCGTCGTTCCCCGAGCGGCCCGTGCACATCGTCGTGCCGTTCCTCGCCGGCGGATCGGTCGACACGGTTGCGCGGCTCATCGGCGACAAGCTCGGGCCGCGGCTCGGCCAGCAGGTCGTCGTCGAGAACAAGGCCGGTGCCGGTGGCGTCGTCGGAGCCGACTTCGTCGCGCGCGCGCGTCCCGATGGCCATACGCTGCTGTTGACGCCGCCGGGGCCGCTCACCACGAACGCGGTCCTGCTCAAGAGCATGCCGTACGACGCGCGCAAGGCGTTCGACCCGGTCTCGCTCGTCGCAGCATTGCCGAACGTGCTGCTCGTCGGCGAGAAGCGGGGCGAATGGACCGCGCAGAAGATCATTGCCGAGGCGAAGGCGAACCCCGAGAAGCTCACCTACGGTTCGCAGGGCATCGGCACGACCGGGCACCTGACGGGCGTACTGTTCGACCAGCAGACCGGCGCCAGGCTCACGCACGTTGCGTACAAGGGTTTCCCACCGGTGCTCGTGGACGTGATCGCGGGCCGCGTCGACATGATGTTCGTCGACACCGCGAACGCGCTTCCGCGCGTACGCAACCATTCGCTGATCGCGCTGGCAGTCGCCTCGAAGAGCCGCGTCTCGTCGCTGCCCGACGTGCCCACTTTCACCGAGCTCGGCTATCCCGGCGTCGTCTCGGACACCTGGTTCGCGCTGATGGCGCCCGCGGGAACGCCGCAGGCGATCCGCCAGCGCCTGCGCGACGAAGTGGCGGCGATCCTGAAGGATCCCGAAGTCCTCGATCGGCTGCGCGAACTCGGCGTGGAGCCCGTGGGCGATCAGCCCGACGAACTCGCCGAGCACATCCGCAAGGAATACGAGCGCTGGCGCACGATCATCGAGAGCGCCGGCCTCGGGCCGAAATAGCGGCTCGGCCGTGCGGCTGTACCCGGGGCTCGTGCGCTGAGCCGCCTTCGCTCAGGCGGCGGCCTGCAGGAAGCCCCCGCGCAGTTCCTCGCGCAGGTGCTCGACGAGCAGGCGCACCGAGCGCGGCGTGCCGCGACTCCAGGGACGCAGCGCGTAGATCGAATCGCCGAAGAAGCCCACGGGACGCCAGCCGCCGAGGACTTCGCGCAGCCGGCCGGCGCGCAGCGCCGGCGCCGCGCTGAAGTCGGGTAGCTGCGCGATCCCCAGCCCCGAGAGAACCGCATCGCGAAGGACTTCGGAATTGTTGGTTCGCAGCGGCCCGCGCACGGGAACGCTCGCGCGTGCGCCGTCGTGCGCGCCGTGTGCCGCCGGACCGTCGGCCTCGAAGTGCCAGAGCGCCGGGCCCGGGCGCAGGTAGGCGAGGCAATCGTGCTCGGCGAGCTGCGCGGGCTGCGACGGGCTGCCGCGTCGGCGCAGGTAGCCGGCGCTGGCCACGAGCAGCGTGCGCGTCGCGGCGAGCCGCGTGGCGACGTGGTTCTCGGGCGGCGAGCTCGTGTGGCGAATGGCCAGGTCGAAGCCCTCCTGGGCGAGGTGCACGAGCACGTCGGAGAGCTCGAGCTCGATGCGGATCTGCGGGTACGCGCGCAGGAACGGCTCGAGCGACGGTGCCACGTATTGCCGCCCGAGCGCCACGGGCGCCGAGACGCGCAGCACGCCGCGTGGCTGGGCGGCGAGGTCGCGCGCCGCGGCGACGCTCGACTCGATTCGCGAGAAGCATTCGCTCGTGTCGTCGACCAGTTGTTGCCCGACGTGCGTCAGGCGCACCGACCGCGTCGTGCGCTGCAACAGGGCAGCGCCGACCGTGCGCTCGAGCTCGTTGACGCGTTGGCTCACCGCGGCCTTCGACACGCCAAGCTGGCGTGCCGCCGTCGTGAAGCTTCCGCATCGCGCCACGGCGGTCAGCGCGTGCACGCGCGACCAGACGAGGTCGCTGCGAAAGACGTCGTCGCCGGAAGCCACCGATACCTCGCTATTGTTCACTACAGTGAACGGTATTGTCACACAAGCGTACCCGCTGCGAAGCGCCTGCGCCTAGACTTCCCAGCGTTCATCGGGAGAGACGACATGAATGCAGCGAGCGAGCACGGCGCCCCGGTGCGCCGCCACGACGACCCCGGCACCGTGGGTCACTTCATCGGCGGACGGCGCATCGCCGGCACGGGCGCGACCTCGCCGGTCTACGACCCGGCCACGGGCGAGCGCGCGCGCGAAGTCGCGCTGGCCACGCAGGTCGAGGTCGAGAGCGCCGTCGCGGCGGCGCGCGCCGCGTCTGCCGACTGGGCCGACACCCCGCCGGTGCGCCGTGCGCGCCTGATGAACGCGTTCCTCGCGCTCATGCAGCGCGACCGCGATCGGCTCGCAGCGATGATCACCGCCGAGCACGGAAAGACCTTCGCCGACGCGCAGGGAGAAGTCTCGCGCGGGATCGACGTCATCGAGTTCGCCTGCGGCGCTCCGCAACTGCTCAAGGGCGACTACACCGAGCAGGTCAGCGGCGGCATGGACAACTGGACGATGCGCCAGCCGCTCGGCGTCGTCGCCGGCATCACGCCGTTCAATTTCCCGGTGATGGTCCCCTGCTGGATGTTTCCGGTGGCGATCGCCTGCGGCAACACCTTCGTGCTCAAGCCCAGCGAGCGCGATCCGTCGGCAAGCGTCCACGTGGCCGGGTTGCTGCGCGAGGCCGGATTTCCCGACGGCGTCTTCAACGTCGTGCAGGGTGACAAGACGGCAGTCGAGGCGCTGCTCGATCACCCGGACGTCGCCGCCGTGAGCTTCGTCGGATCCACGCCTGTCGCGCGGCACGTCTACGAGACGGGTGCGCGCCATGGAAAGCGGGTCCAGGCGCTCGGCGGCGCCAAGAATCACATGGTCGTGATGCCCGACGCGGACCTCGACCAGGCCGTGGACGCGCTGATCGGCGCCGCCTACGGCTCGGCGGGCGAGCGCTGCATGGCGATCAGCGTGGCCGTGCTGGTGGGCGACGTCGCCGACCGGATCGTGCCCAGGCTCGCCGAGCGGGCAAGGACGCTGCGGGTGCGCGACGGCATGCAAGCCGATGCGCAGATGGGACCGCTGGTGACGCGCGAGGCGCTCGAGCGCGTGCACCGCTACATCGCGCTGGGCGTCGAGGAGGGCGCCACGCTCGTCGTCGACGGGCGCGGACTCCAGGTGCCGGGGCATGCGAACGGCTTCTTCACCGGAGGGACGCTCTTCGACCACGTGAAGCCGACGATGCGCCTGTATCGCGAAGAGATCTTCGGACCCGTTCTCGGTTGCGTGCGAGTGAGCGATCTTGCCGAGGCGATCGCGCTCGTCGACGGCCACGAGTTCGGCAACGGCGTTTCGTGCTTCACGCGCGACGGGCACGCCGCACGCGAATTCGCGCGTCGCATTCAGGTCGGAATGGTCGGCATCAACGTGCCGATTCCGGTGCCGATGGCATGGCACGGCTTCGGCGGCTGGAAGAGGAGCCTCTTCGGCGACGTGCACGCCTACGGCGAGGAGGGCGTTCGCTTCTACACGAGGCAGAAGAGCGTGATGCAGCGCTGGCCGGCCAGCGTGGCGCGCGGCGCCGAATTCAGCATGCCGACGCCGCGCTGAGGCGGCACGCGGGGTCGTGGCGGGTTACTGCGAGAGCATCGCCACGAGCAGCTTGCTGCCGGTCTCGATGTCGGCGCGGATGCCTTCGCGCGCCGCTTCGGCGTCGCCGGACTTCAGCGCCGAGACGATCGCCTTGTGCTCGGTGTTGGCCTTGCGGTAGTTGTCGAGTGCGTAGAGGTGATGGAAATACGGCGCCACCTGCAGCCACAACTTCTCGATGATCCCGTAGGCCGTGTCGGAACCCGCGGCCCTGTAGACCGTGAAGTGGAATTCGCGGTTCGAGCGCAGGAAGCCCTTGACGTCGCTGCTGCGCGCGGCCTTGAGCATCTCGGCGAGCAGGCGCTCGAGCCGATCGATCTCCTCGGGCGTCACGCGCGCGGCGGCCCACTCGGCTGCGGCGCCTTCGATCTCGAGGCGCACGCGCGTGAGGTCGGCGAGCCGCTCGGCCGTCAATTTCGGGATGCCGATCGAGCGGCTCGCGATGACGGTGAGCGCGTTGGCGCCGACCATCTTCTTCAGCGCCTCGCGAATCGGCATCGCGCTGACGCCGAACGCGTCGGAGAGGGCCTGGATCGTCACGAGCTGGCCCGGGGCGATTTCGCCGTTGAGAATCAGCTCGGCGAGCTGCTCGTAGACGTGCTCCTGCAGCGTCGTCTTGCGAAGCTGCATCGAGCCGATGGAAAGCGCATGGGCGCCAGCTGGGCGCAGGCTCATTCGTTCGTTGACCCCACCGTGGACTCGCCCGATTCGCTCCGGGCCGGCGCGTGCCGTTAAGGTGACGCGCGAGTATATAGATTAGTGATCACTGGTCAAAAGCGCCATCGGCCGAGTCGCCTCGCCGGGAATCGGCGCGTTGACGATGATTTGATCATAGATGTATGATCAGACACAAGCAAGGCACTTGCAGTCCATGCACGGGCAGTCCACCGAGGAGGGAGCATGAAACGTAGGGAATTCACGCGGCTGGCCATGGGCAGCTCGCTGGGCCTGGCCGCGACGCCGCTCGTCCTGAAGTCGGCGCACGCGGCCGAGCCGTATCGCCTCGGCGCCGTGCAGGCGCTCACCGGCACCGGGTCGGTCTCGTCGAAGCACAGCCTGAACGGCATCGAGCTCGCGGTCGAGGAGATCAACCGCGAGGGCGGCTTCCTCGCACGGCACCCGATCCAGCTGTTCGTCCGCGACGACCAGACCAAGCCCGACATCGCGGCGCGCGAAGCGAAGGACCTCATTCTGCGCGACCGGGTCCGCAGCATCATCGGGTCGTTCAGCAGTCACCTGACGCTGGCGATCGAGGAAGTCGCCTACGAGTACAAGGTGCTGCACATCACGGCTTCGGCGAACTCCGAGAGCCTGTCGGTCGGCAACTACAGCCCCTACACGTTCCTCGTCGTCCCCAACAGCTACATGGAGCCCAAGGCGCAGGCGAAGGTCATCGCGAAGATGGCCCGCGACAAGGGCTGGAAGACCTTCGCGACGTTCGCGTCCGACTACGAATGGGGCCACAGCAACACCGACGCTTTCATCAGCGAAGTGCAGAAGGCGTACCCGGAGTTCAAGCTGGTCAAGCAGTTCTGGCCGAAGGCCGGTGAGACCGAGTTCTCCTCGTACGTCACCGCAATCATGTCGGCGAAGCCCGATTTCGTCTTCGCTTCGATTTCGGGAACCGACGCCTACGCGTGGATGCGCCAGGCGCGCGCCTACGGGTTCTTCGAGAAGATCCCCTACACGGCGCTGGTCGCGCTCACCGAAATGATGACGCTCAAGGACGACCTGCCGCGCGGAATCATCTCGGTGAGCCGCGCGCCCTTCTACGCGAACATGGACGTCCCGATGATGGCGGCGATGGTCAAGAACTATCGCGCGAAGTTCGACGGGCTGTATCCGACCGATTTCGCGGTCATGCACTACGACGCCGTCTACGCGCTGAAGCAGGCCATCGAGAAGGCCGCGAGCATCGACACCGAAAAGGTGAAGGCGGCCATGAAGGGGATGACCGTCGAGACGACGCGCGGCAAGCTGCGTTTCCGTGACATCGACAACCAGATGGATGCGCCTTCGTACGTCGGCATCATCGCCGACGATCCGGCCTATCCGTTCCCGATCACGAAGGACACCGTGAAGTTCCCGGGCAACGAGACGTGGCGTCCGGAATCGGAGATTCCGGCGCTGCGCAAGGCCTCGGGCCTGGCGAAGCGACGCACCGCTGCCGACCTGGAGGTCTAGGCGGGCCAGGCCGATGACGGCGATTGCCGCGGCGCCGGGTTGCCCGGCATGCGGGTGCAAGCGCTTCACCGGCGCTTGTCCGGCGCCTCGGCGATCGGATCTCGCGAGACGCGACGACCTGACGAGCATCGAATGACGGCGAGCGAAATCCTGGGCCAGTTGCTCAGCGGGGTCTCGAGGGGAATGGTGCTGTTCCTCATCGCCTCCGGACTCACGCTGACCTTCAGCGTCATGAACATCCTGAACTTCGCGCACGCGGCGTTCTGGCTCGTGGGTGCCTATGTCACCTGGACGATCTGGCACCTGCTGCTGCTGCCGGCCACCGGCTTCTGGATCGCACTGCCGGCGGCCGCGCTGGTGATGGGCGCCATCGGCTGGATCGTCGAGTTCGTCCTCATCCGCCGCGTATACGATCGCCCGCACACCGAGCAGCTGCTGCTCACCTATGCGCTCGTGCTCGTGATCGGAGACCTGATCAAGCTGACGTGGGGCGTCGATGACCGCATCGTGGGCCGGCCCGAGCTGCTGCGCGGCTACGTCGAGCTGCTCGGTGCGCCGCTGCCGCTGTACAGCATCTTCGTGATCGCGCTCGGCTGCTTCATCGCGGCGGCGCTGTGGTGGATGCTGCACCGGACCCGCTTCGGCCGGATCGTCCGGGCGGCGGTCTACAGCCGCGAGATGGTGAGTGCGCTGGGGCTGCCGATCCGGCGGATCTACGCCGGGGTCCTCGCCATCAGCCTGTTCATCGCGGGGCTGGCGGGAGGCGTGCAGTCGCCCATCTCGTCGATCACCCTCGGGATGGACATGAACGTGATCATCGAGGTGTTCTGCATCATGGTGATCGGCGGCCTGGGCAGTCTTGCGGGTGCGTTCGTCGGCTCGCTGATCGTCGGCGTCACGTATTCGTTCGCGATCCTCGTGTTCCCGAAGATGGCGCTCGTGCTCATCTTCCTGGTGACCGCCCTGGTGCTGATCGTCCGGCCGTGGGGCCTGTTCGGCACGCCGATGCGGGTCTGAGTCGATGAGAGACTCCGGCGCCTCCACCGTGGGCTGGCTCGTCGCCGCCGGCGTCGTCGCAGCCGTCGCATTGCCCTTCGCCGCGGGCCTGTTCTGGGTCCACGTGTTCACCGAGATCCTGATCCTCGGCCTGTTCGCGATGAGCTTCAACCTGCTGTTCGGATTCACGGGGCAGCTCTCGTTCGGCCACGCCGCGTACTACGGGGTCGGTGTCTATGCCACGGCGCTGCTGCTGACGAAGACCTCGTTGCCGCTGGCCGTGTGCATGGCCGCGTCGATCGTGCTGGCCGGCGCCTTCGCGCTCGCCTTCGGTTTCTTCTGCGTGCGGCTGACGGGCATCTATTTCTCGATCCTTTCGCTCGCGCTCGGGCAGTTCGTCTACTACGTGATCTTCAACTGGTACGAGTTCACGGGCGGCGACAACGGAATACAGGGCGTCTCGCCGCCGCTCGCGCTGCGCGATCCGTACGCCTACTACTACTTCACCCTCGTCGTCGTGGCGGCCGCCTCGGTGCTGATGTGGCGCATCGTGAACTCGCCGTTCGGCTACACGCTGCGAGCCATCCGCGACAACGCCGATCGCACGCGATTCATCGGCATCGACGTGCGGCGCTACGTCCTGATCTGCTTCGTCATCGCCGGCATGTTCGCGGGCCTGGCCGGTGCGCTGTGGGCGCCTTTCGCGCGCAGCGTCTCCCCGGACCTCGCGAACTGGACGCAGTCGGGTCTTCCGGTCTTCATGACGATCCTGGGCGGACCCTCGCACCTGCTCGGGCCGATGGTCGGCTCGGCGATCTACACGTTCCTCTCCGCCTTCGTGACCGGCTTCACGGTGTACTGGCCGCTCACGATCGGCACGATCATCATCTTCATCGTCCTGCTGATGCCCGGAGGCGTGCTCGGCGCGATCGACGCCGCGTTCGCCGCGCGGCGCACGCGCAGGCGCGCGAGCAACGCCGAGGTCGTGCACGGTTCGCGCGGCGAGGGGGTCGCGGAGTGACGCAGCAGCCGATCCTCAGCCTCTCGGGCGTGAGCAAGAATTTCGGCGGCCTGCAGGCCTCCTCGAATCTCGACTACGTCCTGCACCCGGGAGAATTCTCGGCACTGATCGGATCCAACGGAGCGGGCAAGAGCACCTTCTTCAACCTGATCACCGGCAAGTATCCGATCGACGCCGGCGAAATCCGCTACCGCGACAGGCGGCTGAACGGTCTTCGCCCGGACCAGATCGCGCGTCTCGGGATCGCGAGGGCGTTCCAGGTCAGCAACATCTACCCGACGCTGTCGAGCTACGAGAACGTGCGCCAGGCGGTGCTCACGCGGCAGCGTCGCACGCTCGACTTCTTCCGGTCGGCCCGCTCGCTGGGGCGTGCCGAGACCGAGCAGCTTCTCGAGGCGTGCGGGCTCGCGACGCTCGCCGGCGTCGCGGCCGGCACGCTCTCGCAGGGCGACAAGAAACGGCTCGAACTGGCCGTCGCGCTCGGCACCGAGCCCGACCTGCTGCTCCTCGACGAGCCGACCGCGGGCATGTCGGGCGAGGAGAGCCGCAGGATCATGGCGTTCGTCGACGAGCTGAACCGCAGTCGCGGCCTGACGATTCTCTTCACCGAGCACGACATGGCACTCGTGTTCGGCTTCGCGCGCCGGATCTCGGTGCTGCACCAGGGCTCGATCATCGCCGACGGGTTGCCCGAAGACGTGCGGTGCAACGAGATGGTGCAGAGCGTCTACCTGGGCGAATCGTGATGCTCCTCGAAGCGAGCGGAATCCGCACGTTCTACGGCTCGGGCCAGGTGCTCTTCGATGCGGCGCTCGCCGTCGACCGCGGCGAAGTCGTATGCCTGCTGGGCAGGAACGGCGCGGGGAAGACGACGACGCTGCGCAGCATCATGGGGCTCACCCCGCCGCGCGCGGGCAGCATCCGCTTCGAGGGCGAAGAGCTCGTCGGACGCCCGCCCGACTACGCGGCGCGGCGCGGCATCGGCTACGTCCCCGACGACCGCCTGATCTTTCCCGACCTCACGGTGCGCGAGAACCTCGACGTCGGCCGAAAGCCGCCACGCGATCCCGGCGCGAAGCCGTGGACGATCGACGGCATCTACGAGCTGTTCCCGAGCCTGGTCAAGCTCGACCGGCGGCTCGGGGGTTTCCTGAGCGGCGGCGAGCAGCAGATGCTGACCATCGGCCGCACGCTCATGGGAAATCCTTCGGTGCTCCTGCTCGACGAGCCCGCCGAGGGGCTCGCGCCCATTGTCGTGCGCAGCCTGGGGGACCAGATCCTGCGGCTCAAGCAGATGGGACAGACGATCCTGCTCTCGGAGCAGAACCTTCCGTTCGCGATGCGCGTGGCCGACCGCGCCTACGTGATGAGCAAGGGGACGATCCAGTTCCAGGGAAGCATCGCGGCGCTGGCGGCGAACGACGACATCAAGCGGCAGTACCTGATGGTCTGAAGCCCGTTCCAGCCGAATCCAGGAGTCATCGTGAAGAAAATCATCAACGATCCGTTCGAAGTCGTCGACGAGATGCTCGAGGGGATCCTGCTGGCCCACCCCGGGCATCTGCAGCGCACCGGAGAGACCGGCCGCGCGCTCGTGCGCCGAGGCGCGCCGGTGCCGGGAAAAGTGGGCATCGCCACGGGTGGGGGATCGGGGCATCTGCCCGTCTTCCTCGGCTACGTGGGCCCCGGACTCGCCGACGGCGTTGCGGTGGGCAACGTGTTCTCGTCTCCGGGGCCGCAGCCGATGCTCGATTGCATCCGTGCCGTCGATGCCGGCAAGGGCGTGTTGCTGCTGTTCGGCAACTACCAGGGCGACATCATGAACTTCGAGGCGGCAGCCGAGATGGCGCGCGCCGACGGCATCGACGTACGGATCGCAATCGTCAACGACGACGTGCCGTCGGCGCCGAGGGAGCGCATCGCCGAACGCCGCGGCGTGGCGGGTCTCTTCTACGCCTACAAGCTCGTGGGCGCCCGCGCCGACGAGGCGGTGTCGCTCGACGAGCTCGAGCGCACCGCGCGCGAGGTGATCCGGAACACGCGAAGCGTGGGCGTTGCGCTCGCGCCGTGCACGGTTCCGGCCGCCGGGCGTCCCACGTTCGAGATCGCCGACGACGAGATGGAATTCGGGATGGGCATCCACGGCGAGCCGGGGACCGAGCGCTCCCGGCTGAAGTCGGCCGACGCGATCGCCGCGGCAATGGTCGAGACGCTGCTGGCCGACCTGCCTTTCGTCGCCGGTGACGAGGTGTCGGTGCTCGTGAACGGGCTGGGCGCGACGCCGCCCACCGAGCTCTACGTCCTGTATCGCAGGGTGCACGCGCTGCTGCTCGAGCACGGCCTGAGAATCGACCGCAGCTTCGTCGGCGAGTATGCGACCTCGCTCGAGATGGCGGGCTGCTCGCTCACGCTGCTCAAGCTCGACGACGAGCGCAAGCGGCTCCTGCACGCGCCGGCCTTCTCGCCTTTCCTGCTGCAGAAATCATGACGGCGACGAATGCAGGCGGCGATCCGGTGATCGCCATCGTCGATGGCGTTGCCGCCGATCTCGAGGCCGCGCAGGAACGCCTGACGCAGCTCGATTCGGCACTCGGGGACGGCGACCACGGGGTGACGATGACGATCGGCGCGCGCGCCGTGCGCAAGGAGCTGGGCAGGCTCGAGGGTCGAGGCGTCGGGCGAGCCGGCTCGGCGAGCGGGGGCCATCAGGACCCGGGTGCCACGTCCTGCTACCTCATTCTCGAGTCGATCGTGCGACTCGTGAAGCAGAACGCGAGTCGGCCATGAGCGTGCCGTGCCCGCCTTTCATTTCCCGTGGAACAAGGAGTCGTGGTGGTGAGTGACGTCAAGGTGCGAAAGGAGTTTCTGGTCATCGAAGACACGTTGCGCGAAGTGGGCCGCGACGTCGAACCGCGCCTGCGCAAGGTGGCCGCCATCGCGGTCGTGGAGAATCCGCTGGCCGGGCGCTATTGCGAAGACCTGTCCATGCTCGTCGACTTCGGCGAGGTTCTCGGCGAGGTGCTCACGCGTCGCGCGGTGGACGCGCTGGGCGTGCCTCGCGGGCAGGTCAAGGGCTACGGCAAGGCCGCCATCGTCGGCACCGCCGGCGAGCTCGAGCATTGCGCGGCGCTCATCCATCCGAAGATGGGCAAGCCGCTGCGCGCGGCCGTCGAAGGCGGCAAGGCGATCATTCCGTCGACCAAGAAGCGCGGGGGTCCGGGAACCCGCATCGACGTTCCGCTGTTCTTCAAGGACGACGAATGGTGGATGCCGTATCTGGACGCAATGGAGATCAACGTGCCCGATGCGCCCGCGCCCGACGAAGTCGTCGTCGCCGTCGTTCTCAGCAGCGGCGGACGTCCGCTCGCACGGCTCGGCACGGAGCAGGAAACGAAGGAGCAGCGCGAACGTCGCGCGGTGGGCGCCGCGAGGTAGTCCCTTTGCGCGGGGCCTCGAGGGGCTTCGCGCGCAGGAGGTTGGATCCGATGATTTCCGATATTCCCGATACCCTCACGAGCCCGCGCGCCGCGGGCACGTTGCGCCTGGGCCGCGACGAGCAGGAAATGCTCGACGGAAAGCAGGGACCCGCGCGTGCGAAAGCCATGGAGCTGCTCGTGCGATACGCCGAGGGGCTCGGCGCCGAATCGTTCGTCGACACGAACAACGTCACGCTGATCGCCGGCACGCTTCCCGACATCGCCGTGCTTCGAAAGGCGGTGCCCTCGCTCGACATCGATGCCGTCGCGTCGAAGTTCTACCTCGGCAGCGACGAGGTCGTGGTCGTCGACAAGGTGAAGGCGTTCACGACGAGCAACGCCACGCACCGTGACCAGAAGTATCCCGACCTGCAAAGGGGCGGCGCCGAGGCGTGCGAGCTGATGCGCAGGATCGAGGCCTACCTGAAGCGCATCGGTGTCATCAACCTGCTCACCTGCACGCCCTACCAGTCGGGAAACACGCCGAGCAAGGGCGAGCACTGCGCCTGGATCGAATCGTCCGCGCAGGCGTTCTGCAATTCGGTGCTCGGCGCGCGCACGAACATCGAGGGGCAGCACAGCTCGTTCGCCTCCGCCCTCACGGGGAAGACGCCCCTGTGGGGCATGCACCTCGACGAGAACCGCCACGCGAACGTGCGGGTCGAAGTCGAGGCGCAGCCGGTGAGCGCGCAGGACTGGTACCTCATGGGCTACCACTTCGGCACGCAGCTCGGCCAGGACATTCCCGTCTACACGGGCGTGCAGCGCACGCCGGGGCGCTACAGCCTGATCGCGTTCAGCGCGGCCGGCATGACGCCGGGGAGCGTCGTGATGTACCACATCATCGGCGTCACTCCCGAGGCGGCGACGCTCGAGCAGGCGTGCGGGAACCGCCGCATCGAGCGGGTGCTGGGCTACGGGCCGCGCGAGCGCGCACAGGTGTACGAGCGGCTGAACCGTTCCGACAAGGACGAAGTCGACATCGTGATCCTCGGCTGCCCGCACTACGGCCTGGAGCAGATGAAGACGGTGGCCTCGATGCTCGAAGGCAAAAGGATCCACGGGAACGTGGCGCTGTACATCACGACGATGCGATCGGTGAAGGCGGTGCTCGACCGCGAGGGTTACTCCGACACGCTCAGCGCCGCCGGCGCCATCGTGCTCGAGGACTCCTGCGGACTGGTGCTCAACATCATGGATCCGTCGGCCGTCGTCGCCTCCGATTCCGCGAAGATGGTGCATTACGTTCCCGGCACCACGGGGGTGAGCAAGGTCTGGTTCGGGACGACGCAGGAATGCGTGGACGCGGCGATCACCGGCAAATGGCGAGGCACGCTGAAATGAAGGCATCGGTGCTGCAGGGGCGAAAGGTTCACGGCGGAATCGTCGAAGGCGAGGCGCTCGTGACCACGGAGGCAATCGGCGGCTACGGTGCGTTCGACCTCGATACCGGAGAGGTCATCGAGGCGAACCACCCGCTGCGCGGCGCGAGCGTCGCCGGCAAGGTCCTCGTGTTCTCGAGCGCGAAGGGATCTTCGTCGTGGTCGGTCTGGCACCAGGCGCTCGCGATCAACGGCGTCGCGCCGAAGGCCTACGTGGTTCGCGCGTCGAATTCGCAGGTCGCGCTGGGTGCGGTCGTGCTGCGCATCCCCACGGTTACCGACCTCGACCGCGATCCGACCGAGGCGCTCGAATCGGGCGACCGCGTGCGGGTGAACGGCGACGAGGGCACGGTCGAGATCCTGCAGCGCAAGCCGCGCTGACGCGCGCCGCGCTCCCGAGCCGCGCGCGAGCGCCCGCGGCGCGCGGCGCCGCCCACGCGCGGCTCGACCGGGCCGCCGCCGACCGGCAAACGGTTGCAATTCACGCTTGGAGCCGCGGCGGGTCTATGCCGGGAACGAGCGGCCGAGGTCGATTGACAGACCCGATCCGGGCGACTAGAGTCGCCTGCAAGCGCTTGCAGCAATTGTCGGGAGACGTCACGTTGACCACGACCAAGAACGCGCTCGCCAGTACCCTCCTCGAATGCGGCGCAAGCCACGCGTTCACGCTGCCCGGCCTCGGCATCACGTGGATGCTCGACGAGTTCCACGAGATCCGTGACCGCTTCCGGCTCGTGCTCGCGCGCTCCGAGCAGATCGCCTCGGTGATGGCGCAGACCTGGGGGCGCCTCACGGGCAGGCCCGGCGTGTTCATGGCGCAGGGGCCGTTCGCCAGCTCCACGGGAGCGTTCGGCATTCTCGAGGCGCAGTTCAGCGGCTCGCCGATGGTCGTGCTGACCGACACGTCGTGCTACGACGGCTTCGGCATGTACGGCGTCTACCAGACGATGACGGGCGACTACGGTGCGGCCGACGTGCGCACGGTGCTCGGCACGATGACGAAGTACTGCGGCTATGCGACCGAGCCGCACGAAGCCGTCTACGCGTTGCAACTGGCGTTCAAGCACGCGCAGCTGCCGCGAATGGGGCCGGCCGCGGTGGTCCTGAAGACGCTGATGGCCTGCGCCTGCGCCCGCTCGGCCGGGACATAGGTCGTTGTGAGCAGCGTGGTCCCGCGGTTGCGCATGATG
>JBDHVC010000072.1:0-22553 GCA_039809495.1 Sandaracinaceae bacterium
ATGGAGACGGCGGCGGTGGCGCGACATGCCCCTCTAACGCCCGGGAATCAGCCAAAATTCCAAGGGGATCCTTCAGGGGCACGCTAGCTAGAACGGATCGGGAGCCGGCTGGCGAATGCGCCGAGGAGAGATGTCAGATGTCTCGTGTCAATCGCGGAGGCCCGGCGCCGCCGCGCTTGCCGAGAAGTGCGCGCGCTCGTAGCATCGGCTCATGCGCGCCCTGTCCGCGGCCGAGGCCCAGGTGAGGCCGTCGTCAGCGCTGAGGTGGACGAAGAGGCAGCGTGCGCTGCTGAGCGGCATTCGCATTCCAAACCGCGCGGACCCCGAGCCTCGTGACGACGCGAGCGTGGCGTGGACGACGAGCCGTGGCTGGATCACGACGGCAGCGGCGATGGTCGACCGCACGGCGGAGCCCATGCTCGCCGAGGAGATCGCCGCCGGATCTCGACCCCCGCCTTCAAGGAGAGCGTGGTGCGCGAGATCGCCCAGGCCATCGCGCTTGCGGAATCGTAGCGCGTGTACGCTGAAGTTTGGAGACGGGAAGCCAACGACGACGAAGCGACGGCACTTCGCGTGGCCGTGGAGGCGAATACGATGAGTGAATGGCGTGAGATCGCGGGGTATCCAAAGACGTTCCCTGCACGGATGGCCTACGTCGATGGCGCGGCGCGCATCGTGCGTGGAGAGTTCGAAATGAAGGGGAACCGGCCGGTGACGCTCCCACCGGCCAAGGCCTTGATTCAGCGGATCGAGACCCACATTATTGAAAAGTACGGTGGGGGCTCCAACCTAGAGAGCGCGCTTGTTGACGTCTTTGCGGCCTACGCACAGCACATCGACGTGGTGGAGTGGTGCCGTGTCCGCGACGACGAACTCGATGTCTCGCTCCGTGTATTCGCGGGGCGCGGTAGCCAGCGGGTTCACCTCGATCTGCGCGGGCCCGTGGGCGCCTACGCCGACGCGCCGCTCCCCGAACACGGCAAACCGAAGCGCAAGAGCCGCGCGACGGCGGCACCGGCGCCAGCCCCTGCGGCGCAGGCCGCTCCTGCGCCGAGCGCGACGGCCCCGGCCGAGTTCCTCATCGTGTGCCCGCTCATGCACGACGCGAAATCGACAGGCAGCGACGGCCTCGCGCGAGACCTCGACGGAAGCATGTGCGCCGTCGTGAAGAAGGTGAATCGTGAATTCATCGTGCGAGTCGACACGCATGGGAAGGTGACGACGACCCCGCTCCCTTCGGTGGCTGAGCTGCGTGCGTTTGACCCAACCGTGATGAGCGACGCGAGGCTCGCTGGCGTGTATACGACCCCAATTGGCGTCGTCTTCTCCGAGCATTACTCGAGGGCGGGCAGTCAAGACCACAAGCGCATCGGCGTCCGGGGGACGTGGCACGCGCACCGTGCGATCAACGCGAGCATGGAGATCTGGCTCGGCGTCCATGGAAGTTACGCGCTTTGGTGTTTGGTCGCGAAGGGGAAGTCGTCGGTGTTCGGCGTCGATCTGGAGAGCGGGAAGACCTCTCGAGTGTCGCTCCCCGAAGCTCTCGAGGCCCAAGCCGCGGTGGTCGACGGGGGCGGTGATGCTCTCTTGCTCCGCGTGCTCGACGGCGAAGCGAACGAGTACCGGTTCAAGCTCGGGCTTGGAAAGACGCTTACCGCCGCACCCGTTTCGACCGAGCCCCTCCCGAACGGCGATAGCGTGCAGCCGCTCCCGAACGGCGGGTGGCTCGCGGCTCGGGGCCTGTCTCTGTCGGTCGTTCGGACCGATCGCACCGAGGCGCATGTGCTCGCGTGTCCCGCAGCGGACGGCGCGGTGGGCCTCTTTCTTCGTAGCGCGAGCCAGCTTGCTAGCGACGAGCCGACGTGGTTCGTCACTTTCACGCTTGAGAATGCGCGCGGCCTGTTCGCGGGGGAGGCTGCGCTCGTCTTTCGAGGTGACGGCGCGCTCGTCAACGCCGCGTACCACGAGCCGGGCGGGCGCCTTCGGGTCGGCGCGAGCACCGTCGCGCTCGGGCGCGACGATGGGTACCCGAGCTCATTCGCCGCAGGCCCAGCGGGGGACTTGGCGCTCTTGCACCGCGTCGAGGGGGAGCTCGGGCTCCTCTGGGCGCCACCGCTCGCCGCTCGCAGCTAGGAGCACTTCACACCCGCCGGTGTCGTGGTGACGCTGCGCTCGAAGGCGAGGAAGGAGGCGTGGCCTCTCGCGACGAGCCTCGAGGGCGCGAGCCACGGAGGTGGTGAAGCGCTCGGGGATGGACACCGAGCCAGCGCTCCTTCGCTCGACGGATCACGTCGACTGAAGCGCGCTGTCAGCGAAATGCTTGGAAACTCCGAACAGCGCGCCGTGGGGCTCGAGCGTCCGAGCGCGTCCGCGCGCACTTTTCTTGACCCCCGGATCCGCCACCCGTTATCCGAGCCTCGGGAGGCAACCCATGGGCACCAACACGTTCTCGCAGGCTCTCGTCACGTCCCTCTTCGCGACCTTCGGTGTCCTCGCCGCGGGCTGCTCCTCGACGCACTCGGCGACCACCGTGTCGTCGGGCATCTACGACCTCACCGTCGCGAGGGAGCTCGACGCGTGCTCGCCCTCGCGCGCGACCGGGAGGACCGGCGCGGTGGGCGTCGTCGCGACGGACGACGTCGTGAACGTCGGCGCGATCGACGGGACGCGCATCTCGCTCAGCCAGGCCAACGGGTTCCATGGCGAGTTCGAGGCGGCGATCCCCGCGTGCCCGACCGCGCGCTTGCGGCGCGAGTGGACGATCCTCGGCTCGAGCGCCGAGGGCTTCACGATGGCGTACGCGGAGACCTGGAGCGGGCTCGACGGATGCGGCGCCGTCGCGATGCCGAGCGCGCCGAGCCACGACTGCCGCGCCGACCTCGTCCTCGACTACCGCCGGACGACCGCCTGCGAGGCCCCGTGCGAGGTGAGCCTCGACGCGAGCGGGCCGAGCTGCAGCTGCCGCTGACGGCGCGCTCGCGCTCGACGGATGGCGCCGAGCGAGCCGCGTCGTGATCCGTGCCGCGAGGCGCGCGCGGCCGCGCCGGTCGCGCCGCTCGAGGCGACGTGCGCACCCTCGCGGCCGAGCTGTGTGCGAAGGCGCTATCCTCGCGCGCCATGTCGCATCAGCCATCCGATCGGTTCGACGTCGTCATCGCGGGAGGCGGCCTCGCCGGGCTCACGCTCGCCCGGCAGCTCCGCCGCGAGGTGCCCGAGGCGAGCGTCTGTGTCGTCGAGCGGCAGCGCCGACCGGTGCCCGTCGCCGCGCACAAGGTGGGCGAGTCGTCGGTCGAGCTCGCGTCGCACTACTTCGGCACCGTCCTCGGGCTCGAGGCGTACCTGCGGCGAGAGCACTACCTGAAGAACGGCCTCCGCTTCTTCCCGGGCGGAGGAGCCACGCATCGCCTCGAGCAGCGCACGGAGATCGGGCCCCCCGAGCTGCCGAAGGTGCCGTCGTTCCAGCTCGAGCGTGGGCGGCTCGAGAACGATCTGCGCGCGATGGACGAGGCCGACGGGGTGAAGCTCCTCGAGGGCTACAGCGTGAAGACGATCGAGCTCGACGCGGGCGGCGGGGAGCACCGCGTCGGCATCTCGGCGCTCGATGGGTCGGACGCGCGGACGCTCCGCGCGCGCTACTTCGTCGACGCGAGCGGGCGAAGGGCGCTGCTCCGCAACCAGCTCGGGCTCACGCGGCCGAGCGGGCACCTCGCGAACGCCGCGTGGTGGCGCGTCGAGGGCATCGTCGACGTGAAGGATCTCGTCCCCGAGTCCGAGCGCGCCTTTCACGCGCACGATCCCGACCACATCCGCTGGTACTCGACCGTGCACTTCATGGGGACCGGCTACTGGTTCTGGTACATCCCGCTCCCGCCCGCCGAGGGCGCGAAGCCCCACACCTCGCTCGGCATCGTCGTCCACGACGCCTACCACCCGTTCACGACGATCAACACGCACGAGAAGGCGCTCGCGTGGCTCGCGAAGCACGAGCCCCAGTGCTTCGCGCAGCTCGAGGGCAGGCGCGCCGAGGACTTCCTCTGCCTGCGGCACTTCAGCTACACGTCGGCGCAGTGCTTCTCGAAGGATCGCTGGGCGATCGTCGGCGAGGCCGGCGCCTTCCCCGATCCGTTCTACTCGCCAGGATCGGACTTCATCTCGATCGCCAACTCGTTCACGACCGAGATGGTGAAGGCGATGATGCGCGGGGGTGACGACGCCGAGGCGCGCGTCGCGAGGCTCGCCGAGCGCTACGACCGCTTCTATCTGCGCTTCGCGGACGCGGCGACCGAGACGTATCGGAGGGCCGCGATCCTCTACGGCAGCCCGCGCGCGATGGCGGCGAAGATCTACTGGGACGACTTCAACTACTGGGCCTTCGTCTGCCAGTACTTCTTTCGCCGCCTCTACCAGCTCGATGACGCCGAGCACGCGCGCTTCGACGCCATCGCCGAGTCCTTCCGCACGCTCCAGTTCCGCGCGCAGCGGATCCTCGCCGAGTGGGCCGCGCGCGCGAAGGATGAGCCCGAGCCGCGCTACGTCGCGATGCCGACGATCCCCTCGATGCTCGCGAACCTCCACCTCGATCTCGAGAAGGAGATGAGCGTCGAGGAGACGCACGCCTACCTGCTCGAGAAGCTCGCGCTCGCCGAGGAGGTGCTCGACGAGATCGCCCTCCGCGCGATCGCGGAGCTCGGGCCGACGCTCGGGCTCGAGGCCGCGCGCGCGAGCGAGCTCTCGAGCTGGCAAAGGCGCCCCTCCCCCGAGCGCGTCGAGAGCGAGGAGGCCGAGGGCGGCAAGCGCCGCCGCGCGATCGCCCCGATCGTCCGCGACATCGAGCGCACGATCGGACGGATGCGCGTGCACCCCGAGGTCGAGGACCTCGAGGCGCTCGTCGCCCGCGCGTTCGCCGGGGCCTCCTCCACGGGCGGGGCGTAAGCGGCGCGCCGAGGGGTGGGGCCGAGGCCGGTCCGAAGGCGTGACCGCTTGACGACCGCGCCCGAGCGTAGCTTGGTTGGCGCTTCTCGGAGGCTACATGAGCTCTCGTGATGCACGCTGGTTCGCGGTCCTCGCCGCTTCTCTCGGCTTCGTCGCCATCGGCTGTAGCTGTGGCCCCGATCGCCCCGGCGCGGACTCGGGGCCGTTCGACGCGGGGATCGCCGACGTCGGGATCGGCGACGCGGGGATCGGCGACGCGGGGATCGGCGACGCGGGGATCGGCGACGCGGGGATCGGTGACGCGGCGCGCGCGGACGGCGGGCCGCCAGGGGACGAGGTGCGGATCACCCTCTGCCCTGGTGACGCCTTGCCGTCGCTGCCGAGCGGCGCGTGCGAGGCGACCGCAGGCGACGGCAACCTCCTCATCACCGCGGACGTGCTCACGCCGGGCGAGGTGCTCCGGGGCGGACAGGTCCTCGTCGACACGACGGGGACGATCCGCTGCGTCGGCTGCGACTGCTCGAGCCACGCGGGGGCCTCGAGCGCGACCCGCGTGAGCTGCCCCGACGGCGTGCTCAGCCCCGGCCTCATCAACAGCCACGAGCACCTCACGTTCCAAGGGGAGCCCTACGCGCGGACGACGGAGCGCTTCGAGCACCGCCACGACTGGCGCAAGGGGCTGCGAGGCCACACGCGCATCCCGGCGAACATGACGGAGGGCGCGTCGGAGACGCAGCTCGGCGAGCTGCGCATGGTGATGGGCGGCGCGACGAGCGTGAACGGCTCGGGCGGGCGCGCCGGCTTCGTGCGCAACCTCGATCGGCGCTCGCTCCACGAGGCGGGCTTCACGCAGCCCGAGGTCCTCTACCAGACCTTCCCGCTCGACGACTCGGGCGGGACGCTCCGCGCGAGCGGCTGCGACTACGGGAGCGGTCGGGACACGGCGGCGACGGCGACGAGCGCGGACAGCTACACGCCGCACATGGCGGAGGGGATCGACCGGGAGGCCCGCAACGAATTCCTCTGTAGCCACGAGGGCGCGACCGATCTCATCCAGGACCAGACGGCGCTGATCCACGGCGTGGCGCTCTTGCCGGTGGACATGCAGCAGATGGCGAGCGCGGGGACGATGCTCATCTGGTCGCCGCGTACAAACGTGACGCTCTACGGCGAGACCGCCCGTGTCACCGAGTACGACCGCATGGGGGTCTCGATCGCCCTCGGCACCGACTGGGTGAGCACCGGCTCGATGAACATGCTGCGCGAGCTCCAGTGCGCCGACGAGCTCAACGCGACCTACTTCGATCATCACTTCTCGGACCAGGCGCTCTGGCTGATGGCGACGCGGAACGCCGCGGCGGCGATGGCGATGGACGACGTCATCGGCACGATCGCCGAGGGGCTCGTCGCCGACCTCGCCATCTTCGACGCCCGCGTCCACGTCGATCATCGCGCCGTCATCGACGCCGCCAACACGGACGTCGTCCTCGTCCTGCGCGCGGGCGCGCCGCTCTACGGCGACGCCGCGCTCGTCGAGGCGCTGCCGAACGGCGGCGCGGGCTGCGACCAGATCGACGTCTGCGGCACCGCGAAGCGCGCCTGCGTCATGCGCGAGATCGGCGTCACCTACCAGGCCCTCTACGACGGCGCGATGGCGGGTCGGCGCGCGCAGCCCCCGTTCGTCTGCGGGACGCCCGCGAACGAGCCCTCGTGCCGCCCCGAGCGCGACGGCGCCAGCGCGTCCGTCCTCGGCTCGACGGTGTACAGCGGCCTCGTGAGCGCGAGCGACCCCGACGGAGACGGGATCGAGGCGGGCGACAATTGCCCGAGCGTCTTCAACCCGATCCGTCCCCTCGACATGGGCGCTCAGGCGGACGCCGACGGCGACGGCGTGGGCGACGCCTGCGATCCGTGCCCGCTCGATCCCGGCACGACGGACTGCACCTCGTTCGATCCGCTCGATCCGGATCGCGACGGGGTGCGCGAGCCGATGGACAACTGCCCCACGGTCGCGAACCCGGACCAGCGCGACACGGACGGCGACGGGAAGGGCGACGCGTGCGATCCGTGCCCGAGCGTCCCGAACCCTGGCGCCATGAGCTGCCCCGCCTCGATCTACCGGATCAAGCGCGGCGAGCTCGCCTCCGGGTCGATGGTCTCGGACCTGCGCGGGGTCGTGACGGCGATCGTGCCGACGGGCTTCCTCATGCAGGTCCCGACCGACGCCTCGGACTACGACGGGCCCGACTTCTCGGGCGTCTTCGTGTTCACCTCGAGCCGCCCGAGCGACCGGTCCATCGGCGAGCTCGTGTCGGTGACCGGTCCGGTCACCCTCTACTTCGACGAGTGGGAGCTCAACCGACCGGCGGTCGCGTCGCTCGGCACCGCGAGCGTCCCCCCGCCCGTCGTCGTCACACCCGATCTCATCGCGACCGGCGGGGCGCGCGCGACGGCGCTCGAGGGCGTGCTCGTGCAGGTCGACGGAGTCGCCGTCACGAGCGCGAACCCGGACGCTCCCTCCGACTACGGCGAGCTCGCGGTGACGGGCGGGCTGCGCGTCGACGACTGGATGATCTCGCTCGCTCCCTACCGCACGGTGGGGACCACCTTCACCACGCTCATCGGGGTCTTGTCGTACCGCAACGCGAACTCGAAGCTGAGCCCTCGGAGCGCGGCGGACATCGTCAGCCCCTGACGCGGGTGGCGTCGAGAGGGCTCGGCGCGCCTCGTCGGCTGGCCTCGCGGCGGGGGAGTGATAGGCTCCTCTCGCTTCTCGGGCGGGGCACCGATTTCTCCTGATATCGCCTCCTAGGAGGCTCCCTCCGCGTCTGCCGATGCCCGTGGATGCCAAGCAGCTCAAGGATCCCCTGGTCCGCGCCGGGCTCGAGATCTACCGCTCGGGATCGAGCGAGGTGCAGATCGCCGAGCGCGTGCGCTCGCACCTCATGGACTCGGGCGTGCGGCTCGCCGTGCTCGACACCGGAGCGCTCGAGGTGTGGTTCACGGGGCGCACGCAGCGCTCGGATCGCCCGACCGCGGCGCCCGACGAGCTCTTCGCGGTCGTCCGCTCGACGATCGGCGAGCGCGCGCTCGAGGCGGGCTTCTCGGAGGCGGGGAGCGCGGCGGTCGAAGTGAAGGATCCGGTCGATCCGAGCCGCACGCTCGACGTCTGGTACGAGGTCCGCTACGTGAAGGGCGTCCCCGACGTCGACGCGGCGGTCGGCGAGATCCGGTGGGTGCTCGCCGTCGAGCGCTTCATCACCCCGTGACGCGTCGAGCGACGGACGGCGCGCCTCGCCCGACCACGTGAGGACCCGCTCGTCCGGGTCGTTGCTCGGGGCGCGGCGCGCGGCATCATCGCGGGTATGTCCGAGCACCGCGCGACGATCACCTGGGCCCGCAACACCGACGCCCCCTTCACCGTCGAGGAGTACACGCGCGATCACCGCGTCGCGATGGAGACGGGGCTCGTGTTCCCGGCCTCGTCGGCGCCCGCGTTCAAGGGCAACCCCTCGCTCACGAACCCCGAGGAGCTGCTCGTCAGCGCCATCTCGAGCTGCCACATGCTGACCTTCCTCGCGGTCGCCGCGAAGAAGGGCTTCGTCGTCGAGCGCTACGAGGACGAGGCCGTGGGGACGCTCGAGCGGCCCGAGGGGGGGCGGATGCAGATCGCGCGCTGCACGCTCAGGCCCCTCGCGAGCTTCTCGGGCAAGCTCCCCTCGGCGGCGGAGCTCGCCGAGCTGCACGAGGCGGCGCACCGCGGCTGCTTCATCGCGAATTCGGTGAAGACGGCCGTCTCGATCGAGCCTCGCTGAGCGCGCTCGATGCGCGTCGGGATCGATCTCGGCGGGACCAAGATCGAGGCGATCGCGCTCGACGACGAGGGCCTCGAGCGCGCGCGCGAGCGCGTCCCGACCCCGCGCGAGGACGCGGCGGCGATCGTCCGCGCGGTCCGCGGCCTCGTCCTCGCGATCGAGGCGCGGCTCGGCGCGCGCGCGTCGGTCGGCGTCGGCACGCCCGGATCGATCTCACCTCGGACGGGGCTCCTGCGGGGCTCGAACACGACCTGCCTCAACGGGATCCCGATCGTCGAGCGGCTCGAGGAGGCGCTCGAGCGCGAGGTGCGCGTGGCGAACGACGCCAATTGCTTCGCGCTCTCGGAGGCGATCGACGGCGCGGCCACGAAGGCGCGCGTCGTCTTCGGGGTGATCGTCGGCACGGGGACGGGCGCGGGCCTCGTCGTCGATCGCCGCGTCCTCGAGGGTCGGCACCGGATCGCGGGCGAGTGGGGCCACAACCCGCTGCCCTGGGCGAGCGGGAGCGAGCTGCCCGGCCCGCGCTGCTACTGCGGGAAGGCGGGGTGCATCGAGACCTGGCTCTCGGGGCCGGGCTTCGCCTCGGCGTTCGCCCGCGCGTCGGGGACGAGCGGCGCGAGCCCGGAGGCGATCGTCGCGCTCGCCGAGCGGGGTGACGCGCTCGCCCGTGCGTCGCTCTCGGCGTACGCCGACCGGATGGCCCGCTCGCTCGCGAGCGTGATCGACGTCCTCGACCCCGACGCGATCGTCCTCGGCGGCGGGATGTCCAACGTCGAGGCGATCTACCCGGAGGTGCGCGCGCGCCTCTCGGCGTGGGTGTTCTCCGACTACGTCGACGTCCCGGTCGTGCGCGCTCGCCACGGCGACTCGAGCGGCGTGCGTGGCGCGGCGTGGCTCTGGCCGCGCTGATCCGCTCGCCTCGCAGTGCGCGCGCCCCGCGGTCAGGAGGGGCGCCGCAGGCGCGCGATCTGGAACGCGTCCGCGCTCTTGTGTGGATCGACGAAGGGGCCGAGCCGGACGACGCCGTCCGCGTCTGGCAGGGCCGGCCCGATGGGCTCGCGGAGGCAGACGAGGCCCTCCTCGCGGGCGAGGGCCTCGACGACGCGCGCGCCCTCCGCGCGGGTCGGTGAGCAGACGGCATAGACGAGGAGCCCGCCGGGGCGGACGAGCTTCGCGGCGCTCAGCGCGATGCGCGCCTGGAGCTCGCCCATGCGCGCAGGATCGTCGGGGCCCACGCGGAGGAGGATCTCGGGGCGTCGATGGATCGTGCCGAGCCCCGTGCACGGCGCGTCGACGAGCACGCGATCGAAGCGCTCGGCGGCGAGCGGACCGAGCCCGACCGAGAGATCGACCCCGACCCGCGTGACGCTCGCGCGCGGGTGACCGAGGCGATCCAGCTCGTCGCCCATCCGCTCGAGCTTCTCCGGGTGATCGTCGCTCGCATAGAGCGCCCCGTCCCGCGCGCCGCGCATCGCGTCGAGGATCGCGAGCGTCTTGCCCCCGCGGCCGGCGCAGGCGTCGAGCACGCGCTCGCCGGGGCGCGGATCGAGGGCCTGGACGACGAGCTGGCTCGACTCGTCCATGACGACGAAGTCACCGCGCTCGTAGCTCCGGAGGCGCCGCGGATCGCCCGCCCCGCGGACGAGGACGGCGTCGCTCGAGAGCGCGCCGAGCGCGACGTCGGCGGCGGGGCGGGCGTCGCGGATCGAGGCGGCCAAGGCTTCGCGTGCGACGCGCGCGCGGAGCGCGAGCGGCGGCGGGAGGGGCCGCTCGCCGAGGAACGCCCGCGCGCGCTCGGGGCCGAGGTCCTCCTCGAGCAGGCGCTCGAGCCAGCCCTCGACGGCGAGGCGCTCGGGGCGCCGCGGATCGCTCGGGCGAGCCCGCGCGATCTTGCGGAGCACCGCGTTGACGAAGCGCGAGAGCCCCTCTCCGCGAGCGCGCCGCACGAGGCCCACGGTCTCGTCGACGATCGCCCACGGCTTCTCGGTCGTGTAGAGGAGCTCGTACGCGCCGGTGAGCAGGCTCGCGCGGGTGAAGGGCTCGATGGGATCGCGTCGCGGGCGGTGCCGGTCGATCTCCGCCTCGAGGGTCGGGAGCGCGCGGAGCACGCCGTAGGTCAGATCGGTGGCGCGCCCGCGCTCGCCGCTCGAGAGCCGCGCGCGATCGAGCTCGGCGTCGAGCGTCGGCGCGGCCCACGCGTGATCCGCGAGGACGCGCCGGACGACCCGCGAGGCGAGCTCGCGGCCGGTCCGAGCGGGGGCGTCGAGGAGCGGAGAGGAACCCTGGGTCATGTCGCCTCGGGCGGCGCGCGAGGCCGCGAAGGGATCGCGGATCAGTCGCGCTCGAAGGTCTCGACGATGTCGGGCCACCGTCGCTCGATGTCGTTCTTGAACGCGAGCACCATGAGGATGACGAGGACGCCGAGCCCGACGAGGCTGGCGATCTCGCGCGTGCGCGCCGCGAGCGGGCGCCGCAGCGCGGCCTCGACGACGAAGAAGGCGAGGTGCCCGCCGTCGAGCAGGGGGATGGGCAGGAGGTTGAGGAGCCCGAGGTTGATCGAGATGAAGGCCATGAACGCGAGGTAGTCGAGCGGCCCTCCGCTGGCGGCCGCGCTCGTCCCCTCGAGGACGGTGAGCGGGCCCCCCAGGCTCCGGACCGAGAGGCGACCTTGAAAGAGCCGCACGACCGAGACGACGGTGAGGTCGATCATGTCGCGCGTCGCCGCGAAGGACTCACGGAGCGCGTAGGTGAGGGGGAAGGGGTTCGGGACGGGGGCCTCGCTCATCGTCGGCGCCCAATTCGAGAGGCCGACGCGGTAGCGCGCGAAGCGCTCGCCGTACTCCGTCTCGCCCTCCTCGCGCTCGAACGTGAGCTCGCGGAGGATGAGCTGGTCCGCCCGACGAAACGAGATCTGGTGCTCGCGGCTCGCGCTCGTCGCGATCGCCTCCACGAAGTCGGCGAAGCGCACGATCGGCTCGCCGTCGAGCTCGACGAGGCGGTCTCCGGGGCGCAGCCCCGCGCGCGCCTCGGGCGAGCCGGCGCGGACGCGCGCGACGTAGAGGTCCGAGGACTCGATCCCGGCGCGGAGCACGCCGCTGCCAGGGCCCGGCTCGGGCGTGAGCGTCGCGATGTGCGGCTCGTAGAACGAGAGCTGCAGGAGGTCCGAGAGCCCGCCCTCGATGCGCCTGGGGCGCAGGTAGGTGATGGGGAGCGTGTGACCCCGGTTGGGCTCGAGCACCTCGACGAGATCCGCGTAGCGCGCGATCGGGCGACCGCCCGCGGCGACGACGCGATCGAAGCTGCGCAGGCGCGCCGCCGCGGCGGGGCTCGCCGGTGAGACGACCCCGATGACCGCGAGGGGGGCGCGGGTCGAGATGCCGATCCGGCCGGCCTCGCGGCTCACACCGAACGCGCGCGCCTCGAGGGTCGCGACGGGGATCACCGTGGCCGTGACGTGCTCGCGACGCCGCTCCAGCGAGAGCTCGAGCGGGACGTCGATCGAGGCGTCGACGCGCCGCTCGAGCTCGCAGAACGTGGCGATCTCCTCGCCGTCGACGGCGAGGACGCGATCGCCCGGGAGGAGCCGACCGTCCGCGGGCGATCCGGGGGCGACCATGCCGACGACCGGCGGCGAGAGCGTGTGCTCCCCGAGGAAGACGACGAAGTAGAGCAAGAGCGGGAAGACGAGGTTCATCATCGGCCCGGCGAGGACGATGAGCGTGCGGCGGTAGAGCGGCTGCGCGGCGAACGAGTGGGCCTCGTCGCGCTCGCTCACCTCGTCGTGGGGGTGCTCGCCGAGCATGCGCACGTAGCCGCCGAGCGGGATCGCCGCGAGCACGTACTCCGTCCCGCCGCGCGTGAAGCCGAAGATGCGGGGGCCGAAGCCCAGGCTGAAGCGCAGCACCCGCACGCCGAACGCCTTCGCGGAGACGAAGTGGCCGAGCTCGTGCACGAGGATGAGCACGCCGACGAGCACGATGAACCAGACGATGACCATGCGGGGAGGCGCCAGCATGGTCAGCCGCGCCGACGCTGGCCACCCGAGGGCGGGATCGGGCTCGAGAGACCCGCGTCGCCCCGCCCAGCGCCGCGCTCGCGCCGCGAGCGGACGAGGGCTCTCGACGCGGCGCGTCGTCGCGCGCCGCACGGGCGGAGCTGGGGCGCGCGTGCTAGAGAACCTTCCCTCGGACGAGCGGGGATGAAGCAGACGACCTCCCTACCTTCTGGCTTGCGGCTCACGGTGGAAGTCACCGACTCGAGCGATGACGAGACGGCGCTCGCGCGAGCTTCGGCCGCGGCGCGCCGCGAGCTCGAGGCGTTCCTCGGCCGGGTCGACGCGCCCCCCGCGCCCCATCCGTCGATCATCGGGCGGAGCGCCCCGATGCTCGCGCTCTTCAAGATGCTTGAGCGCATCCAGCAGAGCGACGCGACCGTCCTCGTGCTCGGCGAGAACGGCACCGGCAAGGAGCTCGTCGCGAAGAGCATCCACCGGAGCTCGCGGCGCGCGGGCAAGGCGTTCGTCGCCACCAACTGCAGCGCGTTCAACGACAACCTCCTCGAGAGCGAGCTATTCGGCCATCGCCGCGGGGCCTTCACGGGAGCCGTCGCCGACAAGCCGGGGCTCTTCGAGGTCGCCGACGGCGGGACGTTCTTCATGGACGAGGTCGGCGACATGTCGCCCTCGCTCCAGGTCAAGCTCCTGCGGGTCATCCAGGAGGGGACGTTCATGCCGGTCGGGGGCACGGAGACGAAGCGGGTCGACGTGCGGATCGTCGCGGCGACCAACCGCGATCTCTCCGCGATGATGAAGCAGGGGAGCTTCCGCGAGGACCTCTACTATCGCCTCCATGTCGTCGTCGTACGCGTGCCGCCCCTGCGCGAGCGGCACGACCCGGACGGCTCGAACGACGACATCGCGCTCCTCGTCGAGCACTTCCTCGATCGGCTCGCGCGCCGCGACCGCCTGCCGCGCGGCAAGGTGCTGACGGCGCGCGCGCTCGAGCGGCTCCTGGCGCACACCTGGCCCGGGAACGTGCGCGAGCTCGAGAACGAGATGGAGCGGCTCTGGGTGCTCTCGGGCGAGGAGACGCTGATCGACGAGGAGCTGCTCTCACCGTCGATCGGTCGTCGCAAGGCGCCCGCGCCGAGCGGCTCGACGCAGGCGCCGACGCTCGCCGCGGCCGCGAGCCCGCGCGCCCCCTCGACGAGCGCCCCGGAGCCCAAGGCGGCGCCGACCCTCCCCACGGACGCGATCGTGTTCGAGCCCGGCGTCTCGATGCCGGACGCGGTCGAGCGCCTGGAGCGTCGCATGATCGGCGACGAGCTCCGAAAGACGCGCGGCAACAAGACGAAGGCGGCCGACGCGCTCGGCATCAGCCGACGCAACCTCATCCGAAAAGTACAGACCTACGGGCTCGACGACGTCGGGCGAGGTCGCGGGGAGAACTGATGCCTGCTCTGGTGCTGATCGCCGAATCCGATCCCTTCAACCTGCGGCTCTTGCAGGAGATCTGCGAGGCGGCCGGGCACACGGTGCTCACGGCGATGGATCGCTCCGCCGTCCTCGACGCGGTGTCGCGCAAGCGCCCCGACCTCGTCGTGGTGGACGTGGCGCTGCCGGGGATCGAGCCGCTCGAGGAGCCCTCGACGTCGAGCGACGCGTGGCGGGTCGATCGGCTCTCGGGCTCCACGATCGAGCGGCGCGCGCACGCGCTCGGCGAGGCGGCGCTCGGTCTTGGGGAGATCGACGCCCAGCGGAGCGGAGGCCTCGAGATCCTGCGCTTGCTCAAGAGCGATCGGTCGTTCGCGTCGATCCCGGTCTTGCTCACCGCGAGCGATCGCGACGAGTCGATCCGACGGCGCGGGATCGAGCTCGGCGCCGAGGACTGCCTCGCGCGGCCCTATCGCGTGTTCGAGATCCACCAGCGGGTGCGGAGCACGCTGCGCCGAGCGCTCCTCGATCGGCTCCGGCACGACGACCTCTTCGAGGAGGCGCTCGCGCGCGCGGGGAGCGCCGCGCAGCTCCCGATCACCCTCGAGTACGAGATGACGCGCGCGATCCGCTTCGAGCACGCGCTCTCGTGCGTCACCTTGAGCTGCGCGAACCTCGAGCACCTGCGGGACGCCGGGGGCGACGACGTCGCCGAGCGCGTGATGACGCTGCTCGTCGAGAACGTGCGCCAGTGCGTGCGCACCATCGATCACGTCTTTCGCGCGACGGAGCACGAGCTGGTGCTCGTCCTGCCGGAGACGAGCGCGAGCGAGGCGGAGGTCGTCGTCCATCGCCTCGAGCAGCGCGCGCGCTCGGGTGAGCTCGCGCCCGTCGATCACGGCGGGGGCGCGCTCCGTGGGGGGGCGCGGTTCCTCGTGGGTGTCGCCGGGCGGACCGAAGGGGAGCACGCGTGCGGGCTCGCGCTCCTCGCGGGCGCCCGCCGCGCGCTCCGTCCGCTGGCCGCGCCAGAGGAGTGACAGCGCGCCTCACTCGACGTGATCGGTCAAGCAGGGGCGCGCTGGCTCGGCGGGAGGGAGGCTCACGCCGATTCACTCGGCGTGAGGGAGGGTCTGGGGGCAGACCCTCCGCCAAGGAAGAAACAGCACGAATCAGGGCGACTGATTCGTGCTGTGAGCCCGATCGGGTCGTTCGGGCGATCCCGCGCCGTCACGCGCGCCGCGCGCGGCGGCGTCGGCTCGAGAGCAGCGCGAGCAGGCCGAGCAGCCCGAAGGCCGCGCTCAGGGCTCCACGCGTCGCGCCGGATCCGATCACGGCACACCCGCACGCGCCGCCGGCGAGCCCGCCGTTCGGCGCCGCGTCGCTCGCCGAGGAGGCGTCGCCGCTCGCGCCGGCGTCCGCGAGGGCCGCGTCACGCGGCTCCGGCCCCGCGTCGGGGACGAGGCCCTCCGCGGTCACGGGGACGCGAACGATCGGCTGATCCGGATCGTTCGTGCGGAGGGTGAGCGTCTCTTCGAGGACGCCCGCGCTCGCGGGGGCGATCGTCACGAGGAGCGAGCGCTCGCTCGAGGGCGGGATGGTGAGGCTCGTGCTCGAGACCATCAGCGTGTCGGGGAGCGGATCGACCGTGACGTTCAGCGTGGCCTCGCCGCGGTTCTCGATGCGGAGCGGCGCGTCGGCGGTGTCACCGACGTAGAGGGCGCCGCCATCCAGGTTCGTCGGGGAGACGACGACGTCCGGCAAGGGGACGTGGACGCGGGCGGGCTCGAAGTCCGTGGCCATGCTCGTGCGCACGAGCGTGACGGGGACGTCGATCCCGAGGAGCTCGAAGCGTCGACCGAGCAGCGTGACGTAGACGTTGGGTCGGAGGATGACGCCGCCCTCGTAGGCGATCGTGCCCTCCGTGCGGACCGTGACGTCCTCCGAGGCGCCGAAGCCGCCCGCCGGTGGCCAGTACTGGACGACGGCGCCCTCGCGCTCGATCGGATCGCGGGCGTCCTCGATGAGCACGCGCTCGCTCTCGTAGCTCGTCGTCAGCTCGCCCGTCGCCGCGAGCGCGAAGCCGCCGTCGATCCCCGGGATCGACGTGCCGATGATGCTCGAGAGGCCGACCGAGAAGACGTTGACGGGATCGGTGACGTCGTGGATGGAGACGGGGCGCTGCCTCGCGCCAGGGAGGACGAAGGGATCGAAGTCGGCCTGGTCGACGAGGCGCAGATCGTGGAAGGGCACGAAGGGGATGTCGCCCTCCCACTCGTAGCGCGTCCCCGCGATGGTCGCCGAGAAGCGCATCCGAGCGACGATCTCGAGGCCCCACGCCATGCGGAGGTGGCCCTCGCCCGGGCGCCCGGGCGTCGCCATCGAGAGGCCGAAGGGCCAGTACGTCGCGAGCGTGCCCCCGAGCGAGACCTCCGTCTCCCCCATGAACGCGAGCGCGAACCGGACCTGGATGGGCGAGCTCGCGGGGACCCAGCCGCTGTCGAGCGAGACGCTCGGGAGGCGCCGATCGAGCTGGTGGAAGTCGATGTCGGCGCGGTGGCAGCCGACGGCGTCGGGCGGGCAGTCCTGCGCGTGCGCGAGCCTCGTCGAGAGCAGGATCGCGAAGAGCGCGAGCGGGAGCGCCCAGAGGAGCGCGCGAAGCGAGGCCATCGTCGGATGGTAGAGGGCCGCGCCGTCGGCCGTCCAGCCGGCGGCGATCAGGTCCAGTCGAGGACGACCTTGCCGCTCTCGCCCGAGTCCATCACGCGGAAGGCCTCCTCGTAGTCGTCCACCTTGAAGCGATGGGTGAGCACCGGCGAGACGTCGAGCCCGCTCTGGAGCATCGCCGTCATCTTGTACCAGGTCTCGAACATCTCGCGCCCGTAGATCCCCTTGAGCACCAGGCCCTTGAAGATCACCTGGTTCCAGTCGATGGTGACGCCTGATGGCGGGATCCCGAGGATCGCGACGCGGCCGCCGTGGTTCATCGCCTCGAGCAGCCCCTCGAACGCGGCGCCGTTGCCGCTCATCTCGAGGCCGACGTCGAAGCCCTCGGTCATCCCGAGCTCCCTCATCACGTCCTCGAGCTTCGTCGTGCGGACGTCGACCGCGCGCGTCGCGCCCATCCGGCGCGCGAGCGCGAGCCGGTACGGGTTCACGTCGCTGATCACGACGTGCCGCGCGCCGACGTGGCGGCAGATCGCGGCCGCCATGATCCCGATCGGGCCCGCGCCGGTGATGAGCACGTCCTCGCCGACGAGATCGAAGGAGAGGGCGGTGTGCGCCGCGTTGCCGAGCGGATCCATGAAGGCGGCGATCTCGTCGGGGATCGACGCGGGGAGCTTGAACGCGTTGACGGCCGGGAGCGCGAGGTACTCGGCGAAGGCGCCCGGGACGTTCACGCCGACGCCCACGGTGTTCCGGCAGAGGTGGCGCTTGCCCGCCCGGCAGTTGCGGCAGTGGCCGCACGTGAGGTGGCCCTCGCCGCTCACGCGATCGCCGATCGCGAAGCCCGTGACGTGCGAGCCGATCTCGACGATCTCGCCCGCGTACTCGTGCCCGACGTGCATCGGCACGGGGATCGTCCGCGCGGCCCAGTCGTCCCAGCGGTAGATGTGGATGTCGGTGCCGCAGATCGCCGTCTTCTTGATCCGGATGAGGACGTCGTTCGGCCCGATCGTCGGGACCTCGGCCTCCGACATCCAGATGCCACGCGCGCGCTCGAGCTTCGAGAGGACCCGCATCTTCGTCATGTTCGCTCCGGATCGAGGTCGCCCGATCATCCTCGCTTCTTCGGGCGCAGCAAGCCCACGCGCGCGCCGATCAGCCGACGAGCTCGAGCCGACCGAGCAGGCCCGCGAGGCTCTGGCTGACGCCACCGCGCGCCGCCGTGCGCGCCGCGCGCAGCTCGTGCTCCGGCGTCTGCGGCCGCGCGACGAGGTGGATCTGCGCGCCGAGCTGCGCGGGCAGCGCGAGATCGAGCTCGAAAATGTCGCCGCAGACGAGGGTGCTCTCGGGGCGGGTCCGCGTCTCGTCCCAGATCCGCGTGAGGGCGTCGAAGTAGCGCCCCCGGTGGAGGTGGACGGGGCGCGAGAGGCCGCTCACCTCCACCTGGGCCGGCACCCCGGCCCAGAGCTCGCGCCACTCGTGGCGTGAACGCGTGGGCTCCTCGATGACGAATTTTCGCGCGTCGCCGCGGACCGCGATCGCCTCGAGCCCGACCGGCGCGAGGCTCCGCAGCTTCGCCTCGACGTGCTCCGTCTGGGAGTTGGTGACGACGAACACGGGCACCCCCGTGCGCACGATCGCCTCGACGACCTGCTTCGCGTCCTCGCGAAAGACCGTCTTCGACCTCGGGTAGTTCTCTCGGTAGAGGGCCTGGAGCAGCTCCGTACGCGCGCCCTCGCCCATGCCGATCTCCGACAGCAGGAGCTGGGCGACGGTCGTCGTGAGGATGTAGGGGTCGGCGTGGGAGGGGGCGACGATCACGCCCTCGTACTCCCAGCCGTAGCGATCGGGATCGGTCTCCACGCGCGAGAGCAGCGCGGGCCAGCGCTCGTCCGCGACCGCGCCGACGCGCGCGCGCAGGCCCTCGCGAAAGCCGGCCACGAAGGGCGCGGCCTCGTCGTCCACGCGGGTGAAGGTGCCGTCGAAGTCGAGGACGATGCTCTCGGTGCTGCTCATGCCTACTCGTGTTCGGGCCAGCGGGTGCTCGGGGGGAGACGGCCGCCCAGGCGGCGCGAGCGTTCGCGGGGGGTGACCTGCGGCTCGTGAGGAGCCGACGGGGCGGGATAGCAGAACGCCGCGCTCCTGAGCTACCCTTTCGACATGCGCAGATCGATCGGGCTCATCCATCCCCGACGCGTCGGGGCAGCTATCACCACCACGCTCGCCGTCCCGCTCGTGGCGGGCCTCGCCGGATGCCAGGGCGGGATGGATCGGCGCTACTTGACGCCCGAGGATGGCTCCTCGGTCTGGGCGCTCACGTTCGCCCCGGACACCGAGCCGTTCGCGGAGGCGCGCGAGGGGGCGCTCTACATCGTCGAGGCACCCGTCGAGATCCCCATCCGCGCGCCGCGGCCGGACGAGGAGCGCGCGCTCGGCGACGCGCCCTGGGCCGCGCGCGGTGACTTCGAGCTCGAGATCACGTTCACGGTGACGAACCTCGACACGACGCGCTCGCGGATGGTCAGCGTGACCTTCAACGGCATCAACCCAGACTACGAGTACCAGCCCGGGTTCAGCGTCGACGAGGGGCAGATCCTCCCCGACTTCTCCCAGTGGGAGCGCACCTATCTCCTCGGGCCGGGCGAGAGCCGGACGCAGGTCGTGCGCGAAGAGGAGATCGACGAGATCACCGTCGATCTCGCGGCTGCGACGAGCACCCCCGAGTGCCAGCTCATCGCGAACCGCATCGTCCACCCGACGAACCAAGCCGACCGCGATCCCCAGTCGATCGCCTGCATCCCCGAGCAGGTCCCCTCGCTGGTCGCGGTTCGCCTCGGCCTTCGGGCGGTCGGGGACGAGCCGCCGCCGATCGCGCTCGAGGCGAGCGCTCGCGCGCGCGACCTCCATGATCGCTTGGCCTCGGGCGACGAGCCGCGCTGGGAGCCGCCCACGCCCACGATCTTCACGCCCGCCCCTCCCGAGGACTGACGACACCCCTCGTCGAGGCCAACGCAGGCACGCGCTCGATCGAGGCTTCTGGTATCCTCCGCGCTCACGTGAGCGAGCGAGATCGACCGAACCGAGGGAACCATCGACCCCCGCCAGCGCAGGGCTTCCCTCGAGCGAGCCTGCCTGGAGCGCGCCCCTCGGTGCCGCGCGCGACGCTGCCGACGCGGCCCTCGACCGCGGCGCCGCTGCCGCCGCCTTTGCCGGGCGCCACGAGCCCCGAGCTCGACGAGATCACGCAGCCCGTCGAACTCCGCGCCGTCGAAGCCTCATCAGCCTCGTCCGGCCCGGCGTCGTCTGGCCGGGCGAGCGTCGAGGCGCGTGTTCGCCCGCCGAGCCGCCGACCGTACGCGCTCGACGCGATCCCGCCACCTGCGCCGCCCGCGCCACCGACGAGGCGGGAGGGGACCGAGCGCGTCGCTCGTGAAGAGGCGCCCGCGCCCACGAGCGGCCCAAGCGAGGCGCCGCCGCGCCCCTCGGTCCGAGCAGAGTCCCCCGTCGCGCTCGAGCCGTCGCTCGCACCGTTGCCGCCGAGCGCGCTCCGCCCCGAGCGGGTGTCGACGCCGCCGAGCGGTGCCCGCTCGAGCTTCCCGAGCGTCGCGCCGGCCGACTTCCTCATCCCACGCCCGAGCTCGTCGCCCGGAGCGCTGCTCGTGTCGAAGGCCGAGCCCGAGCTCCTGCGCGAGCACGTGGCGCGCCTCGAGATCACGGCGAACGCCGCGCGCTCGATCGCCCAACGCCTCGCTTCGCGGATCGACGAGGCGGCCGAGGCCACGAGCGCCCACGCGCCTCGCCTCGCGCAGCTCGAGCAGGCGCTCGCGAGCCTCCGTGAGGAGCACGCGCGCTCGATCGCGGAGCTCCGCTCACGCGCGATCGAGGCGAGCGCGGCCCCCGCGCTCGAGCCGATCCCGCCGGCCCCGAGCCCGGAGAGCTCGGGCGCGCAGGAGGAGCTTCGCGCCTCCGTGCGCACGCTCCGCGTCGATCTCGAGGGCCACCTCCGCGCCTTCGACGCGCGACGGCTCCGGATCGAGGCGCTCGAGGCCGAGCTCTCGCGGCTGCGCGGGGACCAGCACCTCACCGAGCTGCGTCGCGAGCTCGAGCGGCTCGATCTTCGCGTCGCGGGGCTCGAGCAGGTGGTCGGCTCGCTCCGTGGCGAGCTCGCTCGGGCGCTCGAGGCGCGGGAGACGCCGCGCAACCCCGAGCCGGAGCTCGCCTCGCCGCCGAGCCAGGGTGTCGAGGCCTTCGCGCGGATCAAGGGGATCGGCCCGAAGACCGCGAAGGCGCTCGTCGAACTCGGGGTGGGCTCGCTCGCGGACGTCGCCGCCTGGCAGAGCGCCGAGCTCGCGCGGGTCGCCGCCGCGCTCGGCAAGAGGCCGGAGCAGATCGCGAAGGCGCGGTGGGTGGAGCAGGCTCGCACGCTCCTCGCCGCGGACGCGCGATCGCCGCGCTGATCCGGCGAAGAGGCGCGCGGGGTGGGGACGCGTCCCCGCGCGCTCGCCCTCGCCTCTCGCGTCAGGCGCGGACGATCTGGATCTCTTCGAGCGCGGTCTTCTGGTTCCCCGCGCGCGCGATCGCGCCGATCAGCTCGACGCCCGCGATCGCCTGGCCGAAGACCGCGTGCTTGCCGTCGAGGTGCGGGGTCGCGACCTCGCAGAGGAAGAACTGCGAGCCGTTCGTGTTCGGGCCCGCGTTGGCCATCGAGAGGATCCCCGGACCCGTGTGGCGGAGCTTCGGGTGGATCTCGTCCGCGAAGCGCCAGCCAGGCCCGCCCGTCCCGGTGCCGAGCGGGCAGCCGCCCTGGATCATGAAGTCGGGGATGACGCGATGAAAGGCCGTCCCCGAGTAGAGCGGCCGCGAGGTGCGCTGTCGGGTCTTGGGGTCGGTCCATTCGACCTTCCCGAGGGCGAGCGCGACGAAATTCGCGACCGTGCGGGGGCACTCCGCCTCGTAGAGCTTCACGGTGATGTCGCCCGCGGACGTCTTGAAGATGGCGCGGAGCTCGCCGGTGCCAGGGACCATCTCCGCGGTGGACGGGGCGGGGCTGTCGGGACTCAACATCGAAGGACCTCCAGGTTCGTGGCGCGAGAACCTACTACATCGCGCTCGTCGGGCCACGGCCCGCCTCCCGGACCGCGCGCCGCGATCAGCGAAGGACGAAGACCACGCCAGCGTGGATCTCGTCCTCGGCCGTCCAGGCCGCGAGCCTGGGCGGCGCGGGCACCCGCTCGAGCCGCGCGGCCGCCTCGAGCGCGGCGTCGTCGAGCAGCTCGTGGCCCGCGGAGCGACAGACGCGATGGCCGAGGACGCGGCCGTCGAGGCCGATCCGCAGGCAGAGCTCGGCGCGCCCCTCGAGGTGCTCGCGCATCGCGGCGCGTGGGTAGCGGACGCGGCCGCCGAGCAGGCCCTCGAGGGAGCGGACGTACTCGCGCCGCGCGCGCCGCCGATCGGCCTCGGAGGGGCCGCTCGACGCGACGACGCCGCTGCCTCCGCCCGCGCGCAGCCCCTCGCCATGGCCGCCCGCTCGTCCACCCGCGACACCCCCCTGAGCGCCGAGGTCCATCGCGAACCCACCCGCGCCCGTCGAGGCCAGCACCTCGGCGGACGGGGCGGGCTCTGCGCCGAACACCTCGTCGAGCGAGGGCGGCGCCGCGCTGGGGGCCGGCGTCGGCGCGGGGGGCGGCGCGGGGGGCGGGCTCGGCGCTGCG
>JBDHVC010000073.1:0-20617 GCA_039809495.1 Sandaracinaceae bacterium
GCCGCGACCCACCGCCGCGGCGAGCGCGGAGCCAGCGACGCCCCCGGCGGGCTCGCCGCGAACCGCCAGCGCGCCTTCGACGCCCGAGCGCCGCGAGCGCTCGAGCAGCGAGCCCTCGCGCGAGACACGCTCGAGCCCCTCCGAGCCCACGCCCACGCGGACGACGCCGACGCCCGCCACACCCACGCCCACGCGGACGACGCCGACGCCCGCCACGCCCGCGCCCACGCGGACGACGCCGACCCGTCAAGGCTCGACGTCCACGCCCGCGCCCGCGCGCGGCGGCCAAGGGATCCTCCAGATCCAGACCCTCCCCTGGGCCCGCGTCTTCGTCGACGGACGCGACACGGGGCGCAACACGCCCGTGCGCGATCTGCGCGTGTCGGCCGGGAGCCACCGCATCGGCCTGCGCACCGCGGACGGCCGCATGACGGAGGTGACGGTCGAGGTGCCGGCGAACGAGACCGTCCGCATCGTCCGGCAGCTCTGAACGATCGCGCCGAGGCCGGTTCGCGTGAGCCGGGCCTCGGCGCTACGCCTTGGGCTCCATGCGACCTCCCCTCCTCACCGTGCTCCTCGCCGCGAGCGCCGCGTTCGCGCTCGGGCTGGTCGTCTCGGGCGCCCACGCGGACGAAGCGGAGGGCTCGACGACGGCACCCTCGAGCGAGGCGGCGCCCTCGAGCGGCGACGCCATCGCCTGCAACGAGCAGCGGCCGCTCGACTTCCTCGTCCGCGGCAATTGGGTGACGAAGGCGCGCATGAGCCGCGAGGAGATCCGCGAGCGCCGCGAGCTCGCCGCTCGCGCCGTCCGCTTCCGCACGGAGCGCTACGGCTACTTCGAGGGCTTCGGTCAGCGCGAGTGGAACCCGCGCACGCCGATGCAGAACGCCTCGAGCACGCGGTTCATGGGCCTGCACGTCCGCTTGAACACCGCGATCCAGCCCGCGCTCGCGTGCGTCGAGCAGGCGATCACGGCCTCGTGCTCGGCGTCGCCCTACCGCGCGCAGCGCCTCTCGGGCATCCGCGACCGCAACACGTACCACAACGGCGAGGTGTCCAACCACGTCTACGGCATCGCGATCGACGTCGATCCGAGCGTCAACACCTGCTGCGGGTGCGTGCCGCCCTGGACGGATCATCCGCTCTGCGCCGTCGAGGTCCAGTCGATCTTCGAGCGCATGCAGATGCCGGAGTGCTGGGTGCGTGAGTTCGAGCGCTTCGGCTTCTACTGGCTCGGCCGCGACAGCCTGCAGGACACGATGCACTTCGAATTCCTTGGAGATCCCGCGCAGATCGTGCCCGCGCCCGGGGCCTCGCCGGTGCGGCTCGCGCCGCTCGACGAGCCCTGGCCGAGGCCCGTCCCCGCGCGCCGAGCGGCGCCCGCGGCGGAGCGATCGACGAGGCGCCCCGCGCGACGGTGAGTGGGCTACGCTCGGGGCGTGAAGCGAACGACGTCGATGCGTGGCGCGCTCCTCGTCGCGCTCTCGCTCGTGCTCGCCTGCGGCGCGGAGGAGGCTCCGCCGAGCCCGACGCCCGAGCCGAGCGTGAGCGAGCCGACCACGACCCCGACGTCGGCCCCGACGTCGGCACCGACCTCGGCACCGACCTCGGCCTCGACCTCGAGCCCCCCGAGCGCGGCGCAGCGCGAGGATCCGCTCGAGGCGCTCGAGGCGCCGGTCGGCGCGGACGAGGTGGTCGAGGCGCGCGCCTCGGCGCTGCGCCACCCGACGCTCGCGCCGGGCGCCTGCGAGGAGGTCGCGGAGGCGCCGGTGCGCGCCCTCGCGAGCGCGGGCGCGATGTCGATCGAGGCGGCCGAGGGGCGCTTCTTCATCGCCGGCTACGAGCGAACGAGCGAGGGTGAGCGCGTCTCGCTCGCCTCGCTCGTTCCAGGCGAGGCCGCGCGGCTCGTCGCGTCGATCCCGATCGAGGCCGCGGCTCGAGGGCGAGCGGCCGCGCCGGCGCTCGCGCTCCTCGGCTCGGCGGGCGACGAGGCCGGCGAGCTCGGGCTCGCGTACGTCGATGGCGCGGGCGAGGTGAGGCTCGCCCTCGTCGATCCGGCTCGGCCGGCGCCGCGTGAGGTCCCCCTCGCGCTCTCGGGCGCCGACGTCCGCTTCACGCCGGCGCTCGCGCGGATCGGGCCGACGCGCGTGCTCGTCGCGACGATCTCCCCCTCGAGCGCCGGCGGGCCGACGCGGCTCGAGATGGTCCGGCTCGACGGATCGGGCGCGGTCCTCGAGCGCCGCGAGCTGAACGTGGGCCTCGGCGGGGCTCACCCTCTCTTCGCCGCCGGCCGGGAGGGGCGCCCCGAGCTCTTCTTCATCGATCCGCGCACGGCCCTCTCGGTCATCCACCGCGTCTCGTTCGACGCGGAAGGCGCGCCCTCCGAGGTGCGCGTCGCGCGCCCCGTGAACCTCGCCGCGGAGCCGCCGAGCTTCGCCGTCACCACCGCGGGCGGGGAGGCGCTGCTCGCCTATGCCGCGGTCGGCAACCTCGCGACGCGCGCGGTCGGCGTCCTCGGTCTCGAGGGCACCGACGCGCCCGATCCGCTCGTGCGCGGGCTCGGCTACGGATCGCCCCTCGTCGTCCGCGCTCGCTCGCGGGGCCCGGACGCGCTCTTCGTGATGGAGGCGCCCTCGGCCGCCGAGCCCGACGCGCCGCACGAGGTCCGCGTCCGCACGGTTCGCGTCGAGGCCGGCGCGCGCGTCCTCGGCGAGCCGCTCGTCTTCCCCGGCGAGCAGAGGCCCGCGCTGGCGATCGACCGGAGCGGCGTCGTCGCGATCGCGCTCGAGGGGGGCCTCGTGCGCTTCGTCCGCTGCGGCGAGCCGCGCTGACGGCGGCCTCGCTGATCGACCCTCGTCGCCCTCGCGCTCCTGCTCGGCACCTGCGTGGGGCGCCTGCGTGGGGCGCCTGCGTGGGGCGCCGTCGACGACGACGCTGATCAGCGCGACGCCGCGCCCCAGAACGCGTGCGGGAGGCGAGGGGCGATCGCCGCGCCTGCGCCCGTCGCGACGTCGATCTCGAGGACGACGCCCTCGCAGCTCACCCCGTAGAGGCGCGGGCCGAGCGGCGCGAGCCCCCACACGCACGTGTAGCCGATCGCGCCCACGCTCCGCGCGAGCCCACCGTGGAGGTCGATCTCGAAGAGGACGTCGGGGACCGTCGAGGGACCGATCACGCGGGCGGTGAGGTAGAGCGCGCCCTCGACGAACGCCAGATCGCCGCTCGACTCGAAGCCGCTCGGGAGCCGCGCGATCTCGAGCGCGCGCCCGCGCGCGAGGTCGAAGACGAAGACGCGCTCGTTCGACGCGCCATAGAGGCTCCCGTCGGGCCCGACGTCGAGCGCGTTGAAGGAGCCCTCGACGTGGACGACGGGCTCGTAGCGGCCCGCGCGCGCGTCGACGCGCACGAGCGCCGCGACGCTGCTCGAGGCGCCGTAGAAGGTGCCGTCCGGCGCGAGCGCGATGTCGGTGAGGGCGATCGGGGAGCGGCCGAGGTCGTGGAGCTCGCCGCTCGGGAGATCGAGCTCGTAGAGCGATCGCTCGTCGTGGACGAGCGCGCGGGGGATGCAGCCGCGGGCGAGGTCGCAGCGCGCGCTGAGCGGGCAGCGATCGTCGTCCGGCGTGGCGAGGCAGCGCTGCTCGGCCTCGCTGCACACGTCGACGGTGCACGCGAGCCCGTCGTCGCAGCTTCGCCCCGGCGAGACGCAGCCGACGCCCGGCTCGCAGCGCTCGAGGCCGTCGCAGAAGACTCCGTCGTTGCAGCGATCGCTCACGTAGTCGTGCGCGCACGCCCCGCGCACGCAGCGATCGTCGCTGCACGCGAGTCCGTCGTCGCAGTCGGCGTCGGTGAGGCACGCCGTCGCGTCGAGGCCCGAGGCGGCGTCGATCGCGGGCGGCTCGCCGTCGATGACGCCAGCGTCTCGCGGCGCGAGCTCGAGCCCGCTCTTGGCGCCGCAGCCGAGGCTGAGCCCGGCGACGCCGAGCAGGAGCGAGCCACGGGTCAGCGCCGGCCGCACTCGTACTCCAGCCGGTGCTCGCGGACCGGCGTCGGGACGCGGGGCGTCGCGCCGCTCGTCGCGGGGTCGTAGATCTCGGGCGACTCGTCCGCGCTCAGGCGCAGGCCCGTGGTCGTGCCGAGCCCGCTCCCCGCCATGCCGGGCGCGAACGCCGACGAGGTCCGCGTCTCCTCGTCGGCGAAGCGCCGCCCCCGCTCGCCGGGGGTCAGCTCGGGCTCCTCGCGCGTGGCGACGGTGAACGTCCCGTCGGCCGTGACGCGGAAGCCCCGCGCGCCGCAGTGCTCGCGCATCTGGCGCTCGGCGTCCTCGCGCGCGGCGCCCTCGTCGCCGTCGAGCGCGAAGAGGCCCCCCGTCGCGTCGCGCGTGACGAGCCGCGCCCCGCCGCCGCAGCCCAACCCGACGCCGCTCGCCGCGACGAGCGCCGCGAGCGCCAGCCGACGCGCCGCGCGGCCCGCGCCGATCGGGCGCGAGCGATTGCGGGGTGGCGGGGGATCTCGGTGCATCGGCGAGGGCCTCAGTCGGGCTGGTAGACGCGCTCCTGCGTCGCGTCGTCGTCGTAGTACTGCCACGCGCGGTCGAAGGTGATCGCGCCGAACGTGTTGACGGCGATCGCGAAGATCATCGCGACGACGAAGCCCGGCGTGCGGAGCTTACGCCCCCCGAGCGCGAGGAGCGCGAAGAGCAGGACGAGGTAGTCGGTCGCGAAGCGGTAGCCGAACTGGATCCAGCCGCTGTTCTGGTACATGAGGTCGATGACGGCGACGACGGCGAAGGCCGCGTAGAGCGCGCGCATGCGGAAGTCGAGCGCGCGCTTGGGCCAGAAGGCGAGCAGGAGCGCGGGCGTCGTGAACCAGAGCGCGAGCCCGTGGCGCGAGATGACGACGTGGGGCTCCTGGGCCGAGAGCCAGGGCAGCGAGCCGAGGAAGACGCCGAGGTTCTTGCCGAGGTAGTGGTAGTTGAAGAGGCCCCAGCGCTCGATGCGGCCTCGCCAGTTGATCATCAGGAAGCGGTGGCCGAATTCGGTGGCGCGATCGAAGCGCGCCTCGTTCATCGCCATCGCGACGAGGCCCGCGAGGAGGATGGGCAGCGCGAGGAGCCCGATCGCGCGGAGCGCGGCGCCCCCATCGACGCCCCGGAGCCACGCGGCGAGGCGCGCGCGCGGCCCCGCCTCGTCGGCGAAGGGGACGCTCGGCACGGCGGACCGGCGGTGCGCGGCGAGGAGCTCGACGAGCGGGAGGATCACGAGCGGCGCCGTGTTCGGGCGCGTGAGGAAGAGCGCCGCCATCGCGAGCCCCGCGAGGAGCGGCCTTCGCCCCCCGAGCGAGGCGAGGACGAGGAGCGGGACGAGCACGCTCGTCACGACGTTCGCCGCGAACCACACCGTGCCCTGCACCGCGACGAAGAAGTAGACGGTGCCGAACGCGTAGAGCGCCGTGAGCAGGAGATCGTCGCGCGCGGTGCGGCCGCTCCCGTGCTCCTCGCGGAGCCTCCGCAAGAGGACGTAGAGGAAGCACGGAGAGAGGCCGGCGACGAGCGCCCAATAGAGCGCGTCGCGCGTCGCCGTGCCCCAGATCGCGACGGCCGGGAGGATGAGCACCGCGGGGAGCGGCGGGAACGAGATGTACCAGCGCTGGTGCTCGTTCGGCCCTCGCCCCCAGGGGGGCGGCCACGCGGACGTCGGGCAGATCTCGCCCGTCTCCTCGTCGTAGCAGGCCCAGTCGTTCGTGCCCGGCGGGTGGTTCTCGAGCACGCCGAGCTGACCGTGGAGCAGGCTCGCCGCGAGGTGCACGAAGTGGTTGTCCGTCGTGGGCTGGGCGAGCCGCGGCCCCGCCACCGCGAGGTACACCGCCGTCGCGACGAGGTAGACGACGATCGGAGCGCGCGCGCGAAGGAGCCGTTCCTTCATGGGGGCGCGACTCTAGCAGGCAGAGGGCGAGCGGACCCTGCCCGCCTCGCCGCGTCGAGCCGAGCGCGCCGTCAGCGCGCTCGGGCGCCCGATCCCTCCTCGAGCCCCTGGCCGCGCGTCGCCGGGCCGAGGACGCGGCGCCTGGGCGCGGGGACGACGCCCCCCGAGGAGGCGCGCGCTCGCTCGCTCGAGGGCTCGAGGCCCGAGCCGCGATCGTCGGGCGACGAGGGCGGGCGAGCCCCGAACCCCTCGATCCGTCGGGGCGCGGGCGGGCTCGCGAGCCGAGGGCGCTCATCGCCGCGCGTGGGCTTGTCGCGAGGGGCGGCGGGCGCGGGGGCGGCTCCCGGATCCTCCGACGGACGCGCGGCCTCGAGCTCGGGCGCGGGGGCGAGCTCGGGCGTGGGGGCGAGCGCGGGCGACGCCTGCGCGCCCTCGGCGTGGGGCGAAGGGAGCGCCGCGGCCGGTGCGCTCGGTGTGAGCGCCTCGGCGCTCGGCGCGTCCGGCTCCTCGCAGCCACACCCAGACAGCAGCAAGACGGCCGAGAGCACGAGGATCCGCTCGAGGGTCATCGCGCGAGGATGCCACCCGCGGACCGGTTGCCCAACAGGCGACGCGCGCTCCGCGATCGTCGCTCGCGGGCTCCAGGAGGCGGGTCGAGGCACGCGCGGCGCTCCTTCGCTCCGCGAAACCTTCAACAATTTCGAACAGTTATCGCTATTCTCGTCGAAAACTGGATTTGCGTTCAGTGCCATCGGTACAGTGGATCGCATGAGCAGCCATCCCTCCCTCGCCACCTTCGTCCTCGGCCTCTTCGACCTCGCTCGCCTCGGCCTCGGCGCCGACGTCGAGCGCCTCGCGGGCCGCCTCGGCGTCGAGCCCGCCCTCGCCCGTCGGGCCCTCGCGGAGCTCGATCGTCGAGGCTTCGTCGACGCCGAGCGGGTCCGCCTCACCCTGCTCGGCCTCGCGCTCGCCTCGAGCCTCGAGCGCGAGCGAGCGCGCGGCCTCGTCGCTCCGCAGGCGCTCCCGGCGGCCAACGAGCGGCACGCGCCCGGCCGCGCGGCCTGACGACGCGCTCCGCGCCGTCAGGGCATGAGCCGAGGCGCGCCGTCAGCCTGGGCGCCTCGAGAACGCCGCGTTCAGCTCGCCGTGCGCCTTCTGCTCGCCGAAGCCGTCGAGCCGCCCGTCTCGGAGCGCGCGCGCCGCGCGCTCGAAGGCGCCCCAGGCCGAGCGCGCGAGCCCGCCGCCGACGCTCACGCGCCGGACGCCGAGCGCCCCGAGGCTCGCGATCGAGTGCTCGCCGTTCGAGCCGACGAGCACGTTGATCGGCCTCGGGGCGAGCGCCGTGACGATGGCCGAGATCTGCTCCTTCGTGTGGATCCCCGGCGCGAAGAGGCAGTCGGCGCCCGCCTCGGCGTAGGCCCGCAGGCGCCGGATCGTGTCGTCGAGGTCGGGGCGACCGACGAGGAAGTTCTCCGCGCGGCCGACGAGGATCGCGTCGCGATCGACCTCGTCCATCGCCCCGCGCGCGGCCCTCAGCCGACGCGCGGCCTCCTCGATCGGGCGCAACGGCGCGCTCGGATCGCCGCTCGCGTCCTCGATCGAGAGGCCCGCGACGCCCGCCTCGAGCGCGAGGCGCACGTGCCTCGCGACCCCCTCCGCGTCCTCGGCGAACCCGCTCTCGAAGTCGGCGTTGACGGGCAGGCTCGTCGCCGCGCAGAGCTCGCGGAGGTGGGTGAGGACGAGCTCGAGCGGCACCGCGCCGTCGGGGCGCGCGCGCGACCACGCGAACCCCGCGCTCGTCGAGGCGAGCGCGACGAAGCCGAGCTCCTCGAGGAGCCTCGCGCTCCCGAGATCCCACGGGTTCGGGAGCGCGAAGCAGCCCTCCCGGTGAAGCGCCCGAAAGCGCGCTCGCTTGTCGCTCGATGTCGTCGTCATGGCTTGCCTTTCCGCGCCCGTCTCGCGCGCGCGAGCGTGGGCCTCCTCTTCGGAGCGTTCGTCTCGGAGCGGGGGCCTGTGAGCGCGAGCCATCATGCCCCCGATCGCGCGGGCCATCACCCCCGACGCGGAGCCCGAGGGGCGAGCGCGCCTCGACGAGCGGGCCCGGCCGCGACGCCGCCCTCGACGAAGGCGGCGTCGAAGCTCGTCGAGAGCGTGTATATTGGGCGGATGCACGCTTCGCGGATCTCGCCTTCCTTCGCCTCCTCGCTCCTCTGGATCCTCGCGCTCGGCCTCGCCGCCGCCGGCTGCGCGAACGGCAACGACGGCGCCCGCGACGCGGGCCGTCGGAGGGACGCTGCGTATCCGCCGGGCGTCGACGCCAACGTCCCGGTCGATCCGGGCGAGGGCCCCTGCGGTCCGGCGGGGCGCGCGTGCTGCGCCGGTCGGACGTGCGAGCTCGGGCTGCGCTGCGGGCGCGGCGACGTGTGCTGCGTCGGCCCCGGCTCACCGGTCGCCTGCAGCACCGCCTCGGACTGCTGCACGGGCCTCACCTGCCAGGGCGGCGCGTGCTGCGGCCCGCGCGGCGGGAGCTGCTCGGGCGGGAGCGACTGCTGCGGCGGCCTCGTCTGCGCGAGCGGCGTCTGTCGCAATCCGGAGATCGACGACATCGACGGGCCGGGCCCCGGTGGGCCTGGCGACGGCGCGAGCTGCGGCGGCGTCGGCGGGAGCTGCTGCCCGGGCTTCACGTGTCGCTCCGGCAACGTCTGCGACAGCGCGACGGGGCGCTGCGTCGCCTGCGGCGACGCGGGGCAGCGCTGCTGCGATGGCGCGAGCGCCTGCACCCGCCCCACGCTCTCCTGCGACGGGACGAATTGCGTGGAGATCACCGATCCGGCCTACGCCTGCGGCGAGATCGATCAGCCCTGCTGCGACGCGAGCGGGCGGCCGGGCGGCACCGACTGCACGGGCGACCTCGTCTGCTCGGCGGGCGGTCGATGCATCCGCCGGACGGACACGGGCGGCACGGGCGAGCCTTGCAGCCCGCGCGGCTCGTGTGATCCGGGCCTCATGTGCGATCACTCGACGAGCTCCTGCGCCGAGACGCCGAGCGACTGCGGCCACGACATGCAGATGTGCTGCGACACCAACGCCGACTCGCAGCCCGACTCCTGCGAGGGCTCGCAGTCGTGCCAGTTCGGGACCTGCTCGAGCTGTCGCGGCCCGAGCCTCTCGTGCCTGCTCGACGGCGTGCCGATCCTCGGCGGCGGCGGCTGCTGCAACGGCTCCGTCTGCCGCCCGGCGCCGATCGTGCCTCGCTGCTGCGCGGGCGCCGACGCGAGCTGCACGAACTCCACCGACTGCTGCGGCTTCATGCAGTGCGTGAGCGGCAAGTGCCAGACGGGACGCGAGCATTCGTTCTGCACCGACAGCTCGGAGTGCGGCGAGGGGCTCGTCTGCAAGTGGTTCATGTGCCAGCGCGAGGACGAGGGCTCGACCGGCGAAGGCGGGAGCGGCGACGACTGCACCACGAACGCCGACTGCGGCACGGGCCTCACCTGCCGCGACTTCAAGTGCACCGACGGCTCGATGGCGTGCACGGAGCCCGGCGCCGCGTGCACGTCGGGCTCTTCGTGCTGCGATGGCCTCGCCTGCTCGCCCGCGCCCGTCGAGGGCGAAGCGACGACGCCGCCCCCGGACCGCTGCTGCGCGGCGGCCGGCAGCTCGTGCACGGGCCACTACGACTGCTGCGGCGAGATGCTCTGCGCCGATGGACAGTGCCAGTGCCAGGCGCGCAACGCGCTCTGCTACTCCGATCAGGACTGCTGCGAGGGCGACGGCTGCATCGGCGGCAATTGCGTCGACGTCTCGATGTGTCGACGCCCCGGCCAGAGCTGCACGTCGATCCTCGACTGCTGCGGCTCGCAGACCTGCGCGCCGACCTCGTTCGGCGCGACGGTGAAGCACTGCGGCCTCCTCGAGGGCGAGCGCTGCCAGGACGCGAGCCAGTGCGTCGGCCTCCAGGAGTGCAGGAACGGCGAGTGCCAGTGCCGCCGCGAGCGTGAGAGCTGCGCGAGCAGCTTCGACTGCTGCGGCTCGCTCGCCTGCGTCGATGGGAGCTGCGCGAACGTCGGGACGCCCTGATCCCCGCCCCACGCCTCGCCCCGCTCCTCGGGGGCGGCGCGCCGCCCGCGCGACGCGTCAGCCCTCGAGGAGATCCTCGGCGAAGCAGCGCGCGAGCGCCATGATCGTGTGCTGCGGGTTCACCCCGAGGACGCTCGGGATGACCGACGCGTCCGCGACGACGAGGCCCTCGTAGCCGAGCACGCGGCCGCTCCCGTCCGTCACCGATCGATCCGGGCTCGTCCCCATCACCGCGCCGCCGAAGAGGTGGCTCAGGATCGCGATGTACGCGCGCGGGTCGAGCGGGCCTTCGCGGATCCGCTCGATCTCGTCGGCGCCGAGCTCGAACGGGAGGCCGGAGATGCCCGGCAGGACGCGCTTGGCGCCCGCGGCGACGTGCGTCTTGGCGACGAGGTACATGCCCTCGCGGAACTTCCTCATGTCGGCCTCGTCGAGCCCGTAGCGGACCACGGGCTTGCCGAAGAGGCCGGGGCGCACGGTGCCCACTGACTCGGCGCGCACCGAGTGGCACCACATCGCGAGGTGGCGATAGCGCGCGAGGCGCTCCATCAAGACGGTGCCGCCCCCGGAGAAGCGGCTCGCGACCAGATCGAGCGGGATGTGGAGCGTCTCGAGCTTCAGGCCCGGCTCGTCGCGAAACGCGGTCGACGCCCAGCCCTGGGTCGCGCCAGTGTTCTGGTCGACGTACTCGTCGTAGACGCCGAAGACGCCCGTCCCCGGATGCGCGCGGAAGAAGCGCCCGAGCGCCTTGCTCTTCACGCCGCTCTTGGCGAGCAGGACCGCCGTGTGCGTCACCGACGCGGCGACGACGACCGCCTTCTTCGCCCGCACGCGGAAGCTCGCGCCGAGCCGGTGCGAGGAGGGGTGCTCGAAGCGCCCCTCGACCCCGATCGCGCGGCGCCCATCGAAGAGCACGCGCCGGACGGGGGCGCACGAGAGGACGGTCCCGCCGCGCTCGAGGATCTCCGGCATCCAGACGACGTTCGCCGACTGCTTGCGGAGCATCTTGCAGCCCTGGAGGCACTGGCCGCTGCCCGCGCAGCCCTTCACGTAGCGCCGCATGTAGTGGCTGTCGTAGCCGAGCGCCGTCGCCCCCTTCATCGCGAGCACGTTCGAGCGACCGCGCGCGTCGGGCGGCACCTCCTCGACGGAGAGCTCGCGCTCGAGTTCGTCCTGATGGCGCCACACGCGATCGGCGAGCCGCCCCTTGCCCCCCGTCCGGCCGATCCCGAATTCCTTCTCCCAGCGATCGAAGACGTCGGCGGGCGTGCGCACGCAGATCGCCGAGTTGATGACGGTCGTCCCGCCGACGGTGCGCGCCTGGACGATGGGCCAGAACGCGCGGCCCATCGCGAGCTGCGCGCCCCAGTCGTCCATCAGATCGCGCATCGAGCCGTACGCGCTGCTCGGGTAGTCCTCGGGATCGCGCCACGCCCCCGCCTCGACGACGAAGAGGCTCGCCCCCGCGCGCGCGAGCCACGAGGCCAGGGCCGCGCCGCCCGCGCCCGAGCCGACGACGACGTAGTCCGCCTCGCCCTCGAACGTCGGCTCGCCGCGATCGCGGTAGGCGACGTGGGCCCCGCTCACGACGTCCTCCACGTCCCCGGATCGGGCGGATAGGGAGCCATCGCGAAGCGCCTGCGCACCTCGGGATCCTTCGCCCAGCAGAGCGCGGCGGGGAGCTTGAGCACGAGCATCGCTTGCTTGACGAGGTAGAGGTTCGAGTCGCCGATCCGCGCCGTGTGCCGATCGCGGAGCGACGCGGGGAGTAGGAACGCCGGGAGCGGGACGAAGACCGTGAAGAGCGGCGTGAGGTGATAGAGGAGCGACGCGAGGACGACGCCGAGCCACATGAGCGCCGTCGTCTCCGAGCGGAACTGCCTCAAGTACGCGTCGATGCCCGTGTCGACGAGGCCCGGGAGGGCGGCCGTGCGCGGGTAGAAGGCGACCATCGCGGAGCGGACGAGCCAGAGCATGGGCGCGCGAGGCATACCACGTCCGCGCCCGAGGCCGCTGGTGTGTCGAGCGACGGGTGGAGTTAGAATCGAGCGATGACGCTTCGCCTATCGCTCGCCGCCCTCGCGCTCCTGCTCCCAGGCTGCGGCCTCGTCCTCGACGCCGCGTCGCCGAGCGACGGAGCGGAGCTCGACGCGGGTCTCGGGATCGACGCGAGCGAGCCCGGCGCCGACGCCGCGACGTCGGTCGACGCGGACACGACGCGCGACGACGCTGGCGGCGAGCCGGTCGACTGCGCGGACGTCGGCGACGGCGTCGAGTGCGCGACGAGCCCGCGCTTCATCTGCTTGCACGGCTCGTGCGCGCTCTCCTTCTGTGGCGACGGCTTCGTCGATCGTGGGGCGGGCGAGGCGTGCGAGCCCGAGGGCGACACCTCCTGTGGCGTGGGCTGCCAGCGGCAGTGCGTCGAGGACACGGACTGCGAGAGCGCCAACCCGTGCGTCGCCTCGACGTGCGTTGATGGGCGCTGCGCGTCCGAGGAGCGCGTCGGCGCCTGTCCGCTCGGCGACGGCGACGATGGGACGTGCGCCGGCGGCGTCTGCCGGCCCACGGGCTGTGGGAACCACGAGATCGAGCCCGATCGCGGAGAGGAGTGCGAGGGGACGCCGGTAGACGGCTGCGTCGGGTGCCGCCTCGCGTGCCACGCGAACCTCGACTGCGACGACGGCGATCCGTGCAACGGGATCGAGCGATGCGAGAGGGTCGTCTCGGAGACGACCGGAGAGCTGCTGGGGCGGCGCTGCGAGCGCGGCGAGCCGGTCGTGTGCGACGCGGGAGACGACTGCCACACGGCGCGGTGCGTCGCGGACGGCGCGCGCGCGCGCTGCGAGCAGGTCGCGATCGACAGGGACGGGGACGGCTTCCTCGACTGCGAGGACTGCGACCCCACGGATCCGAACATCCACCCAGGCGCCGTCGAGATCTGCAACATGGCCGACGACGACTGCGACGGGATGGTCGACGAGGAGACGGGCTCCGCCGTGTGGTGCCTCGATCGCGACGGAGACGGCTACGGCGATCCCGCGATGACGCGCACGAGCTGCGAGCGGCCCACGGAGGGCGCCTGGGTCCGCGACTGCCGCGACTGCTGGGACAGCGACCGCGGCGCCTTCCGCGCTCGCGCCGCGCTCGTCCACCCCGGGCAGACGGCGTTCTTCACGTCCGCGTACATGCGCGAGGACGGCACGAGCTCCTTCGACTACGACTGCGACGGGGCGGAGACGCCCGAGCACGACCGCGTCGTCGAGTGTGAGCGCGTGGGTCTCCTCCTCTGCGAGCGGGAGGCCGGCTGGGCGGAGGCGGTGCCCGACTGCGGCGCCTCGGGGCGCTACGCCACGTGCCTCCCGGGCGTCCTCATCTGCGCCTCGCGGACGAGCGCCGTCACGCAGGGCTGCCGCTGACCTCCGCCCAGAGGCCTCACGCGCAGGTCCGCTCGACGGATCCCTCGGGTGAGCCGCTCGTGGCCTCCCTCCCGGAGCGCCCGCGTACCTGCGCTCGACGGATCACGTCGAGCGGGGCGCGCGATCAGACGTAGTCGACGCGGATCGTCTCGACGAGCGTGCGGAGCGCGCGCTCGACGACGGCCGTCTCCTCGTGGCGGACGACGACGTAGCCGTCACCCTCGTAGCTGTCGCTCTTGAGCGCCCCGATCGTGGGCAGCTTGAATTCCTCGACCATGCCCTGGACCGCGCGCTGCGCCTCGGCGACGCCGCGCACGCGGGCGACGCGGCCTCGACCCATCCCCCGGAGGTAGGCGCAGCCGACGGCGAACCTGCGCTCGTAGGGGCCATCGAACGCCTCGTCGACCACGGCTCGAGCCCACGCGCGATAGGGGTCGAAGCCATGCGCGAGGCCCGTCATCAGCGTGATGTTCGCGCCGGGCGGCCGCTGCGCGATCTCGCCGATCGCGAGCGAGCCGTCCCGGCGGCGAAACCACTCCATGTGCGTGAAGCCGTCCTCGAGCCCGAGCGCGCGAACGGCCGCGAGCCCGAGCTCGCGCGCGCCCTCGAAGCGAGGCTCGGTGAGCTCGCGCGGCAAGAGGACCGCCCACTGGATCCAAGGGTTCTCGAGCACCTCGAGGCAGGAGGGGAGATAGCGCGAGATCGAGTGGAAGCGCGGCTCGCCGCGCGCGGTGATCGTCTCGAAGCTGAACTCCTCGCCCGCGAGCCACTCCTCGGCGAGCACGGGCCGCTCGGCGCTCGGGCGGATGGCCGAGAGCGCGCCCGCGAGCGCCTCGCGATCGTTCACCCGAAACGTCGCCTTCGCGCCCATGCCGGCGGGCGGCTTGAGGACGATGGGGAAGCCCACCTCGGCCACGAACGCCTCCGCGTCGGCGGCGCGCGCGACGAGCCGATGACGCGCCGTCGGCAGGCCCGCCGCGCGGAGCGCCTCCTTCATCCTCGCCTTGTCGCGGAAGAGCTCCGCCGTGTGCCGCTTCGTCCCGGCGATCCCGAGCGCCTCGCGCGCCTCCGCGAGCTGGATCTGGAGCGGCTCGAGGATGCCGACGAGCCTCCGGATCGGCCCGTATCGCCGCTCGAGCAGCCGACAGCCGTCGATGAGGTCGGAGCTCGAGAGGGCGTCCTCGACGCGCACGACGTCGTGAAAGAGCGCAGCCGCCTCGCCCTTGGGCGCCTCCTGCATCACGCCGAGCAGCCGCACGCCAGCGAGCCCGAAGACGCCGCGCGCGAAGCGCAGCGTCGTGTCGAGGGGGAACGGTGCGGCGAAGACGACGTTCTCGAGGCCCATCGTCGTGAGGATATACACGCCCGCGCCGCGGCCGCAGAGGGATCCTCGAATCCCTCGAATTGCGCGGGAATTCGAGGCGAATGGCGCTGGTGGTGGGCGCCCCGAGGCGCGACGGAGGATCGCTCCGGTTGCGCGGCATCAACGGTCCGCGGCGAAACCTCGGCAGGATGCGCGCGCCCATGCGCGTCCACATCATCTACCCGCGCTTCGAGCGCTTCCTCGAGGCCTACCCCGAGCTCGGCGAGATCCCCCCCGTGATCGGGCTCTGGAAGTACCGCATGCCGCCGGCGCTCGGCTCGCAGATCCTCGCGACGATGATGCCGAGCGACGTCGAGTGGAAGATCATCGATCAGAACGTGACGCCGGTCGATCTCGACGAGCCGGTCGACCTCGTCGCGATCAGCTACTTCACGCCGCAGGCGAGCTCCGCCTACGAGCTCGGCGACGCCTTCCTCGCGCGCGGCGTGCCCGTCGTGATGGGCGGCATGCATCCGTCGATCCTCCCCGACGACGCCGAGAAGCACGCCAGCAGCGTGTGCATCGGGGAGGCCGAGGGCACCTGGCTCGAGATCCTCGCCGACGCGCGCGCGGGCCAGCTCAAGCGGCGCTACGGCCCCTCGCAGCCGCCGCCCGAGGCGTGGGTGAAGCCGCGCCGCGACCTCTTCGACATCGAGCGCGACTACCACTGGTACCCCGCGCTCGTGCAGGTCGCGCGCGGCTGCCCGTGGCCCTGCCCCTACTGCAACATCCCGATCATCCAGGGCAAGACGGTGCGCGTGCGCGACCCCATCGACGCCGCCGAGGAGGTGATCGCGCTCGGCGATCGCGAGCTCTACATCACCGAGGACGTCGTCATGCTGACGAACAAGGCGATGCGGAACTACTCGGAGAAGCTCTTCGGCGGCATCGCCGACCGGGGCGGCGCGCGGCTCTTTCTGACGAGCTCCCTCGTGATGAACGTGCGCGAGCCCTTCCTCGATCTGCTCGCGCGCGCCGGCACGCGGAGCCTCTACTTCACCTTCGGCTTCGATCCGATCTCGCGCGGCGTCTACGCGGGCGATCGCGTCAAGATGCAGCAGGCCGCCGACATCGTGAGGCGCGTCGAGGATCGCGGGATCCGCTTCTACGCGGCCTTCGGGGCGGGCTTCGACGGCGACGAGCCGAGCTGCTTCGATCACATCCTCGACTTCTGCGAGCAGGCGCAGGTGCAGACCGCGGAGTTCTTCATCGCGACGCCCTTCCCGAACACGCCGATGTGGAAGACGGTCACCGAGGAGGGGCGCCTCCACCACACGAATTTCCGTGAATTCAACGGCGCGCACGTCGTCTTCAGGCCCAAGCGGATGACGGAGGAGGAGCTCGTCCAGGGCTTCCTCCACATGTGGCGCTCCTACTGGGAGGGCCGAGACGTCGATCGCGCGCTCGACTGCTTCGAGTATCGCTCGGACTCGAGCGCCTACTGACCTGGGCCGCTCGCGCGGCTCGCACCGGGAGGTCCTTCGTGCGCATCGCCTTCGTCGCCGGCAACCAGGAGCAGATGCCCGATCCGGTGCTCCCCCTCGGCGTGCTCCAGGTGATGGCGGCGACCGCGCCCGAGCACGAGCGCACGCTCGTCGATCTCTGCTTCGAGGGCGAGCCCGAGCGGGCGCTCGGCGACGCGCTCTCGCGCTTTCTGCCGGACGTCGTCGCGATCGGCATGCGCAACGTCCACGACAACACCTACGGGCCCATCGATCGCTCCATCGCCTACTACCGACGCCTCGTGTCGGTCGCGCGAGCCCACGCGCCGCGGGCGCGCGTCGTCCTCGGCGGCGGCGGCTACAGCGTGCTCCCCGAGCGGCTGCTCGAGGCGCTCGGCGCCGACGTCGGCGTCGCGGGCGAGGGCGAGCTCGTGTTCGCCCGGCTCCTCGAGGCCCTCGCGGCGAACGCGCCGCTCGCGTCGGTCCCCGGCGTCTTCTATCGCGAGGGGTCGCGCGTGCTCGCGAGCCGCGCGCGCCCTCCCTTCGTCCGCCTCGACGAGACGCCGCCCGTCGATCGCGCGATCGTCGATCGACGCTACTACGAGCGGTGCGGCACGGACTCGATCCAGACGAAGCGCGGCTGCCCGATGCGCTGCGCCTACTGCACGTACCCGACGATCGAGGGTAGCTCGCATCGGCTGCGCGATCCCGAGCGCGTCGCCGACGAATTCGAGCGAGCCCACGCGGCGGGCGCGCGACACGTCTTCATCGTCGACGCGGTCTTCAACCTGCCTCCGCGGCACGCGAGGCTCGTCGCCGAGGCGCTCGCGCGGAGGGGCACGTCGCTCCCGTGGACCTCCTACGTGAACCCGATCCGCTTCGAGCCCGAGCTCGCCGAGGCGATGGCGCGGGGCGGCGCGGTCGGCATGGAGATGGGCAGCGACTCGGGCGACGACGAGGTGCTCCGGCGGCTCCAGAAGGGCTTCGACACCGAGGCCATCCGACGCGCGAGCCGGGTCGCCAAGGCCGCCGGGCTCAAGGACTGCCACACGTTCCTCCTCGGCACCGAGGGCGAGAGCCTCGACACCGTGCGGCGCACGCTCGACTTCGTGGTCGAGCTCGACCCCTTCGCGGCGATCCTGATGGTCTGGAACGACGAGCACGAGGCGCTCGACCCCGCGCTGGCCGAGCGGCGGCGGGCGCTGCGCGAGCAGATCCTCGAGCTCGTGCGGAGCGAGCACGCGCGCTACCCACGCTGGGTCGTGCCGCAGCTCGAGATCCGCTTCCGGCGGCGGACCTTCGCGCTCCTGCGGCGGCGGGGCCTGGCTGGCCCGCTCTGGCAGCACCTCGACAAGCTCGGAGCCGAGGCGAGCCCTGGCTGACGGCGCGCCGTCGAGGGGCAAATCGCGTCGAGCGAGGCGCGCTGTCAGCCGTAGAGCTCGATGAACTTCACCTTGCTCGCGACGTAGCGCTCGGACTCCTCGGGTGACATCGGCAGCACCTGGTTGCGGACATCGACGTAGGCGCGCCAGTGGCGGCGCGCGAGATCGATCCGCTCCGCCTTCGACCGCCGCGCGCCATAGCCGCGCTCGAGCGCGAGCTTCGTCTCGATCGTCGCCTCGGCGGCGAAGGCGTCCGGCGCGAAGTCGAAGTAGCGGCTCACCTGGATGTCGGGGGAGACGGAATTGACCGCCCTGCAGTAGGGGCAGGTGACCGACTCGGGCTTGTGGAAGAGCGTGCGGTTCGGCAGCTCGGCGCCGCACTGCGAGCAGGCGACGGGGCGCCGCACGAGCGGCTCGACGCGCGCCCAGAGCGAGCGCGCGAGGCTCGCGCGCCAGCGGACCTCCCAGCGATCGAACCCCTCCCCCAGCTCGCGGCTCGCCGACTCGTGGAGCGCGCGCGCCTCCCCGCCGCCGAAGATCGCGACGTTCTCGCCGTACGTCGTCTCGAGCTTCGAGCTCAGGTCGATGACGCGCTGTCGGATCGCCGTCATCGCGTTCTCGAAGGTGATCGGATCGATCTCCGGGTTCGCGACGAATTGCGCGAACCCCGCGTCCGACTCCGCGAGGATCTCGCGATATCGCCCGAGCACCTTGTCGACGAACGCCTGCCAACGCGCCTGTGTCTCGCTCACCGTGGCCCCCTCCACCTCGCGATCAGCCCGGGCTCGGGCCGCGCATCGGGTTACGACAATACAAACACCGGAAGTCGAGCTCGAGCTGCTGCGGTGCGCCGCAGACCTCGCAGCTCAGGACGCGCGTCGGCTCGAAGCGCACGTTGGCCCACGGCGTGAGCTTCGCCGTGGACGCCGCGTTCGCGAAGACGCTCCCCACGCTCGAGGCGACGGTGCCGGCGCCAGGGCAGACGAGCGCCGCGTAGCGCGTCCGCACCTGCTCCTCGAACTGGCGCAGGCGCACCTGGAGGGCGGCGATGAGCGGCTCGAGCGGCCTCGCCTCGAGCGTCTTCACCGTGCCGGCCGGGCCGAGCTCGATCGAGGCGAGCGCTCGGTCCAGCTCGGCGCTCGCCTGCTTCACGACGGCGGCCGCTGCGCGCAGCACCTCGTCGATCGACGCGCCCTCGCGCTGGCCCGCGCGCTGCGCCGCCTCGAGGCGCGCGAGCGCGGGATCGGGAGCGAGCCCGTAGTGGCGGAGCACCGCGTCCCAGGCGTGGTTGCCGCCGAACGGCGCGGCGCGCGCGGCGTCGAGGACGTAGCGCTCGTGCGCCGCGAGGTTCCCCTCGATGGCGTCGAGGCTCGCGCGGATGGCGCCCACGTCGAGCATGCTCACGGCTCCCCAGGCTGGATCAGAACTGGAGGTCTTGATCGGCCTTGGGCGCCGCGTAGCGCGCCGCCCACTGCTGCTGGAGGTTCGTCATCTCCATCATCTTCTGCGGATCGCTCATCATGCGACCCATCCAGTACTGGCTCAGGTTCGACCAGTCCACGGCGCTGATGCCGAAGGTCTGGTGGAGCATCGCGTTGACGTCCTTGCCCGACTGCGACCACGCCTGCTGCGCGCCAGCGATCTCGTTGTACTTCTCCCAGCTCACGGGCTCGCCACCGCCGGCGCCGCTCGCGACCCCGGTCATGCCCGCCGCCGCCGTCGCGGCCACGCCCGCCGCTCCCGCGGCGCCGAATTGACCGGCGCCCGCGCCACCGAACGCGCGCCCGTAGATCGTCACGAGCGAGTACGAGGTGTCGTCGCGCATCCGGGCGTTCCAGCCGTCGCCCACGCGCGACCACTTCGCCCGGTCCATCCCGTGCTGCGCGAGGAAGCCGTCGAGCGCGGCGTCGCCCTGGAGCTGCGCGGCCTGCGCGACCATCTGCGCGTACTGCTCGATCGTCACGCCCTCGATCGGCGCGGTCAGCGCGGGGTTCGCGTTCTGGACGCGCTGCTGCGCGGCCATCTGCGCGTCGACCATCGCGCGCTGCGCGAAGGACTGCTCGAGCGAGGCGGCCTGCACCGGCGCGGACTGGAACGTGACGCCGGGGCGGCCGTAGGCGCCTTGCGCGTTCTTGTCCATGAGGTTCTCCACCGACGCCTGGTAGGCGTTCGCGTCGCCGCTCTGGATGGCGTTCGAGATCTTGACGCTGTCGCTGAGGAGATTGGCCGTCTTGCCCATCCCGAAGAGTCGCAGGATCCAGGTCTGGATCCGCACCAAGAGCTGCATGAGGTCGCTCATCGTCCTGTCCCTTCCCCGGGCTCGCGCCCGCGAGCGATCACCCTACGCCGCACGCGCGCGCAGCGCTCGCGTTATTTCGAGGCGGGGCGCGCTGTCAGGGGACGATCGGCGCCTCGCAGACGAAGACCTGCTCCGCGCCACAGCGCAGATCGTTCCAGGTCCCTCCCGGTATGAGCGGCAACGGCGCCGCGATCGTCACGCAGTCCTCCTCCACGAAGCCGACGCCGTTGTCTGGCTGGGTCGCGCCCCACGGGTGATAGGAGCCGAGCGGGCTGCCGTCCGCCCACACGAAGGTCCCCTCGGTCGCGCGATCGTTGAGGCCGATCCACGCGTCGGAGCTGATCCAGCCCCGCACGGCCGTGTTCTCCGCTTCGCTCTCGATCTTCACGAGATCGTAGAGGCCGCCCGTTCCAAGAGAGCGACAGACGTCTCGAGCGTCGATCCACCCTAGACCGGTCGGGCAGGCGAGGTAGACGTGGCCGTCGAAGACGTGGCTCGCGCATGTCGAGGACCAGCGGCCCACGCGGTAGGAGCACACCCCCTCGTCGACCTCCCCGTCACAGTCGTCGTCTCGGCCGTTACAGACCTCCACGGTCCCGACGCACGGCAAGATGGTCGCGTCCGAGACCGTCGCGTCCCTGGCGACGACGACGCTGCCCGCGTCCGACGTGACGTCGACCGGGGGGGCGTCGAGCGTGACGAACGCGTCGAGCG
>JBDHVC010000074.1:0-20518 GCA_039809495.1 Sandaracinaceae bacterium
CTCGACGATGGCTCGCGCCTCGCGCTCGGCGTCGACGACGGCGGCGCTCACGAGCTCGGCGCGCGGGCGGATCACGCGTGCCACGGCCGCGCCTCCATGCGCGCCCGCTCGGCCTCGGCGCGCGCCTCGCGTGTCTCGCCGGACGCGAGCCGTCGGACGCGATCGGCGAGCCCCTCGGGCGCGCGGTAGCCGCGCCGAGGCATGGGCAGCCGCCCGCTCGCCCGCTGCGCGTCGCTCGTCGCGAGAGGGAGGATGAGCGCGCTCGCGCGAAGGTTCGAGGGCAGCGCCTCCACCAGCGGCTCGCGGGCGGCTCGAGCGAGGCGCTCGAGCGCTCGCCGCCGCGCCTCGTGCCCCTCGGCGCGGAGCAGGCCGCTCGCCTCGAGGGCTTCGCGCACGGCGGCCTCGAGCGTGGGGGCGAGGCTCGCCTCGACGAGGGGATCGTCGGCGCCCGAGAGCGCGACGGCGGCGAGGAGGAGCCCTGCGATCATCTCGCGAGACGACACGGCGATCGCGTAGCACGCCGCCGAGGCGTTCCCCACGCGCCGACCGGATGAGGGCGTGTGGCGCGCCCGCGGCTGCTCTATACTCGCCTCGATGCGTGATCGTAGCCGCCCCGACGTCACGTCGATGTCGAGCCCGCGCGGGCCGACGCGGGAGGCGTGGCTCGGCGCGACGCTCCTCGCCGGGGCCGCGTTCCTCGCGGCCTCCCTCGTCGTCACCCCCACGCGCGCCGACTGCGAGCCCAGCTCGCTCGGCCCGATCGAGGTGACGCCCGCGGCCGGCGCGCGGGACGTCACGCTGGACGCACCGGTCCAGGCGCGCTTCACCCCCGGATACTTCGGCGACGATGGGCCGCACGACGATCCCGAGACGCTCCTCCGCGTCCGAGAGTGCGGGGCCTGCGGCGGGGGCTGCGCGTCCGCCACGCCGGTGCCTGGGACCATCCAGGTGCTCGGGGACGATCTCTTCTTCCTCCCGGCCGGGGACCTCGCGCCGAACACCCAGTACCAGGGCAGCGTCTCGGGGCGCGACGGATCCATCCCGTTCTCCTTCTGCACGGGGAGCCGCTACGACTACGGGCCGCCGTCGTTCTCGGACGAGGTGCGGATCGGCTCCGAGCCGGTCGGGCCGAGCTGTGATCTGCCCGACGGTGGCTACCGCGCCGGCGTGTTCGTCCAGCCCGCCTCGGACGACGGCCCCGGCGGCTCGATCGAGTATCTCCTCTTCCTCACCCGCGCGGACGGGATCGACGCGCCCGTGCTCGTCGATCGCGTGCGCAACTTCGCGTCGGGTGAGATCACGCTGCGGCTCTTCATCGCGCCCGAGCGCACGAATTCGCTCGCCTGTGTTCGCGTCGCCGTGATCGATGGCGTCGGGAACGTGACGATGGGGGCCCACGAGCACTGCTTCGATCCGATCTCGAAGCTCGCCTTCCAGGGCTGCAGCGTCGGCGCGGGGCTTCGCGCGCGCACCCCGCCCGGCGTCACCCTGCTCGCGCTCGCGCTCGTCGCCTCGCTCGCGCTTCGTCGGAGGCGCCCTCGTTGAGAGGGAGGGGGCTCGCGAGCGAGGCGCTCGTCCACCGTAGGCGGTGGGGCGCGCACGCGACGCGCCTCGCCGTGGCGCTCCTCCTCGCCGGCTGCGCGAGCTTCCCGCGCCTCCTCGTGCGCGAGGCGGATCGCTCGAGCGCCATGCGGGAGCGCTGGATGGACGCGGGGGTCCTCGCGCCGAGCGATCTCCGAGCGGACGAGGCGCTGCCGCTCGTCGTCTTTCTGCACGGCGAGGGGGACGACGCGGCGGCGCTCGATCGCCACGGCGCCTCGGCCGAGCTCGTGCGCGGCTGGGCGGCGGGGACGCTCCCGCGGGCCATCGTCCTCGCGCCGGAGGGGGACCTCGGCTTCTGGGCGAACTGGTACGACGGCACGCGCCGCTACGAGGACTGGGTCGTCGACGAGCTGATGCCGCGGGTCGCGCGGCGCTATCACACGCGGGACGCGACCCTGGGCGGGGCTCACCTCGTCGGCGTCGCGATGGGGGGCGACGCGGCGCTGCGCTGGGCGATCCACCGGCGCGGCCGCTGGGCGAGCGTGACCTCGCTGAGCGCGCCCATCACCGACACGCGACGCAGGGTCGCGTTCCTCGAGGATCGCGTCACGAACATCGCGATCCCCTCCTGGCACGTCTTCGGGCCGCCGACGCCCCACGCGCGCCATCGCGCCGACGATCCGTGGCTCGCCTTCAGGCGCGCCGAGGATCTCGACGCTCGGCTCGTCCTCGGCTGGAGCGAGCGTGACGAGGACGTCGTCCGCGCGAGCAACGCGCGCTTCCACGAGCACCTCGCCGCGCTCTCCATCCCGCACGCGATCGAGACGGTCGACGAGGAGCGCGGGTGGCCGAGCGCGCGCCCGCTCCTCCTTCGAGCGCTCGCGCGCGTGCTCGACGTGCCCCTCTGAAGTCGGCGCCGCGCGGCGCGCCGTCAGAGGGCCGGCTTCGCGGCCTCGCCGGGGGCGCTCGGCGAGGCGATCGCGCGGGCCACCTTCTGTCTCGCGCGGCGTCGCCACCACCGGTACGCGATCACGACGACGAGGAGGAGCGCGATCGCGGTGAGGATCGGGAGGACGATCGCGAGCACCGTGATCGCGATCGCCGCGACGTCCTCCATCGTGCTGATCACCGGGTTGGCGAGCCCCAGGGTGAGGGTCGAGGAGACGCCGCGTGTGGCGGCCTTCGCGGCGTGCGGCGCGAGCGACGTCGGGGCCCCGACGATCACGCCGAGGGCGAGCGCCCAGAGCGGCTCGTCGAGCTGCCACATCACGGAGGCGGCGAGCAGGGAGCCCGCGACGGGGCGCACGAAGGTGCCGCCCACGTCGAGCGCGTGGTCGATGGCGGGCACCTTGTCGCCGACGATCTCGATGAGGGTCGCGAGCCCGAAGCAGACGAGCGCCGGCGTCGAGCCGATGAACGTGAAGCCCTCGCCGAGCGCGAGGATGCCCAGCCGCGACAGGATCCCCGCGACGAGCAGGGGGAGGAAGGCGCGCAGGCCCGCGGCGGCCGCGAGCGAGAACGCGAGCGCGATGGTCGGGATCCACGAGAGCGCGAGGCGCGCGTCGTCCCACCCGAGGTTCGATAGGTACTCCTGCATGGCTGCCTCTCGCGTCGCTGGGCGAGCGCGCGATCTTGATGGTGACACGATCCGGCGTCGGGCTCAGCCTCCGCTCGCTCCGGGGCGGCCCTCCCCCATGCTATAGGTTGCGCTCCGGCGATGACGGACAAGCGGCGCATTCTTCTCGTCGAGGACGACCCCGCGCTCGCGCTCGGGCTCGTCGACGCCCTCGAGTTCGAGGGGTTCGCGGTCACGCACGCGCGCACCGGCCACGACGGCGTCCACGCGGCCCAGAAGGAGCGGCCCGACGCGATCATCCTCGACCTGATGCTGCCGGACACCAACGGGTATCGGGTCTGCGAGCTCGTGCGCGGGCAGGCCCCGCTCGTCCCCATCCTCATGCTGACGGCGCGGAGCCAAGAGGCGGACAAGATCCGCGGGCTCGACGCGGGCGCGGACGACTACGTCACGAAGCCCTTCTCGATCGGCGAGCTCGTCGCGCGCCTGCGCGCGATCTTCCGGCGCGTCGAGCGGACGCCGCGGCTCGACGAGAGCTTCACGATCGGGAGCGCGCGGATCGATCCCGCGGCGCAGACGCTCACGATCGGTCGCGAGAAGGCGCAGCTCTCGTTCTATGAGGCGCAGGTGCTCAAGTACCTCCACGAGCGCGAGGGGCAGGTCGTCTCGCGCGACGAGCTGCTCGATCGCGTCTGGGGCGTGGAGGCGAGCCCGACGAACCGCTCGGTCGACAATTTCGTCGTGAAGCTCCGCAAGAAGCTCGAGCCCTCGCCGGACAAGCCGCGGCACATCCTCACGGTCTACGGCATCGGCTACAAGCTCGTCGTCTGAGGCGCCGAGATGCCGAGGCTCCGCTTCCACGCCGGCACGCTCGAGCTCGTGGGGCTCGCCGAGGGCACCCCGAGCCCGCTCGAGGGGCGCTGCGTCTTCGATCCGCGGACGGCCACGTACCGCGCCAACGCGAGCGCGTACGCCGACCTCATGCGCGCGCTCCATCGGCTCGGGATCGACGTCGAGGACGAGGCCCGCGCCTACTCGGAGCTTCCGCGAGGCCCCCTGGTCCATCGCGAGCCGCGGCCCTACCAGCGCGAGGCGCTCTCGGCGTGGCGGCGCGCGCGCGGCGCGGGCGTCGTCGTGCTCCCGACCGGCGCGGGCAAGACGCACGTCGCGGTGATGGCGATCGCGGACAAGCGCCGCTCGGCGCTCGTGATCGCGCCGACCCTCGACCTCGTGCGTCAATGGCACGAGCTGCTCGAGAGCACGTTTCACGAGCCGATCGGCCTCATGGGCGGGGGCGAGTACGACGTCCGCCCGCTGACCGTTACGACCTACGACTCCGCGTACCTCCACCTCGAGCACGTCGGGAACCGCTTCGGGCTCGTCGTCTTCGACGAGTGCCATCACCTCCCGTCCTCGACCTACGCGCTCGCGGCGCGCCACACGCTGGCCCCCTACCGCCTCGGGCTCACGGCGACCCCCGAGCGGATGGACGGACGCGAGGCGCTGCTCGACGAGCTGATCGGGCCCCTCGTCTACCGCCGCGACATCGACGAGCTCGCGGGCGACTACCTCGCGGAGTACGAGACGGTGCACGTCTCGGTCGCGCTCTCGGCCGAGGAGCGGGCCGAGTACGAGGCCGAGCGCGCGGTCTACCGATCGTTCGTCGCGCGCAACGGGATCCGCATGCAGGATCCGAGGGGGTGGTCGGAATTCATCATGAGGAGCGCGCGCAGCACGGACGGTCGGCGCGCGATGGCCGCGTACCGGCGACAGCGCGAGCTCGCGTTCTCCGCGCCCGCGAAGCTCGACTACGTCGCGCGGCTGCTCGAGGAGCACCGGGGGGACCGCGCGCTCGTCTTCACGCAAGACAACGCCACCTGCTACGCGCTCTCGCGGCGCTTCTTGATCCCCGCGATCACGCACCAGACGAAGCTCAAGGAGCGCGCGTCGCTCCTGCGGGGCCTCGCCTCGGGCCGCTTCGGCGCGATCGTCACCTCGAAGGTGCTGAACGAGGGGGTCGACGTGCCCGACGCGAACGTCGCGATCGTCGTCTCGGGGAGCGGCTCGGTGCGCGAGCACGTCCAGCGGCTCGGGCGGATCCTCCGCAAGCGGGACGGCAAGTTCGCGCTCCTCTACGAGATCGTCACCGAGGGGACGAGCGAGGCGTACACGAGCGAGCGTCGACGCGACCACGTCGCGTATCGTTGACGGCGCGATGCTACCCGTCGATCTCGTCCGAGCCCGAAGAGACAAGGGGCGGCTGGTGCTCACGCCGCTCGGCAAGGGCCGCGATCGCGCGCTCGCCATCGCCCGGGATCTCATCGAGATCGCGGAGGCGCACGTCGAGCGCGCGCGCGAGGAGGTCGAGGCCGCGTTTCGCGCCGTGCCCGTCTCGAGCCGCGAGGTGAAGCTGCGCGACGGGCTCGTCGCGCTCCTCGAGGACGCGCTCGTCTTCGAGGCGGGCAGCGACCTCGACGCGGTCGAGCTCCGCGACGCGCTCTTCGCGCGCGCGACGACGTGGCGCCGCGAGGCGCGCTTCGATCGGGCCGCGCTCCTCGAGGAATTCGCGCGGGAGCGCGGCCTCGATCGGGAGACCCTCGAGGCGAGCCTCTACGCGGACCTGAGGGGCGCCGCGCGCCTTCGAGCCCCCGAGCGGGGGGCGCTCGTCCCGGGCGGGGCGTCGGCGCTCGTGGATCGCTACGACCTCGCGCAGGCGCAGGCCGCGCTCGTGCGGGCGACGCGCGTCTCGGTCGCGATCGGGGGGCGCTCGCCGATCGCGCTGCGGGCCCTCTTTCGGAAGCTCAAGTTTCATCGGCTGCTCTTCTCGATCGAGCGTCGAGGCGAGGCGATCGCGCTCGAGATCGACGGCCCGTCCTCGCTCTTCGAGTCGACGACGCGCTACGGCCTCGCGCTCGCGCTCGCGCTCCCGAGCCTGCTCGCCTGCCGCCCGGAGCGGCTCCGCGCCGAGCTCTCTTGGGGCAAGGAGCGCACGCCGCTCGAGCTGGTCATCGAGCCGCCGAGCCCCCTCCTGCGCGCGTGGCCCGAGGCGCTCGACGAGGAGCGCGCGCTCTCGGACGACGCGCTCGCGCTGCTCGAGCGCCTGCGCGCGAAGGCAGGCCGCCTCGAGGTCCAGATCGCCGACGCGATCCTCGATGTCCCAGGGCTCGGGCTCGTCGTCCCCGATCTGACGCTCCGCGATCCCGCGAGCGGCCGACGGGCGCACGTCGAGGTGCTCGGTCACTGGAGCCGGGAGGCCGTGTGGCGGCGCGTCGAGCTCGCCGAGCGTGGCCTCGTCGAGCCCGTCCTCTTCTGCGTGAGCGAGCGCCTGCGCGTGAGCGAGGCCGTCTTGTCCGAGCGGACGCACGCGGGGCTCTACGTCTACAAGGGCGTGATCTCGGCCGGGCTCGTGCTCGCGCGCGTCGAGGCGCTGCTCGAGGCGGCCGCTACCGGCTGATCCGAGGGCGCGCGCCCTCGGGGCTCGGGGAGCGCGCTACCCTCTTGCTCACGCGGTGCTCGTCGGGTGACGATGGCCCATGCAGGACTTCGGAGGCGGCTCGAACCAGGGCCCGGCGGGCGGGGTGCCGATGGGTCCCCTCCAGCCAGCGACATCCGGCACGGATGAGGATCTCCTCGGCTGGCTCGGACTCCTCGCCGGGGTGCTCAGCTGGCTCTCCTGCTGCTGCTTCGTCGTCCCGATCGTGAACAGCGTTGCCGCGATCGCCGGGCTCCTCGTGAGCATGGTCGGCGCCGTCCTGAGCGGGATCTCCATCGCGCAGCAGCGCAAGGCGGGGCGCCCGATCGGGCTCGGGGTCGCGGGCCTCGTCCTCAACCTCGCTCGCTTCCTCGTCACGATCGGCTTGATGATCTTCGCGCTCGTCGCGTTCGGCTCGCTCCTCGCCTTCGGGGCGATGAACAGCCAGCCCTGAGCGACGCCGGTGCGCCGGGCGGTTGGGCGGAACAGGGGCGCTCGGCCCGCGCCGATCGGCGCTCGCCCCCCGGACCGCGCATCGCGCTAGAGTCCCGCCGTGATCGACGATCGAGCCGGTTCGCCAAGCGCCGAGGGGACCTCGGGCGATGCGAGCGCGCCCAAGCGACGGCGGGCTCCGAGGCGCGCGCGCCGTCGCGTCGCCAACGCCCTCGAGGTGCTCGGGCAGAGCGCGCAGAACGCGGCGGAGCTGATGCGCCTCGGCCGCCTCTCGGCGCCCTACCGGGCCGCGTTCGAGATCGCGCGGGAGGAGCGCACGTTTCGCTTGCGCCACTACGGCGTCGGCCCGAACGCGCACCGCGCGCGCCCGAGCGATCCGCGCCTCGCGCCGATCCTGCTCGTGCCGCCCCTGATGATCACGACCGAGGTCTACGACATCAGCCCCGATCTCTCCTCGATCCAGCAGCTCCTCGACGAGGGGCTCGACGTCTGGGTCACCGACTTCGGCGCGCCCGAGCGCGAGGAAGGCGGGATGGAGCGCACGCTCGACGATCACGTCCTCGGCGTCTCGAGCTCGCTCGACGAGGTGATCGCGCGGACGGGCCGATCCGTTCACCTCGCGGGGTACTCGCAGGGCGGCATGTTCTGCTACCAGGTCGCCGCGTACCGAGCCTCCGCGGGCGTCGCCTCGCTCATCACGTTCGGGAGCCCCGTCGACATCCGGCGCTCGCTCCCCGGCGTCAGCTCGCGCGCGGCCGAGCGCCTGATCGACTTCACGCGCAGCGCGATCGCGCGTCCGCTCGGGGCGATCGACGGGCTCCCCGCGTTCCTCACGGCGACGGGCTTCAAGCTCCTCTCGGTCCGCAAGGAGGCGCAGCAGGTCGTCGACTTCGTCGCGAGCCTCCACGATCGGAAGAAGCTCGAGCAGCGCGAGAGCCGCCGGCGCTTCCTCGCGGGGGAGGGCTTCGTCGCCTGGCCCGGGCCCTCCTTTCGCTCGTTCGTCGACGAGTTCGTCGTGGCGAACCGCATGGCGTCGGGCGGCTTCGTGGTCGGGCGAAGGACGGTCACCCTCGCGGACATCTCCTGCCCGATCCTCTACTTCGTCGGCTCGCGCGACGACATCGCGCGCCCGCCGACCGTCCGGGCGATCGAGCGCGCCGCCCCGCGCGCCGACACCTACGAGGTCGAGGTGCCCGCGGGGCACTTCGGGCTGGTCGTCGGGACCACGGCGCGCCGGCGCTCTTGGCCGACCGTCGTCGAGTGGGTGCGCTGGCGGGACGCGGGGGGGCCGCTCCCCGCCGAGCTCGCGGGCGGCGACGAGGCGCCCTTCACGCTCGAGGAAGAGGGCGGCGGCGAGCTCGGGGCGCTGCCGCTCGTCGCCGAGCTCGCCTACGACGTCGCCGTCGGCGCGGCGGAGCGGGTCGCGCGACGCGTCGACGCGATCGGTCAGGATGTCGGTGACGTCTTCGACACGCTGAGGTGGCAGCTCCCGCGCCTCGAGCGGCTCCGATCGGTCGAGCCGGACACCCGCATCGGGCTCGCGCGGACGCTCGCCGAGCAGGCCGCGAGCATCCCCGAGAACACGTTCTTCCTCTGGCGAGGGAGGGCCTTCAGCTACCGCGAGGCCGATCGGCGCGTCAGCGCGATCGTGCAGGGGCTCTTCCACGCCGGGGTGCGCCCCGGCGACCGCGTCGGCGTCCTCATGGAGATCCGCCCGAGCTACCTCTCGATCGTGGCGGCCCTGAACCGGATGGGGGCCGTCGCCGTGCTGCTCGGGCCGAGCAGCTCGCGGCTCTCGTTCGACGAGGCCCGAGCGCTCGCGCCGATGACGCACGTCGTCACCGATCCCGAGACGGCGAGCCTCGCGCGCGCGAGCTTCGCCGGGCCCGTGCTCGTCCTCGGCGGCGGCCCCCCCGGCGCGAAGGGGCGACCGCTCCTGCCCGACGGCGTGGTCGACCTCGAGGCGATCGATCCGGCGTCGGTGATCCTCCCGCCCGACTTCGTCCCGAACGACGCGCGCGCGAGAGACCTCGCGATGATCATCTTCACGGCCGGGCGCGGCGAGCGCGCGCACGCCGCGCGGATCACGAACCGGCGGTGGGCCTTCTCCGCGCTCGGGGCGGCGGCGGGCTGCGCGCTCACGACGCACGACACCGTCTACTGCTGCCTCCCGCTCCACCACGCCGCGGGGATGCTCGTCGCCGTCGGCGGCGCGCTCGTCGGCGGCGCACGGCTCGCCGTCGCCGAAGAGTTCGCGCCAGAGCGCTTCGTCTCGGAGGTGCATCGCGTGGGCGCGAGCGTGGTCTTCTACGCGGGCGAGATGCTCCGACCGCTCGTCGAGCTGCCGCGCTCGCCGCTCGACGCGACGATCCCCGTCCGCCTCTTCGCGGGCTCGGGCATGCGCGCCGACCTCTGGCGCAAGCTGCGCGAGCGTTACCGCCGCGCGCGGGTCCTCGACTTCTACGCCTCGACGGAAGGCAACGCCGTCCTCGCGAACACGCGGGGGAAGAAGGTCGGCGCCCTCGGCCGGCGGCTCCCCGGGAGCGCGGAGCTCGCGCTCGTGCGCTTCGACCACGCGGCCGGCGTGATCGCGCGCGACGCCGCGGGCCGCGCGATCCGAGCCCCGATCGGGGCGGCGGGGGCGCTCCTCGCGCGCATCGACGCGAGCCACCCGATGGCGTCCTTCGATGGCTACGAGGGGAGCGAGGACGTCGAGCCGAAGATCGTCCGCGACGTCTTCGAGCGAGGCGACGTCTACTTCGCGACCGGTGATCTCCTGCGCCAGGACGACGAGGGCGACTACTGGTTCGTCGATCGGATCGCCGACGTCCTCGTCGTCGACGGGGAGCCTCGCTTCCCGCACGTGATCGAGGACGCGCTCCTTCGCGTCCCGGCGATCCGAGCCGCGGCGGTCGTCTCCCTCGCCGAGGAGGGCGTGCCGCTCGCCGCGATGGTGATCGGCCGACCTCCGAGCGAGCTCGCCCTGTTCTCGAGGGAGCTGGCGAGCGTGCTCCCCGGCGCCGAGCGCCCCGCGCTCCTTCGTTGGGTCGACGCGCTGCCGCTCACCGACGGCTACCGCGCCCGCAAGACGGCGGTCCGGGAGGCGCTCCGCGGGCTCGCGCGTGCGAGGGCGGCGGACGATCACACGCTCTGGCTCGACGGCGAGCGCTACCGATCGAGGTGAGCCGTGGGCATCTTCGATCGAGCGGCTCGGTTCCTCGACGACGCGCTCCTCCCGGACGACGCGCGGCGGGCGCTCGAGCGGAGCGAGGCGCTGCTCGCGGAGGGCCGCGCGAAGGAGGCCGAGGCGGCCTTTCGCGCGCTCCTCGAGGCGCGGCCCGGGCTCGGCCGAGCCCTGCTCGGCTGGGGGCGCTCGCTCGTCGCGATGGGTGATCTGGACGGCGCGCGGATCGCGGCCGCCGAGGCGCAGCGCTTCATGCCCGACGATCCGCGCGTCCTCCTGCTCTCGGGCCAGCTCGCGCTCGAGCTGGGGGAGCTCGGGGCCGCGCTGTCCGCGGCGCGGGAGGCGGCGCGCCGGCTCGCGAGCGAGGGAGGCCCGGAGCTGGCGGACGCGTGCGCGCTCCGCGCTCGGGTCGAGTCGCGTCGGGGCCGCCCCGATCGCGCCGCGCGCGAGCTTCGAAAGGCGATCGCGGCCGATCCGTCGCGCGTCGCGCACCGGGTGGCGCTCGTCGTCGCGCTCGCGGAGGCGCACGAGCGCGCGTCGGCCCTCCGCGTGGCGCGTGAGCTCGCGGAGGCCCAGCTCGACGAGCGCGCGGCCCTCGACATCGGGCTCGCCCTCCAGCGGCTGCGCGAGCCCTCGGCGGCGCGCCCCTGGCTCGAGCGCGCCGCCTCGGCTGGGGAGCCTCGCGCCCTCGAGGGGCTCGGCCGCGTGGCCCTCGACGCGGGTGACGCGCGCCGAGCCGAGACCCAGGCGCGCATGGCGATCGCGCGGGGCGGGGGCGCGAGCGCCCTCGAGCTGCTCGCGGACGCGCTCGTCTCGGAGGCGGCCTCCGCCGCGCGGGACGCGGGCGCCTCGCAGCGCGCGGCCGAGGCCGCCGAGGCTCTGCTCGCGGCGGCGTCGGCGACGAATGACCCCGAGCGCTTCATCCGCGCCTCGCGCTTCGTCCCCCTCGGGGATCCGCGCACGATCGATCGCGTCGCGGACGCGGCCGATCGGGTCGTCCCCGGCCTCGCGAGCACGCGCGCGCTGCGGGCGTGGTCGCTCCTCGCGCGCGGGAAGCTCGAGGTCGCGCGCTCGCTCCTCGCCGATCCCGGGACCGAGCCCCGCGCCGTGCTCGCGGCCGCGCGCCTCGCGCTCCTCGACGGTGAGCCGTCGCGCGCGCTCGAGTGGCTCGCTCGGCTCGACGCCGAGGATCTCGAGGACGATCGCCGTGGCGCGCTCCAGGCCGACGCCGCGCTCCAGAGCGCGCTCCGCCGCGACGCCCTGCGCGCGCTCTGGCGAGGGCCCGACGGCGAGGTGGATCTGGCCGCGGCGATCGACGCGGTCGCGGCGTTCGCGCGCGAGCGGGCTCTCGGTGAGGTCGAGCGCCGGTCGAGCGCGCTCCGCGACGAGCTCGATCGCCCGCTCTTGCTCGCGATCCTCGGGGAATTCAACGCAGGCAAGAGCACGCTCGTCAACGCCTTCCTCGGCGCCGACGTCGCGCCGACCGGGATCCTCCCGACGACGGCCACGCTGAACGTCCTGCGCGGCGGCGCCGAGCGGCGCGTGCGGGTGGTGCGCAGTGACGGCACGACGCGCGAGGGCGATCACGGCGAGATCAGGCGCCTGCTCGAGGAGGCGGAGGCGGGCGGCTCGAGCATCGATCGGGTCGAGATCACCCTCCCATCCGAGCTCCTCGAGCGCGTCTGGGTCCTCGACACGCCAGGCTCGAACGCGCCCAACCCCGCGCACGAGGCGCTCGCCGCGGAGGCGCTGCGGCGCGCGGACGTCGCGCTCTGGGTCTTCGACGCGGGGCAGGCGGGCAAGGCGAGCGAGGGGCGGATCCTCGCGCAGATCCGCGCGAGCCGGCGTGAGGTCTTCGCCGCGCTGAACAAGGTGGATCGGCTCGCACCGGACGCGCTCGAGCGCGTGACCCGGACGCTCGCCGAGGCGATGCCGGAGCTCGCCGAGCGGCTCATGCCGGTCTCCGCGCGGCGCGCGCTGGAGGCGCGGCTCGCGGGCGACGCCGAGGCGGACCGCGCGAGCGGGTTCCCCGCGCTGCTCGAGCTCTTGGATCGCGAGGTGTTCGAGCGCGCGAGGCCGCTCAAGCGGCGCGCCTGCGCGGGGCGGCTCTTCGCCTTGCTCGACGACGCGCTCGCCACGGAGCCGGAGGCGCTCGCGTCGTCGCGCCGGGCGGCGGAGGCGGGGCGCGCGGCGACGCTCGCGCTCCGAGCGCTCGAGGACCGGCTCACGAGCGAGCTCGACGACGCGCTCGCTCGCCTCGAGGTGGGGCAGCGCGCCGCGCTCGCCGAGGCGGCGCGCGAGGTGCTCGCGTTCGTGCGGCCCCGATCCGGCCGGTTTGGTGGCCACGACGCGGATCCGGAGGATCGCGCCTTCCTGGCCGAGCTCCTCGGCTCGCGCTTCGAGCAGGTCGCGGATCGGACGGCGGCGGAGCTCGCCGCGCGGCTCGCCGAGCGCGTCGTCCTGGCCGCCCCGAGCCTCGGCGGGGACGAGCACCGCCTGCTCGTCCAGGCGCGCGTCGCGCCGGCCGTGAGCGGCGCGTTCGCGCACTTCGCGGGCTACCAGGCGGGGGCGCTCGACGGGGGCTCGATCCGCCGGTTCTTCGAGGAGGCGCTCCCCTCGATCACGCTCTCCGAGGCCGCCATCGCCGAGGCGCTGCTCGGGCTCTCCGCCTCGCCGCGAGACACCCTCCGGCCGCGCCTCGAGGCGAGCCTCTCGGCGGCGCTCGACGCGCTGGTCGCCGACGTGGAGGCGGGGGTCGAGGCCTCGAGGCGGCGCGTGCAGGAGCTGAGATCGCGCACGTTCGAGCCGCTCCGCGCGCTGCGCGACGTCCTGACCGAGCTGGTCGCGTGATCGCACGCTCGAGACCGCAATCGGCGACGTCGAGGTTTCTTCGAGCGGCGGAGCAAGGTACGCTCGGCTCGTTCGACGCGGGTGTCCGAGGAGCGCGCGGAGGCTCCTGAGCGGGTCACGGGCCAGGCCGAGGGACGACCCGGCGTCGCGAGAGTTCGATGGAGATCAAGCAACAGCTCAGACAATCCCAGCAGCTCGTGATGACGCCGCAGCTCCAGCAGGCGATCAAGCTGCTGCAGATGTCGCGGATGGAGCTCGTGGACATGGTCCGCGAGGAGCTGATGGAGAACCCGATCCTCGAGGATCAAGCGGAGATCGGCGAGGTCAGCCCCCGCGTCGCGCCGGCCGAGCAGCCGGCGACGCAGGAGTCGCGCTCGATCGAGCAGGCCGTCGCGCTCGACGACAAGGCGAGCGAGAAGTCGGTCGCGCAAGAGGAGAAGAAGGTCGAGGAGATCGACTGGGATCGCTACCTCGAGAACCACGCGATGCAGGGCCCGCTCCCGTCGACGGGCCGGATGTCCGACGACGATCTGCCGGGGGTCGAGGCGACGGCGACGAAGCGAGAGGGGCTCGCCGATCACCTCGCCTGGCAGGTACGGCTCTCGGATCTCTCGGACAACGAGCTCGTCTTCGCCGAGCTCGTCCTCGGCAACCTCGACGAGAACGGCTACCTCAAGCTCGAGGACACGCCGCTCGAGGAGGTCGTCCCCAGGCTCGCGGCCGAGGCCGAGCTCGATCCGGAGGACGCCGAGGAGGTCCTCAAGATCATCCAGCACATGGATCCCGTCGGCGTCGCGTCTCGGGATCTCCGCGAGTGCCTGCTCGTCCAGGCGGAGGTCCAGGGCCTCGACGAGCTCGTCGTCGCCGTGCTCGACAAGCACCTCCCCAACCTCGAGAAGAAGAACTACGGGGCGATCGCGCGGGATCTCAAGGCGGACGTCGAGGAGATCTACGACGTCGCGCAGGCCATCGCGGAGCTCGAGCCGCGCCCGGGGCGGGACTACGTGAGCGAGGAGCCGCGCTACATCGTCCCGGATGTCTACGTCAGCAAGGTCGGCGACGACTACGTCGTCAGCGCCAACGACGACGGGATGCCGCGCCTGCGCATCAGCGACTTCTATCGACGCGCGATGGCTGGGGATCCGAAGGCGCGTGAGTACATCCAGACCAAGCTCCGCTCGGCCCAGTGGCTGATCCGCTCGATCGATCAGCGTCGCAAGACCATCGTGCGCGTCACCGAATGCATCGTGGAGAAACAGCGCGACTTCTTCGACCTCGGCATCGATCACCTCAAGCCGATGATCCTGCGCGACGTGGCGGAGACGGTCGGCATGCACGAGAGCACGATCTCGCGCGTGACCTCGAACAAGTACGTCGCGACGCCCCGCGGCGTGCTCGAGCTCAAGTTCTTCTTCAACTCCGCGATCCGACGCGAGTCCCAGGACGACATCGCGTCCGAGAGCGTCAAGCAAGCGATCAAGAAGATCATCGCCGACGAGGACACGCGCAACCCGTACAGCGATCAGCGGATCGTGGAGATCCTCGCGCAGGGCGACATCATCATCGCGCGACGGACGGTCGCGAAGTACCGCGAGATGCTCGGGATCCTCGGCTCCGCGCAGCGCAAGAAGTATTTCTGAGTCTCGGATCCGACGCGGAGGAAATGGGAGTCGCGATGGGTTCGTTTCCGATGCGTGCAGGTTGTCTCAGTGCCAGCCCGCCGGGCGAGGGCCGCGGCGGTTCGAGGAGGTAGCGATGGAGGTCTCGTTCACGTTCCGCAACGTCGAGTCGTCGGAGGCCATGAAGAACTACGCGACCGAGAGGCTCTCGCGCCTCCAGAAGTACGTGCGAGGGCCCCTGCACGCCGACGTGACGTTCTCGCACGAGCGGCATCTGCATCGGGTCGAGATCGCGGTCGGGGGCGACGGGCAGCGCTACGGGGGCGTCCACGAGTCGAACGACATGTACGCCTCCATCGATCTCGTCTTCGACAAGATCGATCGTCAGCTCCGCGACGCGAAGGACTCCGCCACCGATCGCCGCAAGCACTCGGGTGGCGTGACCCAGATGAGCGGCAAGAACCGCAGCGGGAACGAGTTCTGAGCGCCGCGAAGCTGCTCGATGCACCTGAGCGAGATCCTCGAAGTCGAACGCATCGACGTCGCGTTCTCCGCGACGAGCAAGTCGGCCGCCGTAGAGGGCATGGCCGAGCTGCTCGCGAAGGGGATCGCGCGCGCCGATCGAGCGACGGCTCGCGAGGCGATCCGCGGCGTGCTCGAGGCTCGCGAGGCGCTCCTCAGCACGGGCGTCGGGAGCGGCGTCGCGATCCCGCATGGTCGGATCGCGGGGATCGAGCGCTTCGTCGGCGCGCTGGCGATCCAGCACGAGGGGGTCGAGTTCGGCGCGATCGACGGCGCGCCCGTCTCGATCCTCTTCGCGATCGTGGGCCCCGACAAGGCGGCGAGCGAACACCTGAAGTGCCTCGCGCGCGTCGGGCGCCTGCTCCGCGACGACGACGTCCGGCGCCGGCTGCTCGAGGCGAAGAGTGCCGAGCGGGCGCTCGACATCGTTCGCGCTGAGGACGGCTGACGACCGCTAGGGGCCGCGCCCCTCGGCCGGAGAGAGGCGGGCGAGGATCGGTCCGAGGTAGCGACGCGGGACGTCGCGGTGGCTCGTTCGAGCCCGCGCGAGCACCACGCGCCCTCGGGCCACGTCCTCGACGCTCGCCGCCTCGCCCGATCGGAGGCGCCCCGCGAGGCGCGCACCGTAGCGCTCCACGAGCTCGCGCGCGCGCCGCTCGGGCGTGCTCCCCGCGGTGGAGAGGGCGACGAGGGAGTGGGTCGGGGAGCGCAGCGCCCACGCCGCGAAGACGGGCACCCCCGAGTACATCGCGTCGAGCAGGACGACGTCCTCGAGTGTCTCGTCGAGGCCGCCCACGCGGAGCACCGCGATCGCCGACTCGAACGCGGCCGAGTGCGCGACCAGCGTGACGCGCCCGAGGGGTGGCGGGGCGTGCCCGCGCGCCCCGGCGACGCGCGCGAGGCTCGCCTCGATGAGCCGCCTCGCGCCGCCTCGCCGCGCGAGCCGACCGGGCGAGCCGTCGCGAGCGTGGAAGGCGAGCTGCGGGAGGAGGAACCAGCTCGGGGCGCGGCTCTCCTCGAAGGCGTCGAGCAGCGCCCAGCCGGGCTCGAGCGGCGCGCCGACGCGGCAGCGCGCTCGCTCGCTCGCCGCGAGGACCTCGACGCACCCCTCGTAGCCGTGGAGGTAGAGGACGACGTCCGCGGGCTGCTCGGGGTGCCCCGCGCGGACGATGACCTGCGGCGCGCCGGGGACGGGCGGGAAGGGGGCGTCGTCGAGGCCGTCGAGGCGGCTCACCTCGCCTCGCGCGCCCTCGGCCTCGAGCGACGCGGCCGCGAGCGTGGCGAGGAGCACGACGGCCGCGGCGCCGAGCGCTCCGCGAGGCCACGCGCTCATGCGACGACGACGCGGAGCAGGCCCTCGATCCGCTGGATCTGGAAGCGCTGCGCGGCCGAGAGCGTCTCGGGGCGCTCCGCGAGGCGCTCGAGGTACCTCCGAACGGCGCCAGCGTTCGTGTAGCGCGCGCGCCGGACGAGGTCGTGGAGGCGCTCCACGTCGGGCACGCTCATGAGCGTCCCCGTCGCCGTGTGCAGCTCGAAGAGCCAGTCGATCCAGCTCGCCTTCTTCCCCGTCTCGGCGAGGCGCAGCGCGAACGACGTCGCCTCCTGCGCGATCGGCCCAGGGATCGACCTCCCGTCGCGCGCCTTCGCGAGGAGCCCCTGGAGCATCGGCGCGAGCATCCGCTCGGCTTCGTCGACGCGGCCGAGCGCGAGCGCCTTGCCCGCGAGCTCGCCGAGCAGCGAGCCGACGATCGTGGGCTCGTCCTCGGGCGCGGCGCTCGCCAGCGTCTCGCGCTCGATCGCGATCCCGGCGAGCGTCTTGTGCGGGTCACGCGCGATCGCCGCGTGGCATCGAGGGCAGCGCTCGCCGCTCGTCGTGACGTCGGCCCCGCACGCGCGACAGCGCTCGAGGGGGGGGCGATCCTCGACGAGCACGAGCTCGTGCGCGCCGATCGTGACGCGATCGAGCGGGACGAGCCGCCGCTCGCGGACGATCTTCTCCCCGTTGACGAAGACGCCGTTGCGGCTCTCGAGGTCGAGGATCCACGGTCCATCGGCGCGCGGATCGAGCGCCGCGTGGCGCCGCGACACCTGCGCGTCGTCGAGGACGAGCTCGCAGCTCGAGGCGCGGCCGATCACGAAGAGCCCGGTGTCCGAGAGCGGGATCTCGGAGCCTCCGTATCGAAGGCGAAAGCGCGGCACGGATCGGAATCGTGACACACTTGCCGACGGGGCTCACGCGCGACGCGGAGCGGGTTCGCCTCACGCGCGAGGCGCCGCTCTGCTAGAGACGCCGCATGTCCTCGCTCGCGGAGCTGACGAACGATCTCTGGCTCTGGGTCGCCGTCCCCCTGCTCGCGCTCGCGGGGCTCGTGCTCACACTCCTCCTGCGCGCCCCTCAGCTCGCGCGGCTCCGCGAGGGCGTGCGCGCGGTGCGCCTCGCGCCGCCGGGGGAGGGCGAGCACCCCGCTCGCGCGATCGCGCTCTCGAGCGCCGCGTCGCTCGGAGCCGGCGCCGTGATCGCGGGCGCGACGGCGATCTCGCTCGGCGGCGCGGGAGCGCTCGCGTGGCTGTGGATCGCGGGGTTCGTGATCGCGCCGCTGCGCGTCGCCGACGTCTTGCTCGCGCGCACCAGCCCGCCGGGACGCGCGGGCGGTGGGCCCTCGGGGAGCCTCGCCGCGCGCCTCGGCGAGGACGGAGACGAGCGCGTGAGGTGGCTCGGGATCCTCGAGCTCCTCGCCCTCGTCGTCGCGAGCTCGATCGGGATCTTCGCGATCCACGCGAGCGCGGTCGCGCAGGCGGCGGAGATCGTCGCGCCGGAGCACGCGATCGCGCTCGGCGTCGGCGTCGCGGCGGTGGCGGCGCTCTTCGTCGCGGTCCCGCGCCTGCGCGCGTGGCTCGCCCCCTCGGCGGGCGCGTCGCTCGTCGTCCTCGTCCTCGCGGGGATCTTGGCGTCGCTCGCCGATCCGACGCGCGCGCTCGGCGCGATCCCGAGGGCGCTCGGCGACCTCGTCGAGGGTCCGACGTCGACCGCCGCGTTCTCCGGCGCGAGCCCGGCGGAGGTGCTGCTCGGCGCGCTCGCGTACGTCGTGCCTCCCCTCGTCCTCACGCTCGGGATCGACGGGGCGCTCTTCGCTCGCGTCCGCGGCTCGACGAAGGCGATCGCGGCGAGCGCGGCGCTCTCGACGCTCATCCACGTCCTCGTCGCGTCCTCGGTCGGGATCGCGCTCGTCGCCACCGGCGCCTACGCGCGCCGCGTCGAGGGCGAACGCGCGCTCACCTCGGTCCGCTTCGTCGAGGCGCCCTTCGACTCGGTGAGCCAGCGGCTCGACCCCGATCGCGCATGGCGCGGCTATCTTCGCGTGATCGAGGGGCGACCGCAGGCCGCGCCGCTCGACGCGGCGACCGAGCGCGGCATGATCGCGGGGCTGCGCTACCTGAACGCGGACGGGACGCCGGGCAATTTCGCGCTCCGCGTGGAGGGTGGGCGGGCCGCCCAGCTCCTCGTGCCCGACGCGATGGGCGCGCTCGAGCGCGTGGATCCTCGAGAGATGGCGAAGATCCGCGTCGCGGGCCGGATGCTCGGGCGGGGAGCGCCGCTCGTCGCGGCCGCGATGCGAACGGCGGCAGGCGAGCCGCTCGCCTGGATCGTCGCGCTCGCGCTCCTCGCGCTCGCCGCCTCGGGCCTCGGCGCGTTCGGCGTGGGCCTCGAGCGGAGCGTCGAGAGGCGGCTCGGCGCGGGCCCGGCTCGGTTCGCCGCGCTGCTGCCTGCGCTCGCGTTGGCGATCGGCGTCGCGCTGAGCGCCAGCGCCGCCGAGGCGTCCTCGACCCTCGGCCTGCTCGCCGCCGCGCTGGTCGCGATCGTCGCCTCGGCCGCGCTGCTCGCGAAGGGATCGGAGCTCGGGCGCCTCTGACGACGCGCCGTGCCCGACGGGATTCACCGAGCCGAGGGCGCCGTCAGCCGTTCGCGCTGCGCAGATACGCGAGCGCTTCGGCGACGTCGCTCGTGATGATCTCGTTGTCGGTCGTGTCGGACTCGATCGAGGTGCGCTTCTGCTGAAGCGCGATCGTCGGGCTGTCGATGAGGATCGCGCGGCGCCGAAAGCCCGCGAGCTCGGCGCTCGATCGCTTGAGATCGGTGAAGAGGTTCGCCGCGTCTCGATCGAGCGGCGCGAGCCCTCGGAGATCGGCGAGCACGCTGAAGGGTGTGTTCGCCGTCGCGGCGATCGCGCGCTGGTGGACGCGCGCGAGCCGACGCACGTGCGCCGACGCCACCTGCGCGGTGAGCCGCAGGGTCAAGAGCCCTGCCTCGGGATCGAATTCGACGAACCACATGAGCGAAGCGGCGGTGACGAGCGAGGCGGCGTCGAGCGGGGCGGGATCGGCGGATGCCCCGAGGTGCGCGGCCGACTTCAGCCTATCTCGCTCGACGAGGGGGATCGAGCGTCTCGATGGATCCGCCGTGGGAGCGCCGCTCCGGCGAGAGGGCGGGCGCGAGGCGCCGGCCGCCGCGATCGAACGCGCAGAGGCTCGCTCGACGCTCGCTCCATCGACACACGATCACGAGAGCGGGCAAGACGAGAGGCGGTGGCGCTGCCGTGACGGCGCCACCGCCTCGAGGGCTCCGCGCTAGCTCACTGGCAGGCGGCTGGGACCGTGACGCCCATCGCGGTCAAGCCGCTCCGGTAGCCGTCGATCGCCGACTGGCAGCCGACCTCGCCCACGGGGCTCGCGCCGAGCTGGGCGTACGTCCCGCACTGCTGGCGCACCTGCTCGAGGGTCCCCGCGGCGGCCTGGGCCGCGAGGTTGCCGGTCGCGTTCTGGATCGCGTCGATGTAGGCGTTGCAGCAGTCCGTCGCGCGTCCGCACGTCCCACCACCACCGCCGCCACCGCCTGCCGCGCCGCCCGCTGCCTGCTGCTGGGCCTGCTGTTGGGCCTGCTGAGCTTGCTCGAGCGCCTGCTGCTGGGCCTGCTGGGCCTGCTGCTGGGCCTGCTCGAGCGCCTGCTGCGCCGCTTGCTCGGCGCCGCTCGCGGCGCACCTCGCGCACAACGAGCACGCGCTCCACGCGAGGCAGATCACCACCACGACGAGGAGGCAACCGCCTCCGACGACCTTCATCCAGGTGGGCGTGCCGCCACCCCCGCCCGCGGGCGCCCCTCCGGGGGGAGCACCCCCCGCGGACGGAGCGCCGAAGCCGCCGCCAGCGGGCGGAGCACCGAAGCCGCCGCCAGCGGGCGGAGCGCCGAAGCCGCCGCCAGCGGGCGGAGCGCCGAAGCCGCCGCCAGCGGGCGGAGCGCCGAA
>JBDHVC010000075.1:0-20440 GCA_039809495.1 Sandaracinaceae bacterium
TAGAACGAGAGGCCCGCTCGGTCGCGCTCGCGCACCATCAGGTGACCGACGTACTCGTAGCTCCAGCGAGCCCCCGTCGCGTCCCTCACCTCGACCAGATCGCCCGCGCGGTCGTAGACGTACTCGCGGTGTCGGTACCACCCGCGCCCGTGCGGCAGAGGGAGCTTCAAGAAGCGGAGCCGGCCCTCGGTGTCGCGCTCGAGCTCGATGACGCGGCCGGCGGAGTCCCGGATCGAGCCGAGCAACCCGCGTTGGTAGTGGAGCTCGATCGCGTGCGCGCCGTCGCGGCGCGAGACGCGGACGAGCCGCGCGCGCTCGGCGCTCGGCCCCTCGACCTGCGCGTACTCGTGCACGAGCTGCTGGTCCCAGAAGAAGAGCTCGTAGCGCCCCGGCGCCGTGCACGTGAGCCGCATCTTGTGGATGACCCGCTCGAGGGTGTCCCCCACGCGCATCACGCGGCCAGGGAGGTCCCAGAGCGGGAACTCGATCTCTCGGCCATCACCCAGCCGGACGACCGCGCGGCCGCGCTCCATCCAGAGCGACTCGTCGTAGCTGTGGCTCCAGCCGTGGCCGAGCGCGCCCCTGCGCGAGCTCGCGCAGGACTCGTAGACGCGCTCGAACACGAAGGGGATCGGCCCCGAGAGCTCCGCGTCGATCGCGTCCGTGAAGAGGTTCCCGGTGACGACGTCGACGGGGTGGCCGGTGACGAAGCGGACCGCGCGGTGGTAGGCCTGGCGCAGGCGGCTCGCGCCGTTCGGGGGGAGGCAGCCGCCCAGGCGCTGGCTGAGGCGTCGGAAGAACGCCGAGTTCGCGCGAAAGCGCCGGAAAGCGGCCATCGCGCGCCGCGCGGCCGCGCCGAGCGCCGCCATCACGCCCTTCATCGCCAGCGCCATGGCGATGGCCTGCGCGTCGGGCACCATCGGCTTGAGGTTCAGCACCGGCGGGCCCTTGGGGACGGCGAGGACGACGCTCGTCGGGAGCCGCATCGGATCGTTACACGAGAGCGCGATGTCGCCGAGGCGCACGCCGAACGAGCCGCCGAGCGACGCGTTCAAGGAGCCGAAGAAGAGCTGCGCGTCGTTGCCGTCGTGGATCGGCGTGCCGGTCTTCATGAAGATGATGCCGGGCGCGGGGATGTGCGGGAGCGTCAGCTTGTTGGTCGCTTCCGTCCCGCAATTCGTCACCGGCAGCGCGTTGACGGCGACGAGGCCGGGGCTGCCGCCCATCGCCATCCCCATCGCCGCGCCGATCGCGAGGCCCGCGGGGTCGAAGACCATGCCGACGAAGGGCATCGGGATCGGCGTGGGCACGGGGGCGGGCGCTGGCGGCGCGGGCACGCCGACGATGTGGACGTCGAGGCCCATGACCGGATCGAAGAAGGTGCTCTGGATGACCATCGTCGCGCTCCTTCAGGGTTCAGTCGGCGAGCTCGGTGGGCTCGAGGGATCGGCGGGAGGATCGGGGAGCTCCTCGAGGGCCGCCGCCTGCGCCTCGAGGGACGCGGCCTGCTGCACGAGGCCGTGCTTTCGGCAGAGCGCGGCGAGCTCTCGCGCCGCATGCGGCGCGCTCGTCAGCGCGCGCTGGTCCGAGGGCGTCTCCTCGGCGGCGCCGAGCGCTCCACGGAACGCCGTGGCGGCCTCCTCGAGGCGGTTGCGCGAGGCGAGGAGCTGACCGCTCATCCGGAAGGCCTCGATCGCGAGGACGGTCGCGCCCGTCTCGACGCCGAAGCGGCCGGCCTCCCCGTAGCAGCTCGCCGCTTCGTCGATCCGCCCGAGCATGACGAGGCACGAGCCGACCGCCATCTTCGCTTGGAGGGTGAGCTCGTCGAGCTTGGCCTCCCGCGCGCGCCGCTCGGCGTCGCGGAAGAGCTCGAGCGCGCGCTCGTGGCTCCCCCCCTGGAGCACGTAGCCCGCGAGGACGAGCTCGTTCACCACCGCCTCGCGCGTCATCGCGTTCGCGAGGCAGTGGTCGCGCGCCTCGCGCTGCAGGCGCACGGCCTCGGCCGCCTCGCCTCGCCCGAACGCGAGGGCGGCGCTCATGACGAGGACGCGCAGCCGCTGCATCGCGTCGAGGTCGAGGTAGGCCGCGGGGATCCCGAGCGCCTCGGCGTGCGCCGCGCGCTCGGCCGGAGACAGCGTCGGAGGCTCGTTCACGCGGCGGGGCGCGGTGACGCTCGGTCCCGCGGCTCCCGTGAGGATGGGCCCGCTCGCGCCCGGCGGCGCGTTGGCCATGCGATCGACGCGGTCCCTCATCTCGCCCTGGAGAGCGCTCACGTCGATCCGCGCGTCGACCCGCTCGATCGTCTCTTGCGCGAGCGTATCGAGGATCGGCGACGAGGTGGCCTCCTCGGTCTCGACGAGGACGAAGCGGGCCTTCGCGAGGCCTCGCTCGCGGAGCAGGATGCCGAGGTCGCGGCGCCACGCGTCCGCGTCGGTGAGCGCGAGCGGCGCGAGGACGATGACGAGGCCCGTCATCGGCGCCCGCAGCTGCCCGAGGGCGAGGCCGAGCTCGAGGCCGAAGCGGGCGACGGGCGCGCTCGCGCGCGCCTCGGGCCAGAGCGGGGCCATCGCGCCCGAGGGCGCCTCGGCGAGGAGCGCCTCCCAGTCCGCGCGCAGCTCGCGCGTGCGCCCGAGCCAGCCGTCGTCCCCCGGCTCGGTGGGGCTCTCGAGGACGAAGTAGGGCTCGGTGTTCTGCTCGAGCAGCTCGGTCGCGCAGAGGTGCTGGAGCGCCGGGATACGCAGGAGCGAGCTGGTCACGACGTGGAGCACGCGCCGCGACGGCGTGCGCATGAAGTGCTCCGACGCCTCGACGATCCGCTCGATCGGTCGTGTGATCGCATCCATGATCGCGCTGCTCGGCCCCACGGCGAGGGAGACGATCCTGCCTGCTCGAGCGATATGGCAGGCTCGCGTGGCGGGGTCAAGCGACGCGCGGGCACGTTGCGCTCGCACGGGTGCGTCGTGCGCTCGCGCCGCGGCGCGCTCACCCCCTCGCGAGCGCCTCCTCGATCGCGAGCGAGCAGCCGCGCGAGACGGCGGCGGGGTCGCGGCCCTCGAGGCGGAGGGCGAGGCGGCCCGCGGGCGTGCGGACGAGGGCGCCGACGTCGGCGGTCTGGATCGAGACGACGGAGTCGACGTTCGCGGGGTCGTCGAAGCGGAGGAGGCCCCGCGCTCCCTCGGGGAGGGGCGTGAGGGTGACCGGATCGACGGCGGTGACGCGGAGCCAGGGTGGGATCCAGAGCAGGCGCCGCGATCCCTCGCCCTCCTCGAGGCGCTCGCGACCGTAGAGCTGCGAGGAGAGCTCCGTCATGCCGTACTCCGTGACGACGCGGCGATCGGGGACGCCGTAGCGGCGCGTAAGGAGCGCGCGCAGCGTCGGCTCGTCGACGGCGCGCGTGCGGCCCTTGAAGCCGCCCGTGAACATCACCCAGCTCCCGTCGGGGACGATCCAACGCTCACGGAGCACGTCCTCGGCGAAGAGGAAGCCGAAGGAGGTGCCGGCGAGGAGGAGCGGGCGATCGCGCTCCTTCGCGCGGGCGAACGCCGCCTCGATCGCCTCGGCGTCGATCGCGCCCTCGTCGCGCGCGTTCACGCCGAGCGCGAAGCGCACCTCGGCGTCGTGAGCGCGCGCTCTCGCCTCGTCGGCGAAGAGGCCGAGCATGTAGCCGAGGGAGGAGTCCGGCTCGCGGCTCGGGTCCGAGGCGATCGCGAGCAGATCGAAGGCGCCCTCGGGCAAGAGCGCGAGCCGCGCCGCGATCATCGCGACGTGATCGTAGAGCGCGAGCGAGCGCTGCGGGTGCGCGCCGCGCGCGCCGTGCGTCGTGCCCGAGGTGCGAAAGACGCGCGCGTCCGCGCCCTCCGAGAAGAGCGAGACGCGCGCGAAGCGAAAGACGTCCGTCGGGAGCGCGGGCCACGCGTCCGGGCCCCGATCGAAGCGCGCCGCTCGGGCGCGGCAGAGCCGCTGGAAGGGCTCGACGTGCTCGGCCTGCAGGCGCGCGAGCTCGGCGAGGAGGGCGTCGCGCTCGATCGCGAGATCGACGAAGGGGTCGCTCGCGGCGCGCGAGGCGAGCCTGCGCACGCGCTCCGCGAGGCGGTCGCGCGCTTCGTGCTCGGCGTGCGGATCGAGCGTCACGCGCCGGCCTCGTCGTCGCAAAGGACGTCCGCGAGCGTGTCGACGAGGCCGTCGAGGAGCGCCGGCTCGATCGTGAGGGGCGGCGTGAGCTGGAGGACGGAGGCGTCGCTGCCCGCGGGGATCGCGAGGTAGCCGCGCTCGAGGAGGCGGCGGATCACGCGCAGGGTGCGCTCGCCCCGATCGAGCTCGACGCCGATCGCGAGGCCGGGGCCGCGGATCTCGCGGACGACGCGGGATGTGCCGATCGCGGCTCGGAGCTTCGCCGTGAAGGCCGCGCCCACGCGCTCGACGCGCGCCTCGATCGCGTCGTCGAGCGAGCGCAGCGTCGCGAGCGCGCCGGCGCAGGCGAGCGGGTGCCCGAGGAAGGTGGCCGTGTGGATCGCCTCGCCGCCGGGCGCGCCCCAGCTCCGCATGATCGCCTCGCGCGCGATCGCGGCCGAGATCGGCATCCCGCCGCCCAGGCTCTTGCCGAGGCAGAGGATGTCCGCCTCGACGCCGCGCGCGCGAGAGAGCAGGCGCGGCCCCGCGCGGTGAAGGCCGGTGAAGATCTCGTCGACGACGAGGAGGGCACCGAGCTCCGTCGCGAGCGCGCGGAGCGCCGGGAGGAAGCCGCGCGGCGGCTCGCGCATCCCGCCTCGGCCGAGCATCGGCTCGACCACGACGGCGCCGAGCTCGATCCCGCGCGCGCGGGCCTCGTCGAGCGCGCGGTGGACGCCCGCCATCGCCGCCTCGAGCGTCGCGCCCTCGCGCGGGTAGGGCGCGAAGACGACGTGCGGGTTGAGCTGCGCGGCGAAGGGCGCGCGGAACGCGGGCTGGTAGCCGAGGATCGCGAGCGGCCCGTGCGAGAGGCCGTGGTAGCCGCCCTCGAAGGCGAGCACGCCGGGGCGCCGCGTGTGGAGCGCGGCCGTCTTCAGCGCCGCCTCGATCGCGTCGCCGCCGTGGCTCCCGAGGATGATCCGCGCGCCCTCGATCCCCGAGAAGGCCGCGAGCGCCTCGAGCAGCTCGATCTTCACGTCGGAGGGGTGCACGTCGCCGAGCGCGTGGAGCAGCCGATCGGCCTGCTCGTGGATCGCCGCGACGACCTCGGGCGGGCGGTGCCCGAGCGCCGCCACGCCGAAGCCCGAGGTGAGATCCACGTAGACGTTCCCGTCGACGTCGACGACGTTCGCCCCCACGGCCTCGCGCCACACGATCGGATCCTGCGGCGCGCCCGCGCGCTCGCTCCTCCGCGCCCTGCGCGAGGTGAGGGCGGGGCACTCCGCGCTCGCGAGCACGTCGACGAGCCTCTGCCCGAGCGACCCCGGTGGGCGAGACGTCATCGAGGGGGGGAGGGCGCCGAGCGTCGTCACGAGCGCTTCATGGGCGGGGGCGCGTGCCCGCGCAATCGGTCGGCTCGCACTCGGCTGGGCCTTGCGACCCGCCTCGGGATGGTCGAACAATGCGCCGCATGAGCCGCACCTCGTTCCGCCTCACCGGTCGCGTCCTCTTCCTTACCGAGGACCGCGACCTCCTCGCCCAGCAGCTCCGAGGCGAGGACCTCCCGAGGGAGACGATCCAGGCGATCGCGAAGGGCGAGGGGCCGAAGCTCATCGACAACATCTCGACGGACGAGATCACGCCGGGCTGGGTCTGCTTCGACTACGACGAGCGCCTCGGCGAGAACTCGCTGGTGGGCCTCCGCGGCGGGCTCATCCAGAAGGGCTCGATCAAGGGCGGCGGCTTCCAGGTCATCGTGAGCGGCCAGTCGAAGGGCTGCGGCTCCTCGCGCGAGCAGGCGCCCTTCAGCGAGAAGGCGGCCGGCATCGAGCTCGTCGTCGCGCGGAGCATCGAGAAGATCTACGGCCAGAACTGCCAGAACATCGGCCTCTATACGACGACGGACTTCGCGCTGCTCGATCGCCTCGTCGCGGGCGAGGAGCTCGGCACGGAGCTCTTCACCGAGGGCCTCGATCCGATCAGCGCCGACATCGTCCGCTCGGGCGGGCTCTTCGCGTACAACCAGAGGCGCCTCCGGGGCGAGATTCACCCGCCCGCGATCACGACGGCGCCCCGGCCGATGACGATCGCCGAGAAGATCATCGCGGCGCACGCGATCGTGGAGGCGAAGCACGACCGCGTCGGCGTGCCCGCGGTGAAGCCGGGCGACGCGCTCTTCGCGCGCACGGACGTGCGCTTCAGCCACGAGTACGTGACGCCGATGGCCGCCTCGCTCTTTCGCGCCGCGCTCGGCAAGGACGCGCGCATCGCCGAGCCGGACTCTGTCTACACCTTCCGCGATCACCTCACCTTCCTCGGCCAGTCGATGAGCCCGAAGCAGCGCGCGATGGGCCTGCTCGAGAAGGCGGAGGGGCTCGCGAAGGAGCAGGAGGCCTTCTCGAAGAAGCACTCGCTCCACCTCTACGGCGAGGTCGTCGACGAGCTCACGAAGGAGACGCGCGGCAGCGAGGCCATCTGCCACAACGCCGTCATCGAGGACATCGGCTACCCGGGTCAGCTGATCATCGGCACCGACAGCCACACCTGCATGGCGGGCGCGCTCGGCGCGTTCGCGTTCGGCGTCGGCTCGACGGACATGGCGAACGCCTGGTTCACGCGCGACGTGCGCGTGAAGGTGCCCGAGTCCGTGCGCTTCGTGCTCACGAACAGGCTCCGCGATGGCGTGAGCGCGAAGGACGTCATCCTCCACATCCTGAGCCAGCCCTTCTTCCGCACCTCGAAGGGCATCGGCAAGGTGCTCGAGTTCTCGGGGCCGGGCCTTCACTCGATGCCGATGGACGAGCAGGCGACGCTCACCAACATGGCGGTCGAGGCGGGCGGCTTCACCGGCATCCTCGAGCCGGGCGAGGTGCTCGTCGACTACCTCCACGAGATGCGCGGCGTGCCGAAGGAGGAGCTCCGCGCGCGCATCCTCACGAGCGACCCGGACGCCGAGTACCTCGAGACGTTCGAGATCGATCTCGCGAGGGTGCCCGTCATGCTCGCGACGCCCGGCGATCCGCGAAACGGCATCCCGATGACGGAGTTCCACGAGGACGTCCGGATCGACATCGCCTACGGCGGCTCCTGCACGGGCGGCAAGAAGGCCGACATGGACCAGTACGCGCTCGTGCTCGGGCGCGCCCTCGCGAAGGGCCGCAAGGTCGCCGAGGGCGTCCACGCCTACATCCAGTTCGGGAGCCAGAACATCCGCGAGTACGCGGAGGAGAAGGGCTACATCGAGCTCTTCGCGAGGGCGGGCGTCGTCGTCATCGACCCGAGCTGCGGCGCGTGCATCAACGCGGGCCCCGGCGCGAGCGACTCGCCCGATCGCGTGACGATCAGCGCGCAGAACCGCAACTTCCCGGGCCGCTCCGGCCCCGGCAAGGTCTACCTCGCGAGCCCGCTCGCGGTCGCGGCGAGCGCGATCGCCGGCAAGATCGTCGACCCGGCGAGGCTGCTCGAGGAGCTCTGAGCGGTTGTGGCGCTCAGGGCACGGATCCCTTGAGCCGATTCGAACTGTTCCGTCCTCGTCGGCGACGAGGACGAGGACGTGAGCGTCGACGCAGCGGGTGGGTCTGATGCATCCTCGCCCTCGTGCGCACGTCGCTCGCGCTCACGCTCGCGCCCGCCGTCCTCCTCGTCGCGTGTGAGGGTGGGCTCGCGCCGCGCCCGCCGCTCGAGGGGAGCGACGCGGACGTCGGGTCGGCGCGGGACTCGGGGATCGCCGCTCCGATCGACGCGGGCGGAGGCTCCGACGCGGCGCTCGATCCCGCGCGCGACGCAGGGCCGGGGGATCGCGACGCGGGGCCGCCCGACGCCGCCACGCCCGACGCGGGGCCGCCTCCGCCGAGCGGCCCCGTCCTCTACCCGGCCGATCGCCGACACTCGCCGATCACCGCCGATCTCGCCGAGGATCTCCGCGCCGCGGCGCGCAGAGGGCCGAGCCTCGCCGACGACGTCTTCATGAAGGTCGGCGACTCGATCACGGTGAGCACGCAGTTTCTCCACTGCTTCGCCGGCAGCCACGTCGAGCTCGACGGGCGCCCGCTCGATCCCACCCTCGCGCGCTTTCGCGCGGGGAGCGCAGGGGGCTCCTCCCCCTTCACGCGCGTGAGCCAGGCGGCGGTCGTCGGCTGGTCGGCGAACGCGGCGCTCGCGGGCAGCCCCTCACCGCTCGAGCAGGAGCGCTCGGCGCTCTCGCCGCGCTTCGCGGTGGTGATGTTCGGCACGAACGACGTCGGCTACCGCGACCTCGACGCCTACGCGCAAGACATCTGGACGATCGCCGGCTCGCTCCTCGATCGCGGCACGATCCCGATCCTCTCGAGCATCCCGCCGCGCGACGACTCCGCGTCGGCGGACGCGCGCGTCCCCCGCTTCAACCTGGCCGTGCGCGCGATCGCGCAGGGTCTCGGCGTGCCCTTCGTCGATCTCCACCGCGAGCTCCTCCCGCTCCCGAGCCACGGCCTCGGCGGCGACGGCGTCCACCCGAACGTCTACGGGAGCGGCGCCTGCGTGCTCGACGCCGCGGGCCTCCGCTACGGCTACAACGTCCGCAACCTGCTCACGCTCGAGGCGCTCGATCGCGCCGTGCGCGCGCTCGACGGCGAGGCGCTCGACGCCGACGCGCCGCGGCTCAGCGGGAGCGGCGCGCCGAGCGATCCCTTCGTGATCGAGGGGCGCACCTTCGTGGCGATGAGCGACACGGCGGGCTCGCCGCACCGCGCGCTCGACCGCTACGGCTGCGCGCCCGGCACGGACGAGTCGGGGCCGGAGGAGGTCTACCGGCTCGAGCTCGCCTCGCCCGCGCGGATCACCGCGACCGTCGTGTCGGCGCGCGGCGTCGACGTGGATGTCCACCTCTTGCGCGGCGCCGTCCGCGCGGACGCGTGCGTCGCGCGCGACCACAAGGAGGTGAGCGCCGACGTCGAGGCGGGCACCTGGTACGTCGTGGTCGACAGCTGGGTCGACGGCGCGGGCGCGGCAGCGAGCGGGCCCTACCTCCTCTTGGTGACGCTGGGCTGAGCTACGGTTTGCTCGTGTACCCCTACGTCCAGGCTACCGCGAGCGGCGTCCGCCTCGACGTCCTCGTCGCGCCGCGCTCGCGCCGCGACGCGATCGTGGGCGTGCACGACGGCGCGCTGAAGGTCGCCCTCACGGCGCCCCCCGTCGACGGCGAGGCCAACGCGGCGCTCGTCGCCTTCCTCGCGAAGCGCCTGCGCGTCGCGCGCGCGAGCGTGAGGATCACGCGCGGCCCCTCGAGCCGGCGCAAGACGCTCGAGCTCGACGGGGTGGACGCGGACGCCGTGCGCGCGCTCGTCGACGCGGGGTGACAGCGCGCCTCACTTGACGTGATCCGTCGAACCGAGGCGCGCGTCCCCTCCCGGCTTGCTACAACGCGGGCCGCGCGCTCGAGCCTGGGCGCGCGGACGCGAGACGAGGAGCCGTGGCGGAGCCGAGCATCGAGAAGCGTGACGGAGCCTTCCTCGACGAGGTGCGGTCCGCCGTCGACGCGCGGCTCGCGCGCTTCTTCGCGAAGGAGCGCCCGTCGCTCGCGCGGCTCGCGCCCGAGGCGGCGATCGTCTTCGACGGACTCGAGTCGCTGACCCTGCGCGGCGGCAAGCGCCTGCGGCCCGCGCTCCTCGTGGCGGCCGGGCGCGCGATCGATCCCGCGGCCCCGATCGAGCGCGTCGCCTCGGCGGCGGCGTCGCTCGAGATCCTCCAGAGCTACCTCCTCATCCACGACGACTGGATGGACGGCGACGAGGAGCGGCGCGGCGGGCCCGCCGTCCACGTCGTCACGCGGCGCGCGCTCGGCGCGCGGGGGGAGGGCGCACAGGGCGCGCACCTCGCCGCCTCGCTCGCGATCCTCGCGGGGGATCTCGGCTCCGCCTACGCGAACCGCCTCTTCCTCGAGAGCGCGGAGCAGAGCCCGCGGACGAGCGACGCGCTCCACACGTACTTTCAGGTCCAGCGCGACGTCGTGCTCGGCCAGACGCTCGATCTGCTCGCGAGCGAGGACGTCGAGCGCATGCACGCGCTCAAGACCGGGAGCTACACCGTGAAGGGGCCGCTCCTGCTCGGCGCGATCCTCGCCGACGCGGAGGACGCTCAGCTCGACGTGCTCCGCCGCGTGGCCGACCCGCTCGGGCGCGCCTTCCAGGTGCGAGACGACCTCCTCGGCACCTTCGGCGATCCGAAGAAGACGGGCAAGCCCGTCGGCAACGATCTGCGGGTCGGCAAGCACAACGCCGTCGTGCGCGCGGCCACGGCGCGCCTCTCGCCCGCCTCGCGCGGCCGCCTCGCCGCGCTCCTCGGTCGCCTCGACGCGAGCGACGACGAGGTACGCGGCGTGGTGCGCGCGCTCGAGGAGGAGGGCGTGCGCGCGGCCGTCACGTCCGAGCTCGACGCCCTCGTCGAGGCCGCGAAGGCACCGCTCCGAGGGGCGCATGGGCTCGCCCCGGCGGGCGTCGAGGCGCTGCTCGATCTCGCGGAGCTCTTTCGCGTCCGCGAGGACTGACGGCGCGCGTCGCTGAGGCGCGTCAGTCGAGCGACTTCGCGAAGATCGGCGCGCTCTGCGCCCGCTCGAGCGCCTTCGGCGTGAGGTGGAGGCTGACGTGTCCGCAGTCCAGGCACGCGCGGCCACCGAGCGTCAGGTCGGTGTTCCGCGAGACGAAGCGGGAAGGTTCGGACGCGCTGAACGAGAGCTTGAGGGCTTCGTAGACGATTCCTGGAGGGGTCATCCGCTGGCTCCCACAGGCGACGCATCGCGGTTGGGTCGGGCTCGACATGCGACGAGGGTGCTGGAGCACGGTGCGGCTGCACAAGCGAGAGCGTATCGATGACGCGCTCTCACCCGGATCGCTGTCAGCCGGCCTTCGACCCGGCCTCGAGCGTCTCCTGCAATTCGGTGAGGAGCTCGCGCGCCTTGAGGCTCAGATCCGTCGGAACCTCGACCTGGATGTGGCAGTGGAGATCGCCGCGGCCGCGGCCATCGAGGCGCGTCACGCCGCGCCTGGGGATCGTGAGGATCGCGCCCGGCTGCGTGCCCGCCTTGATCTGGAGCTTCGCCGGCTCGTCCTCGAGCGTGGGCACCTCCACCTCGCCGCCGAGGCAGCACTTCGTGAAGGGGACGCGCAATTCGTGGAGCAGATCCGTCCCGTCGCGCTGGAAGCGCTCGTCGGGCTCGAGCGCGATGGTGACGAAGAGGTTGCCCGCGGGGCCGCCCATGCGCCCAGGCTGTCCCTGGCCCGGCAGGCGCAGGCTCTGCCCGTCGTCGATGCCCGCGGGGACGCTGATCTTCACCTTGCGCGTGACCTCGACGTCGCCCGTGCCGTGGCACTTCGCGCAGGGCTTCTTCGCGCTCTTGCCCTGGCCGCGGCACGTCGGGCAGGTCGTCGAGACGAAGAACGCGCCGCGCTGCATGCCGACCTGGCCGCGACCCTTGCAGGTGTCGCAGACCTCGAGCTCGCCACCCTCCGCGCCCGTGCCCTTGCAGGCCTCGCACGGGCTCGGGTAGCGCAGCTCGAGCTCCTTCTGCACGCCGAAGGCCGCCTCCTTCAGCGTGATGACCGTCGAGGCGCGCAGATCGGCGCCACGCAGCGGGCCCTCGCGTCGACGCGCCTGGCCCCCGCCGCCACCGAAGATGTCCCCGAAGATCTCGCCGAGGCCCCCGCCGAAGATGTCCTCGACCGACTGGAAGCCGCCGAAGCCCGGGCCGCCCGCGCCGCCGAGGCCCGCGTGGCCGAAGCGATCGTAGGCCTGACGCTTCGCGGGATCCTTCAAGACCTCGTAGGCCTCGGTCGCCTCCTTGAAGCGCTCCTCCGCGTGGGGATCGTCCGGGTTGCGATCGGGGTGCAGCTCGACGGCGAGCTTGCGGTAGGCCTTCTTCAGCTCGGCCTCGCCCGCATCTCTCCCGACGCCGAGCACCTCGTAGTAGTCGCGCTTTTCGGCCATGACGTGTCCCGGACGGGGCGCGCACGATAAGCCGCGAGGCCCGTCGGTCAAGCGTCGCGAGGGGCGGAGGGATCCGAACGGCGAGGTTGATTGCGGCTGCCCGGGCGGCTAGCGTCCGGCTCTCGTGTCCGTCCCGGTCGTTCTCCTCGGACCACAGCGCTTCGATCCCACGCTCGGCGACGCCGTGCGCGAGCTCGACGTGATGGGGCCGATCGCGACGATCACCGCCGGCTGGCAGGAGCGCGAGCTCGAGGACGCCGAGCTCGACGCGCACCTCGGGTCGCGGACGGTGAACCTGCGCCTCTACCAGCGCACCGACGACGTCTGGCAGGCCGATCCGGAGCTGCGCGCCGCGCACCGCGCGCGCCAAGATCGCCTGCGCCAGAAGCAGGACTTCTACCGCGTGCGCCTCGATCACGAGCTCGAGGCCGCCTACGTCATCCAGAAGCGCACGGCCTCGCGCGAGCTGCTCGACGAGGAGTACGCGTTCTCGATCCGGATGCTCCAGCAGCTCGACGCCGCGCACCTCGAGGCGTGCCGGGTGGAGCGCGAGCGCTTCGACGCGAGCTACCAGCCGCTCACGCGCCCCGCCGTCGTGCGCCACCGGGACGAGCTGCGCGAGGCGCTCTCGAAGGTCTCGGCGATCGCGATCGCGGGCGGGCACGTCGCGACGCTCCTCAACCGCCTCGAGCTCTTCGGCATGGACGAGCTCATCGTGGGCAAGCCCATCTTCGCGTGGTCGGCCGGCGCGATGGCGATCTCCGAGCGCGTCGTGCTCTTCCACGACACGCCCCCCCAAGGCCGCGGCGCGGCGCAGGTGCTCGATCGCGGCCTCGGGCTCGTGCCGCGCGTCGTCCCGCTGCCGCACCCCGAGGAGCGCCTGCGGCTCGAGGACGAGGGCCGCGTCGCCCTGCTCGCGCACCGCTTCGCGCCCGCGCTCTGCCTCGCGTTCCGCAACCGCACGCGCATCACCTGGGGCGGAACCGCCTTCGCGCGCGGGCACGGCGTCGAGTGCCTGCGCCCCGACGGCAAGCTCGAGCGCTACGCCCGCTGGGATCTCGACGGGCGCGGCGAGGGCGAGTCGCTCGCGCTCACGCCGGGCGCCGCGTCCTCGAGCGACGGCAAGGTCGCGCCGGTCGATCTCCACGGGCTCCTGCCCGGCTATGACGGCTCGAGCTCGGGAGGCGCGAGCGGATGAGCGCGACCCGCACGAGGGAGGCGCGATGAAGAAGCGACCGAGCGCGCGGCCGAGCTTCCGCTATCGGAACGCGGCCCAGAAGGAGACGTCGTCCGGCCAGCGGGCGAGCGCGGAGCTCAGCCCGAGCGAGGAGCTCGAGCTCGTCCCCGGACGCCTCGCGATCGAGGAGCTCGCCCGGAGCCACCCCTCGCCCGACGCGATCACGCGCTTCCTCGCCAAGCACACCTTCCCCCTCGTCGAGGGCTCGAGCGTCACGTTCGTCTACCGCGGCGACGCCGACGCCGTGAACCTGCGCCACTGGGTCTTCGGGCTCGAGAGCTCGCAGGCGCTCCACCGCGTCGAGGGCACGAACCTCTTCTACCTCGTCATCGAGCTGCCCGAGCGCTCACGCGTCGAGTACAAGCTCGAGGTCCACGCGCACGGCGGCTCGACGTGGATCGAGGACCCGCTCAACCCGAACCGCGCGCGCGATCCCTTCGGCGCGAATTCCGTGGTGCACGGCCTCGGCTACGAGGTCCCGAATTTCACGAGGCCCGACCCCGTCGCGCGCCCGGGCCACCTCGAGCCCTTCGGCTTCGCGAGCAAGGCGCTCAAGGGCGAGCGGCGCTGTCACCTCTACCTCCCTTCGCGCTTCCGGCGCACGCGCCAGTACCCGCTCATCGTCGTCCACGACGGCAGCGACTACCTCAATTACGCGAGCATGAAGACCGTGCTCGACAACCTCATCCATCGCCTCGAGATCCCCGAGTGCGTCGTCGCCTTCACCGACTCGCCCGATCGCCTGCGCGAGTACGCGAACGACGAGAACCACGCGAGATTCCTGACGGAAGAGCTCGTCCCCGATCTCGAGCGGCGGCTCCCGCTCGTCGCGCGGCCGCACGGGCGCGCGCTCATGGGCGCGAGCTTCGGCGGCGTCGCCTCCCTCTCCACGGCGTTCCGCTACCCCGGCTTCTGGGGGCGCCTGCTCCTCCAGAGCGGGAGCTTCGCCTTCACCGACATCGGCAAGCACAACCGGCGCGGCCCGCTCTTCGATCGCGTCGTCGAATTCGTCAACGCCTACCGGCGCTATCCGTCGGCGATCTCCGAGCGCGTCTTCGTGAGCTGCGGCGTGTACGAGTCGCTCATCTACGAGAACCGATCGCTCGTGCCGCTGCTCCAGTCCACCGGGATGCAGGTGAAATTCGTCGAGTCGCGCGACGGGCACAATTGGGAGAATTGGCGCGATCGGCTCCGCGAGGGCCTGAGCTGGCTCTTCCCGGGGCCGCTCATGATGATCTACGAGTGAGCCTCGAGGCGCTCCTCTCGAAGGGACGACGATGAACGACCTCCACCGCAAGATTGGCCTCTCGCTCGGCGCCGACGTCTGCTGGCCCGCCTGCTACGAGCACATCATGCGGCGGCTCGACCTGCGGGTGCCCTCGCCCGAGGGCACGATCCGCTTCGACGTCGAGCGCGTGACGATCGAGCCCTTCGCGCTCGATCAGCCCGTCCGCTACGACGTCGTGATCGACCGCCTGACCCACTGGTACGAGATGACGCGCGAGTGGATCAAGAAGGGCATCCTCATGGACGACCTCTACGTGTTCAACAACCCGTGGAGCGTCCAGGCGAACCAGAAGCACTCGAGCTACGCGGCGATGATGGCGCTCGGGATGCCGATCCCGAAGACGTGGATGATCCCGCCGAAGAGCTACGAGCCGAACCCGGACCTCAAGGTGACGCTCCAGCGCTACGCCAAGCTCTTCGACCTCGGCGCGATCGGCCGCGACCTCGGCTACCCGCTCTTCACGAAGCCCTACGACGGCGGCGGCTGGCGCGCGGTCACGAAGTGCGACGATCCCGCCGCGTTCTCGCGCGCCTACGAGGAGAGCGACACCATCCTCCTCCACGCGCAGGCGGCCGTGAACGGCTTCGACCGGTTCGTGCGCTGCATCGGCTTCGGGCCGCAGACGTACACCGTACTCTACGATCCCGCCGCGCCGCTCCACGACCGCTACACGCGCTCGCGCGGCTTCATCTCGGAGGCCGAGGAGGAGCACCTCCGCAAGATCACGCTCACGATCAACGCCTTCTTCGGCTGGGAATTCAACAGCTGCGAGTCGCTCCGCAAGGACGGGGTCTGGTACCCGATCGACTTCGCGAACCCCTGCCCGGACTCGCAGGTGACCTCGCTCCACTACCACTTCCCCTGGCTCGTGAAGGCCTACATCCGCTGGAGCACCTTCGTCGCCGCGACGAAGAAGAAGATGCGAAAGAGCCTCGACTGGGAGCCCTTCTACGCCATCGCGCGGCTCGAGCTCCCCTTCGAGGAGAAGCTCGACCGCTACGCGAAGATCGCCGAGGAGCGCCTCGAGAGCGCGCGCTTCGAGGAGTGGACCTCGAAGCACCTCGCGCACCTCGACGAGGTCGCGTGGGAGTTCTTCGCCTCGCCCGAGGCGAAGGAGGCGATCCGAAAGAAGGTCGCCGCGCTCTTCCCGCCGCACGAGGTCGAGCAGTTCACCGAGCTCTTCTTCGCGCGGGTCGGCGAGTGGCGCGAGGACCACCGGCCCGCGGGTCGCTGAGGGCGCGCGGGCGAGCGCTCCCGCTCGCGCGGCCCTCGTGCGATGCTCGCCCCGATGACCGAGAACGACGATCGAACGGCGCGGCTCCGCGAGCTCGAGGAGCGCCTCGCGCACCTCGAGGAGCGGCTCGCCCTGAACGACGAGGTCGACGACCTCGCGGAGATCGCGCTCCGCGAGCGCCTGCCGCTCGACCACGCGCTCCGCATCCTCATGCCGCCGCTCGCGCGGACGACGCGCGCGAGCTTCGTCTTCGTCCGGACCTACGACGAGACCCTCGCGCTCCACGACTACGTCCACGCCGAGGGGGAGGACGGCGCGCTGCCCTTCGACGCCGACGCGCTCGTGCGCGAGGTGGACGCGCGCGAGGCGGACCTCGTGAGCCGCGCGCTCCCGGGCGCGGTCCTCGTCGCGCAGCGCATCGACGTCGCGGGCGAGCCCTTCGGGACGGCGGCGATCGTCGTCCCGCACGCGCCGAGAGAGGCGCCGAGCGAGCTCGCGATCGAGCGCCTCGCCGAGCTCCTCTCGACGTGGTGCGAGGAGGTCGACAACCACCTCGCCGCCATCGCGACCTCGCGCAAGAAGGCGATCCTCGGGCGCGAGATCAGCGACGCGCTCAAGGATCCCGTCCTCGATCGCGGCATCGCGCGCGCGATCGAGGTGCTGCGCGAGAACCTGCGCTTCGAGGCGCTCCTCGTCGTGTTCCGGCAGGAGGACGAGGGCGACGCGCTCCGCGCGCGGCTCGTGCGCGGGAGCGAGGAGGAGGGCGCGCGCGACGCCGAGGCGGACGCCGAGCGGCTCCGCCTCTTCGGGCAGCGGATCATGATGGGCGACGAGGCCGCGCTCCGCGAGGTGCTCGGCGTCTCGCGCTACCGCGAGGAGCAGCTCATCACCGGCGCGCGCAGCACCAAGGTCGTCGGGCGCGTCGTCGCCGCGAGCCGGCGCGGCGAATTCAACACCTTCGATCGCGATCTCCTCGAGCGCTTCGCGGACTCGCTCCGCCAGCGCATCGTCGACTTCAACCGCGAGTGGCGGAACCTCAAGACCACCTTCGAGAGCTCGGCCGTCGATCGGCTGCTCGGCATCGAGGGCTACCGCGAGAGCCTGCTCACCCCGCGCGAGCAGACCTGCGCCGTCCTCTTCGCGGACATCAGCGGCTTCACGCGCCTCTCGGAGCAGGTGCTCGTCCGCCCCGAGCGCATCGGGCACTTCATCGACCTCTGGAGCGCGGAGGTCGTCCGCGCCGTCTGGGAGACGGGCGGCGTCTTCGACAAGATGGTGGGCGACTGCGTCATCGCGCTCTACGGCCCTCCCTTCTTCGAGCTCACGCCGAGGCAGGCCTGTGAGCGCGCGCTCGAGGCCGCCGGCCGGATCCGCGCCTACACGCGCACGCTCTCGCGTCACCCCGACTTCCCCGAATTCGAGCGCCTCGAGGGGCTCGACGTGTCGATCGGGCTGAACCTCTGCCCGCTCTTCGTCGGCATCTTCGGGCCCGATCAGGACTACACGGGCTTCTCGTCGGGGATGAACAACACCGCGCGCCTCCAGGGGCAGGCGAGGGGCGGTGAGATCCTCTGCATGGACACGTTCGTCGAGGCGATCGGCGAGGCGGCGCGCTTCGGCGAGGAGCGGCAGGCGGCCGTGAAGAACGTGCGAGAGCCGCTCCGGTTCCGCGCGCTCCTCTGACGGCTCGAGCCGCCGACGCCGAGGTGTCGGGCGGCTCGAGGCGTCGGCGGCGCGACGTCGCCCGCGATCAGAACTTGTAGGTGATACCGAGGCGCGGGTAGATGCGGACGTCGGGCGCCTGCGCGACGATGTCCGAGTAGATGCGGCGGTGGTCGTCCGACTGCGCGACCACACCCTCGAAGATCGCCCAGAGGCCCCAATTGCGGTCGAGGTTGAACTCGACGGCGCCGCCCAGGCGCAGGCGCGCCATGTCTTGGCGGCCGCACGCGAGGCCGATCATCGGGCCGCCGGTCGTCGAGTCGCGGCAGATGCGATCGGCGCTCGGCCCGAAGTCGGCGAACGCCGACGAGTTGCGCGCGTGCCCCGCGTACTCGTCCGTCGAGAGGTCGAGCCCGAGCCAGAGCGTGACCGTCGCGACGGGCTCGAGCATGAGGCTGACGTTGCCCTCGAGCGTGAGGAAGAACGAGTTGACGTGCCCGCTGTACTCCGTCGCGCCCGCGACCCTGGGGATGGTGTCCTGGTTGACGCAGTGGGTCGCCGGCGACGCGGAGGCGTTGATCGGGTTGCAGACGCCCGCGGCGAGCGGGGTCGCGTAGCCAGGCGCGCGCACGCTCGTGTCGGGGCCGAGGCCGCCGCCGAAGCGCAGCTGCCCGCCGACGGCGAGCTGGCGGATGTCACCGACGCGCGCGCCGACGCGGACGCGGCCCTCGAATTCCGTGAGGCGCCCGAAGGTGCGGACGGCGAAGCCCGCGTCGACGAGCTCGTGGACGCCGATGCCCAGGCGCAGCTCGAGGAAGTAGGGCCAGCCGAGCGAGACGTCGAGCATCGGGTGGTTGATCGGCGTCGGCAGCGACGAGTGCGAGGTGGCCGCGGCCGCCGCGATCTCGCTCGAGTCGACGAGCGTGACCTCCATCGTGACGTCGCCCTCGCCGAGCTGGACGTTCACCTGCTGCTCGTAGGGCTGGTAGCCCTCGGCGCGCACGGCGATGATGTGGCTGCCGATCCCGATGTTGCCGTCGTACGGCACGGGGCCGATGTCGGCGTCGTCGACGTAGAGGCGCGCCGAGCTCTCGGGGCGCAGCGAGTGCGTGAGCGAGACGCGCAGGCCCACCTGCTGCGCCTCGAGCGTCACGTCGCGGCTGCAGTCCTGCGAGCCGTTCGTGTTGTTGCAGGTGAAGCTCTGCTCCCGGTAGCCGTCGGCGGTGACGCGGATCGCGTGCGTCCCGCCCTCGGGATCGCGCGCGACGTAGGGCGCGCTGAACTCCGTGTCGTCGACGACGACGCGCGCGCCGGGCACGTTCACGCGGATCGAGATGGGCCCAGGCGGCGCCTGGATGCGCGCGAGCGTGACGTCGACCGTCGTCGTCTGCCCGACGGTGACGCTCACCTCGCGGCGGAAGGGCTCGTAGCCCTCGAGGAGCACCTGGACGACGTAGGTCCCGGCCGCGAGGCCCTCGCGCGAGTAGGTGCCGGGCGGGAGGTTCTCGCCGTTGATGCGGACGATCGCGCCCGCCTGATCGACGAGCACCGCGATCGTGCCCGTGGTGGCGGCCTGCACCTGCGAGCGCACGCGCGCGCGGACCTCGGCGCGCCGCCCGGCCTCGACGACGAGCGTCTGCGAGAAGGGCTGGCCGTCCGAGGGGCGGATCTCGATCGTGTGGTTGCCCGCGGGCACGTCGTCGATGACCGCCGTCGTCACGAGCCCGGTCGGCCGCCCGTCGAGGTAGATCGGCGCGCCCTCGACGTCGGCGGTGACGAGGATCGAGCCCGTCGTCGGCGCCGCGCGCTCGAGCAGGACCGCGACGCGCACGACCTGGCCGCCGGCCACGTCCACCCACTGCTCGAAGGGGTTGTATCCGTCGCGCGACGCGCGCACCTGGTGGCGGCCGGGCGGGAGGTTGTCGACGCGGATCGCCTGGCTCTGCAGGACCCCGCCCGCGATCGGCTGACCGTCGATCGTCACGGTCGCGCCCTGCGCGCCCTCGTTCGCCGCCGCGACCTCGACCGAGCCGAGCGCGCGCAGCACGGCGCGGAACGTCTCGCGTCGTCGCGCGACGGTCACCGTGAGCCGCGCCTCCTCGTGGTTCGCGAGCCGGAAGATCAGCGTGTGCGGGCCCCGCTGGACGCGCGCCGCCGTGATCGGCGTGACGCCGAGGGGCGTCGCGTCGGGCGAGTCGACGTAGACCGTCGCGCCCGGAGGCACCGACTCGATGTTGATCGGGATCTGCTGCGCGCTCACGACGGGCGCGAGCAGGAGAGAGAGCGCGAGACCGAGCGCGAGGCTCGCCGACGCCGCGAAGGCCCCAAGGGTGTTCCGCATGGCGCTGGATTAGCAGCCGAGCGGCCCCTCGGACAAACCCAATCGTCCATCGCTCTCGTGCGCACCCATTCCTCCGACGCACGACGCGCCGCGGCGTCGAGCGAGGGCGGAGGGAGGCCGCGGGCGGCCGTGCGTCACTTGATGGGCGTCGCCTTCAGCGCGGCGCGCCCCTCCTTCACGTAGACCGTGAAGCGCACCTTCGAGGTGCCGTGCGCCTGGCGGATCTTCTCTTGGTTCTTGTGGAGCGTCTCCTTGAAGCGCTCGAAGCTCAGGCCCGCCGTGGGCTCGCCGCACTGCTGCTTGGTCGCGACGAATTGCTTGTAGACGTCCTGGAAGTGCGCCTCTTCGTCGCTCACCGCCGCGGGGAACGCGCCCGTCGCCGACTGCTTGATCAATTCGTCGGGGACGCGCGAGACCATCGTCGCGCCGTCGTCGCCGTCGTCCTCGTCGAGCGGCGTCGGGGGCTTCACGGCGGGGGTCGTCGCGGGCTCGGCCGGCGGCGGCACGACGGGCGTGGGGCTGCTCGTCGTCGGCGGGCTCGCCGCCATCGGGCGCGCCATCGGGGGCGCCATCGGGGGAGGCGGCGCCGGTGGGCGCGGCGGGGCAGGCGGC
>JBDHVC010000076.1:0-19698 GCA_039809495.1 Sandaracinaceae bacterium
GCTCGCTTCGATCGGGATGATCTCCTTTCGGCCGGACTTGCACCGGCAAGGTCGCGCCCATGCTGGGCGCACACGCGACGAGGCGAGCCCAGCGCGCCGGGCTCGCCTCGCCATGTCCTCGCGGGCGGATCGGGAGCTCGATCAGCGCCGCGCCGCGCGCCGCGCGAGGCGGATCGCCTCGAGCACGCGATCGTCGTCCTGGAGCGGCTCGGCGTCGTCGAGCGCCGCGCGGGCGTCCCCGCCGCCGATCCGGCCGATCGCCCACGCGGCGGCCTGACGCACCGAGCGATCCACGTCGCCCGCCAGCATCGCCGCGAGCGCCGGGAGCGCGTCCGGCACGTGGTAGAGGCCGACCGCGCGCGCCGCGCGCCTGCGGATGCTCGCGTCGTCGCTCGCGAGCAGGCCCATGAGCGGCTCCATCTCGTCGAAGTAGCCGACCTCGATGACCGCCTCGAGCGCGGCGATCTGCACGCTCGGATCGACGTCGGCGAGCGCCTCGGCGATCGCGTGGCTCGCGCTCCCGACGTTGATGCGCGCGAGGCCGCGGACGGCCGCCGCGCGCACGTTCGGCGCGCGATCGCGCTCGATCGCGTCCGCCAGCGGCTCGACGCTGTTCGGATCCATCAGCATGCCGAGCGCCTCGGCGGCGTACTGACGACGCACCTCGTCCGCGTCGCCCGTGAGCACCTCGCGCATCTGCCGCGCGACCGGGCCGCGCGCGTAGGGCCTGCGCCGGAGCCACCACGCGGCCGACTCGCGCACGTCGCGGCTCGGGCTCGTGAGGAGCAGGCGCTGGACGGCCGGCACGCAGGAGATGCACTCGACGCGCTCGCCGTACTCGAGCATCGTGGCGAACCGCGTCGGGTTCTGATCCGCCGACGCGATCGCGTCGCGCAGCGTGGCGAGGTCCGGCGCCTGCGTGCCCGGCGAGAGCTCGCCGCGCGCCCGATCGTGGACGCGGAACTCGCCCTCGACGTAGCCCTGCGCCTCGGCGTGGGCGCCCGCGACGCTCGCGCCGAGCGCGCCGAGCGAAGCCAGCGCCATCGCGGTGATGATCGACTCGAAGTTCTTCATGGTCGTCTCTCCTCGAGGGTGGTGCTCAGTAGCGCGACGCGGCCCACTCGGCGGCGTTCACGGTGTTGAAGCGCGAGTAGTACTGGCCGCCGAGATCGGCCATGCGCACGAGCATCATGCGATCCTCGCGCGAGAGCGTGGCCCCACCGACGTCCTCGGGGTGATGACCCGACGCCCACGCCCACACGCTCGCGTCGTCCTCGGCGTTGATGTTCATGTGCTCGATGAGGCGGCTGTGGCGCGCGGAGCCCGGCGCGATCCACTCGACGAGCGGGCGACCGCCGAGGCCGCTCGTGTCGACCTCCATCTCGCCCATCATCGCCGACGGCATCATCAAGGAGACGTACGAGGCGGGGTACTCGACGACCTCGTTGATGTAGAACGTCTGGACGGGGCGGCTCGACAGATCGAGGTAGGGGATGCGGAAGGGCGGGAGCGGCTCCGTCGCGCCCTCGGGCGTCGCCGTGACCTCGTAGTAGAGCCCGGCGAACGGATCCTCGGGGCCGCCGCTGTGGCAGCGCACGCAGTTCGCGTCGAGCACGTCCTGGATGTTCCGGCGGGTCGTCGCGCCCGCCCACGGGAACTCCTCGCGATCGAGGATGCGGCGCAGCGTCGAGCGATCGGCGGGGCGCACCTGCGCGGTGAGCGTCACCGCGAGATCGACCGGCTGCGAGCGATCGCTGTGGCAGCCGCCGCAGGCGCGGTTCTCGCCCGGCATGCCCTGGACCCAGAGCATCTGGTTGCGGATCGCCATGCCGAAGCGATCGATCGGCTGCAGGTGATAGGGGAGGAACGCGGGCACCTCCGCGCGCCAGCTCCCGTCCGCGTAGATGGGCGTCTCGCCCATGATCGCCGCGCCGTCGTGCTCGGTCAGGCCGAACTCGCCGACCCCGCCGATCTCGGCGCTGAAGCCCTCGATGATGCGGACGTGCGTCGCCTGGCGCAGCGCGTCGCGCAGGCTCACGCCCTCCGCCCCGAACTGCGCGCCCGAGACGCGCTCCTCGAGGCTCGTGTCGAAGATGTTGGCGCCCGCGAGGACGACGGGGCGGCTGTACATCTCGGAGGGGACGCCCGTCACGCCGCGGCTGATCACCGGCGGCTCGGGGCGCGGCATGACGGCGAGGGCGTTGAGGTCCCACTTGTCGGGGTCGTCGAAGACGAGCCGACGCTGCTGCGTGCTCGGGTCGAAGAGGTAGATGCCGAAGCGCGGCGCCGTGCGCGCGACGACGTTGCGATCGTTCACGTCGCCGTCGGCCCACGAGACGAGGAGCTGGCCCGTCCAGTGGCGCTCGCGCCCCTCGATCTCGAAGATCCCGCGCGGCGTGCGGAAGCGGCCGGCGCTCGTCGGCGGCGCGCTCGGACCGACGGGCACGGCGGGCGTGAGCGCCTCGGCGAGCGCGCGGTGCTCGTCGATCGGGATGATGCCCGCGGTGCTCGTCCGGTTGCGCGCGTCGATGCGGAAGAGCGAGCCCGCCTGGAGGGTGCGGTTGCGCGTCGTCGCCACGGAGACGAACGTGCCCGGATCGAGCTCGCTCGCCTGGACGAACGAGTTCGCCGGGAGATCGTCGCGCACCATGATGCCCTCGATCCCCGAGCAGTCCGGGTTCACGCGGAAGAGCTTGTTGTCGTTGACGGGGCCGAGGTGCTCCCAGCGGGAGAAGCCGATCTGCCCGTTCTGGAGGAGGAAGAGGTCGACCGTGTGCGAGAGGTTCTGCGAGCACACCGTCGGCTCGCCGCCGTCGCGCGAGATCGTCGCGAGCTGGGGCGTGATGTCGCGCTCGTACTCGTCGCGACGCATGCCGAGGCGGCCGAGCGGGTTCTCGTCGGCGTCGAGGTCGGAGCCAAACTGGTAGGTCGTCACGTACGCGATCCGCCCGCCCGGGATGAAGATCGGGTGGAGGTCCTCCCAGGGGCCATCCGTGATCTGCCGAGGCTCGCTCGAGCCATCCACCGGCGCGATGTAGACGTGGTAGTGCTCGTCCGCGGCGTGACGCATCGAGAAGACGACCTCGCGCGCGTCGAACGAGAGATCGAGGCCGACGACGTCGACGCCCTCGAAGCTCCTCGTCAGGTTGCGCAGCGTGCCGTCGGGCGTCGGCGGGGTCAGCGTGAAGACGCCGCCGCCCGGCACGTAGCGGCGGTAGTCGATCACCTGCCGCGTGCCGCTCTCGACGTCCTCCGTGCCGTCCGGCCGGATGAACGCGCGCTGCAAAAACACGATCGACTCGACCCCGGGCACGACGCTCTCGCCGCCTCCGCGACCGCAGCCGATCGAACCGAGCGCAAGCGTCGCGACGAGGGCGACTCCCACACTCCTTCGGCTCGTCTCGATGTTCCTCATCTCGGGCTCCTCACTCCCCGGCTCGTGCCGTGGCTCCGGACACTCGACCGCCCGTCCTTCGAGCAAGCTCCGGGCCTAGCCGATTCGGGGGTCGACGCGCGTTTTCCCGCGGAAAATGGGCGCGTCGGCGCGAGCGTGAGGGGTCCGCGTCCCCCGATCAGCGCTCGAGGAGGGGGCGCTGACCCCCACCCGTGACGGCTCGCGCACGGAGAGAGGGGGCGGGATCACGCGCCGCCGCGCGAGAGGAGCGCGCGGTGGGCGCGAGCGTCGGGCGCACCCGCGCGCGGGCCGCGAGCCGCGAAGTGCGATACGACCCTCGCGATGCCGCTCGATCTCGCCCTGGACCACGCGACGCTCCCGCTCCCGACGCAGCGCATCTTCTGTAACCGCACGCTGAACCTGCGCTCGATCCAGGCGATCGGCTTCGACATGGACTACACGCTCGTCCACTACCACCAGGACCGGTGGGAGGAGCGCGCGTACCAGCACTCGAAGGATCGGCTGCTCGCGGCGGGTCATCCCGTCGAGCACCTCGAATTCGATCCGGCGCTCGGCATGCTCGGGCTGGTCGTCGACACCGAGCTCGGGAACCTGGTGAAGGCCAACCGCTTCGGCTTCGTGAAGCGCGCCTGCCACGGCACGCGCATGATGGACTTCGAGGCGCAGCGCGCGGCCTACGAGGGGACGGTCGTCGACCTCTCGGATAAGCGCTGGGTCTTCATGAACACGCTCTTCGGGCTCTCCGAGAGCGCGATGTACATGCAGCTCGTCGACCTCTTCGACGAGGGCAAGCTCGAGGGCGTGATGGGCTACGCGAAGGTCTACGACCTCGTGCGCAAGAGCCTCGACGCCGCGCACATGGAGGGCGCGCTCAAGGCCGAGATCATGGAGGCGCCCGAGCGCTTCGTGGCGCTCGATCCCGACCTCGTGCCCTGCCTCCTCGATCTCAAGCACGCCGGCAAGAAGCTCGTCGTCGTCACGAACTCCGAGTGGTTCTACACGAACGCGATGATGTCGTACGCCTTCGATCGCTACCTCGACGGACGCGGCTGGCGCTCGCTCTTCGACCTCGTCGTCGTCGCGGCGCGCAAGCCCGCCTTTTTCTCGGAGCGGATGCCGGCCTTCGAGATCATCGACGACGCGGGGAGGCTCATCCCCGCGCCCGGGCGCCTCGAGCTCGGCAAGTGCTACCTCGGCGCGAACGCGCGCCTCGTCGAGCAGAGCCTCGGCATCCCCGGCGAGAACATCCTCTACGTGGGCGACCACATCTTCGCGGACGTCAACGTCTCGAAGAGCCTCTACCACTGGCGCACGGGGCTCATCGTCCGCGCCCTCGAGCACGAGCTCGAGGCGCTCGAGTCGTTCAAGCCGCTCCAGGCCGAGCTCTCGCGCCTCATGGAGGAGAAGGAGGTGATGGAGCACCGCTACTCGCTCCTGCGCCTGCTCGTCCAGCGCGTCGAGAAGGGCTACGGCGAGCGGCCCGAGGGCGTCGACGTCCCCAAGGTGCGCGCCGAGATGCGCGAGCTCCGCGCGAAGCTCGTCGCCCACGACGAGCGCATCGCGCCGCTCGCGAAGGCCGCGGGCGAGCTGAACCACCCGCGCTGGGGCCTGCTCCTCCGGACGGGCAACGACAAGAGCCACCTCGCGCGCCAGATCGAGAAGCACGCCGACGTCTACACGTCGCGCGTCTCGAACTTCCTCTACTCGACGCCCTTCGTCTACCTGCGCTCGCCGCGCGGCTCCTTGCCGCACGACTTCGGCCCGGCGGGCGGGGTGCACGGCTGACGACGCGCGGCGCGTGAGGCTCAGCGATCCACGATCGCGCGGGTCGGGACGCGAAAGATGAGGAACTCCGGCTGACGATCGCTGAACGCCGAGGCTCCATCGCCGATCCGCTCGTCGAACCACATCCAGCGCGCGGCGCTCGCGATCGCGTCCGGCCCTCGATCGCAGACGATCGGGAAGTCTCCGCCCTCGGCGTCGTTCGCCTCGCCGACCGCGAGGCCGGGGCGCCCCCGGGGCGCGTCGCTCCCGACCCAGCGTCCCTCGCAGCGCCCGAGCCACTCCGCTACGAGGCGATCGTCGGGGCCGCCCGAGCCTGTGTCGAAGTTGCGGTTCGTCGCGCAGACCGACCAGGCGCGATCGCCGGAGAGGAGCAAGGTGCGCCCGCTCGAGTCGCGGATCTCGACGAGGAGCCCCTGCGTCACCGCGTCGTCGCTCCAGGCGATCACGTAGAGGTAGTCGGAGCCGGTCACCGCGCCCTCGGGGACGCGGTACGCCTCGGGGCCCTCGCCGTCCTCGCAGGCGCCGAGGGGGCCGCAGCGCGCGCCGGGGCGGCACTCGGCGTCGACGCGGCACGGCGCGCTGCAGCAGAAGATCTGGCAGGACGTCGACGCCTCCGCCGCCCCGTACGTCGAGCGCAGGCCGCGCTCGTCGCCGAAGCCGAAGCGGTAGCTGTTGTCGGCGGTCACGACGACGAGGAGCTCCGGCACGCTCGAGGGTGGACGGGCGTCGACGAAGGAAGCGTCGCGCGCGCCCGCGTCAGCTCGAGCGGGCCGCGCGCCGTCGACGCTCGCGTCGATCGGGGGAGGCGCTGGCGCCTCGAGCGCGCTCTTCGCGCCGCAGCCGGCGAGCGCCAGCGAGGCCAGCACGAGCGAGGCCAGCACGAGCGAGGCCAGCACGAGCGGCGCGAACGAGCGGTCGATGAGCCCTCTCATCAGGGGGCCGGATCGTAGCACCCGCGCTTCGGGCGCGTCCGGGGCGCGTCGTGGCGTGCCGCTCGCTCCCCGCCCAGCGACGCCCGGTACGACGCTCAACCATCGAGCCGGGGATCGTGCAGACTCCGCCCCGATGGAGGAGACACCCATGAACGCGAATCGAGCCCTCGACCTTTGCCCCGCGCTCAGAGCCTGCGCGCTCTCGCTCTTGCCGCTCGTCGGCCTCGCGCTCTCAGGCTGCGAGCCCGAGGGGCCCGCCGTCGACGACGCGAGCGGCCGCGACGGCGCGATCGCGACCCTCGACGCGAGCGCCGCGAGCGACGCGGCGAGCGCGACGGATGGCGGCGGCGCCGCGCCCGACGCGGGGGCGCCCACGAGCACCCTCGCCGCGCGCTATCCGGGCGACCGCGGGATGGGGAGCGACCCCGCCGTCGTGTGGTTCGAGGACTTCGAGGAGGGGTCGATCGCGGCCATCGGGGCGCGCTACGACCAGGTGCGCGACGACGGCGGCTTCGAGCTCGTCCGCGACACGCCGAGCGGTATCGGGACGGCGCTCGCGCTCCGCGCCTCACCGCGTCGGCAGGCGGTCGACCTCTACAAGCAGCTCCCCGATCACGACGCGTGGTACGTGCGCTGGTACGCGAAGTACGACCGCGACGTGACGTGGCACCACTCGGGGATGTGGTTCGGCGGCTACAACCCCGCCTCGCCGTGGCCGAGCCCCGGCGCGGGCTCGCGCCCGCGCGGCGACGACCGCTTCTCCGTCGCCGTCGAGCCGGTCTGGCGCGCCCCGACGCTGCGCTTCGACTTCTACGACTACTGGATGAGCATGCACTCCTGGATGGAGTCCCCCGTCGACGACGGCACCGCCTACTACGGCAACGCGCTCGTGCACCGGAACGACTTCACCGTCGACGAGGGGAGCTGGGTCTGCCTCGAGGCGCACGTGCGGCTCAACCCGGATCCGCGCTCGGGCGAGGGCGCGATGCTCGAGGTGTGGAAGAACGACGCGCTCGTGGCGAGCTTCACGGACGAGGGCCCGCGGGGCTACTGGATCCGCGACAAGTTCTGCCCGGAGGGCGCCGACGGGAGCGAGTGCACCGACTACCCCGCTGCCTTCGACGAGCGGCTCGACCTCCGCTTCCGGAGCGTCGAGGCGCTTCGGCTGAACGCATTCTGGCCGCAGAACTACATCACCGAGGGCCCCGAGGGGACGCTCATCTTCGATCAGATGGTCGTCGCGACGACGCGCGTCGGCTGCATGCGCTAAGCACCGGCCTGGGCCGCCCCGCCTCGCCGATCGCGGCGCCCAGAGGAGCCTCCGCCGCTTGAGTCCGTCCTCGCCACCCGTCAGCGTGAAGCGCCCGCTCGTCTTCGGGATCGTCGGGCTCGCGCTGCTCATGATGTCGATCGACTCGACGATCGTCGCGACGGCGCTCCACACGCTCCAGCTCGGCCTGCACGCGACGATCGACTGGGTCGGCTGGACGCTCACCGCCTACTCATTCGGCTTCGCGATGATGCTGCCGATCACGGGCAAGCTCAGCGAGCGCTACGGGCGGCGGCGCGTCTTCATCACGTCGGTGCTCGTCTTCACCACCGCCTCCGCGCTCTGCGGGCTCGCGACGAACATCTACGGCCTCATCGTGCTCCGCGTCCTGCAGGCGGCGGGCGGCGCCGGCTTCACCCCCTCGGCGACGGGCATCATCGTCGACCACTTCGGCGACGCGCGCGATCGCTACGTGAGCCTCTTCGGCAGCATCTTCCCGATCGGCGCGATGATCGGGCCGATCTTCGGCGGCTACTTCGTCACCTACTGGACCTGGCGCGCCGTCTTCCTCGTGAACCTGCCGATCGGCGTCACGATCCTCCTCCTGGCGCTCCGCTACGTCCCGTACGATCACCCGAGAGAGCGCGCGGCGCGCGAGCGGCTCGACCTCGCCGGCATGCTCCTGCTCGGCGCGCACCTCTTCTCGGCAATGTGGACCGTCCACGCGCTCGGGGAGGGGACGGGGGGCGCGTGGCTGTGGATCTTGGGCTCGATCGTCGCCGCCACGGCGCTCGTCGCCTTCCTCCGCCACGTGCGCCGCGTCGAGGCGCCCTTCATCGCCCCGCGCCTCATCTACGGGGAGAGCTTCGGCGTGATGAACGCCGTCAACGCGATCTTCAGCGGCGTCACGCTCGGCTCGATGGCGCTCGTCCCCATCTACGCGACGAACCGCTACGGCATCGACGCGCTCTCCTCCGGCACGCTCCTCATGGCCCAGGGCGTCGCGACGATCTTCTTCTCGATGCTCGGGGTCCTGACGATCCGACGCACCGGCTACCGCCTCCCGATCCTCGTCGGCGCGCTGGTCATCGCGGCCGGGCTCTTCTCGCTCTCGCGGCCACCCCTCAGCGGGATCGATCCCTACCGCTGGCTCGCGGGCTCGGCGTTCCTCGTCGGGATGGGCGGCGGCACGCTCAACCCGGCGACCCGCAACGCCGGCCTCCAGCTCGCGCCCGACCACGCCTCCACGCTCGCGGCCCTCCGCTCGCTGGCGCTCCAGATCGGCTCGATCACGATGGTGTCGGTGACGACGGTCATCCTCGCGGCGTCGCCGAACGCAGGCGCGGTGCAGAGCGTCATCTACGCGGTCGCCGCGCTCGTCCTCGTCCTCGCCCTCCCGATGATCCGCTGGGTGCCCGAGCACCGCGGCGCGTGGTGAGCCGAGCGCGCCTGGCTCGGCCCTGCCCTTCGGTGTCAGGATGGCCGCGATGTCCAGGACGGCGGCCGACGCGCTCCTCCGCACCCTCGAAGCCAAGGGCATGAGCCTCACGCTCGAGCGCGATCCCACGAGCACGATCGATCCCCGATCGGGCGAGGGCTCGAGCTCCGACGACCGCGCGCTCGCCGATCACGCGCTCGAGGCGCTCCGCGGGCGCACCGAGCGCGAGCGCTACCTCCCGCTCGAGGTGCTCGGCGAGGGCGGCATGGGGGTGGTGTGGCTCGGCCGGCAGCGCTCGCTCGAGCGCCTCGTCGCGCTGAAGTCGCTCAAGCGAGCGCTGGCCGGGCCGCACGCGCGCCTGAAGCTCCTGCGCGAGGCGCGGATCACGGGCCGGCTCGAGCACCCGAACATCGTCCCGGTCCACGACCTCGGCGTCGACGGCGACGGCGAGCCCCAGATCGTCCTCAAGCGCATCGACGGGACGACCTGGGGCGAGCTCTCCGCGGCGCCCGCGGAGCTCGAGCGACGCTTCGGCGCGAGCGACGCGCTCGAGTGGAACCTCCGCGTGATGATCGAGGTGGCGCGCGCGGTCCACTTCGCGCACACGCGCGGCGTGATCCACCGCGACCTCAAGCCCGAGAACGTCATGATCGGGCAGCTCGGCGAGGTGTACGTCGTCGACTGGGGGCTCGCCGTCGGCCTCGAGGACGACGAGACGGGGCTCCTCACGCGCGCGGACCTCGCGACGGACATCGCCGGCACCCCGAACTACATGGCCCCCGAGCAGTGGGGCAGCCCCGAGGGCGTCGACGTCCGGACCGACGTCTACCTCCTCGGCGCGACGCTCTTCGAGGTCCTGGTCGGCAGGCCGCCGCGCGAAGGCCAGACGATCCTCGAGCTCGCGAGCCAAGCGATGGAGCTGCCCGAGGTGCCGGACGCGATCCCGGCGGAGCTCGCCGGCGTGGTGCTCGGCGCGATGCAGCCCGAGCGGAGCGCGCGCTACGGCTCGGCCGACGCGTTCCGACGCGCGATCGAGACGTTCCTCGAGCGACGGGGATCGATCGCGCTCGCGCGCGAGGCCGAGCTCAAGCTCGCGCGGCTCGAGGCCCTGCTCGCGGCGAGGCCGATCGATCGCGTCGCGGCGTACCAGATCTTCGGTGCCGTCCGCTTCGGCTTCCTCGAGGCGCTCCGGAGCTGGGACACGAACGCCACGGCGCGCCGGGGCCTCTCGCGCGCGGCGCGCGCGATGCTCGAGTACGAGCTCGCGGACGGCGATCCGCTCTCGGCGCAGGCGCTCTTGGCGGATCTCCCTCGGGACGCGGCGCTCGCTGCGCGCGTCGAGGACGCCGTACGGCGACGCACGGAGGAGCGAGAGACGCTGCGCGCGACCCGACGGCTCTTCGATCCCAACGTCGGCCGCGCGGCGCGCTGGTGGGTGCTCGCGACCGCGGGGGCGTTCTGGACGCTGAGCCCGCTCGTGGCCGGCGCGTTGCGCGAGCGCGCGATCGTGCCGGACACGCTGGGCTTCCAGGTCCTCGGCAACGTCGCGGTCCTCGTCTCCGCCTTCTTCTTCTTTCGGTGGGCGCTCGGCGTGATGGGTCGGACGGCGATCAACCGCAGCACCGTCGGCGTGCTCCTCGTCGCCCTCACCGCGCAGCTGCTCGTCTCCCTCGGGAGCTGGCTCGCGCACCTCACGGACGTGGCCCTCGTCCACTACTTCGCGGTGTGGTCGTGCGCCGCGGGCGCGGCCGCCGTCACGATCGATCGACGCCTCGCGCCCACGATGATCGCCTACGCGGCGTGCTTCCTCGTCGGATCGCTCGCGCCCGACTACCGCTACTGGCTCGCCGCCGCCGGCAACCTGACGCTCGCGCTCAACACGACGTTCCTCTGGAGCCGCCCCGAGGGCGAGTCTCGCGAGCTACGCCAGCAGCTGCGGAAGCTCCGTCGAACCGAGCGTCGCTGACGCGGCGACGTCACCCCGCGTCGCTCGACGCGGGCGGGCCGGGAGGCAGCTCCGACGCTGACCGGCTCGCCTCCGACCAGCCCCACGCGGCGCGGCGCGCCTCGACCCACTCCGGCGAGGCGAGGAGCGTGGCGAGCCAGCGCGTGGACGGCTCGAGCGCGAGCGCGTCGCGGATGAGCATGGTGAGCGGCACGGCGAGCAGCGCGCCGATCGGCCCCCAGAGCCAGCCCCAGAAGAGCATCGACGCGAACGCGACGAAGGTCGAGACGCCGAGCGTCGCGCCGAGCATGCGGGGCTCGAGCACGTTGCCGACGACGAGGTTGACGAGGAGGCAGCCGATCGCGGCCGCGAGCGCGGAGCCGGGGCCGAGCGTGAGCAGCGCGATGAGGACGGGAGGGATCGTCGCGATGGCGGGGCCGAGCGTCGGGATGAAGTTGAGGAGGAACGCCGTCAGCCCCCAGAGCAGGGCGAAGTCGACGCCGACGATGGCGAGGATCACCCCGAAGAGGACGCCGGCGACGCTCGAGAGGAAGGTCTTCACGACGAGGTAGCGCTGGACCTCGGAGGCGGCCTCGGCGATCCCGACGACGTGTCGGCTCGGCGCGTCGAGCAAGAGCGTGAGCTTCGCGCGCATGGGCGCGATCTCGAAGAGCATGAAGACGACGAGGAGCGCGACGAGGAGCGCGTTCGACGCGAATTGCGTGAGGCTCGTGATGAGATCGCCCGCGGTGCGCACCATCCACGCGGGATCGGCGATCGTGACGAGATCGTCGCGGCTGATCGGGACGTCGTGATCGCGCAGCTCGAGGACGAGCGTGTCGGTGAGGTCGGAGAGCGCGCGCTGGTAGCGCGGGAGCGCCTCGTGGAAGCCCGAGAGCGCGCTCGCGACGAGGGCGACCAGGATCGCGAGGGTCGCCATGTCGAGCGTGACCGTGAGCGTGATCGCGAGCACCCGCGGGACGCGCGCGCGCTCGAGCCAGGCGAGCACGGGCGTCGAGACGGTCGCGATGAAGAGCGCGACGAGGACCGGCAGGAAGAAGCCGCTCGCGCTCTGGAGCGCCGCGATGACGACGACGACGCTCGCGAGCGTGACGATCGCCCGAAGCCCCGACGAGATCGGCGCAGGCGCGGGCGGATCGGGCGGCGTCGACGTCGCGGGGGGGAGGCTCGCCCTCCTGGCCTCGTCGAGCTCCGGTGGCGTCATGGCGCCTCGTCCTCCTCGAGCGCGCCGCTCGGCGTGCAGCGCTCGAGCTCGCGCCGGATGCGGCTCGCGAGGGCGCGCGCGCGCGAGCCGCCCGATCGCTCCGCGAGCACGCTCGCGTCCCACGTCGCCTCGACCGCCGCCTCGCAGTCGCCCCGCAGCATGAGCAGGTGCGCCGCGAGCGCCCGAGGCTCGATGGCGTCGGGCTGGAGCGCCGACGCCGCGTCGTAGGCGATCCTCGCGCCCTCGAGATCGCCCTCGCGGAAGCGAGCGTACCCGAGCTGCTCGAAGGTGCGGGGATCGCCGCCCGTCGTCGCGAGGACGAGGTGGATCACGTCGAGCCGCTCCCCCTCCTCGTGCTCGAGCCACGCGAGCGCGACGCGCGTCCCGGTCAGCGAGAGGAGCGCGAGCGAGAAGCACGTCACGAGGGGCGCGAGCGCGCGCGGCGGCGCGGCGGGGCGAGGGAAGCCGGGATCGACCCCCGAGGCGACGATCCGGTCGTAGGCGGACGCGCCGCCGACGAGGCCGCGACCGAGCACGAGCGGGATCCCCTCGAGCTCGTGGATGCGCGCGACGACGCGAGCGTACCCCGGCTCGTAGGGAGCGCGAGCGCGCTCGCGCGCGACCGCCCTCGCGCCCACGAGCCGTGCGATCCCTCGGAGCGAGGACGCGAGCACGAACACCGAGGCGACGAGCGCCGCCGCGGGGCCTGGGCCGAGGAGCGCGAGCGTCGGGCGCGTGAAGACGAGGAGGGTGAGCAGCAAGGAGGACGAGAGCCCGAGGACGCGCCGGACGCGAGGCTCGGCGAGCCGCTCGAGCTCGTGCTCGAGGGCGGGATCGAGCGCCGCCTCGGGCAGCGCCTCGAGGAGCGCGCGGGTGACGACGAGGCGGCGCGGCGACGCGAGCGCGAAGGCGTTCGCGCTCGGGAGGTCCGCGACGAGCGCCACCACGCCCGAGACCCCGACGCGAGCCGCGGCCGCCTCGACCCGCGCCCCGAGCTCCGGGTCCGCTCGGCGAAGGAGCCCGACGCGCTCCGCGGCGAAGAGCGGGAGCCCGAGCGCCCACGCGAGCACGACGGCGATGGCCGACGCGAGCGCCAGCGCGGTGACGCCGTCGAAGCGTGGGCTCGCGAGGAGCACGCAGGCGAAGAGCAGGGGGAGCCGAGCGCCGCCGAGCACGAGCAGCGCGGCGAGACCCCGCGGCGTCGCGCGAGGGCGAGCGGGCGCGACGAGGCGGGTGACGTCGCGCACCGAGAGGAGGCCGACGATCGCCGTCGCCACGGCGGGCGCGAGCACGGCCGCGATCGGCGTGAGCGGGCCGAGCCAGATCAGCCACGTCATCGAGACGAGCAGGGTCGAGGAGAAGGCCCACGACACGATCCGAGCGCGCGCCGGGAAGCCGAGCCGCGCGCGCTCGCTCCAGTGCGCGTCGGCGCCGAGCCGGCGGTAGGGCCCAAGGAGCCAGGCCTCGAGCAGCCACGTGAGGGGGACGAGCGTCCCGAGCACGAGGCACGGGTAGAACAGCGAGGGCCCGAGGCGTACCCAGGCCGGCAAGCTGGACACGAGCTCGGCCAAGGCCGCCATCGCCTCAACGCGGCTTCATGAGCTGATGGAGCGCCCAGGTCTCCTTCGCGCGGAGCCCCGCGAACTGGACCCCGACGTGCGTGTCGTGGACCCAACGCACCACCACCGGGAGCGACGCGGGCTCCTTGAGCCCCGGGAGCTCGACGCGCACGAGCAGGCTCGTCCCGAACGCGAACGTCCGCCCCACGTCGATCAGCATCCCGCCGAGGCTGACGTTGACGGTCGTCCCGCGGCTCTCGCTCGTCCCTTCGATCAGGGTGACCGGGAGAGCGACCTCGTATCGTTCGTGTAGGCGGCGACTCTCGGTCATGGTCGGTGTTCTCGAAGCCCGCGCGGCCGTCGTCCTCACCGGATCGGCGAGCGAAAACGCTTGAGCCGCAGGGTGGGAGGGGGCAGCATCGAAGTCAAGCGTGGGCAGGATGTCCGACACGACCCCTTCGCCGCCGGGCTCGACCCCCGAGCCTCTCTCGACGAGCCCCGAGCCGCCCCCCGCGGCGCGCGGCGGCGCGAGCCCGGCGCCCGCGGGCGAGGCTCGAGCGCGACGCGTCGCCCTCGTCCTCGCGCTCGCCATCCCGAGCGCGCTCGGCGCCCTCTGGCTCACGCCCCGCCCCGCCTACCCCGCCGAGATGCCGCCGGTCGTGGTCGCGTCCGAGGACGTGCGGGGGGCACTCGCGAACCTCGCGAGCCTCGCGCGGCTCGCGCCGGACGACGACCCGAACGAGGCGCGACGGCGCGAGCTCTTCCTCGCCTACGGGGCGGCCGAGCGCGCGCGACGAGACACCCCCGACGCGGCCCGGGAGCGCAACCGCGAGCTCGCGCGGCTCGCCGAGGTGATGGCGAGCCAGGGCACGCTCGACGCGGTGCGCGCGCGCGACGTGGAGCGCGCGATGGCCGCCCTCCGCGGCGCGAGCGAGGCGCCCGATCGAGCCGCGGAGCTCGGTGGGCTCCCCGACGCGCTCGAGCGCTATGGGGCCCTCGTCGAGGGCCGCCGCGTCGCTCCGGTGGTCGTCGTCGAGGCGCTCGCGATGGCGCGCTGGAACGCCATCCACCATCGCCCGCTCACCGAGGGGATGGACCGATCGCTCCGGCGCGGATACCACGGCTGGCTCGTCGCCTACGCGCCCTCGAGCGGGACGGACCTGCGCGAGGCCGCCCTCGCGGAGCTCGTCCGCGACGGTGGCATGCGCACCCTCGAGCTCGAGGGCTTCGTCCGGCTCTCGCGGGGCGACACGTTCGGCGCCGAGCGCGCCTTCGACGCGGCCTTCCGCGCCAGCGGGAACGTCCGGCTCCGAAACCACGCGCTCGCGCTCGCGCTCGCGTCGCTCGAGCCCGATGACGAGGCGGCCCGCGAACGAGCCTCGGGAGGCGCGCATTGACGAGCCGCCCGCGCGAAGGAATCCTTGCCCCATCGTTCGAGCACCCAGGGTGGCCCTCGAAGGGCGCTCGACGTCGAGCGTCGGCTCTCGGAAGCGGTGAATCATGAGACGGTTCGACCTGAAGAAGGCGCTCTTCATCCTGCCGAACCTGTTCACGCTCTCGTCGATCTTCTGCGGGTTCTTCGCCGTGCTCACCTGCCTCGGCGAGCCGACCGACGAGTCGTTCTACAAGGCGGCGCTCCTCATCGTGTTCGCGATGTTCTTCGACATGATCGACGGTCGCGTCGCGCGCCTCACCAAGACGCAGAGCGCCTTCGGGGTGCAGATCGACTCGCTCGCCGACGCCGTCTCGTTCGGCGTGGCGCCGGCCGTGCTCCTCCACCGCTGGTCGCTCCATCAGCTCGGCGACGTGGGCGTCGGCGTGAGCTTCGTGTTCCTCGCCTGCGGCGTCATCCGCCTCGCCCGCTTCAACGTCCTCGCGACGGGCGCGAGCGGCGCGCCGAAGAAGCCGAGCAAGTTCATCCTCGGCCTCCCGATCCCCGGCGCCGCGGGCATCGTCGTCTCGATCGTCGTCGCCAACCACGCCGTCACCGGCAATTTCGACGCGCAGCCCTACCTCCTCGCGGCGGTCGTGCTCGCGCTCTCGTTCTTCATGGTGAGCACGATCAAGTTCCGCTCGTTCAAGGACGTGCGCTGGGGCGCGCGGAGCATCTTCCTCGTGATCGCCGCGGTCGGCTCGGCGACGGCGATCGCGGTGGCGCTCCACCCCGCGTTCGCGCTCGTGTGGATGCTCGCGGGCTACATCGCGATCGGCGTCGTCGAGGCGGTGCTCGATCTCTCGCGGCGCCTCGTGGGCAAGCCCTCGCGCCTCGTCGAGTCGAGCCCAGACGACGCCGTGAAGGCGAGCCCGAGCGGGCGCTCGTCGAAGGAGCCGTGAGGGCGAGCCGGGGAGGCGCCGCGCGGCGCGCGCCGACGAGGACGCTCGCCGAGGAGCCTCAGCGGAGCGCGGCCCGGAGCGTCCGGTAGAAGGCGCGACGGCTCTCGTCGCTCATCGTGCCCGTGTAGCGAAAGACGAGCCGCCCGCTCCGATCGATGATCCCCACGTTGGTCGCGTCGGTCTCGAACTGGAACGGCGCTCGACGCATCGACCCCTCCCAGTCGAGCAGGATGTCCACGCCCCAGCGGTCGACCGCGGGCCGGATCAGCGTCCGCACCAGCGCCTCGGGCACGCCCCCCGCGTCGCCGAGGTTCGCCACGCCATAGACGACGACGCGCCCGCCGAGCCCGTTCGTGTCGACGAAGCGGCGCAGCTCGCCCTTGAAGACGTCGTTGTCGTAGACGTGCGGCCGATCCTCGTAGAAGAGCACGATGACACGGCGATCCCGCTCGTCCGCGAGGCGCCTCCGCCCCTCGATGGACGGCATGTCGGCGTCGACGAGGGGCGCGGGCGAGACCTCCCAGGGCTGCGCGCGCTCGTGGGCCCGCTCCTGGGCCGATCCCGGCGCGAGCGAGAGGACGACGAGCGCCGCCCCGATGAACGCCACGATCCCGGCCGTGTCGCGCATGCCTCGAGCCTAGCACCGATCACGGCGCGTAGCTCACGCCCGAGGGCGCGGGCCGTCGAGCACGCATCGGACACCGCCGAGGTCCATCTCGGCGACGCACTCGTTGCACGCGTCGCAGCGGCTCCGCTCGAGCTCGCCGGCGCGCATGCGGACGACGAGCTCTGGGTCGGCGATGAGCGCCCGCCCGAGGACGACGAAGTCGAACCCATCCTCGCGGGCCTTTGCGATCGACGACCTGGACACGAGCCCGCCGAGGAGGGCGACCGGCATGGAGACGGCCTCGCGGAGCTTCAGCGCGAGGGGGCGGAAGAAGGCCTCCTCGAAGTCGTAGCGGTCGATGATGAGCCCACCGAGCGCGCGCATCGAGACGCGCGCGAGCCACTCGGGCTGCGCGGCCGCCATCTTCGCGAGCGGCCTCCCACCCCGCAGGAGAAAGAACGGGGTCTTGCTCGTGAAGCCTCCGCTCGGGACGAGCAGATCGACGTGACCGCTCGCCTCGATCGCGCGCGCGATGGCGATCGACTCGTCGATCCCGAGGCCGCCCCGGAAGCCGTCCTCGAGGTTCGTCTTCGCGAGCACCGCGCGCTCCGTGCCCACCGCGCGTCGCACGCGCTCGAGCACCGCGAGCGGGAGGGCGCGCCTGCGGATCGGATCGCCTCCCCAGCGGTCGTCGCGGCGGTTCGTGGCCGGCGAGAGGAATTGGCTGAGGAGGTAACCGTGGCCGAGGTGGACCTCGACCGCGTCGAAGCCGATCTCCGCCGCCCGCCCCGCCGCGTCGCCGAAGGCCTGGATGACCCCCTCGATGTCCTCCTCGTCCATCGCGCGCGAGAACGGCAGCCCGGACGAGACGCCGTACGCGTTGAACGACGGCGAGGGGCCGGCCGGGGCGCGCTTGCCCGGGGGCCCCGGGAGCTTGCTGAAGAAGCCGGCGTGGCCGAGCTGGAGCGACGCCTTGCCGCCCGCGTCGTGGACCTCACGCACGAGCCGCTCGAGCAGGCGCGCGGAGGCGGGGCCGAGCAAGAGCTGGCTCTGGAACGTGCGCCCGCGCTCGCTCACCGCGCAGTAGGCGACCGTCGTGAGCCCCACGCCGCCTCGCGCGAGCCGGACGTGGAAATCCAGGAGCGCCTCGCTCGCGACGCCGTCGGGGCTCATCCCCTCGTACGTCGCCGCCTTGATCACGCGGCTCGAGAGCTCGAGCGGGCCCAGGCGCGCGGGCGCGAAGACGTCGCTCACGCGCGCGCCTCCGGCCGGGGGACCTCGGAGCCGATCGAGCAGGAGCGAGCCGTGGAGGACGTCATGGTGACCGAGGCTACCCGAAGCGAACATCCCTGCGCACGCGCTCGCCCGCGCGAGCGGTATGATCCCTCGATATGCTGGCCATCGAAACCCTCGGCCGCTTCGAGCGGCTGCGTGGCGTCGAGGTGGCGCGCGCCATCCTGAAGGGAGCGTTCGGCCTCGAGCTCCAGCTCGTCACCGAGCGGGGGCCCCTCGCGCACCAGCGCGGCGCGGTCATGGCCGGCTCGAGCGCGATCTGCCGCGCGGCGCTCTTCTCGCGCGCCGGCTTCGCGCGCTGCGACGCGCACTACCGCGCGATCGGCGCGGTCGCCGACGCGAGGGAGCAGGCGCTCGGCTGCCACCTCGGCCTCGGCACGCTCGCGGTCCCCGCGCAGACGCCCGAGGGGGTGCTCTACGTCGTCGCGAGCGGCTTCTCCGCGACCAGCCTCGACGGCGTCCCCCCGGTCGATCCTCGCGGGCTCGCGCACGCCCTCGCCGCGCTCGATCCGACCCTCGACGAGGTGAGCAAGCTGCTCGCCGAGCTCCCCGTCGTGCGCGGCGACCGGATCGCGACCGTGCGGACGATCCTGCGGGTCGCCGCCCGCGAGATCGCCGACGACGCCGAGGACGAGCTGCGGCGGATCACCCCGCGCGCCGCGCGCGGCCTCGCCCCCTCGACCGACGCGCCGAGCGGGGGCGCCGAGGCGCCGAGCGCCCCCGGGCTCTTCGGGCTGCTCGGCGCCTCGCCGAGGATGCGGGCGGTCTTCGACGTCGTCCGCAAGGTCGCCGCGAGCGACGCGAACGTGCTCATCGTCGGCGAGAGCGGGACGGGCAAGGAGCTGGTCGCGCGCGCGATCCACGAGCACGGCGCGCGGCGGAGCGCGCCCTTCGTCGCCCAGAGCTGCGCGGCGATCTCGAGCGAGCTGCTCGAGTCGACGCTCTTCGGGCACGTGCGCGGCGCGTTCTCGGGGGCGACGCGGGGCTCGGCCGGGCTCTTCGGCGCGGCGCGCGGCGGCACGCTCTTCCTCGACGAGGTCGCCGAGATGCCGATGCCGATGCAGGCGAAGCTCCTGCGCGTCCTCTCGGACGGAACCTACCTCCCCGTCGGCGCCGTCCGCCCGCAGACCACGGACGTCCGCGTCCTCGCGGCGACGCACCGCGATCTCCCCGCGATGGTCGTGAGCGGCGCGTTCCGCCAGGACCTCTTCTACCGCCTCCACGTGCTCGCGATCGAGCTGCCTCCGCTGCGCGAGCGCGCGGGCGATCTGGGCCTGCTCCTCGCGCGCTTCCTCGCGGAGACGCCGGACGCGCCACGCCGCGTCAGCGCGACCGCGACGCGCTGCCTCGAGAAGTACGGGTGGCCGGGGAACGTCCGCGAGCTGCGCGCCGAGGTCGAGCGCTGGTCCGTGAGCGCGGCGGGCGCGACCGAGGTCGGGCCCGAGCACCTCTCGCGCGCCGTGCGCGAGGCGGGGGGCTACGGGAGCGTCGGTGAGCGCGACGAGGCGATCCGCGAGGCGAGCGCGGGGACGAGGACGCTCGAGGAGGCCGTCGAGGCGCTCGAGCGAGCGCTCCTCGTCCGCGGGCTCGAGCGGACGGGCGGCAACCGGACGAGGCTCGCGAAGGAGCTCGCGATCAGCCGCACGACGCTCCTCGAGCGGCTCAAGCGCTACGGCATGGAGTGACAGCGCGCCTCGCTCGACGTGATCCACCCCGCCGAGGGCGCGCTGGCTCGGCGGGTTGGAGGCTCACAAAGATCCACTCGGCGTGAGGGAGGGCCTCGGGGCAGACCCTCCGACGAGGAAGGAGCAGCACGAATCAGCCTGAACTTCGCGCCGGTCAACGGCTGGCGTGAGCCGTTCTTCGGTGTGATTTTCTCGATTCCTCGGGGAATT
>JBDHVC010000077.1:0-19361 GCA_039809495.1 Sandaracinaceae bacterium
GCTCCTCGGCCTCGCGCGCCTCGCGCTCGCGCTCCTCGGCCTCGCGCGCGGCGCGTTCCTCGGCCGCTCGGGCCGCCTCGGCCTCGGCCCGCGCCCGCTCCTCGGCCTCGCGCGCGGCGCGATCGGCGTCGCTCTCGAGCCCCGAGAGGCGGAGCGCGTCGTCGCCGAGGCCGCCCGGCCGCAGCATCGATCGGAGGATGTCGTCGAGCCGCGCCGGCTCCTCGCTCCGCACGACGTTCACGAGGAGCTCCTCGACCGTGCCCTCGCGGCCGACCACGAGGTGGAGCCGGTACTGGCCGGGGAAGGCCTCGACGCTCGGGACGACGACGTAGCGCGCGCCCGCCGAGGTCGCGATTCCGTCGAGCTCGGCCGACGTGCTCGGCCGCGCGCCCGTCACGCCGCCGGGGGCGGGCACGCGCGTGTGGCCCAGCCGAGCGAGCGAGGCGGCGAGCGCGTCCTCGACGCTCTCGCGCAGATCGGGATCGACCTGCCCCTGGACCGGGTAGAGGACGACGCGCTCGGCCGAGGCGAGCGACGGCGCGGCGAAGAAGAAGGCGAGCCCGGCGAGAACGAGCGACGACAGCCGGAGCGAGGATCGAGAACGAGCCGTCACGGGCGAGCCTCCTCTTTCGTGGGAGCGAGCCAGCTAGCAATCGCCGAGCCGCTTCTAGCACGCTCGACGTGGGCCGCCTCGCGCGCGCTCGCGGCTTTCTTGGTCCGCCTCGTTCGCTCGCCCTAGGGTGCGAGGATGGCCCGCTCGCCCATCGCCCCCACGACCCTCCTCGGCGTGCTCCTCGCCGTCGCCCTCCCCGCGGGCGGCTGCGGCCTCATGCAGGGGCTCCGCCCCGAGACGCGCCTCACCGATCAGGTCAACATGCTGAACGACGAGGCGCGCTGGGGTCGCGTCGATCTCGCCGCGATGCGCTGCGCGCCGACGTATCGCGTCGCCTTCGTCCGCAGCCACCGGAGCTGGGGGCGCTCGCTCGCGATCGGCGACGTCGACATCACGAACATCGCGATGCAGCAGGGCGGCGCGCAGTCGCTCGTCACCTACGCCTGGATCGATCAGCGCACGCAGGAGCTTCGGACGACGACCGTGCGTCAGACGTGGGTCGGCGGGACGGACGGCTTCGCCCTCGCCGGCGAGGACGTCGTCAACGGCGACGACGGCCTCTTCATCGAGGTCGAGGGCGGCCCTCAGCGGCTCCCGAACGCGGATGACGGGCTCCTCATCGGCGATCCCGGCGAGAGCGAGGCGAGCGTCAGCGCGGACGGCCGAGGGATCGGCGAGCGCGAGCAGACCCCCGGAGAGCAGGCCCTCGCGGCGAGCCGCCCGCGCCGCGTCGACTCCCAGGGTCGGCGGATCGACTGACGGCGCGCCGTCAGATCTCCGGCGGGTCGATGGGGACGAGGTCGCCGTTGCAGACGTGCGTCCTCAGGTTGCAGCGGCCGCTCGGACAGTCCGCGGTCGTCTCGCAGGTGCACGTGTTGAGCGCGACGCAGGGCCCCCAGCAGCCGGCCACGACGGACGGCACCATGTTGAGGCGGCAGAGCGGAGGCCGCTCGCCACAGACGACGTCATCCGGATCGCAGTTGATCGGGCACGGCCCCTCGCTCTCGATCGAGACCGACGCGTGCGCGGCGAGGCAGGCGTTGTTGTAGGTGACGCCGTCGCAGCCGCAGACCGGATCGAGGATGCGCGAGCAGATCTCCGGGATGGGCGCGCAGGTCCCCGTTCCGTCCGCGCGGCCGCAGGCGGCGTCGATCGGGAAGTTGCAGAACCAGCCCTCGGGGCAGGGCGGCGAGCCTCGCCCCCCACACGTGCGAGGCGCCCACGCGTCCGACGTGGAGAAGGCGTCGGGCGCTCCGGCCTCCCACGCGCTCGCGGCGTCCTCGTGAGGGCCCGCCGCGTCGAGCGCGCTCGTCGCGTCGAGCACGCGCGCCGCGTCGGGGAACTCGAGGTCGGGCGCGTCGAGGGTCGAGGCGTCACGCCGGTGCGAGCCGCCATCGGGCGCGCTCCCCTCGCCGCCGCAGGCCGCGAGCGCCAGGCACGCGAAGAGCGAGATCCCGGAGACGAAGAGGAAACGTGGTGAACGAGAACGGAGAAGCCGAGTCATGCCCGGAGGATGACACGGCTCAGCCGCTCGCGTCAGGCCCTCTCGTGAAGGGAGGCGCCGAGGTCAGCGCGGCGCGCAGTGCGCCTCGCGGCAGACGTTCGTGCCCGGGCACTGCGCGTCGGTCGCGCAGTCGCAGGTGCTGAGGACCACGCACGCCCCCCAGCAGCCATCGACCACCGACCGCACCTGCCCGCGGGGACATGGCCTCGCTGGCCCAGGGCAGGTGACGAGGCTCTCGTCGCACGAGACCACGCAAGCGCCAGCGCTCGCGACGCTCGCCCGGGCGCGGTCGGCCTCGCACTGGCTCGCGTACGTCGTCCCGTCGCACCCGCAGACCGGCGGCTCCGTACCCCCGCCACAGCGCCGAGGGACGTCGCGACAGACCCCGCTCGTCCCGCCGCACGTCGTGAGGGCGCAGAATTGGGTGAACCCGCAGCCGCGCGCCGAGGTGCACGCGGTCCCCATCGGGCCGGCGTCGTCCGCCACCACCGGGCCCGCGTCGTCCGCCACCACCGGGCCCGCGTCGTCCGCCACCACCGGGCCCGCGTCGTCCGCCACCACCGGGCCCGTGTCATCCGCCACCACCGGGCCCGCGTCGTCCGTCACCACCGGGCCCGCGTCGTCCGCCACCACGGCGCCGTCCATCGCGCCGCCATCGACGCGCGTCACCGGGCCCGAGTCGACCTCGGCGGGAGGGGAGTCCTCGCCGCAGGCCGCGAGGCCCAGCGTGAGGAGGATCGACAAGCCAACGACCACCGAACGAGACGAGTTGTCCATGCCTCGGAGCATACGCGCGTGCGATCGGGGTGCGCCAGATCCCGTCGCGGCGGCGCGACCGAGGAGGACACGCGCCATGCGACGGGACGGCGACGAGGCGTGTGGTACACCGAGCGATCCATGTTCGGCATCGGCTTCTGGGAGATGATCGTCATCGCCGTCCTGGCGCTGCTCGCGGTCGGCCCCGATCGCCTGCCCTCGATGATCAAGACGGTGCTCCGGCTCTATCGGCAGATCCAGCGCTCCGCCGACGAGCTGCGGAGCTCGTCGGGGATCGACGAGCTCTTGCGGGACGAGGAGCTCAAGGAGCTCGCCGAGCTCCGCAAGCAGAAGATCGCGCTGCTCGATCGCGAGGCGCGCGGGAGCGAGAAGGCGCCGCGCGCGCCCGAGGCCGCCGAGCCGAGCGGCGCGCGCAGCCCCTCGAGCGCCGCGCCCGCCACCGCGCACGCCGAGGCCACCACGAAGCGCGGGGGCCCAGGAGGAGGCGACGACGCGATGCTCGGCGCCGCGGTCCCCGTCGCGCGTGGGATCGGGGCGGTCCTGCCCTTCCACGGGACAGGCACGAGGTCCGCCCTCGAGGAGCGCGAGCTCGCGCGCGAGCTGCCCGTCGAGGGCGCCGATCTCGCGCTCGCGCGCCGCCGCGAGCCCGACCTCGACACCGACGAGGCGCGGCGTGTGCGCGAGGCGGCGATCGCCTCGAAGCTCGCCGCTCGGCCCGCCGAGGAGCCGCTCGCGGCCGGCGGATCGGCGAGGACGCGCTGAGTGGACCCGCTCCGCGAGAGGCCTCAGCCGGCCGAGGTGCGCGACGGCCCCGAGGACGACGTCGAGATGTCGATCCTCGACCACCTCCGGGCGCTCCGTAAGCACGTCGGCCGAGGGCTCCTCGGCTTCATCCCGGGCGTCGCGATCGCGTGGGCGCTCCGCGAGCGGATCCTCGAATTCCTCGCCGCGCCCTACATGCACGCCGTGCGCACGCTCGGGCAGGGGGAGCCGACGCTCCACTTCGCGAACCCCGCCGACATGTTCATGAATTACATGATGATCGCGCTCGTCTGCGGCGGGATCTTCGGGAGCCCCTGGGCCTTCTACCAGGCGTGGCTCTTCGTCACGCCTGGGCTCTACCGGAGCGAGCGGCGCAAGGCGCTCCCCTTCGTGCTCCTCTCGACGCTCTTCTTCGTCGGCGGCGCGTTCTTCGGCTACGGGGTCGTCCTGCCGCCCGCGTTCGACGCGCTCCTCTCGTTCAGCGGGCAGGTCGGCGGGCTCCGCATCGAGCCGACGATCATGATCAACGAGTACCTCGACTTCGCGCTCCGGATGCTGCTCGCGCTCGGGATCACGTTCGAGGTGCCCATCGTCGTCGGCTTCCTCGCCTACATCGGCCTCGTGAACTGGAAGCAGCTCGTCTCGTTCGGGCGCTTCTGGCTCGTCATCGCGGCCGTCCTCGCGGCCGTGCTCACGCCCTCGGGCGACGCGGGCACGATGCTGCTCGTCCTGCTCCCCCTCGTCGTCCTCTACTACGTCTCGATCCTCTTCGCGTGGCTGGTCGGCCCCAAGCCCCCCGAGCCCTCGAGCGCGGAGGACGCGGCGGAGCCGGACGTGAGCTGAGGGCGCGCTGTCACTCGACGTGGTCCGCCCCGCCGAGGCAGGCACCCGCGCGATGCTATCGTCCGCGCGATGAGCACGACCGCTCCCTCCGCGGCCGAGGCGGAGCGCCCTCCCCGCGCGCCCGGGGCGCGGAGGCCCTTCCACCGCTCGAGCACCTTCCTCATCGTGCTCGGCCTCGGCCTCGGGATCCTCCTCGGGGGCTTCTTCCCAGAGGACGAATTCCCCAACGCCTACGAGCTCTTCCACTTCCTCTCGCGCGCCTTCATCGCGCTCGTGAAGGGGCTCATCATGCCCCTCATCCTCTCGACGATCGTCGTGGGCGTCGCGCAGACGGGCGACCTCAAGGCCGTCGGCCGGATGGGCGCGAAGTCGCTCGCCTACTTCGAGGTCGTGACGACGATCGCGCTCTTCATCGGGCTCTTCATCGCCAACTGGCTGCGCCCCGGCGAGGGGATGCCGATCGATCTCCACGCCTCGGGCGGCGTCGCCGCGAGCGCCACGCAGACGGGCTGGGACCTCGCGCTCCACGTCTTCCCCTCGAACCTCGTGCGGCACGCGGCCGAGGGGGACCTCCTCCCCGTCGTCACCTTCGCCGTGCTCTTCGGGATCGCGCTCACGCGCGTCGGTGAGCGCGGCAAGGACGTGCTCGCCTTCTTCGAGGGGACGGCCCTCGTCATGTTCAAGTACACCGACCTGGTCATGCGCCTCACGCCGATCGGCGTCTTCGGGGCGATGGCCTACAACGTGAGCCACATGGCGGCGGGCCACTGCACGAGCGGCGGCGCGCTCGAGGCGTGCGCCGAGGCCGACGTGCTCCGCGGCTGGCCGGCCGTCCTCTACCTCGTCGGGCGCTACGCGAAGCTCGTCGGCTCGCTCTACCTCGCGCTCGTCCTGCTCTTCGTGCTCGTCTTCGTGCCGATCCTCCTCCTCGTGCGCGTGCGGCCCCTCGCCTACCTGCGCGCGGTGCGCGAGCCCGCGCTCACCGCGTTCACCACGGCGTCGAGCGAGGCGGCGCTGCCGCAGCTCCTCGAGGAGGTCATCCGCTTCGGCGTGCCGCGCAACGTCGCGGGCTTCGTCATCCCGACGGGCTACTCGTTCAACCTCGACGGCTCGACGCTCTACCTCGTGCTCGCGAGCGTCACGATCGCGCAGGCGGCGGGCATCGAGCAGAGCCTGGGCGAGCAGCTCGCGATGCTCCTCGTCTTCATGGTCACCTCGAAGGGCGTGGCCGGCGTCCCGCGCGCGACGCTCGTCATCATCGTCGGCACCTGCGCGAGCTTCGGCCTGCCGGGCGAGGCGGGGGTCGCGATGCTGCTCGCGGTCGACGAGCTGATGGACATGGCGCGCACGACGATCAACGTCGTCGGCAACGGCCTCGCGTCCGTCGTGATCGCGCGCTGGGAGGGCGTCCTCGCCGAGCCCTCGAGGGAGCGCGAGGGCTGACGCGAGCGCGCGCGGAGAGCGCGCGCGGTCGCCGATGTGCGATCTCGCTCGGGGGGAGGGTTCCATCGCCGCGGCCCGAGGTGTATCCTCGATGCCCGAGCAGGCGGGCGGCCTGTGAACCGAATGGTCATCGAGCCACTACGAGCGTGTGTGCTGAGCGAGCGCGAGGAGGTCGTCGCGCTCGTCACCCGCGCGCCCGACTACGCGTGCGTCGAGGTCGCCGCGCACCCACCGTCGCGCGAGTGCGGCGCGAGCGTCGTCTTCCTCGACTTCCCCACCTGGGGCCCCGATCGCGTCGAGCGCCTCCGCGCGACCGCCGAGGCGCTCCCGAGGGCCCTGATCATCGGCGTCGGCTCGACCCTCCCCCCCCTGGCCGAGGAGCAAGCGCTCCACGACGCCGGGATGCTCGCGATCGCCTCGCTCGAGGACGATCCCCTGCGCGCCTTGATGTGCGCCGCCTACGCCGTGCGACGCATCCTCACCGCTCGGGAGGCGCGCACGCAGGTCTCCGCCGCGCTCCAGCAGCTCGATCGGCTCGCCTCGCTCGGGAGCCTGCTCGCGACGATCGTCCACGAGATCAACACCCCGGCCCAGGCCGTCGTGAGCAACCTCGAGGTCATCCGCTACGATCTCGAGCGGCGCGCCCTCTCGGCGGCCTCCGCCTCGGGCGAGGGCCGCAGGACCCCCTCGCCGAGCCTCGCGGAGGCGCTCACGGACTCCTTGGCGGCGATGCGACGGATCCAGGACATCGTCGCCTCGACGCGCCGCTTCACCTATGCGACCGAGCGAGCGATCGACCTCGTCCCGACGAACGTCGGTCGCGAGGTGTGGAGCACCCTGCGCCTCTTGGGCAAGGACGCCCAGGCCGGCGCGACGTTCCAGGTCGACCTCGCGTCCGACGAGCTCATCGTCGACGCGCCGCCGCAGGCGATCGGGCAGATCCTCACGAACCTCCTCCTCAACGCCGTCCACGCGCTGCGCGAGGTGGAGCCCGCGCGGCGCCTGGTCCACATCAACGCGCGCGAGGAGGGGTCGTCGATCTGCCTCGAGGTCGTCGACTGCGGCCCCGGGATCGCGCCCGACGTCGCGCGGCGGATCTTCGAGCCCTTCTTCACGACGAAGCCGATCGGGGAGGGGACGGGGCTCGGCCTCCCGGTCACCCGAGAGCTGGTCACGAAGCTCGGGGGGAGCATCTCCGTCGACAGCACGCCCGGCCTCGGGACGTGCTTCCGCGTCCTGTTCCCGCGGGCGACGCTGACGAGCCCGGTCGGGCGAAAGGAGAGCGTCGCCCCCGCGACGCGCGCGACGCGCACGCGGCTCCTGCTCGTCGACGACGACGAGCTCGTCCTGCGCGCGCTCGAGCGGGCGCTCCGCGCGGAATTCGACTGCCTGACGGCGTCGAGCGCCGAGGGCGCGCTCGCCGTCCTTCGCGAGAGCCCTCCCGTCGACGTCGTCGTGACGGATCTCGTGATGCGCGACTCGAACGGCCTCGAGCTCCTCGACGGGCTCGGCGCCATCGACGCCGCGCTGAGGCGCCGCGTCGTCTTCCTCTCCGGCGACATCCAGAGCACGGCGCTCGCGCGGGCGGCGAGCGAGGCCGGCTGCCCCATGCTCGAGAAGCCGATCTCCCCGGCGGATCTGGCGAAGGTGATCCGAGAGGTGGCGGCGCGAGCCAGGAGCGACGCCGCCTGACGGTGCGCCGCGCCCGACGCGATCCGTCGAGCCGAGGCGCGCTCACCCGATCGCTCGCTCACGCCTCGAGGACGCGCTCGATCGCTCGCCGCAGCGTCGCGGCGTCGCAGGGCTTCGCGACGACGAGCTTCGCGCCCGCGTCGACGAGCTCTCGCTGGCGCGCCTCCGTGGCGTAGCCGGTGAGAAAGATGACGACGACGTGCGGCGCCTCGGCCCTCATCGCGCGCAGCACCGAGAGGCCGTCTCGATCCGGCATGTCGAGGTCGAGCAGGACGACGTCGTAGGACCTCCCCGCCAAGGAGGCGTGGAAGAGCTCGAGCCCCTCGTCGCCTCCACCGGCCACCGTGACGCGGTACCCGAAGCTCCGCAGGAGCCGCTCGAGGCCGCGTCGAACGAGCGGCTCGTCGTCGACGACGAGGACGCGCACGTCACCTGGGCTCGATGTGCGCGCCGCGCCCGCCTCGGGCCGTCGGAGCTCCGCGCTCCGCGGGGCGCCGCCGATCGGCGTCCGCGCCTCGACGCGCTTGCCCGCCGTGAGCGCGGGGAGCACCAGGCGAAACCGCGTCCCGCGAGGCGACCTCCGCTGGTGCTCGAGCGTCCCGCCGTGCTCGGTCGCGACGTCGCGCGCGATCGTGAGCCCGAGGCCGACGTGGCCGCTCGCGCCGCGCGTGGTGAAGAAGGGGTCGTAGATCTGGCGCTCGATGGCGGGATCGATCCCCTCGCCCTCGTCCTCGACGACGAGCTCGGCGAGCTCACCGGCGACGACGCTCGCCGCGAGCCCGCTCGATGGGCGGTGGCTCAGGCGCACCACGACGCGACCGCCCCGAGGCATCGCGTCGCTCGCGTTGACGAGCAGGTTCGTCACGAGCTGCTCGAGCTGCGAGCGTCGGCCCCTGACGTGGACGTCGGGGGCGAGCTCCTGCTCGACGCGGACGGCGGCGCCGAGCGCGGGCTTCGCGGCGTGCATCGCGCCGCGGACGATGGCTCCGAGATCGAGCTGCGCGGAGTCGCTGTCCGCGCCCGCCAGCCGGAGGATCCGCGAGGTGATCTCCTTCCCGAGCCGAGCGCCGGCGCGGATCTCCTCGAGCGCCGTCGCGAGCTCCGGCGCCGACGAGCCGAGCGCCCCGAGGAGGAAGTCGACGTTGATCAAGATGCCACCGAGGAGGTTGTTCATGTCGTGGGCGATGCTCGCCCCGACCCGCCCGATCGTGTCGAGGTTCTTGCGGTGGACGAGCGCCTCCTCGAGGGGATCGACGAACGTGAAGAGCAAGACCGTCTGGCCGATGCGGATCCGATCCCCGAAGCGCAGGGTGTGACGCAGGATGCGCGCGTCGTTGAGGAAGGTCCCGTTCCGGCTCGCGAGATCCTCGATCTCCCACTCGGACCCCCGAGGATCGAGCCGCCTCAGGATCGCGTGGTGGCGCGACGCCATCGGATCTTGGATGCAGACGGTCGACTCCGCGTCGCGGCCGATGGACGCGGGGCTGCGGAGCAGGTAGCGCCGACCCGGCCCCTCGCCCTCGAGCTGGACGAGCCGAGGCACGACGACCTGGGGGTTCGGCGCCGAGGCGCGGAGCGCCGTCGAGACCGTCGGGAAGAGGACGGTCGTCTCGCGATCGCCGTGCTCGGCCGGATCGTCACTCATCGCTCGGCTCCTCCCCGTCGGGGCGCCTCGAGGCGCGAGCCCTTCGCGCGAGGATCGCTAGGGCGAGCGCGCTCGCGTCCACGATGAGCCCTTGACGCGCGCGATGGCGCGCGAGCGCCGCGATGTAGCGCGCCCGCGCGAGCTCGCCGCGCGAGCCCTCGCCCTCCCCCTCGCTCGACGCGTCGCCGACCCTCGCCGAGGAGGGGGTCGAGGGGCGCGGGAGCGGGCGCGGTCGGCGGGTCATGTCCCAAGGAGAGGTCGGCCAGATCGCGGCTCGAATTGAGAGGCCACGCGCGAGCGGCGCGAGAGAGCACGCGCGCGGGGGTAGGCTCGCGGTCATCGCGTCCGCCACGGCCCTAGCCCTCGTCGTCCCCGTCGACGACCCCGCCGGGCGCCGAGGGTTGCTCCGCCTTGCGCAGCCGCTCGACGAGCGTGGTCCGGTTGAGGCCGAGCAGGCTCGCGGCTCGGGTCCGGTTACCGGCCGCGCGCTCGAGCGCCTGACGGATGAGCGACGCCTCGAAGCGCGCGATGGCGCTCTTGAGGTCGATCCCGTCCGCGGGGAGGACGAACGCGGGCTCGGCACCCGCGGGCTCACGCGGGCCCCGCCCGCGCGCGCCTCGGACCTTCGGCGGCACGTCCTCGAGGCGCAGGCGCCCCTCCCCCCGGAGCAGGACCATCCGCTCGACGACGTTCTGGAGCTCTCGGACGTTGCCAGGCCAAGGGTAGGCGACGAGCGCCTCGAGGGCGTCCGCCTCGACCCCGAGGACGCCCACCCCCCGTCGGCGAGACGTCGCGTCGACGAACGCCTCGACGAGGAGCGGGACGTCCCCGGGTCGCGCGCGGAGCGGCGGCAATTCCACCCGGACGACGTCCAGGCGATAGAGGAGATCCTCCCGAAACGCGCGGCTCTGGACCAGCGCGTCGAGGTCGCGGTGGGTCGCGGCGATCACCCGCACGTCCACGCGGACGCTCTTCGAGTCGCCGAGCGGGCGGAGCTCCTTCTCCTGGAGGACGCGCAGGAGCTTCGCCTGCGGCGCGAGCGGCATCTCGCCGATCTCGTCGAGGAAGAGCGTCCCGCGGTGGGCCTCCTGGAAGCGACCGATCCGCCGCGACTGCGCGCCCGTGAAGGCGCCCTTGGCGTGACCGAAGAGCTCGCTCTCGATGAATTGCTCGGGGACGGCGGCGCAGTTCACCGGCACGAAGGGGTGCGCCCCCCGACCGCTCGCCGCGTGGAGCGCGCGCGCGACGAGCTCCTTGCCGGTCCCCGTCTCCCCCACGAGCAGGAGCGAGCAGTCGGCCGTGGCGACGCGTGACAAGACCGAGAACACCGCGAGGAGCGGCGCGCTCTCACCGAGGAGCGCGGGCGCATGGCGCGCCCGCCACGCGCGCGCGGCCGCTCGCTCCTCGGAGCTCGAGGCGCTCTCGGGCTCGTCGCGTCGCTGCGAGGCTGCCCCGACGGCGCGACCGAGCGCGGCGTCGAGCGCGTCCATCGAGAAGGGCTTGAGGAGGTAGTCGACCGCGCCGACGCGGAGGGCGCCGACGGCCGTCTCCACGGTCGCCTCGCCCGTCATCACGATGGTCGCCGGCATCGAGTTCGGGCCGCTCAGCCCCTCGAGGGCCTCGAGCCCGTTGCCGTCGGGGAGCCAGAGGTCCGCGAGGAAGACCTCGTGCGCCGCGGGCCTCGCCGCGAGCTCGGCGCGGGCGCGCTCGACGGAGTCGGTCGAGAGCACCTCGGCGCCGCCGCTCCGCAGGTGTCGCTCGATGGCTCGCCGGAGCGTCGGATCGTCCTCGAGCAAGAGCACCCGCACCCGGCGAGGATATCAGGATAGGATGGGGGAGACACGGCGGGAGTGACAGCGCGCTCAAGATTTCGAGCGCGGTGCCGATTGCTCCATCCAGCACAGGAGATCAGCCGATGCACGCACCGTCACCCCCGACGCCAGCCCCCGCGCGGCCACGCGTCCTGATCGTCGAAGACGACGAGCTCGCCGGTCGCGGCTACGCGCGCACGCTGAGCGGCGACTTCGAGGTGCGGCTCGCCACCTCGGGGAGCGAGGCGCTCGCGGCCATCCGCGAGCAGGCCTTCTCCGCCGTCGTCTCGGACGTCGATCTCCCGGAATTGTCGGGGATCGAGCTCCTCAAGGCGATCCGCGCGACGGACCTCGATCTGCCCTTCTTGGTCGTCACGGGCCACCCCTCGCTCGAGAGCGCCCAGGACGCCGTCAACCTCGGGGCGCTCTCGTACCTCACCAAGCCGGTCGATCCGAAGAAGCTGCGCGAGGACGTCAAGCGCGCGTGCACCCTCCGCTCGTTGCTCCAGCTCCAGCGCAGCGCCCGCGAGGTCCGAGACGGCGGGGCCGAGCCGAGCGATCGGGCGGGGCTCGAGGTGCACTTCGAGGCGGCGCTCGCGCGGCTCTGGATCGCCTTTCAGCCGATCATCTCGACGCAGGAGCGGGCCGTGATCGGCTACGAGGCGCTCGTCCGCACGGACGAGCCCGCCCTCCGCAACCCGGCGGTGTTCATCGAGCACGCGACGCGCCTCGGGCGCCTCCTCGAGCTCGGCCGCCTGATCCGCGCCCAGATCGCGCGGGAGATCCCCTCGGCGCCGTCGGGCGCGCGCATCTTCGTCAACCTCCACCCCCACGAGCTCGAGGACGAGGAGCTCTTCGACCCCGACTCACCGCTCGCGCGCCACGCGAAGCGCGTCGTCCTCGAGGTGACCGAGCGCGCGTCGCTCGAGACGATGAGCGACCTCGTGAGCCGCTGTCGCGCGCTCCGAGGGCTCGGCTACCGCATCGCCATCGACGATCTCGGCGCGGGCTACGCGGGGCTCTCGAGCCTCCCCAAGCTCGAGCCCGAGGTCGTGAAGATCGACATGTCGCTCGTCCGGGGCGTCGACACGAACCGCACGCAGCAGCAGCTCATCGCCTCGATGGCGCGCGCGTGCGCGGATCTCGGCATCACCGTGATCACCGAGGGCGTCGAGACGCCCGCCGAGCGAGACACCCTCGTCTCGCTCGGCTGCGATCTGCTCCAGGGTTATCTGTTCGGTCGCCCGAGCCGCGGGTTCGTGCCGGCGAGCCTCTGAGGGTCGTCCACGCGACGGTCCCTCGACCCGTTTTCCGAGGAGAGTGAGATGGCCAACCGTGAAGGCTACGTCGAAGCAACCGCGGGCGATCTGGTCGATCGCCGCTACCGGATCCGGCACGAGGTCGCGCGCGGCGCGATGGGGGTCGTCTTCGAGGCCGAGCACGTCCTCACGAGGCAGGTCGTCGCGCTCAAGATGCTGACGAGCGAGGTCGTCCGCTGGCCGGTGCTGCAGGAGCGTCTGATGCGCGAGGCGCGCGCCCTCGGGCTCGTGCGCCACCCGGGCATCGTGCAGGTCCTCGACGCGGGCACCTGCGAGCGCCACGGGACGTTCGTCACGCTCGAGCGGATCGAGGGGCGGAGCCTCGATGGGCTGCTCACGTCGCACGGTCGCCTCTCCGCCGCGACGGTGGTGGGCCTGGCCAAGCAGCTCGGCGCGGCGCTCCACGCGGTCCACGCGCTCGGCGTCATCCACCGCGACGTGAAGCCCGGGAACATCCTGCTGCGAGGGGGCGATCCCGAGCGCGGCGACGTCCTCAAGCTCATCGACTTCGGCATCGCGAGCCTCGAGACGGACGACGACGTGACCGAGCGCAAGCTGACGGGGCAGAGCGAGCTCCTGGGCACGCTCGAGTACATGGCGCCCGAGCAGATCCTCGCGGGCGCGCCGGCGACGCGCGCGACCGACATCTACGCGATGGGGGCCACGCTCTACGAGTGCCTGATGGGGGACGTGCCCTACCCGGGCAAGCTCGGCGAGATCCTTCAGGCGCACACGGCGGCGAGCGGCCCCCCGCGGCTCCAGTCGGGCGACGTGGTGATCCCCGAGGCGCTCGAGGCCGCCATCCTGAAGGCCCTCGCGCGGCGCCCAGAGGATCGCTTCGCCACCGCCGAGGAGCTCGCCGCGGCGTGCGCGGCGGCGCTGCCGGGCTCGCGGACGCCGCTCCAGCTGGTGACGCTGACCCCGGCCCAGTCGGCCAGCTCGCGCCGTCGTCACGCGCGCGCGCCCTACTTCGCGCTGATCCGGATCCTCACGCAGGCGGGCCACTGCGACGGACACGTCGAGGACATCTCCGAGGGCGGCCTGCTCGCCGTCACGTCCGGGGCGTGCGAGGAGGGTGAGGTGGTGCGTGTCCGCCTGCCGCTGCCCGTCTCGGGCCGCGTCGCGACGCTCGAGGGCAAGGCGCGCTGGTCGAAGACGAGGCGCGGACAGCGGGCGATCGGCGTGGAATTCCTGGCGCCGGACGCGGCGGTCACGGCCGAGATCGGGCAGTACGTGACCGCGATGCTCGAGCCCTCGAAGACGAGGATCGTCGGCGCCGATCTGATCGCGTGAGCGCGCGCCCGAGCGCCGCGGAGGCGAGCGCCAATCGTTTGGCGCGATCGCCATCGGCTTGACGCTCGCGGACGCCCGAGCGACGCGAGCTCGGCCGAAGACCGCGGAGATCGAGGGCTCGGCGCGAGCGCTGGGGCTGGCACGTCGAGTGCGATGAGGAGGGCGCGCGAGGTCGAGCGAGCGACCTCCCGAACCTCGAGGCCCCATGCACACGATGAGCGTCCTGCCCGCGCCCCAAGAGCCCGCCCCGACGAGGAGCGCGCGCGATCTTCGCGAGGCGATCGTCCGCCGGTCCCTCCCGATCGTCCGGCAGATGGCGCTGCGGCTGGCGCGGCGAGCGCCCGCTCACGTCGAGCTCGACGACCTCGTCTCGAGCGGCACCGAGGGGCTGCTCCAGGCGATCGAGAGCTTCGACGCGGCGCGCTCGGCGAGCTTCGAGCCCTACGCGCGGCGGCGGATCCACGGCGCGATGCTCGACGAGCTGCGTCGCCACGATCCGCTCACGCGGACCGAGCGGCGACGCGCCCGGTCGGTCGCGCGCGCGCGGGTTCGGGTCGAGCAGACGCTCGGCCGCGCCGCGCGCCAGAGCGAGGTGGTCGGCGCCACGACGCTCGATCTCGAGGCGTACCGGCAGAGCGTCCTGGCCACGACCACGGTGCCCGACCCGACGCGACCCCTCGAGCCGGAGCTCCTCGCGTCGCCCCAGGCGAGCCCGGCCCGCGAGCTCGAGCAGGCCGAGCTGCGGAGGTGTCTCGTCCACGCGATCCAGCGGCTCCCCACGAAGTGGATCGAGGCGCTCTCGCTCCACTACCAGCACGAGCTCCGGCAGACGGAGATCGCGCGCGTGCTCGAGGTCACCCCGAGCCGCGTCTGCCAGATCCTGTCGCAGGCCCTGCGGGCGCTGCAGGACGACCTCGAGCGCCAAGGGCTCGACGCGGACCATCTCTTTTCACGAGGAGCGGAGTGATGAAGGAGGAGCGAGCGGTGCTGGCGGAGGAGGCCTCGAGCGAGCCGACGGGCAAGGAGCGGGCGTCCCGCGAGAGCCGCACGGTGGTCGGCGCGGTCCGACCGAGGTGGAGCGCGGCGAGGAGGGACGCGCTCTCGGCGCCGCCGGACGCGACGCCTCCCCTCGAGCGCTCGAGCGAGCGCGACGACGACGCGAGCGAGGGGCCTCGAGCCTCGGGGCGCCGCGTCGTTCGTCGGGGCGGCTCGGGGGAGGGCGGCGGCGGCGCGTGAGCGTGCCGCGCGGCGGGGCGGTCAGCCCCCGAGGCTCGCCGTGAGCGTGAGGCGAGCCTCGTCGCGGAGCACCTCGAGCGTCGGGTCGACGTCCAGGAGGATCTCGCGGACGAGCGCGTCCGCGCTCTCGGGGGGAGCCGGCGTGAGCGTGAGCGTGAGCCGTCGAGCGCGTAAGGACAGGGTGAGGACGGGCCTCTCGCTCGCGATCGGCGGGCCCGGCGTCATCGCGATGAGCGCCTCCGCGAGCGGGCGGAGCAGCCGCAGCGACGAGGCGGGAGCGACGGAGCGCTCGACGTCGACGTCGACGACCAGCCTCACGCGTCGAGAGAGGTGCATCCTCGCGAGCCTCGTGGCGGCGCCCACGACGTCCTCGAGGGGCAGGGTCGCCACGACCGCCCCCGTGTAGGCGCGCAGATCGCCGAAGAGCTGCTCGAGCCGCGCGAGCGCCTGCTTCAGATCCGCGAGGATCTCGCGGAGCTCCGGGTTCTCGCTCCCCGACGCGGTGATCGAGCTCGCGACGTCGACGTTCGAGACGAGGGCGCCGAGCGGGCTGCTCGAGTCGTGAACGAAGCCGTGGAGCAGGGTCAGGGCGAGGTCTTCACGACACGTCGTGGTCTTCACGGATCACCTGGGTTCGCTGAGGTGCGGCGAGACGTCGGGCCCGAGCGCCGCGCGGAGCGAGCGCGCTCCTCGCGTCACTCCGCGGCCGACGAGGCGCGCTTGAGCATCTCACGGTGGACGAGCCTGCGCTTGATGATGCCGAGGTGATCGACCATCAGCTTCCCCTCGAGGTGATCGTGCTCGTGCTGGATCGCGACCGCGAGCAGGCCCTCGGCCTCGAGCTCGAAGGGCGCGCCGTCGCGGCCCTGCGCGCGCACGCGGACCCGCTCCTTGCGGTCGATCTCCTCGTGGACGCCCGGGAACGAGAGGCAGCCCTCCTCCCAGCGCACCTCGCCCTCGCTCGAGAGGATCTCGGGGTTCACGAAGACGCGCAGATCCGAGGGCTCGTCCTCGCCCGTCGCGATGTCGACGATGAAGAGCCGCTTGCGCTCGCCGAGCTGCGTCGCCGCGAGCCCCACGCCGGGCGCCGCGTACATCGTCTCGGCCATGTCGTCGACGAGCCGCTGGAGCTCGGGGCCGAAGTCGGTCACCGGCTCGCCACGCTCGCGCAGCCGCTTGTCCGGGTAGTGGAGGATGGTGCGGATCGCCATGAGCCCTCGAGGTGACGACGGGACCGAGAACCTCTATGAGGCGCGCGCGGCGCCCGGGCAAGGGCTCGAGGCTCACCGAAGCGAGAGGCCGGCGGCGTAGAGGCGGCGGCGGCGCGGATCCTCGAGCACGTCCCTCGCCTCGTCGAGCGCGGCGAGGATCCGGAGGCGCTCGGGCTCGAGCCGCGCGAGGCCGAGGTCCGAGAGCGGCCACGCAGAGACCTCGGCGCGCAGGCGCCGATGCGCCTCGGAGATGCGCGCCGCCTCGACGTCCCGCGCGAGCCCGAGCACCCCGAAGTAGTCGGCCCGCTCCGCGCGCGCGGCGAGACCCGAGAGCGCCTCCTCGACGCGCACGTCGAGGTGCGTGTGCGCGAGCGAGGACGCCGCCTCGAGCACGGTGACGCGGAGCGCGGAGAGCGCGGAGAGCAGAAAGAGCTGCCCCACGAGGCCGGGCTCGTCGGGGGCCTCGACGTAGAGGCTCGCGAGCGTCCGAGGCTCCGACGCTCGGCTCGCCGCGAGCAGCCAGCCGAGCTCGCGCGGCGCCTCGACGAGCTCGAGCGTGCGCTCGAGCGCGGGCGTCGGCTCGACCTCGAGGCGGGCGAGGCGCTCGAGCCAGGAGTCGAGCGGGCTCCTCGGGCCGGGGAGCCAGTGCGCGAGCACCTCCTCGACGCCGAGCAGGCTCGCGTGCTCGAAGAGCGTCGGCGCGAGCGCTCGGCGCGTCGCGCGCCGCGCCTCGGCGAGGTGGGCCGCGACGGGGCCGAGCTCGAGCGAGAAGTCGCCTCGCGCGCGGGAGAGGACGGCTCGAAGCGCCGCCTCCTCGGCGAGCCGACGCAGCCGCTCGAGGGCGTGGCTCGCCTCGTCCCGCAGCGCCCGCGCCCTCTCCCCCTCGCCCACGGTCGCGTCGAGCGCGCGCTCGAGCTCCCGCCGCGAGAGCGCCGCGAAGCCATCGCCCGAGAGGCCGACGAGCTCGCCCGCGACGAACGACAGCGCGACGGGCCCCTCCTCGACCGCGAGGCGCAGCACGCCGTCGAGGCGCCCGAGCGCGACGCGGCCGACGAGCAGGTAGGCCTCGAGCGGCGCGAGCACGCCGCGCTCGCGCGAGGGCGCGGGCGCGGGGCGAGGGGGCGGAGCTCCCCTTGGCGGGGGCGGCTCGGCGGCGCGCGGAGCGTCCGAGGCCCCCCGCGCCTCGAGCGGCTCCGCGGCCGGCTCGGGGCGCGGCGGGCGCCGCGAGAGGCTGGTCGGCGTGCCGGGCGAGGTCTTGGGGCGCTCCTCGCCGTCCTCGTGGCCCTCAGGCTCCTCGACGCCCCCGAGGGGCGCGGCGCTCGGCCGCCACGACGGGGGCGGCGCGCTCCGCGCGAGCGGGCTCGCGCCCACGAACGTGAGCTCGAGCTCGACGCGGCCGGGCTCGTCGTTCGTGAGCGAGAGCGCGTCGAGGAAGTCGTCGGGGACGAGCGCGCGCGCGGCGTCCTCCCCGCGCGGCAGGGAGACGTCGATCGGCGCGCGGTCGGCGAAGATGCGCCGATCCGCCGCGTAGAGGAGCTCGCGCAGCGCGTCGCCGATCCGCGCCGCGACGAAGATCTGCGAGGTCCCGGGCGACGAGCCGACCCCCGACTGGCTGCCGGGCGCGCTGCCGGGGCTCGAGCCCACCTCGGCCTCGCCGCGCGCGGGCGCCGCCGCGGCGTCGATCACCACGCTCTGCTCCACCGCGCGGTGGATCTCCGAGACCTGGGCCGCGCCTCGCGAGCCCGGGCCCTCGTCGCCCTCGTCGCCGTGCCAGCCGCTCGAGCGCTCGCGCCGCTGGAGCTCCAGCGTGTGCTCGACCGGGGCCGTGGGCGAGGGCTCGTCCCGGCGCGAGGAGGGCTCGGGCGCTTGGACGATGCGCGAGAGCGCTCGCGCGATCCGCTCCGGGGAGGCGTCCCGCGAGAGGACGTGCTCGGCGCCGAAGCCCGGGCCCTCCTTGAGCGGGCCGGTCCCCTCCGGCGTCCCGAGGAGCAGGACGGGCGTCGCCGGGCTCACGCCATCGTCGCGGAGCGCGCGGAGCACCGAGAGCGCGCCGGGCGTCGCGCCGAAGAGGAGGAGGGCCGCGGCGCGGGTGCGCACGACGTCGTCGATCGACACGATCCGCGCGTCGATCCCGAAGGGCGCGAGCGCCTCGACGAGCCGCGCCGTCGCGGCCCGCTCCGCCTCGCCGGCGGCGGCGATCTCGACGCGCAACCTCGACGGCTCGCTCACGCGCTCCTTGTACTACGTCGCGCCGCTCGAGAGGTGCGCGAAGCGCCGCGAGCGGCTCGAAGGACGAAACCGTCGATCGGGTCGGTGCGGCCACCTCCTACGCCTGCGAGGCTGGCCCGAGCCGCTCTCTCCCGCCGGGCCCGAGCGCCCAGGCTCGCCTCGCCTCGTCGAGCGGCGCGCGCCGTCAGAGGGTGGGCGCGAGGAGGGCGATCGCCATCTCGAGGCTCGGCGGTCCCTTGGCCTCGGCCTCGATCCGCGCCGCGGCCTTCTGCGCCGGGAGCGGCGTCGGATCCTTGCGGCTCGACGCGGGCACGGGCGCGAGCGTCCTGCCGGCGAAGTAGGCCTCGATCGCCGCGTGCATCTGCTTGCGCGCCTCGTGGATGCGCCAGGCGACCGTCCCCTCGGTCGTCTCGAGCACGACCGCGGCCTCCGGGTAGCTGAGGCCCTGGAGCATCGTGAGCGCCACGGTCGTCCGGAGCAGCGGCGAGAGCCGATCGAAGGCCTGGACGAGGCACGCGTACGTCTCGCGCAGCTCGAGCGCGCGCTCGGGGTCGCCGCTCGCGTCCACGGCGATGGCCACGACCACGCGCGGATCGTCGATGTCGCTCGTTCGCCTGCGGCCTTGGTCGCGCCGGAGGTTGAGCGCGCGGTTGAGCGCGATGCGATAGAGCCAGGTGAAGAATTCGGAGCGCCCCTCGAAGCGCGACATGTTCCGGAACGCGCGGACGAAGGCGTCCTGGGTGATGTCGTCGGCGTCGCTCGGGCTCCCCGTCATGTGGAGCGCGAGCGCGAAGATGCGATGCCGATAGCGCTTGACGAGGCCCTCGAACGCCCGCGCGTCCCCGCGCCGAGCGGCCTCGACGAGCGCGTCCGTCTCGCGCAGCGCCTCGTCGCGCTCGCCCCTCGCGCGCGCCGCGCTCGCCTTCGCGCGCGAGCCCTCCGCGGCGACGCCGGCTGGGACCGGCGGGGGGCCGACGCGCCGA
>JBDHVC010000078.1:0-19265 GCA_039809495.1 Sandaracinaceae bacterium
TGCTGCTGCGCGGGGTAGGCCTGCTGCTGCGCGGGGTAGGCCTGCTGCTGCGCGGGGTAGGCCTGCTGCTGCGCGGGCTGGGATCGCGGCGGCTGCATCCCGATCGCGACGGGCGAGGGGGCGCCCATGAGCGGGATGTTCGCGGCGGGGCCCGCTTGCGGCGCGATCGACGCTCGCGTCGTCAGCGGATAGAGCATCGACATCGTCCGGGCGAGGGTCTCGGTCGTCTGTTGCACGCCGGCGTGATGGCCCCGGACGTCTTGGAGCAGCGCGAGCGTCTGGCCGATCAGGCCGAGCGCCGCCTTCACCGCGCCTTTCCCCTCCGGCTCGGTCCCTGCTCGCTCGGCCTCGAAGAGCTTGCCCATCGCCTGGGCGAGGTTCTGCGCCACGTTGAGGATGTCGGAGGGGATGTTCGGATCCTGCTGGAGCGCCGCGAGCGCGTGCCCGAGGTGCTCGCGCGCGGACTTCACGGTCGCCTCGCCCGAATAGCTCATGGGTCGCGATGCTAGCGTTCGGGGTGGCGGTTTTCCAGCCCGGCGAGCGGCGACGTCGCGGTCCCGTGGCCGATCGCGCGCGCCCCGCGCTTTGGGTATCGTCCCCCGCCATGCACGCGTCGAACCTCCGGCTCCACAACTACTTCCGCAGCTCCGCCAGCTTCCGCGTCCGCATCGCGCTCGCCCTGAAGGGGGTGCCCTACGAGTACGTCGCCGTCCACCTCGTGCGCGACGGCGGCGAGCAGACGCGGCCCGCCCACCACGCCCGCAACCCGATGGAGCAGGTGCCGACCCTCGAGCTCGATCTCGACGGCGCGCGCCGGTTCGTCGCGCAGTCGGTGGCGATCATCGAGCTGCTCGACGAGCTCTTCCCGGAGCCACCGCTCTTTTCGTCCGATCCCTTCCTCCGCGCGCGGACGCGCGAGCTGGTCGAGCTCGTGAACAGCGGGATCCAGCCGCACCAGAACCTCACGCCGCTCAAGCGCCTCGACGCGATCTCGCCCGGCGCCGGGCGCGCCCACGCCCAGCACCACAACCGCGTGGGCCTGGCCGCGTACGAGGAGCGCGTGAAGGAGACGGCGGGGCGCTACTCGGTCGGCGACGCGGTGAGCGCGGCGGATCTCTGCCTCGTGCCGCAGCTCGCGACGGCGCGACGCTTCGAGATCGACCTCGCTCCCTACCCGACGCTCACGGCGATCGAGGCGCGCTGCCTCGAGCTGCCCGCCTTCCAGGCGGCGCTCCCGAGCGCGCAGCCCGACGCCGAGAAGTGAGCGGAGGGCGCGGCCGAGGATCGACCCGCGCCGAGGCGCCCCGTACACTCGCTCGCGCATGACGCGCCCTCATCGTCACGTCCTCGCCGCGATCCTCACCTGCCTCGCGTGCTCGCCGCTCGCGCTCTTCGCGCCGCGCGCCACGCGCGCCGAGGTGGTCGAGGTGCGCCCCGTCCACGTCCCCTCGTCGGGCCGGGTCCCGGCGGACGTCGCCCAGCTCCTCGCCGGGATCCCGAGCGAGCAGACGCCCGCTCCGGGCGAGCACTACCCGGTCTCGAACGAGTGGCGCCACGACCTCTGGCTCCCGAGCGTCCGCGCCCTCGGCGGCATCTTCGTCGGGGTCGGCCCGGACCAGTGCTACACGCTCGCGGCGATGCAAGAGGCCGAGCTCGCGATCCTGATCGACTTCGATCCGCAGGTGCCGCTCGTCCATCGGATGTATCAGGTGCTCGTCCCGAGGAGCGCGAGCCCCGACGAGCTCGTGGCCCGCTTCGAGGATCGCAACGCGCGCGCGACCCGGGCGCTGCTCGAGGAGGCGCTCGCGGGCGACGAGCGCGCCCCGCGCGTGCTCTCCCTCTTCGACCACTCCCGCGCGCGGTGGGCGCGCTATCTCCGAGCCGTTCGGCGCTCGGTTCGGGACGGCGTGCCCGGGAGCTGGCTCGCGGACGACGCGCTCTACGCGCGCACGCGGCGGATGTTCGAGGAGGGGCGGATCGTCTCCGTGAACGGCGACGTGACGGGCTCGCGGACGCTCTACGCGATCGGCGCGGTCGCGCGCCGGCTCGGGCTCCCCGTGCGCGTCCTCTACCTGTCGAACGCCGAGCAATTCTTCCCGTACACGCCGCAGTTTCGGGTCAACGTGGAGAGCCTCCCCTTCGACGAGCGGAGCGTGATCCTGCGGACGTTCCGGGCGCGGGACGCGATCTACCCCGCGCGCGACCGCTGGCACTACGTCGTCGAGCCGGCGCTCGGCTTCGTCGGGCGGCTCCGTGACGGCCTCGCGCGGAGCCGGGCGCTCGAGCTCGAGATCGTGCGCGTGGCTCGGTCCGCGCCGGGCGGCGTCCGGGGCCTGACCGTCCTCGATCGCTGACGGCGTGCGCTGCTCGACGGATCACGGCGAGCGAGGCGCGTCGTCAGCGCCAGCGGGTCAGGATCGTCTCGCGCCGAAAGAGGCGCGTCGCGAGCCAGAGCAGGGCGAGATCGAGCGCCACGAGGCTCAGCGTCGCGATCGCGACCCAGCCGAGATCGATCGAGGTGAAGCCCGTCATCGCGGAGATCCCGGTGCCGACGAGGGGGATGAGGAGGAAGCTGGTGAGCCCCTGCGCGGTGCGGGGATCCGAGACGCGCGAGCTCGCGATCGCGGCGGCGAGCGAGCTCGCCATCGCGAGCAGCGGCGCGAGCACGAAGTAGGCGAGCCACCACTCGAGCCGCATGGCGACGGCGATGACGGACGCGGGCGCGAAGAGCGAGAGCCCGAGGAGGGTCGCGAGGTAGCTGAGCCAGGTCAGCGCCAGCGAGGGGAGGACGGCGATGACGCACTTGGCGAGCAGGAGATCGCGCGTCGAGATCGGCGTCGCGAGCAGGGGCTCGAGCGTGCGCTCGACCTTCTCGCCGACGATCGCGTGCGAGGCGACCGAGGAGGGGAGGGCCGCGGCGACGATCAAGAGGAGCGCGAGGGACTGCTCGTTGAGCAGCGCGTACACCGAGTAGCGCACGCCGAGGTTGCCGTACCGGACGAGCAGGCCCGGCACCATCACCTCGCCCGTGCCGAGATCGAACGCCGAGTCCGGCAGGCGCGAGAGCGACCACTCGACGCCGATCGAGATCGCGACGAGCGCGAGCGGCACGAAGGCGAGGGTGGCGAGGAGCGTGCGGGTGCGGACGAGCTCGGTCCACTCGCGGCGCATCACGGCGCGGATGTGCCTCGAGTTCATGGGTGCGCGTCCGGGCTCGCGCCGCGGCGGTGGAGCAGATCGAGGTAGACGTCCTCGAGCGAGCGCGCCTGCTCCGCGACGCGGAGGATCGGGACGGATCGCGCGACGAGGGTCGCGATGAGGCGCGGCACGTCGCGCTCGACGTCCTCGATCGCGACCGCGCACCCCTCGAGGCGCGGCGTGACGCTCTTGACGCCCTCGAGCGCACGGAGCGCCTCGAGCGTCTCCGCGTCGAGGGCCGCGAGGGTGTCGACCTCGACGAGGTGCCCGTAGAGCTTGCGTCGTAGGGCCCTCGGCGTGTCGACGTGGAGCAGCGTGTGGTCGAGGACGCCGATGCGGTCCGAGAGGCGCTCGGCCTCGTCGAGGTTGTGGGTCGAGAGCACGATCGTGCGGCCCGCCGCGCGGAGCTCGGAGACGAGTTCGCGCACGGTGCGCGAGGACTCGGGATCGAGGGCGCTCGTCGGCTCGTCGAGGAAGACCACCTCCGGGTCGTGCAGGAGCGCGCGCGCGATCGCGAGCTTCTGGCGCATGCCCTTCGAGAACGCGCCGACGGGCTCGTTACGGCGCTCCCAGAGCCCGAAGCGCTCGAGGTAGCGGCGGATCTTCGGCGTCGCGTCCTTCACGTCGTAGACCTCCGCGTAGAAGCGCAGGTTCTCGAGGGCGTCGAGCCGAGCGTAGAGGCCGGGGGTCTCGGTGAGGATCCCGACCTTCGTCCGGACCCGCTCGGGCTCGTCGACGACGGAGAGCCCCGCGACCTCGGCCGAGCCGCTCGTCGGGGCGACGAGCCCCGTGAGCAGCCGGAGCGTGGTGGTCTTGCCCGCGCCGTTGGGGCCGAGGAGGCCGAAGACCTCGCCCCGCGCGACGTCGAGATCGAGCCGCTCGACCGCGACGTAGTCCCCGAAGCGCCGGCCGAGGTTCTCCGCGTGGATCAAGGCGACCTCACCGGATCCGGGTCGAGCTCGCCGCGCTCGCAGCGCGCGAGCCAGCGCTCGAGGCAAGGACGCATCGAGCCCTCGTCCCCGCACGCCTCGCGGTAGACGCTCTCGGTCTCCATGCAGCAGCCGAGCGCGACCAGCTCCGCGCTCTCGGTGACCTGGCGGACCGTGCTCAGCGGATCTTCGACGCACTGGCGCGCGAGCCGCGCGAGCTCGGCCAGGGTGGGCTCGCAGCTGCGCTCGCACCCGACGGAAATGGTGCGCGCGCCTCGCACCACCTGGATCGGCTCGTTCGACGCGGGGCCCGGGATCTGATCGGGGGGGCTCGCCGCGCGCTCCCGCCGCTCGCAGCCCTGCGCGGAGAGCGCGGCGAGCGCGAGGAGGGCCGAGAGCGCGAGCGCGGCGCCGCTGCGATCACCCGACACGCTTGTCCTTGAGCCGGAGGAGCAGCATCGTGAGGACGAGGCACGCCGCGGTGAGCGTCTGCGTCCCGAGCAAGGCGTAGGCGAGGGGGAGCGGCAGCGTGGGGTGGAAGCCGGGGAGGTTCTCCATGTAGCGCTCGATCTGGCAGGCGTGGAGCTGCGCGCGGGCGGCGAGATCGACGTGGGTGAGGGCCTCGAGCGCGTAGCGCGTGGTCGTCAGCCAGGAGATGAGCCCGGTGAAGCCCGAGAGCCGCGTGATGCTGCCGGCGAAGAGGAGCTGCGGGATGACGAGGAAGTTGATCCCCCAGAGCGCCGAGACGGGGTTGCGCACCGCGGCCGAGAGCGCGAGCCCGAGCGCGCTCGCGGAGCTCGTCACCATCACGCCGACGAGCCAGTACCAGAGCGGGTTGCCGTGGAGGCCGAGCAGGGGCAGCGAGATGGCGAGGTTGAGGCTGACGACGATCGCGCCGAGCGCGGCGAGCACGAGGAAGCGCGCGATGACGTAGGGGATGATGTTGAGGCCGGCGAGGCGCTCGCGCTCGTAGATGGTCCGCTCGCTCACGAGCACGTTCGAGCTCGCGATGATCATCGGCAGAAAGAGCGCCATCAGCGTCGCGAGCAGGCCCGTGCGCGGATCGCGGATCCGGGCCTCGCGATAGAGGACGCGCTCCTGGCTCGTCGCGAGATCCCAGGGATCCTCGGGCGGGCGCGGCGGCGCGCTCGGGTCGACGATGGCCGGCATGCGCCAGCGCTCCCGGAGCGCGCGCGCGACGACGCCCGGATCGCAGGTGAAGAGCTCGTTGCCCGGCTCCGCGCACTGGTCGACGCGGCCGCTCGTGTCGGTGCACCCGAAGGTACCCACGCGGAAGCTCGTCGAGCCGCTGGTCGTGAGCCCGATCAGGAGGCCGAGCAGCGGCGCCTGGAGCACGAGGAGCGCGAGGGCCGTCCGGTTCCGCAGCGTGAGCTTGAGCGAGCGGGCGAGGAGCGTCGGGAATTGGCGCAGGCTGGATCGAGCGCGCGGCTTGGGCGCCGGCCCCTCGTCGTTGGCGCTCTTGCCGGGCGCGCGCTCGCGGACGAAGCGGTGGAAGGTCGTCGTCTGCTCGAAGCGTCCGCGCCAGTCCTCGGGCGGCATCTGCTCGACGTGGTCGAACATCTCCCTCGGCTTGTGCGGCCTGGCCCCGAAGAAGTCGTAGCTGTCCGGGTTCGGTGGCCCGAAGAAGAGGAGCTTCCCGCCGCGGCCGAGGATCGCGACGGCGTCGAACTTCTCGTACTCCTGGAAGTCCGGCTGATGGATGGTGAGGACGATCGTCCTGCCGTCGTCGGCGAGGCGGCGGAGGGTCGCGACCACGTCGGCCGCGTCCGTCCACGAGAGGCCGCTCGTCGGCTCGTCGAGGATGAGGAGGGCGGGGTCGGTGACGAGCTCGACCGCGAGGTTCACGCGGCGCCGCTGGCCGCCCGAGAGCACCTTCTCCTCCGCGCTCCCGATCTGGAGATCGCGCTGATCGAAGAGGCCGACCTGCTTGAGCGTGCGATCGATCGAGGCCCAGAGGTCCCGCGCGGGCATCGGCGGCAGGCGCAGCTTGCACGCATACCAGAGCGCCTCGCGGACCGTGAGCTGCGGGTGGACGATGTCGTCCTGCGGGACGTAGCCGACGTTCGTGCGGAACGACTCGTACTGCTGCTGGAGCGGGCGGCCGTTGACGAGGACGCCTCCCGCGCTCGGCCGCAGGAGCCCGAGCACCGACATGAGCAGCGTCGTCTTGCCGGCGCCCGAGGGCCCGAGCATGCCGACGAGCTCGCCTGGGAAGATCGACATCGAGACCCGGTCGAGGAGCGCGCGGGGCTTGCCCGAGCCGCGATCGCTCACCGTGAGCCCGACCCCGACGAGATCGAGCCGCACCTTCGCGCGCGACGCGCCCGCGATGCGCCCGTTCTCGCCGAGGGCGAGCATGACGCCGCCGATGACGATCCGCTGCCCGGGTCGAGCGAGCGCGCCCACGCGCGGCGCGAGCCGCGTGCCGTCGATGTACGTGCCGTTCGTCGAGCCGAGATCGAAGACGACGAGCGAGCCGTCCCCCTTGCGCTCGAGGCGCGCGTGGCGCTGCGAGACGCTCGGGTGCGCGAGGACGAGGTCGTTCTCCGGGGCGCGTCCGACGTGGATGAGCGGCTGATCGAGCCTCGCGAGCGCCTGCGCCACCGACTGCGCGAGCGCGTTCGCGCCCGTCGGATCCTCGAGCGAGCGCGCGAGGAGCGGGAGGGGGAGCGCGAAGCGGCCGAGCAGGACGAGGCCGGTCGCGCCCACGCGCGCCTCGAGCACGCGGTTGTTCGGGTTGTCGACGAAGGTGCCCGTCGGTGAGCCGAGATCGCGGACGATCCAGACCCCCTCGGGGGTCTCTTGGAGCTCGACGTGCCGAGGCGCGACGTCCGGGTCGTCGATGATGACGTTCGCCGGCGGCGCGGAGCCGACGACGAGCGGCGCGCCTCGCTCCGGCCGGCTCGCGACGCGGAGCAGCATCCCCGCGATCCGCGGATCGGAGAGCGGGACCGGGACGGATCCGACGCGCACGTCGTCCGCGAGCGAGATGACCTGTCGGCTGATGCGCTGGCCGTTGACGAACGTGCCGTTCGTCGAGCCGAGATCCTCGACGAGGAGCCCGCTCGGGCGCTGGCGGTTGATCCGCGCGTGCCGCGCCGAGACGACCGGGTTGTCGAAGACGAGCGTCGAGCTCGGATCCCGCCCGAGGCTCACCTCCGCGCCCGGCCCCGCCCCGAGCTGCAGGACCCCCGCGAGCGCCGAGGCGGCGTCGAGCGCCATCGTGCGCCCCTCGAGCTCGGTCGGGCCGGTCGCGGCGACCGCCATGCGCGTCGGCGGTGGAGCGGCGCGAGGGCTCGACGTCGGCTCGAGGGTCGCCGGCGCGCCACCGGGCGACGCCGTCGTCGATCCGCGCGTGTCGGCGGCGAACGCGTGGCCGCACGAGGAGCAGAACGCGGCGCCCGACGGCATGTCGGATCGACAGCGGGGGCAGGCGACCATCACGCGGAGGATATGCGGGGTGATTGCGGGTTAGAAGCCCGACGTGGCGCGCTCGTGGTCCTCGCCGCGCCGCGGGGTCACGCAGGCGGCGCGCGGGCTCAGGGCGTCGGCGTCGAGCGCGTGACGGTCACCTGGAACGTGCCGCTCGACTGCGCGGCGTAGCTGTCGACGACGACGATGACCTCGTCGTTCGCCGCTTCGGCGGTGAACGTGACGCGCGAGGCGTAGTTCTCGTTCTCGAGATCGATGTCGTCGCTGCACGCGATGATCGGGCCATCGCACGTGCGCTTCAGGTAGAGCACCGTGTCGAGCTCGCTGCCCGTCGTGTCGAAGACGTAGGTCCCCGGCTCGGGCGCGATCCAGCGATACGAGCGGTCGGCGGAGATCTCGAGCCAGTCGGGGAGCTCGCCGCCGTAGCAGCTCTCGTCCGGGTTCGAGTCGTTCCCGGCGAGCGTGGTGTCGCCCGTGAAGGTGCCCGTCCCCATCCAGGGATCGCCGGCCTCGGGGCAGCCGCTGTCGGGGCCGATGAACGTGCGCAGATAGCAGGCGTCGTGGGCCGTCTGCCACGCCTCGGGCAGCTCGGGGCAGCGCCCGAGCGCCGCGTTCACGGTCTCGACGCAGGCGGAGCTCCGGCTCGAGTCGCACGCCGCGCTCGCCTGACACTCCGTGTAGATCGAGAGCGGCGCGATCATGCAGGTGTAGGAGTCGCGCGAGGCGCCTCGCGCGGCCTCGTAGCCCTCACGGCTGCACGCGACGACGTCGTTGCGCTCGAGCGCGTCCTCGACGCACGCGTCGAGCGAGGCGTAGCCCTCGTCCTCCCAGTAGCAGGTGCACTCGGCGCGGCGCGCCGCGGTGAGCGCCTCGACGTACGCGTCGAAGGGATCGCCGACGAACGCGGCGTCGGGGCCGGCGTCGCGGCTCGCGTCCGGCGTCCGGATCGGCGCCGCGTCGGTCTCGGGCACGCCCGCGTCGCTTCCGGCCGGGGGGGTCGGCCCAGGGCAGCCGGCGAGCACCATCGCCGCGAGCGTCGTCGCGGACCATCCGAGCGTCTTCGTCATCGTTCTCTCCGTGAGCGCCTCGAGGGCGGGGGGCGCAACGTGATCGCTGTCGCGCTCCGACGCAACCCACGACTGGCTCACGCGGATCCGGAGCCGAGCCGGGTCAGACGGGCTTGATGCCGGACTCTTCCTCTCCCGCCTCGGCTCCCCCGCCCTCGCGCGCGCTCGACGCCTCGCTCATCGTGCAGCGCCCCTCGAACACGCAGCCGCGCGCGAGATCGATGACGGGCGCGGTGATGTCCGCGTACACCTTGGCGTCGGCGTGGACCTCGATGAGCTCGCGGGCCTCGGCCGAGCCACGCAGGGTGCCCGCGCGGACGATCAAGGAGCCGACGGTGATCTTCGCGTCGACGTCGGCGCCCTCTCCGAGCGAGAGCACCCCCTCGCCCCAGATCTCGCCGCGCACGGTCCCCTCGATCCGCGCGTGCTCCGTGAAGCTCAGCGTGCCCTCGAAGCGCGCGTCCCGACCGATCAGCGCTCTCAGCTCTCTGCTCATGTCCGATGGCTCATATCCGATGGCTCGTGTCCGATCACGTATAGCGCGCCGCCGACCTCAGGAGCGCCCGTACCGCTCAGGGCAGCGCGTAGCCCACGCTCGCGCCGAAGCGCACGCCCTCGTCACGCCCGGCGCGGCCCTGCTGGAGCGCGCCGGACCCCTCGAAGGCGTGCCACGCCGCCGCCCAGCCGAGCTCGATCCGGAGCGCGAGCCCGAGGTCGAGCGTGCTCGAGACGCCGACGCTCGCGTCCATCGCGAACGACTCGCCGCTCGGCCCGAACGCGCTCCCGAGCCGATCGCGGCCGAGGAGCCCGCGATAGCCGAGGTCTCCGTCGAAGACGAGGAGCTCGCCGAGCGCGAGGGCGCGCGCGCGCAGGCCGACGCGCAGGTAGGGGTACTCCGCCGTCGGGAGGACGGGGTTGTCTCCGAGCTGGTAGGCCTCGAAGCCGCCGCCGAGGCTCGGGCCGAGCTCGAGGACGTCCGCGAGGGCGAAGAGGAAGCCCGCGTCGGCGGCGAAGCGGAAGAACGTCGTGTCGAAGCTCGTGCAGGTCACGGTGTCGCACTGCTCGGAGCCGAGGCCCACCGCGTGGTGATAGCTCGCCCGCGCGAAGAGCCCGCGCACGAGCCCCTCTTCGTGCGCGAGCGGGCGGAGCTCGAGGGCGAGGCCGAGCTCCGCGTAGACGCCGGACTCGTAGGCGTGAGCGCCGCCGTTCCGGAGCTCCACGCTGGCCGATCGGTTGCGCGCGACCACGCCCACGAGGGCGGTGAAGAGGCGCGGATCGTCCCTCGACGCCTCGGGCTCGCCCGGCTCCATCGGCGGCTCCGCGGGGGGCTCGTCCGGCGGTTCGGGCGCGCTCGGCGCGAGGGGAGCTGGCGGTGGCAGCCGCGTGAGCGCCTCGTCGATGAGCGAGCGGAGCGCCTCGATGATCGGGCGATCGCCCGCGGAGCCCCGGGTGAACGCCCCCGAGCGGGTGGCGAGGACGTTGTCGTAGCCGTCGAGCGCTCGGAGCTCGAAGCGCACGCGTCGACGCGCGCCTCCCACGCGCGCCGTGATCACGAGCTCGGGGCCTCGACCGCCGAACGCCGCCGAGCTCGTCTCGAGCCGCGCGTCCCCCCGCAGCTCGTCCTCGAGGGCCGCTCGGAGCGCGCGCGCGCGCGGCCCGTCGATCGCTCCGACGGCCGCGCGCCTCTCTTGGGCGTGCGCGAGGGGCGGAGCCACGCACGCGAGGGCAGCGAGCAGAGCGGCGGTGACGAGGGCCGCCGCGCGGGTCGAGTGAGCGGGCTTCACGCGGGGAGCATATCGAGAACCCGCGAACCCTCGTATCCCTCTCGAACGTCCCAATTCTCGCCCGGTTCGCCCCATTTGCCGTCCTTGACGCCCCCCTCGACCGTGCTAGAGAGCGCGCGCCTTCGGCCCTGTCAGAGGCCGCACCACACCACCGAGTCAACCGCGTGACGATGTGAAGCGGGCGCCTCGAGCCCCCGCGGCACGACGGGGTTTTCATGCAAGCTCTCTCGTTCGGCCTGCTGCTGTCGGGCGCTCTCATCGACTTCGACGGGACGATCGTCCTTCAGCTCGCGCTCTTCTTCGCGCTCTTCTTCATCCTCCACCGCTTCCTCTTCAAGCCGCTCGGCGCCGTCTTCGACGAGCGCGAGAAGGCGATCGGCGGCGCGAAGGAGGCGGCGCGGGGGATCGAGTCGTCGGCGGAGGAGAAGGTCAAGCGCTTCGAGGCGGAGATGAAGCGGGTTCGGCTCGAGGCGAACGCCGAGCGGGAGCGGATCCACCAGGAGGGGATCTCGCTCGAGCGCGAGCTCGTCGCCAAGGGGCGCGCGGAGGCGGACGAGCTCGTGCGCCGCGCGGAGGCCGAGCTTCGACAGCACGGCGACGCCGCGCGTCGGGAGCTCGGCGCGAAGGTGCCCGTCTTCGCGCTGGAGATCGTCGAGAAGCTCCTCGGTCGGAGGGTCGGCTGATGCTCATCGCTCGCGCACGCTCGCTCTCGTTGGTGTTGTTCCTGTTCGCCTCGTCGCTCGGCGCGAGCGCGCTCGGTCGCGCTCAGGATCTCCCGGCGGCGGAGCGCGAGCACCTCTCGGAGGCCTCGCGTGAGCTGGTCGAGGAGGGCGAGCCCGACGACGCGCACCACCCCGAGTGGAACTACTTCCAGCTCCTCGGGCAGCTCACGAATTTCGCGATCTGGCTCGTGCTCCTCTATGGGCTGCTCGGGAAGTTCCTCCCGAAGTACCTCGCCGATCGGCGCGCGAGCATCGTCGACGGGCTCGAGGAGGCCTCGCGCCTGAAGGCCGAGGCCGAGGCGAAGCTCGCCGAGTACACGAAGCGGATCGAGACGATGGACGAGGAGCTCGCCCGCGTCCGCGACGACATGCGCAAGGCGGGCGAGGGCGAGCGCGAGCGGCTCGTCCGCGAGGCCGAGGAGAAGGTCCGGCGCATGAGCGAGGACGCCCGCTTCCTCGTCGATCAGCGCATGAAGGAGCTGCGCGAGCAGCTCACCCGCGAGGCGATCGAGGCGGCCATCGCGGCCGCCGAGACGGTCCTCAAGGAGCGCACGACCGCGGCCGACCAGGCCCGGCTCGCCGACGCATACCTCGCGCGTCTCGCGAAGAGCGCGAGCGCCTTCCAGCCCGGAGCCGACTCGTGAGCGCCTCGAGCGTCGCCGCCCGTCGCTACGCCAAGGCCGTCTACGAGCTCGCCTCGGAGGCCAAGCAGGCGGACGCCGTCCACGCGCAGCTCGGCGCCTTCGCGGGGGCCCTCGAGTCGAGCCCGGAGCTGCGGGGCGTCGTCGAGAGCCCCCGGTTCGCGCCGGCGGAGAAGAAGAAGGTGGTCGCGCGCGTGGCCGAGCGGCTCGGCGCGACGAAGCTCGTCGTCTCGACGCTCCAGCTCCTCGTCGACCGCGGGCGCCTCGGAGAGATCCGCGAGATCGCCGACGCCTTCGCGACCCTCGTGGAGCGCCACTCGGGGCGCGTCCGCGCCGAGGTCGTCAGCGCGAGCCCGCTGCCAGAGAGCTACTACGCTCAGCTCGAGAAGACGCTCCGTCAGGTGACCGGGCGCGAGGTGACGCTGGTCAAGCGCACGGACCCCTCGCTCATCGGCGGCCTCGTCACGCGCGTCGGCGACACGGTCTTCGATGGCTCGATCGCGAGCCGCCTGAAGGATCTCAAGGCCACGCTGCTCGCCTGAGCGAGCGGTCCATCCACCCGCGTTCGACGACGCGCTCCCCTCCTCCGCGGTCCGGCCCGACCGCCCAACCCACAGGTCAGAGACATGCAGCTTCGCGCCGAAGAGATCAGCGAGATCATCAAGCAGCAGATCGCGTCCTACGACAAGTCCGTCGACGTGCTCGAGACGGGCACGGTCCTCTCCACGGGTGACGGCATCGCCCGCGTCCACGGGCTCGAGAGCGCGATGGCCGGCGAGCTGGTGCAGTTCGCCTCGGGCGTCCAGGGGCTCGTGCTCAACCTCGAGGAGGACAACGTCGGGACGGCGATCCTCGGCGAGGCGACGGCCGTGCGCGAGGGCGACCTCGTCAAGCGCACCGGCCGCATCTTCGAGGTGCCGGTCGGGCCCGCGATGATCGGCCGCGTCGTGAACGCGCTCGGCCAGCCGATCGACGGCAAGGGCCCGATCGAGAGCCAGCACCACCGCCGCGTCGAGCTGAAGGCGCCCGGCATCGTGCAGCGCCAGCCGGTCAAGGAGCCTCTCCAGACGGGCCTCAAGGCGATCGACGGCATGATCCCGATCGGCCGCGGTCAGCGTGAGCTCATCATCGGCGACCGCCAGACGGGCAAGACGGCCGTCGCGCTCGACACGATCATCAACCAGAAGGGCCTCGACGTCTTCTGCATCTACGTCGCGATCGGCCAGAAGCAGTCGACGGTGGCGAACGTCGTCTCGAAGCTCGAGGCGCACGGCGCGATGGCGTACACGACGGTCGTGGTCGCGGGCGCGTCCGAGAGCGCGCCGCTCCAGTTCATCGCGCCCTACGCGGGCGTCACGATGGGCGAGTACTTCCGAGACAACGGGCAGCACGCCCTCCTCGTCTACGACGATCTCTCGAAGCAGGCCGTCGCCTACCGCCAGCTCTCGCTCCTCCTGCGCCGACCGCCCGGCCGCGAGGCGTACCCGGGCGACGTCTTCTACGTCCACAGCCGCCTCCTCGAGCGCGCCGCGAAGATGGCGGAGGAGTGGGTCTCGGTGAAGAAGGACGAGGAGCCCAAGCGCGGCGTGGCGGGCGTCCACGTCCACATGGGCGAGGACGCGAAGAAGGAGGCGGAGGCGGAGGCGAAGGAGAAGGGCGGCGACTATGTCGCGAAGAAGATCCCCGACTCCGGCGGCTCGCTCACGGCCCTCCCGATCATCGAGACCCAGGCGGGCGACGTCTCGGCCTACATCCCGACGAACGTCATCTCGATCACCGACGGCCAGATCTTCCTCGAGACGGACCTCTTCTACTCGGGCGTTCGCCCCGCGATCAACGTCGGCATCTCCGTCTCGCGCGTCGGCGGCTCCGCCCAGACGAAGGCGATGAAGTCGGTCGCCGGCAAGCTCCGCCTCGAGCTCGCGCAGTACCGGGCGATGGCCGCGTTCGCGCAGTTCGCCTCCGACCTCGACAAGGCCAGCCAGCGGCAGCTCGCGCGCGGCGCGCGCCTCGTCGAGACGATGAAGCAGGATCAGTTCGTCCCGCTCCCCTTCGAGAAGCAGGTCGTCGCGATCTTCGCGGCGACGAACGGCTACGTCGACGACATCGCGACGAGCGACGTGCGCCGCTACGAGAAGGACATGCTCGCGTTCGTCGAGGGCGGGCACGCCTCGATCCTCGAGAAGATCCGCACCTCGCGCGATCTCGCGAAGGACACGCAGGAGGATCTCCACAAGATCCTCAAGGACTTCGGCAAGATCTTCGCGGGCAGCGACGCGAAGAAGTGAGCGGGCTCGGCCCGCCGCGCGGGCCCCGCGCCTCCTCCTCGTGCTCCTCCCCCGTCTCCCCTCGGAGCGCTCATGGCGAACCTCAAGGCAATCCGAAACCGCATCGGCAGCGTCAAGAACACGCAGAAGATCACCAAGGCCATGAAGATGGTCGCGGCGGCTCGGCTGCGTCGCGCCCAGCAGGCGATCACCGAGCTGCGCCCCTACGCGGTGAAGACGATGGAGGTCCTCTCCGACGTGGCCGCGCGGGCCGGTGACGAGGAGGTCCACCCGCTGCTCGCGCGGCGCGAGCCGAAGAAGGTGCTGCTCGTCGTGCTCACCTCCGATCGCGGCCTCGCCGGCGCGTTCAACGCCAGCATCAACCGCGCGGCGTACCGCGAGTGGAAGGAGCTCGAGGCGCGTGGCGTGGCCGTCTCCTTCGCCGTGATCGGTCGAAAGGGCCGCGACTTCCTCCGCCGTCGCGACGCGAAGATCGAATTCGACTTCACCGGCGTCTTCGAGCACCTGACGGTGGAGAAGGCGGGCGAGATCGGCCGCGCGATCGTCGCGGAGTACAAGGACGACGGCTTCGACGCCGTCTACCTCGTCTACAACGAGTTCAAGAGCGCCATCTCGCAGCGCGTGGTCATCGAGCCGCTCGTCCCGATCAAGCCTCGCGAGGAGGGCGACGCCGAGGTCGCCGCGGGGAGCGTGAACGTCGACTTCATCTACGAGCCGAGCAAGCGCGCGCTCCTCGATCGCCTCCTCCCGATGTACATCGAGATCGAGGTCTTTCGGGCGCTCCTCGAGTCGGTCGCCTCCGAGCACGGCGCGCGCATGACGGCGATGGACAACGCGACGAAGAACGCCTCGGAGATGATCGGTCGGCTCACGCTCGTCTACAACCGCGCGCGTCAGGCCGCGATCACGACGGAGCTCATGGAGATCATCGGCGGCGCCGAGGCGCTCAAGGGATGATCCGAGAGGGATGATCCGAGCGCGAGGCGAGGGCCTCGTCGGAAGGGGGAATCGATGAGCAAGCTCGTTCGCAATTCGCTGGCGCTCGCGGCGGCGCTCGCTTCGTTCGCGACGATGGGCTGCGGTGGAGGCGACGCGGCGCCCGCCTCGTCGGCGCCGAGCGCGCAAGAGAGCTCAGGCGGCGAGGAGCCGCTCAGCCTCGAGGCGTTCACGGCGGCGGTCGCCGCGGCGGTCGTCCCGGAGCTCTGCGCGAGCGAGAGCTGGATGCGCCAGTGCTTCCCGAGCGTGACCGAGGAGCAGTGTCAGCAGGTCCTCGGCGCCGCGCTCACGGCGTGCTCGGAGTCGATGGCGCCGGATCTCCCCGCCACCGTCAGCGAAGAGGACGCGGAGCGCGTCGGCGGCGCGCTCGGCGAGTGCGCCGCCGTGGCCTACGCCGGGGGCCTCCGGCAGGCGGGGGTCGAGGTCGCGGGGGAGTGCGCGTCTGAGTCGGCCACCACCCCCGAGTGACAGCGCGCCTCGGTCGGCGCACGGATCGCGCGAGCGAGCCGAGCGCCTCGAGGTGCGGTACAAGGCTCGTCGCCATGTGGTCTTCGGAGCGAACGCTTCGAGCAGCGTCGGGCGTCGGCTCGAGGCGGAAGGCGCGATGAGCTGGGTCGCGCTCAGCCTCGCTCGCCTCGCGCTCGTGAGCGCGCTCGTGCTCACGGCGATCGCGTTCGAGCGGCGCACGGGGGAGATCCCCAACCTCGCTCCCATCCTCGGGCTGCTCGCGGGCGTCGGCCTCGGCGCGCTCACGGGGACGATCCTGGAGACCGCCATCGGGCTCGCGGCCCTCGGGGCGCCCGCGATCCTCGCGTACCGCGTCGCGCCTCTCCGATCCGACGCCGCGAAGTTCGCGCTCGGCCTGGGCGCCTGCCTCGGGCCGGTCGGGGCGGGCGTGGCCCTCTCGCTCGGCGCGCTCTGGATCGTCGGCCTCGCCAGGCGGGAGGCCGCCTGGAAGCGGGCCGAGCGGCGGATGCCACGGCTCATGCTCGGCCCCCGCGTCGCCGTCCTCGCCTGGATCGGGAGCATCACGCAGGTGATCGTGGCCCTCGCGTGGCGATGATCGCGGCGCGCGCGGCGCTGCAGCGCTCGGGCGGGGTCGCTCTCTTGGCCCTCGTTTCCGAGGCACGCTAAACGAGCGATCCGATGTCTCGTCCGTGGTTCGTCGGTGCGCTCGTCTTCGCGTTGGGCCTCGGCTTCTCGCTCGGCGCGTTCCCTGGCCGGGCGCAGCAGCGCTGCGTGAGCGGGTTCACCTGCGCCGAGCCCGAGTGGCGCTTCACGTACGCCTCGAGGCCCGTGAAGGTCGTCCTGCTCGCGGGCTCGATCGGCGCGTTCCAGGACGAGCCCTACGCGCGGCTCATCCACGAGTGGTGCGGCAACGCCGAGGTCCGAAACCTCTCTCGCGTCGGCTTCGGCGCGTCGCAGCTCTACCGCGTGTGGACCGACGAGGTGGTCCGCAACCCGCGCTACCCGCTCGGCGCTCGCGGGATCGAGCGTTGGGTCTGGTGGAACGGTGGCCTGAACAGCGCCGCGACGGCGAACCGCACGAACCGCTACATCCGGCGCGTCTTCACCGAGGCGCACCAAAGGGACATCCACGTCCTCGGGATGACGCTCACGCCGTGGGGAGCCCTCTCCGACGAGCGCCGCTGGGGCGGCGCGCGTGGGCTCGACACGTTCCGAAACACGCGCCGCATCGTCGACTTCGTGCTCGGGCGCGCGAGCCCGCGGGACGCGCTCGGCCCCTACGTCTCGGACCGGGCCGCGCCCGACGCGCCGTGGACGAGCGCCGAGCTGGCGGACGTGCGGCTCGACGTCTTCGACTCACCGCTCCGCGATCGGGCGGCGAGCGCGCGCGATCCCGGCGAGATGAGGGGCGTCCTCGAGCGCGACGCGCGCTACCGCGCGCGGCTCGATCGCCTGGACGCGGGCCTGCGCGCGCGCACGCTCGAGCAGGACGCGCTCACGCTGAGCGAGCTGCCGCGCTGGTTCCTGCGCCCCGAGCTGCGGGGCTTCGATCCGATCCATCCGAACCGCGAGGGGCATCGCGCGATCGCCGAGCTGATCTGTCCCCAGCTCCCCGCGAGCTGGGGCTGCCGCTGCCCCGCGCGCTGACGGCGCGCCTCGTCACGCGATCATCGACGGCGCGCTCGCTTCACTCGGCGTCGACCTGGTGGAAGCGCACGTACTCCCAGTCGAACGGCTTGTTGTCGACGCCCTGCTTGGGCGGCGCGATCCAATTCGCGATCTTGCCGCGCTCGTAGCAGGGCACCATGAGCGAGCGGACGTAGGCGCGATCCTCGGGCGTCGGCAGCCACTCGCCGCGCTTGGCCTCGAACTCCGCCTTCGAGAGGGGCTCGCCCTTCGGCGAGAACGCGTGCCCCGCGTACATGCCGAGCGAGCGGTTGAAGCGGCGGCTCGGGATGGAGAGCTCGAAGTCGAGCCCCGCCTTCTTGAGCGCGTGGTTCCACTTGCGGACGGCGCGCTCGCAGTCGGCGACGTACTCGTCGCGGAGGATCTCGTTCATCGCGTTGCGCAGCGGCACCTCCTTCACGCCGAGGCGCCCGCTCTCGTCGGGGACGTGGATCGTGTAGAGGCCGCCGAGCGCGCGGTTGTCCTCGTACTTCTCGCGCTCGCGGAAGCGGCCCTTGAGGCCCATCGCGAAGTAGTCGGCGGCGTTCGAGCTGATCTCGCCGCCGAAGAGCTCCACGGCGCTCGAGAACCAGAAGTTGATCCACTTCTGGATCGTGGGGAGATCGATGCCGCCCTGCGCTCGCGCGTCGCCGTTCGGGTCGCGCTTCGTGAGCTCCGCCGAGCGCGTGACGACGCGCTCGATCCCCGTCTCGCCCGTGAAGAGGTGGAAGCTCTCCTCCGTGAGCATGAACTGCGTGGCGCGCGCGAGCGGATCGAAGCCCGACTCGCTCAGCGCCGCGAGCTGGAACTTCCCGTCGCGATCCGTGAACATCGTGAAGCAGAAGAAGGAGAGCCAGTCCTCGGTCTTCTCGTTGAACGTCTGGAGGATGCGCGGCTTGTCGGGGTTGCCCGAGCGCCGCTGGAGCAGCTCCTCCGCCTCGTCGCGGCCGTCGCCGCCGAAGTACTGGTGGAGCAGGTGGACCATCGCCCAGAGGTGACGCCCCTCCTCGACGTTGACCTGGAAGAGCGAGCGGAGATCGTACATCGAGGGCGCGGTCTTCCCGAGCAGCCGCTGCTGCTCGACCGAGGCCGGCTCGGTGTCGCCCTGCGTGACGATGATGCGGCGGAGCGCGCCGCGGAGCTCGCCCGGCACCTCGTTCCACGCCTTCATCGCGCTGTTGTCGCCGAAGCCGACCGTGCGCTCTTCGCTCCGCGGCGTGAGGAAGATGCCCCAGCGGTAGTCGGGCATCTTCACGTACTCGTAGTGGGCCCAGCCCGCGGGATCGACCGAGATGGCCGTGCGCAGGTAGATCTCGTCCTCCTGGAAGCCCTCCGGGCCCATCTCGCGCCACCAGCTGAGGAAGTTCGGCTGCCACTTCTCGAGGGCCCTGAGCAGCTTCTTGTCCGAGCCGAGATCGACGTTGTTGGGGATCGAGTCCGTCAGCGACATGGCGTTCTCCGAGGCGACGAGGGGGAGGCGCGCAGCATAGGAGCTTCGCCAGCGCGTAAACCGTGCGTCGTCTCACGCAGGTCTCGGAGCCGCGTGCGCGCCGTGGGCTAGCTCACGTGAGCGGGCCGTTGGCAGGAGGCGTGCTGCCGAAGATCATCACGGCGAGAAGGGGAGCGCGAGCATCATGGGCTCGCGTCGTGGCGGGACCGGGAGCTGCCAGCCAGCGACGTTGCGCTGGAGGCACTCGGCGACGCTCGCGTTGCCCGTCGTGTTGTTCTGGACGCTCGCCTGCGAGACGCGGCCGTCCGGCCCGATGGTGAACTGGATGACGACGCGGCCGCGGAGCGCCGCCCCGCTCTCGGCGGAGGCGTGCTCGAAGCACCCGTGCGCTCGCTGACCGTAGTAGTCGCGGATGAAGCGCCGGACGGTCGTCACGTACCGTTCCGTCTCGATGTCGACGTCGTCGTCGCCCACCGTCTGGTCGAGCGCGCCCCAGTCGCGTCCGCTCCCCGAGGCGCCCGCCCCGCTCCCGCTCGAGGTGGAGCCCGCGCCCGTGGCCTCGCTCGTGGAGCCGGCCGAGGCGCCGCCCGCCTGGCTCGCCCCC
>JBDHVC010000079.1:0-18630 GCA_039809495.1 Sandaracinaceae bacterium
GTCCTCCTCGCGCCAGGCCACGCGGTGGTAGTGGCCATAACCGAGCTTCACGTGCCTATTCGAGTCGCGCGCCTCGAGGAGGTTTCCCTCCGCGTCGTACGCGTGCGCCTGAAGCGTCCCCAAGAGCGAGTGCACCTCGAGGAGCCGCCCCTCCGCGTCGTACTGGTAGCGGCTCACCCCCGAGAGCGCGTTCTTCGCCTTCACCAGCCGACCGAGACCGTCCCACTCGTACTCCGACGTAGCTCCCGTCGGGAGCCGGAGCCGGCTCACGTTCTTCGCCTCGTCGTACTCGAAGAGCGTCTCGGAGAACGACGGGTCCACGATGCGCCGCAAGAGGCCTCGCTCCCAGCCGAACTCCATCCGCGTGCCGTTCGGGAGCACCCGCTCGACGAGGCGTCCGCCCGCGTCGTAGCGCCACTGCCACGCTCCGCCTCGCACGTCCGTCGCGCGGACGGGCTGATGGTGAACGTCGTACTCCACCTCGGTGCGCTGGCCGAGCGGGTCCGTCCGCTCGGCGAGCATCCCGAACGCGTCGTAGCGGCACTCGGTGCGAGCCCCCGAAGGCGTGACGACGAGAGCCTGACCGCCCGTGTCCGGGTCGTCCTCGTAGCGCGTCTCGGCGCCGTGAGGGTCCATCACGCTAATGACCTGATTGCGCTCGTTATAGGCGTAGACGGTGCTCCGACCGAGCGAGTCCTCGACGATGGTCTTTCGTGCCGCGAGATCGTAGGAGAGCTCGTGGTCGTAGATGCCGCCATCGCCCCACGTGCGCACGCACCGGCTGCTCTCGCCCGTCCCGTCGTACTGGAAGTAGAACGAGAGGCCCACGCGGTCCGTCTCTTGGACCATGAGGTGCCCGCCGCCGCGAAGGCTCTTGTACGAATAGCGCCATCGTGCGCACGCCGCGTCCTTCACCTCGACCAAATCCCCCATCGGGTCGTAGACGTACTCCCTGTGCCGATACCACCCGCGGCCGTGCGCGAGCGGGAGCTTCAGGTAGCGAAGGCGCCCCGCAGAGTCGCGCTCGAGCTCGATGATGCGCCCGGCCGAGTCGCGGATCGAATCGAGCCGGCCCTGACGATGGTAGAGTTCGATCGCGTGCTCGCCGTCACGCGTCCGGATGCGCACGAGGCGCGCGGCCTTCGAGCCCTCCACCTGGGCGAACTCGCGCACGAGCTGGTCCTCCCACGAATGGAGCTCGTAGCGACCGCGGCTGATGCAGCTCAGGCGGAGCTTGTGGACCACCCGCTCGACGCTGTCTCCGGGCAGGAGCTTTCGCTGGGGGAGCTCCCAGAGGGGGAACTCGATCTCCCTGCCGTCTCCCAGGCGCACGACGGCGCGCCCTCGCTCGAACCAGAGGGACTCGTCGTAGCTGTGGCTCCAGCCGTGGCCGAGAGAGCCGCTTCGCGCGCTCGCGCACGACTCGTAGACGCGCTCGAAGACGAAGGGGATGGGGCCCGGTAGCTCGGCGTCGATCGCGTCGGTGAAGAGGTTTCCGGTGACGACGTCGACGGGGTGCCCGGTGACGAAGCGCACCACGCGAGACCACGCCTGGCGAAGCCGAGAGGCGTTGGCTGGAGGGTGGCAGCCGCCGAGCCGTTCGCTCAGGCGCTCGAAGAACCGAGACTGCCGGTGGAGCCTGCGAAAGAGAGCGGCGCCGCGGCGCGCGAGGTTGCCGAGCGCGCGGAGCCCGAGCTTCATCGCGACGGCCATCGCGATCGCTTGGAGGTCGGGCACCATCAGCTTGAGGTTGAGGACGGGCATCCCCTTCGGGTAGGAGATGACCATGCTCGTCGGCATGCGGACCGGGTCGCCGCACGAGAGCGCGATGTCGCCGAGGCGCACGCCGAACGAGCCGCCGAGCGACGCGTTGAGGGAGCCAAAGTAGAGCGCGGCGTCGTTGTCCTTGTAGACCGGGCCGGACTTGGCGAAGGAGACTCCGGGAGCGGGGACGTGGGGCACGCCGAGCAGGCCCCAGACCTCCGTGCCGCAATTGGTGACCAGGGCGCTGTTGACGAGGACGGGGCCTCCGCCGCCCGTGACCTTGCCGATCGCCGCTCCGATGGCGAGGCCGATCGGATCGAAGACGAGGCCGACGAAGGGGATCGGGACGGGCGTGGGGACGGGGCCAGGGGAGGGGACCAGGACGATGTGGAGGTCGAGGCCGACGACCGGGTCCATCCACGTGCTCTGAATCACCATGGCTCAGCGCTCCTCGTCGGTGGGTGTGTGGGGCCGCGCGGGCGCGGCTGGGGTCGGGTCCGCCTCTTCGAGGTCCCCCTGCGCCTCGATCGGCTGCGTCTCGAGGGACTCGGCCTGCGCCTCGAGGGACTGCGCCTGCGCGAGGAGGCCGTGCTTGCGGCAGAGGGCGGCGAGCTCGCGCGCGGCCTCCGGAGCGCTCGTCAGGGCACCGATCCCAGGGCTCGCCTCGGCGGCGGCGAGCGCGCGGCGGAACGCCGTCGCTGCCTGCTCGAGGTGCCCTCTCCCCGCGGCGAGTTGACCGCACATGCGGAAGGCTTCGATCGCGAGGACGGGAGGCTTCAAGTGCTCCCCGAGGCTCCCGGCCTCGGCGTAGCGCAGGGCGGCCTCGTCGATGCGGCGGAGGAGGACGAGCGTGGCGGCGCTCGCCATGATCGCCTGGATGCGCTGATCGAGGAGGTTCTGCGCTTCGGCCCGCCGCTCGGCGTTGCCGAAGATCTCGAGCGCGCGCTCGGCGCTCCCGCCTTGGAGGAGGTAGCCGCCGAGGACGAGCTCGTAGATGAGCGCCTCGCGGAAGAGCTGGAGCTGGTCGGCGCGGTCGCGCGCCTCACGCTGCAGGCGCACGGCCTCGGGGTAGTTCTTCTCGCGCGCGGCGAGCGCGGCCGACATCACGAACACCTGGAGCTCGTGGAGGAGCTCGGGCTGGAGGTACGCCGCTGGGATGCCGAGCGCGCTCGCCTCGGCCTGAGCGGCTTCTGGGGAGAGCGGCGTGGGCTCGCGGATACGCCTGGGCGGTGGCACGTCCGGGCCGGCAGCGCCCGCGCGCCTCAGCCCTCTGGCGCTCGTCGGCGCGGACTTCATCGCCTCGAGCCGCGCCCGCGCCTCGGCCTCGAGCAGCGACTCGTCCATCTCGGCCGCGACGTGCTCGATGGCGCGCGAGAGCTCGGCGTCGTCGCGGAGGGCGAGCGCGTGTCGGGTGTCCGTCTCGACGACGATGAAGCGGACGCGTGAGAGCCCCCGCTGGCGGAGCAGCGTCTCGAGGCCGGCGCGGAAGGCGACGGCGTCCGTCACCCAGACGGGCGCGAGGACGATGGTGAGGCCCGTCATCGGCGGCATGAGCTGGCCGATCGCGCGACCGAGCTCGAGGCCGAAGCGCGCGAGCGGCGCGCGAGCCTCTTCCTCGGGCCAGAGCGGCTTCATGCGCTGCTCGGGGTCGCTCTCGGCGAGCAGCCGCCAGTCGAGGCGGAGCTCGTCGCTCCTGAGCGAGAAGCCGTCGTCTCCGGGCTCGGTCGGTGCCTCGAGGACGAAGAAGGGCGTGGTGTTCACCTCGAGGAGCTCGCCGCGCGTGACGGTCTCGAGCACGACGAGCCGCAGCATCTGGCTCGTCGTGATGTAGAGGCAACGCAGCGACGGCGTGCGGACGAAGTGTTCGACGGCTTCGGTCACGCGATCGAGAGGCTGTGAGAGCGAGTCCACGGCATACCCCCCGACGAGCGATCGCGATCCAGGGACCTACGAGGCGACGATCCGAGCACCTGTCGCTTATCGCCTCGTGGACATGGCGGTTGCGTCGGTGCGTACGGCGCGCTGCGATCGGTCTTTGGGGGGGGCGCGCCCCCCAAACCGTTCGAACGGTCGCATGGTCGGCGGACGCGGTTGCCTCGGGGCCTCGTCCTCCACCACAATCGCGCGCACCATGCCCATGTCCCTCGACGTCCTTCGAGCCACGCGATCGACGATGATCGCCCTCCCCCTCATGCTCGCGCTCGCTTCGGGGTGTAGCTGCGAGACGCCCCCCGACGAGGTCGACGCCGCGAGCCCCCGCGACGCGGCGGCGTCGGACGCGCCGAGCCCAGAGCGCGACGCGAGCGAGACCACCTGCTCCTCGCGCCAGCTCGTGCCGATGCGCGTCGAGTCCTTCGAGCTCGCCGAGCCGGGCACGGCGATCGTCGGCCGCAGCTTCCGCGTCCGCGCGCGGATCCAGCACCCGGACGGCTGCCACACGCGCGCCATGACGGACGTGAAGATCGACAACGAGGCGCACACCGTGGACATCCGGGTGCGCGACTGGGCGCTGAGCGGCCGGCCCTGCGCGGACGGCGCGACCTCGGACGCGCGGCTCGCGGTGCTCTACCTCTCCGGCGAGGGAGCGTGGACGATCCGCGACGCGAGCCCAGGGGGCTCGGCGGAGCTCTCGGTGAGCGTCGGGCGGGGCAGCGTCGATTCGGGCACCCGCGACGCGTGCCTCTCGGACGACGCGTGTCAGCTGGAGGGCGTCTGCCTCGCGGCCGAGGTCGGCGGTGAGGTCCGTCAGCGCTGCGTCGAGCCCTGCGAGGACGACAACGACTGCGCCCCCCACGAGCGCTGCGCCGCGAGCGCGGACGGCTACGAGCGGGTTTGTGTCGAGGCGAGCGAGCCCTGCGACCCCGCGAGCTGCGCGCCGGGCTTCGCCTGCGACGACACGTGGGGCCGCTGCGAGGCCGCGTTCACGCTGGACGACGCCAACCGAGACCCCTGCACGTGCGACTCCGACTGCGCGCCGGGCCTCGTCTGCGTCGTCGGCGCGGCCGGGCCGCGCTGCGAGGCGCCCTGCACGAGCGAACACGTCCGCGCGGCGTGCGGCGAGCAGCAGGCCTGCGACCGGGGGTACCAGAGCGAGGAGGTGAGCACCTCGGTCTGCGTCTACTCCCGGCAGGAGTGACGCGCGCCACGAGCGCGCGGGAGGACCGGGCGCGGTATGCACCGACCCCCTGCGAGCGCGACGGACGCGCGGTAAGGAGCGCCCATGACCGACCTGGAAGATCGCGCCGAGCCCGTCTCCGATCCCGCCGACCTCGACTTCTCCGAGGCCGCGATGCGCGAGATGGGCGAGGCCGTCGTCCACCGCGCGGCGCGCCACCTCGCGAGCCTCTCGGAGACGCCCTGCGCGGGCGACGTCGACGCCGCGGCGCTCTGCCGCGAGCTGCGCGCCCCCGCGCCCGAGGCGGGGCGCGCGCTCGAGCCCATCCTCGACGAGCTCTTCGAGCGCCTCGTCCCGCGCTCCTTCGGCACGCCGCACCCCGGCCACCTCGCCTTCATCCCGGGCGGCGGCGTCTACCCCGCGGCGCTCGCGGACTTCATCGCCGACACCACGAACCGCTACACGGGCGTCTGGCAGGCCGCGCCCGCGCTCGTCCAGCTCGAGGCGAACGCGCTCGACTGGCTGCGCGAGCTGATGCTCTTTCCGGAGAGCGCGCGAGGCCTCTTCACGACGGGCGCCTCGATGGCGATCGCGAACGCGATCGCCTGCGCGCGCGAGCAGAGGCTCGGCGTCGACGTCCGGCGCGGCACGCTCTACGTCAGCGAGGAGGCGCACCACTCGATCACGAAGGCCGCGCGCTTCGTCGGGATCGCGCACGATCGCGTGCGCCTGATTCCGTCGGACGAGCGCTTCCGGATGCGACTCGACGCGCTCGAGGCGGCCATCTTGGACGATCGCCGCGCGGGCCTCGAGCCCTTCATGGTCTTCTCGACGGCGGGCACGACGAACACGGGCGCGGTCGATCCGCTGGACGCCGTCGCGGACCTCGCCGCGCGCGAGGGCCTCTGGCACCACGTCGACGGCGCGTACGGCGGCTTCTTCCACGCCGTCCCCGAGCTGCGCCCGCTCCTCGCGGGCCTTTCGCGCGCGGACTCGCTCACGCTCGATCCGCACAAGGGGCTCTTCCTCCCCTACGGCACGGGCGCCCTCCTCGTCCGCGACGGCGAGCTGCTGCGCGCGCTCCACGGCGCGACCGCGGGCTACCTCCCGGAGAGCCAGCTCGAATTCTACGACCCGTCGCAGTACGGCCCCGACCTCTCGCGCGGGTTCCCGGGCCTGCGCGTCTGGCTCTCCTTCCAGATCTTCGGTCTCGCGCGCTACCGCGCCGCGATCGCGGAGAAGCGCGCGCTCGCCCTCTGGGCCGCGGAGGAGGTCCGGCGGATCCCCGGCGTCGTCCTGGACGCGCCGCCCGATCTCAGCCTCTTCGCCTTCCACCTCGAGGGCCCCCGCCTCGCGAGCCGCGCGGCCGAGGACGAGGCGACGCACGCCCTCGTCGAGCGCGTCAACGCCCGCGGCCGCGTGATGCTCTCGGGCGCGATGAGCCACGGGCGCTTCCTCGCGCGCGTCTGTGTGCTCTCCTTCCGCACGCGTCGGCGGGACGTCGAGTACGCCGTCGAGGATCTCCGCGACGCCGCCCGGGCGATCCTCGCTGGAGCCTGACGGCGCGCCACCCGTTGCTCGCCGCTCGCCCGCCCAGCAGACTCGAGGGCATGGCTTACCCTGACGACGCTCGCTCGATCCTGCCCCGCGCCCTCGTCCGAGGGGCGACCGTCTCGCTCGCGGCGGCGCTCGCGCTCGCCACCGGCTGCACCTGCGCCGAGAGCCACCAGCCCGACGACGCGGCGACGCCGGACGCCCATGTGTCCACCCACGACACCGGCCCGATCGGAGACGACGGCGGGCCGCGCGTCGACACCGGCGTCACGCGGCCCGACGCGGGCGGGCTCTGCACGAGCCGCTCGCTCCGCGCGATGCGCATCGACGAATTCGCGCTGCTCGATCCGATCGAGCCCCACGCGGGCCGGAGCTTCCGGATCCGAGCGCGCTACACCCAGCCGGACGGCTGCCACTCGCGCGCGATGACGCGCGTCGAGATCGACGAGGAGCGCTTCGTCGTCGACGTGACGGTGCGCGACTGGGTGATCGCGGGCGTCGCGTGCACCGAGGCCACCCGAGAGGACGCGCGCCTCATCACCCTCCGTCTCCCGAGCGGCGAGTGGACGATCCGCGACGCGCGCGAGGGCGGCACGCTCGAGTACCCGCTCAGGGTCGGCCCGGGCATCCGCTCGCCCTGCACGCCGGGGCGCGACTCCTGCCTCCAGGACTGCGACTGCACCGGCGACGCGCGCTGCCTCTACGCGATGAGCCCGAGCGGGCCCTGGGGATACTGCGCCCTGCCGTGCGAGGAGGATCTCGACTGCCGCGACCCGAACGCGGTCTGCGCGATCGAGGCCGTCGGCGGGCCGCTCTCGGTCTGCTCGTCGAGCCCCGGACCGTGCGGGGGCGTCACCTGCCCGGCGGGCTACGCCTGCGACGCCGGCCGCTGCACGCCGACGTTCCGCCTGAGCGCGACGACGCGCCACGCGTGCGCGTGCGACGCCGAGTGCGACCCTGGGCTCGCCTGCGTCGTCGGCGCGAGCGGATCGCGCTGCGAGGTCGCCTGCCCGAGCGGCGGCGCCTTCTGCGAGGGCCTCCACGCGTGCGGATCCGTCGACGCGCTCGCCGTGAGCGACGCGGTCTGCGGCTTCCTCGGCGAGTGACGACGCGCTCGATCGCGCGCTCGATTGCGCGCGGCGGCGTCGCCGCGCAGAGTTCTCCTCTCGCCATGTCGGAGCGAACCTACTCGCGCGATGAGATGGAGGCGATCCTCCGCCACGCGATCGGCGCCTCGAGCGCCTCGACCGGCTCGCTCGACGGCGTCCGACACGAGGAGCTGCTCGCCGCCGCGCGCGAGGTCGGCGTCGATCCTGGGGCGATCGAGGCGGCCGTCGGGAAGCTCGATGAGGAGCGGGCCCTCGCGCGGCGCGCCGCCGACGAGGACGCGATCGTCGAGCGAGCCGTGCGCGAGCGCAAGAGCGCCGCGAAGCACGCGCTCCTGCGCTACGCGATCGTCGTGGCCTTCGCCGCCGCCGTCGACTGGCTCACGCCGGGCGGGCCCTGGGCGCAGTGGGTCGTGCTCTCCCTCGCCCTCGTCGGCGTGCTCCGCGTCGTGCGGGCGTGGCGGGCGCCGAGCGCCGACGATCGCAGCGGGTTCGTGCGCCGCGAGCAGCGCCGGCGCGCGAAGGAGGCCGCGCGCGAGGCGCGATCGCGCGCCGCGGACGCGCTCTCCGAGCGCCTCTCGAGGGAGCACGAGGCGCGGGTCCGCGCGAAGGCCGAGCGCCAGGCGCGCGACGCGAAGTGGCGCGCGCACGGCGAGGAGCTCGGCCGCGTCGTCGAGGAGCGCGTTTCGCAGATCGTCTCGGATCTGACGTCGCGCCTCGAGACCGCGAACCAGAGAGGGCGCGAGCCGAGCGGCGACTTCGGCGCGTACGTCCGCCGCGAGCGCGGCAAGGCGAGCGCGGAGGCCCCGCCGAGCTCGGCCCGCGTGCGCGTCGAGGCGCCGCCCGACGCCCCGCCGAGCCCCAGGCCCGCCAGGGCCGACGCCGAGGACGACGCCGAGGAGCGGAGCGCTCGCAGGCGCCCTGACGAAGAGCGGCGCTGACGGCCCGGATCACGAGCCTCGGCGCGCGACCTCGAGCACCCGAGGCGAGGTGCCCACGTCGAGCTCGACCTCGAGCGAGAGGAGCGCTGAAGGCGCGACGTCCTCGCAGCGCGAGCGGCGGCCGGAGGCGCCGACGAGCTCGACCCGCTCGCGCTCGCGAGAGAGCGTGATCGGCGCGTCCACGGGCTCGAGCGAGCACCCCGCGCCGCGCGCGCTCCCGTCCGCGCCGAAGCGCACCTCGACCCGCTCGTCGCCATCATCCGGGCGCAGGACGAGCGTGTAGGAGCCCGCCGCGTCGAGGCGGATCGAGGCGCTCGCGAGGCGGAGCGCGCCGAGCCCCAGGCGCGCCCCGGCGCTCGTCGCGCGAGCGTCGACGAGATCGCTCGGCAGCGAGCCGACGAGGAAGGGTGAGTCGCGCTCGGTCGTGACGAAGAGGCGATCGTTCGGGAGGCTCGACCAGAGGCCGGGCTCTTCGAGGGCGCGCAGCCACGCGCCCCCCGAGTCGAGGGCGACGACCGCGCCCGCGTCGATCCACGCGCTCGCCGCGGGCGCTCGCGGCGCCTCGAGCCGCGTCAGCGCGCCGGTGTGCGGCGTCCAGAGCTCGGCGACGATCGCGCCCGACGCGCTCGGCCCCGTGAGGAGCACGCGCCCCGCCCGCGTGACGAGCCCCTCGGGCGCCGTGATGGCGCTCCTTCGCGCGAGGCGCTCGACGCGCGGCGGCTCGCTCCGGAGGTCGACCACGAAGAGCTCGCGCGCGGCGACGACGAGGAGCTGATCGAGCGCGAGCGGGAGGACCAGCGCCGCGGGCGGGAGCGTCACGTCGAGCGGCTCGACGCGCGCGAGGCTCGGATCGATCCGCTCGAGGAGCGTGACGGGCGCGCCTCCCTCGTCTCGGCCGCCGGCGACGACGAGCGATCCGTCCGCGAGGCGGGTGACGACGGGCATCGCGCGCGGGACGAGGAGCGCCGGCCCGAGGCGCGAGGCGCCGTCGCTCGGCGTGAGGATCTCGATCGGCGCGACGAGCGCGTCGGGCGTGCCGCCCGTGCGGCCGCCGACGAGGACGAGCCGGCCCCGCGTCGCGATCGCCGCGTGATCGCGGCGCGCGAGGGCGAGGCGCCCGCCGATCGCCGCCTCGACGAGGTGGCCGCTCGGACCGAGCCGCTCGTAGCTGTCGTGCGCGCCGTCGGTGTCGGCGCTCGCGCCTCCGGCCACGTACACGTCCTCGCCCCAGACCGTCGCGCTCGCCCCCTCGCGGCGGTTGAAGAGCGCGTCGGGGAAGACCTCGGAGAAGCTCCTGCGCGGATCGATCCGGACGATCCGGCGCCCCGCCCCTCGCCCGCCGATCACCCACGCGCTCCCGTCCGGGTGCGCGACGAGCGTCGCGTGCGGCGGGAGGAACGCGTCGGGATCGACGAGCGCGCAGGGGATCCGAGGCGGCAGCACCGCGAGCACGCCGAACCGGCGCGCCGCGTCGAGGGAGCTCTGCCCGATCGCGCGATAGCCCGAGTCGCCGTCGAGCTCGGCGCGGAGCGCGAGCAGGCTCGGGGAGAGCCCCGCGACGTCTCGGCTCCCGCTCGCCGTGAGGAGCTCGACGGTGTCGGTCGGCCCCGGCACGAAGTCGCCCTCGGCCGCGAGGCGGACGGCGCGCACCGTCGTCGGGCGACAGCGCGGATCGTTCGAGCCGATCCGCACCTCGATCGGGACGACGTCGAGCGGCCTCGCCGCGCACGAAGGGAGCGAGGCCCAGAGCGCGAGGGCGAGCGCGCCGCGCGCGAGGGGCGACGCCGCCTCGTCGCCGAGCCGCCTCATCGTTCGCGTCGGGTCACCGAACATCCGGTAGCATCCTGCCTCATCCGCGCGGATCGTCCTACGACGCGAGCCCCACGATGGAAAGAGCGAAGAACGCGCCGCGCTCCTTCGGCAAGTACCTCCTCGACCGCGAGCTCGCCCGCGGCGGGATGGCGCGCGTCCACCTCGCGCGGCTGCGCGGCGTCGGCGGCTTCGAGAAGAGGCTCGTCCTCAAGGAGATCGACCCCCAGCTCGCGAGCCACCCGCGCTTCATCACGCTCTTCGTCGAGGAGGCGAACGCGCTCGTCGCGATGAGCCACCCGAACATCGTGCCCGTCTACGAGCTCGGGGTCGTCGAGGGGGTCTACTTCCTCACGATGGAGCACGTCGAGGGCGTGACCCTCGAGGCCCTCGTCGCCGACGCGAGGCTCGCCCCCGAGGAGGTGGCCCACGTCGGCGCCGAGCTCGCCGACGCCCTCGCCTACGCGCACGAGCGCTTCTCGCTCATCCACCGCGACGTGACGCCGCGCAACGTGATGATCGACGTCCACGGCCACGCGCGCCTGCTCGACTTCGGCATCGCGGCGCGCTCGGGCGACGCCGCCGACGCGGACGCGATCTTCGGGACGCCGGGCTTCCTCTCGCCCGAGCAGGCGCGAGGCGAGCCCCTCTCACCCGCGAGCGACCTCTTCTCGCTCGGCGCCCTGCTCCACCGCGCCGCGACCGGGCTCGACGCGTTCGAGGCGAACGTCGACGCGACGCGGCTGCTCGAAGAGCCCCCGCGGCTCCCGGCGCTCGAACCGCTCCCCACGGCGCTCTCGAACCTCATACGGGCGCTGCTCGAGCCGGACCCGACGATCCGTCCGAGCCACGGGAAGCTCCTCGCCTCGGAGCTCCGCGCCTTCCTCTCCGCGCGAAGGCCCGAGGGGGTCGCGGGCGCGCTCGGCGCTCGGGCCGAGGCGCTCGCTCGGGCGCGCGAGCCGCGGCCCGACGCGGCGCCCTCGAGCGAGGCGGTAACCCCGGCCTCGAGCTCGGGGCCGACGCGCTCGCTCGCGACGAGCCCGATCCTGCGCGAGCTCCTCGAGCCCGCCGCCGCCCGCTCGGCGGAGCTCGAGCCTCGAGCCAGCGAGGCGTCGGCGCCCGACGAGGCCCTCCGAGGCCCCGCCACCGAGCGCATCGATCCGCTCCCCGCTCCCCCGGCACGGCCGAGCGCGCCGAGCGCGACGCGGGAGGCGCGAGACACGCCTCGAGCGGCTGAAGGGATGACCCCGACGCGCGGCGCTCTCCTCCTCGCGCTCACCGCGGCGTTCGCCGTCGCCTCGGCTTGGGCGCTCTCCTTCGCCCGCTTCGAGCCGATGACGAGCGAGCCGCGCCCGCGGCCGGTCGATCCCACGCCGCTCGAGGCGCTCGCGCCCGACGCCGACGACGCGCTCGGCCTCCTCGAGGCTGGGTTCACCGACGCGAGCGCCTCCATCGCGGCGATCGCCGACGCGGGGATCGCTCCCATCGACGCCGCCGAGCCCCCGCGTGCGGCGCGGGTGAGCGCGCCGCGAGGGCCAGAGGCCGTGAGGGAGGCGCGTGAGGGCACGCTGAGCGTCCAAGCGCTCCCCTGGGCCGACGTGCTCGTCGACGGAACGCCGATCGGGCGAACGCCGCTCCGCGCTCGCCCGATCCCGGCGGGGGCTCACACCCTCACGCTCCGCTGCCCTCCGCTCGGTCGCGAGGTGAGCCAGCCCCTCCAGCTCGACGCCGGAGAGCGGCTCACCGTCAGCGCGAACCTCCAGGCGAGCCCGCCCTCGATCAGCCTGCGCTGACGGGCGGCTCGAGCGGCCCGAGCTCGACCGACGGCGCGCCGGCGAGGACCGCCTTCCGATAGACCGAGAGGGTGACGAAGCCCGCGAGGAACTGCATGAGGAAGATGACGAGGAGCGCCCCGACGAAGGGGATGAGGCCGAGGAGCATCAAGGGGATCATCAGGAGCCCGAGGAGCAGGACGTTGATCAGCCAGGGCTTCCAGGCGTTGCGCGCGAGCGAGAGCACCTCGCCCACGGCGAAGCCGGCGGAGATGGAGCCCGTCAGATCGACGCGGACCATCGCCATGGCGGGGATGATCTGCACGGAGATCATGAGGAGCAGGAGCGTCGGGAGCCCGACGATCGAGCAGCAGATCGACGCGAACCCGGCGACCTGCCCGAGGCTCTCGCTCTGACCTGCGAGGAGCCCGATCCCCATCAGCGTCCCGTAGAAGAGGCCGTTGGCGATGCCGAACAGAATGAGGCCCGGGATCGCCCACACGAGCCCGACGACGACGCGCCGAAAGCCTTGGAACAGGTACTCCGCCAGCGTCGTGAAGTCGAACGTGACCGGCGGCATCGGCGTCGACATCCCGCCCATCGTGCGACGCAACGTGTACGACATCCAGCCTCCCGTCACGAGCCCGCCGAGGAGCGGGACGAACTGCACGAGCGCGAAGACGGCGACCTTCATGAGCGCCTCGGGATCGCCGAGGAGGACGTCCTTGCCCCAGAAGAGGTCGACGCTCCCCTCGGGGCGAGGTGGCATGCCGCCCGCGCTGGGGGCGCCTCCGCCGCCGCCAGGGACGCCACCATAGCCCGGGCCTCCAAAGCCGGGGCTCCCGTAGCTCGGCCCCCCATAGTTCTGACTCATCGGCTCATCCTTTCCTCGCTGCGTCCCAGCGCCGCCGCTCCCTACCTCGGCGCGCCCGCCTCGGCACGCCTACCTCGCCCCCGCGGCCTCGGATCACTGCCTCGGCGTGAACGCGAACGGCACGGAGACGACGGCGCAGTCACCGCCAGTCACGCGGGGAAAGCGCATCCGCGCCGCGATGTTCCGCACGCACGAGAAGACCTCGCGATCGCGCAGCGAGCCGCCGACCTGGACCGCGTCCACGTTGCCGCTCTGAGCGACCCGGAGCTGGAGCTGGAGGTTGCCTTGGAGGAGGTTGTTCTGCTTGAGGCGGCGCTCGTAGCAAGCCTGGATCTGCGGGCGGTATTCGTTGATCGTCGACGTGATCGCGCTTCGATCGAGGTCGCCCGTGCAGTCCCACGAGCCGACGACGATGGGCCGCCGCGTCGGGGCGCGGGCGGCGCCGGCGTCGGGCAGCTCGACCCACGCGTCGGGCACCTCGTCGGGGATGTCCAGGGTCTCGTCGACGAGCGCCGTCGAGGCGCGAGCGCCGGCGTCGGGCGGGACGACGGTGGTCTCCGTCGCGCCTCCGGACGAGGACGTCGCCTTCGGCATCATGTAGTACACGAGGCCCGCGACCACGAGCAGCAGGACGCCGATGATCGCGTATCGCGCTCCGCCTCCGGGCGGCGGCGGGGGTGAGGACTCCGAGGCCAACCTGAACTCCCTTCTCTCGAAGCGCCGAGAAGCCCGGCTCTTATCACGCGAGGATTCCGACGCCCAGCGCGCCGCGCTTCAATCGACGATCCGCCCGATCGCGCGCACCGTGAGGTTCACCGTCAGGGTCGCGCCGCCGTTCGGCATCGGCCCGCCCGGGGCGAGATCGAGCGAGGTCCGAGCGAAGAAGCGGATCCGCCGGCTCCCGCTCACGACGTAGTCGGAGAGGAGCGCCGTCCCCTCCGGGTCGAGGGTCATGTCGCCGCTCCGGGCGGTGCCGGCGGGGAGGCTCGGGATGACGCCAAGGCGCGCGACCCCTGGCGCGTCGATGCCCGCGGCCGTGTCCGGCCCCCAGAAGACCTCGATGTCCGGGATGTCGATCGAGAACGAGTTGGGGCTCGCCGCGTACGCGACGCGCGTCACCTCGATCGCGTCGACGAAGCGCAGGACCGTGCTCGCCTCGCGCAAGAGGACGTCGAAGTCGACGACGTCGCCGACCGGCACCGAGACGAGCTTCGGATCCGGATCGCAGACGCCGGCCGAGCAGCTCAGCGGGAGGCCCTCCACGCTCGGGCAGGATCCCGACGTGCACGGGATCGACGCGACGACCGCGCCGTCTTGGAGCTCCGGCGGGACGCTGATCGCGCCGGCCGTGACCTCGAAGCTCTGCGCGCCCGTCATGAGCTGGACGATCACGGTGTTGTTGCAGCCGGCGAGCGCGAGGGCGGCGAGCGCGGCGAGCGCGCGAGCGCGCACGACGGCCCCCATCGAGTCGAAGCGAACCAACATGCGCGGAGGATAGCAAGATCGGAGCGTCGCCGCTCTCGACGGCGGAGCGGGGTAGACTGCGCGGATGGATGGTACCTCGAGCGAGCGAGCGCGAACGCGAGACGACGCGCTCGTCCACGAGGCGATCCGCGTCTACCGCCGCTACGCCGTCGAGATCGTCGAGCGCTTCGAGTTCTGCCCGTACGCCAAGCACTCGCGCGTCCAAGGCAAGACCCGCGAGCTCGTCTCGCTCGATCCCACGCTCGACGTCGAGCGGGTGCTCCCGCTCGTCCACGCGATCGCCGACGAGCGCGAGCTCGAGATCGGCCTCCTGCTCTTCCCGAACGTCTCGACGCCCCGCCTCGAGCTCGCGCGCTTCGTCGAGCGGCTGCGCCACGCGCACCAGGCCGAGCCGACCGGCCTCGTGATGGCGATGGAGGCCTTCCACCCCGACGCCGACGCCGACCTCGAGAGCCCCGAGCGCCACGTCCCCTTCGTGCGGAGGACCCCCGACCCGACGATCCAGCTCGTCCGCCACGACGTGCTCCTCGACATCCGCCGCGAGGGGGACCACGGCACGGGCTTCTTCGATCCGGCCACGATGTCGCTCGACGCGCTCTTCGCCAAGCCCGATCGGGTGCCGCTCCACGAGGTCATCGCGCGCGCCAACCTCAAGACGACGTGCGCGCACGGTGTCCTCGCGATCGAACGCATCTACGCCGACATCCGCCGCGATCGCGACGAGAGCTACGCGCGCGTCCGCGCGGAGGCGGAGGCCGTGCCCTCGAAGTGAAGGGGCGGAACGAGCCACGGCGACGCGCTCGTGTCGCGAGCGTCACGAGCGCGCGAGCCCGTGCTTGTGGAGCTTCTCGTGGAGCGTCGCGCGCCCGATGCCGAGCCGTCGCGCCGCCTCGGCGCGGTGACCGTTCGCCTCGGCGAGCGCCTCGACGAGCACGGCGCGCTCGAACGCGTCCACGCGCTCTCGGAGCGTGCCTCCGCCCGTCGCGACGACGGCGGCGCGCGGCGCGCTCGGGGCCTCGGCCCCGCCGGGGAGGAGCTCCGGATCGAGCACGCCGTCGTGCGCGAGCGCGACGAGGCTCTCCACCGCGTTCTCGAGCTCGCGCACGTTGCCCGGCCACCCGTAGGCTCGGATCCGACGGTGCACCTCGTCCGGCACGACGAGCGCCTCGACGCCGAAGCGCTCGCGGTAGCGCTCGAGGAAGTGCGCGAAGAGCGTGTCCACGTCCTCGGGCCGCTCGCGCAGCGGCGGGACGTGGAGCGTGACGACCTTGAGGCGGTAGTAGAGGTCCTCGCGGAAGCGCCCCTCGCGTACGAGCGCCTCGAGATCGCGGTGCGTCGCGGCGACGAGGCGCACGTCGATCGCCACCGGCCGATCCTCGCCGACCGGCCGCACCTCGCCCTCCTGGAGCACGCGCAGCAGCTTCGCCTGGGTGCGGAGGTCGAGCTCGCCGATCTCGTCGAGCAGGAGCGTGCCCCCGTGCGCCTCGCGAAAGAGCCCGAGGCGCGTGCGGACGGCGCCGGTGAACGCCCCCTTCGCGTGCCCGAAGAGCTCGGCCTCCGCGAGCTCGTGCGGGAGCGCGGCGCAATTGAAGCGGACGTAGGGCCTCTTCGCGCGCGCGCTCGCGCGCACGATCGCCTCGGCCACGCGCTCCTTGCCGGTGCCGCTCTCGCCGACGACGAGCACCGTGACGTCGCGCGGCGCGACCCGCGCGACGAGCGAGGCGAGCCGCGCCATCGCGGCCGAGGAGAAGACGAGGCTCTTCGCGAGGTTGAGCCCGGCGCGCGCCTCGTCGCGCTCGCGGCGGAGGAGCGCCGTGCGCTTGGCCCGCTCGATCGACGCCGAGAGGTCGTCGGGCTCGAACGGCTTCTTGAAGTAGTCGAAGGCGCCGAGCTTCATCGCCTCGACGGCGACCCGCTCGGAGCCGTGCGCCGTGACGAGGACGAAGAGGGGCACGCTCGCCGGATCGCGCTCGCCGAGCCGCCTCAAGAGCCCGAGACCGTCGAGCCTCGGCATGCGGAGATCCGAGACGACGAGGTCGAAGGGCTCGTCGCGCGCCGCCTCGAGCGCGGCGAGGGCGTCCAGCCCATCGAGCGCCTCCGTCACCTCGATCTCCGCGTCCTCGAGGTAGGCCCGCAGCGTGAACCGGAGCCCCGCCTCGTCGTCGACGAGCAGCGCGCGCAGCCTCGGGAGGCGCGCGCTCACGACGGCTCCCCGGGCGCGGCCAGCGCGGCGAGCCGCTCGGGCGTTCGGGCGACGCGAGCGAGCGGCTCTCCTCCGGCGCTCTTCGAGGCCTCGACGCGCTCGATCGGGGGCCCCGCGACGGGGAGCGTGAGCCGCGCGCGCACGCCGCCGTCCTCGCGCTCCTCGAGCGTGAGCTCCCCCGCGTGCTGACGGGCGAGGCCTCGCGCGATCGCGAGCCCGATGCCCGAGCCCTGCGCCTTCGTCGTGGCGCCCGCCTGAAAGAGCGAGCCGCGGATCCTCGGATCGATGCCGCCCCCCCGATCCTCGACGTCGATCCAGACCCGCTCCCGATCCGCGGAGACCGCGAGCCGCACGCTCGCGCCGCGCGGGCTCGCCTCGAGCGCGTTCTGCACGAGGTTCACGAGGATCTGATGGATCTTGCGCGGATCGACCCGCGCGATCGCCTCGCCCGCCTCGACCTCGAGGCGCACGTCGCTCGCGAGCGCCATCCCCTCGTGCAGCAGGGCGACCTGCCCGAGCAGCGCGCCGAGCTCGACGTCGCGCAGCTCGAGCGGCACGAGCGGCCGCGAGAAGTGCAGGAATTCGTCGAGGATCGCCTGCATCCGATCGATCTCCTCGCGCATCACGGCGAGGCGCTCGCGCGGGCGCCCCTCGAGCTCGCGCGTGAGCAGCCCGGCCAGGCCCTTGATCGAGGCGAGCGGGTTCTTGAGCTCGTGCGCGATCTCGGCCGAGAGGTTGCTCAGGCTCCGCGCCGTCTCCTCGTGGAGCGCGAGCAGGCGCCGCTGCTCGGCCACGCGCTCCTCGACGGCCGCGTCGAGCGTCGTGCGCAGCCACTGGCCGAGCGTCACGGTGAGGACGAAGAACACGGTATAGGCCGAGGCCGCCAGCACCGCCCCCGAGCTCGAGGTCGTGACGGTCGCGAGGCCGTCGAAGGGGATGAGGCCCGGCAGGACGCCCCCCACGTGCGCGAGGGCGAGCAGCCACATCGCGGGGATCTGGACGCAGAGCGTGAACGCCACGGCGAAGCGGCGCGGGCCGCTCAGGTTGAAGATGACGGCGACGAGCGGGACCCCCGGCGCGATCGGGCTCGCGAGGCCCCCGCTCCCGGTGACGAGCACGAGCTGCGAGAGGCCGGATACGACCAGGCTCCACGCGATGCGCCGCGAGGTGAGCGGTCGCCCTCGCTCGAGCGCGCGGAGCTCGATGAGCGAGGTGAGCGCGAGGACGAGGGCGGCGATCGAGAGCGTCGCGATGCGCCAGGGCCGAGGATCGAGGGCGCTGAAGATGAGCGCGGCGAGCGAGAAGAAGGGCAGCGCGCGGGCTCGCCAGACGAGGAGCACCCGGATCACGTCGAGGCGGGCGCGATCGACGATCGGCTCGGCCGTGCGGTCGCTCCTCGGGCTCATGGGGAAAGCGTAGCGCATGGACTCGCGGCTCCGGCGCTCGTCCCTGCAAGCCGCGTGCACCGCCGCGAGGGCCGCCGAGGCGCTCGAATTCGTGCGCGGAGCCCGCGGCGGAGCGCGAGCGGGCCCCAAAGGCCGTTCGGCGCGCCGAACGCTCGCCGTCCGGAGATCCGGACAGGTCCGCCGACGCGCGCTCGGATCACGTGAAACCGGGCGAAGATCCGAGGCGTTCGGGCTCGGCACGCGCCTTGATGAGGCACGGGTCATGCGACGTCCACTCCTCGCCGGCCTCGCCATCGTCATCGCCCTCGGCGTCTTGCTCTTCGTGCGCGTCCGCGAGCAGGAGGCCCGCGCCCTCGGCCCACCCTCGGGCTCGGGGACCATCGAGGGCACCGTCGTCGACCACGCCGCCCGCATCGCCTCGCGCGTGGTCCGCCTCCACGTCCGCGAGGGTGACAGCGTCCACGCCGGGGACCTGCTCGCCGAGCTCGACTGCGCCGAGCCCCAGGCCCGGCTCGCCGAGCTCGACGCGCGCATCGCCGCCGCCAACGCGCAGGCGAGGGCCGCGCGCGCCCAGGTCGAGGCCGCGGGGCGCCAGGCGCGC
>JBDHVC010000080.1:0-18105 GCA_039809495.1 Sandaracinaceae bacterium
CGAGACGATCAGGGCGAGCGCGAGGAGCGCCGCCGGCAGCGCGCGCCGCGCGCCCGCGCCCGCGCGCTCCTCGGCCGCCGCCTCGCGCTTGGGGGCGGGGGTGCTCGCCTCCGCGCTCTTCGCCTCGGGCGCGTCGCGCGGCTTGAGCGCGCGGGTGGCGGGCTGGCTCGAGGACACGCTCGGCGGCCCGCTCGGCGAGGCCGTGGTCGCCGCGAACGCCTCGATCGAGGCGCTTCGTCCCTCGAGCAGCGCGAAGAGCGGCTCGAACGCGGCGCTCGCGTCGCGAAAGCGCCGCGTCGGCTCCCTCGCGACGGCCATCGCGAACCACGCGTCGAAGCCGGGCGGCAGCGCGTCCCCGCGCCCGAGCTCGCGCGCGCGCTCGCCGGCGCTCTCGAGCGGATCGACGAGGATCTCGACGAGGAGCGCGGTGAGCCCGCTCCCGCCGCTCCGCAGCGTGCGCCAGTACGTGGCCCCCGTGAGGAGGTAGAACGTGATGAGGCCGAGCGCCCACACGTCGGTCGCGGGCGTCACCTTCCCGACCTGCGTCTGCTCGGGCGCCATCCAGAGGGGCGAGCCCACCGCCTGCGTCGTCTTGGCGACCTCGACGCCGCTGGCGTTCGCCTCCTGCAGCGTCGCGATGCCGAAGTCGAGGATCTTCAGCGTGAAGGGGACGCCCTCGCGCCGGCTCTCCGCGAGGAAGAGGTTCTCGGGCTTCAGGTCGCGGTGCACGATCCCCGCGCGATGCGCCGCGGTGAGCGCGTGCGCGAGCTGGCGCAGGATCTGGACCGTCTCGGTCCTCGGCGGCGGTCCCCCTCGCGACACGCGCTCGTCGAGCGTCTCGCCCGAGAGCAGCTCCATCGCGAGCCAGGGCGTCGGCCCCTCGCGCTCGACGCCGGCCGCGATGACCTCGACGATGTGCTCGCTCGCGATCCGCGAGCCGATCCGCGCCTCGCGCTCGAAGCGCTCGATGCTCTTCTCGTCGGAGACGAGCGCCGGGTGCATCAGCTTGAGCGCGCGCTCGCGCCCGGTCGCGACCTGCTCGACGACGTAGACGGCCCCCATCCCGCCCTTCGCGAGCGGGCGCACGACGCGGAACTGCCCCGCGAAGAGGGCGCCTGGGCTGAGATCGATCGCGCTCACGGCCGCCGAGCGTAGCCGATGCGGGGCGCGCGCGGTCGGCTCGGTGCGGGGCCCCTCGGAGCCTGGCCCCTCGGAGCTTGGCCTCTAAGGGCTTGGCCCCTCAGAGCTTGGCCCCTCAGAGCTTGGCCCCGCCGTCGATGTCGATCGTCGTGCCGTTCAGGTAGTCGCACTCGATCGCGAACTTGACGCCCATCCAGAGATCCTCGGGCTCGCCGATCCGCCCGACGGGGATCGTGGCGACGAGCGCGTCGCGCGCCTTCTGGTTCATCCCCTGCGTCATGGGCGTCTCGACCATGCCGGGCGCGATCGCGACGGCGCGGATGCCGAACCGCCCGAACTCCTGCGCCCAGGTGACGGCGTTCGCCGCGAGGGCCGCCTTCGCGCTGACGTAGTTGCTCTGGCCGCGGTTGCCGTGGCGCGCGATGGAGCTCATCGGGATGACGACGCCCTTCTCGCCGCGGCGCACCATCTCGGCGACGCCCTCGCGCACGACGATCGTCGCGCCGAAGAGGTTCACGGCGATGACGGCGTTGAACTGGTCATCCGTCATCGTCTTCACCTCGCCCGTCTCGCGATCCTTCTTCACGAGGAGGCCGTCGCGGAGGATGCCCGCGTTCGAGATGACGACGTTGAGCCCGCCCATCTCTTCGGCGGCCCACTTCACGAAGGCGCTCACGTCCGCGCTCGAGGAGACGTCGAGCTTGCGCTTGAACGCGCCCCCGGGGAGCGCCGCGAGCCCCGCCTCGTTCACGTCGCCCGCCGCGACCTTCCCGCCCGCCTCGGCGATGCGCTTCGCGAAGTGGAAGCCCATGCCGGACGCGGCCCCGGTGACGATCGCCTTGACGTTCTCGAGCTTCATCGCTGTCTCCTCCGTTCGTTCGGTGCGAGGGCGCGGGCGCGCCCGCGGGCGGGGGATCGAGACCACATCGAGCCGGAGAGGGCAAGCGCGAGGTGGCGATGATCGCGACCCCGCGCTCGGAGCAGACGCTCTGCGCGCCCACGGGCGGCGAGGCGGGCCGTCAGCGCCGGGCGTTCCCCATGATGGTGAAGTACGCGCTCGCGAAGGCGCGCCCGAAGAGCTCACGCGCGAAGCGGTCTCCGTCCTCGAGCTCGGTCTGTCGCGTGGCGTAGCGCTTCCACCACGCCTTCAGCTTGCCGCCGAAGAGCCCGGCGACGCTCGACGCTCCGTCGCGCACCGCGGGGTTTCGCGGCGCGGGCGGGAAGCCGGCGACGACCTCGGGGGCGAGCGAGCTCAGCATGCCGCGCGCGCCCTCGACGACGCCGTTCACGAGGCCGACCTGGTGCATCGCGATGTCGGTGAAGGCGCGGTTCAGCTCGTCGACGCGGCTCTGGTCGGGGGCCGACCAGTCCAGGAGGTGCGCGAGCACCGCGCGGGCCGAGCGGAGGTTCTCGAGGCCGTTCAGGTCCGTGTTGAGCCGCAGGCCGACGTCCTGGAGGAATTGGTCGTGCCCGTTGCGCAGCTCGACGAAGGACTGCGCGAACGCCTCGAGGATCGCGCCGATCCGCGTGAGCGCGCGGTGGGTGTCGATCGCGCCGCGCGCCGCGGGGATGTCGTCGGTGCCGAAGACGAGCTGCTTGATCCACGCCTCGACGTCGACGTCTCCGATCTGATCCGGGAGCAGCCCCGCCTTCAGCGCGACCCGCCGGAACTCGCGGGTCCGCGCGAAGTGGGGGAGCTTCTCGCGCAGGCTCATGACGATCGGCCCCTTCTGATCGTCTTGGACGTGCTGGACGTAGTGCTCGACGTAGCGGGTCAGCTCCTCGAGCGCGTTCGTGTAGTTGGTGTAGACGCCGCGGGTGCCGGCGAGGACCTCGGCGAGCACCTGCGGGTTGGCGTCGCTCGCGCGGGGCGCCGTGAGCGCGCCCGCTTGGAACATCACGGTGCGCGCGCCCGCGAGGCTGTGCTCGCCCGTCACCTGCGCGAGGAAGCTCGACGACTTCCGGGTCAGCGCGCTCGCCGGGATGGGCGCCCGCGCGAAGCGGAATTCGAGGTGCGCGATGCGGAGCACCGAGTCCGGGCCGAGCGGCACCTCCGTGTTGCGAGGGAGCTTCTGGTTGTCGAGGATCGAGCCGTTCGTCGAGCCGAGGTCGAGGAAGACGACGAAGCCCTCGCCGAAGCGGAGCAGGCCGTGCCACTGCGAGACGACGCTCTCGGAGAGGCTGAGCTCGTTCAGCTTGTTGCGGCCGATGCGGACCGGAGAGGTCTCGAAGGCGAAGACCTCTCGCGTGTTCGCCTTCGTGTTGTGCAGGTTCACGACCAGGGGCAGCACGGATCTCTCCTCGGCACGCCCCGTCATATTCGCGGACGGGCGGTGGGATCAAGCGCCGCGATCATGCCACACGGCGCGGGCCCCGCGGCCGCCGCGCCGAGCCCTCGGTCAGTCGATCTGGAACCCGCCGTCGGGGCCGAGCCCGATCTGGAGCGCCTCGGGCAGCGCGTCGTCGGCCATGCGCTCGAGCAGGAACCGCGAGAGCGTGGGCATGAGGGACGAGCGCAGGACGTGGTCCACGGTGCGCGCGCCCGTCTCCGCGCGGAGCGAGCGCTTGACCAGGTCGTCGAGGAGCGCCGCGTCGAAGACCGTCTCGATCTTGTGCGCGGCGCGCACCCGCGCGGCGACCGCGTCGAGCCGCGCCTGCGCGATGCGACGCAGCGCCTCCGCCCCCACGGGCCGGAACGGCACGATCGACATGCGGGCGAGCAGGGCCGGCTTGAAGTGCGCGACGAGCTCGGGGCGGATCGCGTCCACGATCTCGGCCGCGCTCGGGGGCGTGTCCTGGCTCTCGAGCTTGACGATCGTGTCGGAGCCGAGGTTGCTCGTGAGCACGAGCAGCACGTTGCGGAAGTCGATGAGCCGCCCCTCGCCGTCGGAGAGCATCCCCTTGTCGAAGACCTGATAGAAGAGGTTCATCACCTCGAGATCGGCCTTCTCGCACTCGTCGAGGAGCACGACGGAGTAGGGCCTCTGGCGGACGGCCTCCGTGAGCACGCCGCCCTCGCCGTAGCCGACGTAGCCAGGCGGCGAGCCGATCAGGCGCGAGACGGTGTGCTTCTCTTGGAACTCCGTCATGTTGATCGTCGTCATGAAGCGCTCGCCGCCGTAGAGCAGATCGGCGAGCGCGAGCGCCGTCTCCGTCTTGCCGACGCCCGTCGGGCCGACGAAGAGGAGCACCGCGATCGGGGCGTTCGGGTTCCGGATCCCGCTCTTGGCCATGCGGACGGCGTCGGCGACCGCGGCGACGGCGTGCGGCTGCCCGTACACGCGCTGATCGAGGTGCTGCTCGAGCGTGAGCGCCACCTTCAGCGTGTCGGCGTTCATCCGACCCGCGGGGATGCCGGTCCAGGCCTCGACGGCCTGCGCCACCGCCTCCACGTCGACCTCGTAGTGGACGATGCGGCCCTCGAGCGGCACGTCGGGGGGCGCGATCGTCTCCTCGGAGTGCGCCTCCTCCGCGGCCCTTCGGCGCTCGATCCAGTCCTCGACGGCCTTCTTCTCCGCCTCCCAGCGCTCGAGGAGCTTCGCGAGCTCCGCCTCGCGCTCCGCGATCCGTGCGCGCAGCTCGGGCAGCTCGGCCCCGGCGCCGGGCTGCTCGCGGGCGTCGCGCGTGAGCGCCGCCTCCTCGCGCCGCGCGCTCGCGATCTCGTCCTCGATCGCGACGATCGGCTCGGGCCGGGCGCGCAGGGACGTGCGCACGCGCGCGGCCGTCATGTCGAGGAGGTCGATCGCCTTGTCCGGCATCTGGCGGCCGCTGATGAAGCGGCTCGCGAGGCGCGCGGCCTGGACGATCGCCTCGTCGCGGATGACGACGCCGTGCGCCTTCTCGAAGATCCCGGCGAGCCCGCGCAGGATCGTGATCGAGGCCTCCTCGCCCGGCTCGTCGACCTTGACCGGGAGAAAGCGCCGCTCGAGCGCCGCGTCTTTCTCGAAGTACTTCTTGTACTCGGCCCAGGTCGTGGCCGCGATCGTCCGCAGCTCGCCGCGCGCGAGCGCCGGCTTCAAGAGGTTCGCCGCGTCGCCGCCGCCCTGGTTGCCGCCCGCGCCGACGAGCATGTGGGCCTCGTCGATGAAGAGCACGAGCGGCTTGGGCGAGGCCTTCACCTCCTGGATGACGCCTCGCAGCCGGTTCTCGAATTCGCCGCGGACGCTCGCGCCCGCCTGGAGCGCGCCGAGATCCAGCGAGACGACGTCGATGTCCTTGAGGTGCTCGGGGACCTCGCCCGCCGCGATCGCGAGCGCGAGGCCCTCGACGAGCGCGGTCTTGCCGACGCCCGGCTCGCCGACGATGACGGGGTTGTTCTTGCGGCGTCGGCTCAGGATGTCGATGATCTGCCGGATCTCGCGGTGGCGCCCGAGGACCGGGTCGAGCTTGCCGCCGCGCGCCTGCTCGGTGACGTTCGTCGTGAAGCGCCCGAGGGCCGAGTCGCTCTGCGCGCCCGCGGGCGCCGCGGCGCCGCCCACGCTCGGCGCGGCGCCGAGCTCCACGAGCTCGGGGCTCGCGGCGAGGAGCGCGGGGAGGTCGTGGAGCAGGCTCGCCTTCGGCAGCGCCTCGAGCTCGGGGTAGTCGTCCTCGAGGTAGCGCCCGGGGCGCCGCAGGAGCTGGGTGAAGATGATGCCCGAGCTGATCTTCGCGTGGCCGAGCTCGAGCGAGCCCACGATCCACGCGTCCTCGATCAGCTGGAAGAGGGTCTCGGAGAAGGTCGGCCGCCCGGTGTGCCCCGCGCGCTGCGCGCGGAGCGCCCGCTCGATCCGTGCGGCGAGCTCCCTGCGATCGGCGCCGAGGTGCTCCAGGATCTTGGCCGTCTCGCCAGCCTCGTCCGCCAAGAGCTGCGCGACCAAGTGCTCGACCGTGATCTCGTAGTGGCCGGCGCCGGCGGCTCTGCCGACGGCGGCCTCCAGCGCGCGCGTCGCGTTCTTGGTCAGTCGGCGAACGAGCGTCTTGGCTTCGACCTGCATGGGCTTCTCTCCTTCAAGGGGCGGGGGGGATGGTCGGGGCGGCGCCGCGCGAGGTGGCGGGCGCGGGTGAGGCGGCGCCGACGTCGGCGTGCGAGACGGTGACGATGTGCTCGTCGTCGCCGCCCGCGAGCCACGTCGTTCGACCGAGCGAGGCGGGCCGGGTCGCGCTGAGGCGGAACGTGGGCGAGGAGCTCGCGCCGACGACGAGCTGGAGCTCGTACTCCGCGGCGCTGCGCGTGAAGAGCTGGATCGTCTCGGCGATGCGGGGGAGCTGGTCGCCGCCCGGGAGGAAGCGAGGGTAGCTCTGCGGGTCGAGCGGCCCGATCCGCACGCCGAAGCGGCCCGAGCGCTCGGGCGCCCTCGAGCCGATGTGCGTCTCGCGCCCGAGGGCGTGGTTCGCCTGGCCGAGGCGCACGCGGTGCGCCGGCTCGATCGTGAGCCAACCGGGGAGGTTCTCGACGAGCTCGACGCCCGCGCGCGCTCCGAGCGCCGGCTCGAGCACGTGGCGCAGCGCCGTCCGCAGGCCCCGAGCGCTCCGCGCGCGGCTCGCGAGCAGCGGCAGCATGCGGAGCACGCTCTCCGTCGGGAGCGCCTTCGTGACGTCGGCGTCGTAGGCGTCGAGGCCCCCGAGCGCGAGCGCGCGACGGCGCCAGACGTTCGGCGCGCGGACCGTCTCCTCGAGGGGGAGCGAGGCGCGCGCGAGCCCTCGATAGAGGAGCGAGACGAGGCGGTGATGGAAGACGTCGAGGAAGTCGCGGCGCGTCGAGCCCTCGGCCTCGAGGAGGATCGCCTCGACGAGGTAATTCGGGAGCGGCGAGCCGGCGCCCGTGAGGCCGAGGAAGGTCGTCTCGACCTCGACGACGTGCCGCGGCGGCTCGAGGCCGTTCGCGAGCGACGTCACCCGCACGTGCTTCATGTCGCCCGCGGCGAAGCCGAGCGATGGGTCCGAGCGGAAGCGGATCGCCTCGAGCCGCGCGGGTCCGTCGAGCCCGACGCGGACGGCGTCGGGGAAGAGGCGCTCGAGCATGGCCATCGACGGGAGGAAGCGCCCGCGCTCGGCCCGCTCGAGGATGGCCTTCAGTAGACGGGCTCGATCCCGCTGCGAGGCGTCCATGTGAGGCTGGCTCCTGACGGATGGCCGACGAGCTGGAGCTCGTGGAACGTGTTGATGGGCGCCTGCGCCGCGAAGAAGGCGTCGAGCGCGCACCCGAAGAGGTGGAGATCGCCCGGCCCCGCGAAGGCCGACTCGTCGATCTCGAGGGTCGTGCGGACGCCGCGCGTCGGGATGTGGTCGAGCAGGCGCTTGGCCGCCGTCATCGTGACCGAGCGGATCGCCTCGACCCGCAGGCGGTTGGCCCTCGCGAGCTGGACGTCCACGCCCTCGTGCAGGTTGTAGAGGCCGAGCAGCGCGCGGAGCGCGACGGGCTCGGAGAGGCTCCGCTGGTTGACGGCGATGTGCGCGATGAAGCGCCACATGAGCTCCGAGCCGATGGCGGGTCGCACGGGGCGCGTGACGGCGACGATGTTCTTGAAGGGCGCGACGGTCGGCGAGCGCTGGCCGACGACGTGGATGTCGCCGACGCGCAGCTCCGCGGGGAGCTGGCGGTTCGTGCAGAGCAGGTCGACCGAGAGCGTCTCCTCGGGGAAGGCTGGGCTCACGTCGCGCGGCTCGCCGATCGCGATGTACGTGTCGAGGCCGTTGTCGATCGGGGACGACGCGCGTCGGATCCAGTAGTACGGGGCGCTGACGGGGCGCGAGGTGGTCTGGAATTGGTGGTAGGGCGGGTACTCCACCGGCGCGGTCTTCGGTCGGATCCCGACCACGCGCTCGACCTCGAACACGTCGGCGCCGCGCGTGTCGATCCCCGCGGGCCGCAGGAAGTACTCCGTCGCCGCGACGTCGCGGCGGATGGGCTCGGCGCTCGCCTCGAAGAGGTTGATGACCGGGACCGCGTGGAGGCGGAACGTCTCCTTCTCGATCCGCTCGGGGAGCTTCGGCGGTCGGTCGAACTCGAAGACGAGATCGAACGTCGTCCCGATCCGATCCATCACGCGGCCGAGCCCGACGACGTCGAAGAAGAGCATCAGCGCGGGCTGCGTGTAGTACTCGAGCACGAGGCGCATGTCCTCGGGCGCGAACTCGGGCCAGGGGAAGACGGTCCCCTCTCGAAGGCTCGGCGTCCTCACCGCGTCGCGCCCGAGCGAGACCTGGTCGTCTCCGACCACGCACGCCACGTTGCGCAGGTGGCGCGTCAGCCAGAGCATGAGCTGGGAGCTCTGGCCGAGGGCGCCGTGGATGAAGAAGCGGAGCGAACCGTGGGTCGGCACGATGCGGGTGCCGACGTCCGTCGTCTCGAGCGTCACGCGGATGCGCGGCGCGGTGTCGAGCGTCGGGTCGAGCTGCACGTTCGCCACGGAGATCGGCAGGATGTCGAGGTCGCGCGTCGTGCGGAACGTGCAGGAGACGTCGTGCACGGGCCGCGCGAAGAGCTCGCTCGCGCGCGGGACCGTGTGCACCCCCTTGATGCCGCGGATCGCCGGGGAGAACTCGACGACGCTCACCGCGGGGAGGCTCCGGAGGTACTGCGGCAGGGCGAGCTGGCAGAGCTGCTCGACCACCTCGGGGATCGCGTCGTCGAGCCGCTCGCGGATCCGCGCCGTGAGGAACGCGAACCCCTCGAGGAGCCGATCGACGTCCGGGTCCGCGCCGCGCTCCGCGAAGAGGCCGGCCAGGGTCGGGTTCGCCGAGGCGAACTCGCGGCCGAGCTCGCGCATGTAGAGCAGCTCGGACTGGTAGTAGCGGTTGAACATCCTCAGACCACGTCGAAGCGGCCGCCCGCCTCGAGGCACGTCGTGAAGCGGACGGCGCGGCGCTTGTCCTCCGCGAGGCGCGCCGACACCTCGAATTCCAGCCGCAGCGGATCATCGCTCGGGACGAAGCGGACCGAGATGTTGCGCAGCCGCGGCTCGTAGCGCTGGAGCGTGACGCGGATCGACTCCTGGACCCGGGCGATCGAGAGCGGCAGCTCATGGACGACCTCGACGAAGTCGACGACGCCGAAGTCGTCGGCGATGAGCGCCGACCCCTGCCGAGCGTTCAAGATCGCGCGGAGGTTCTCCCCGATCGATTCGACCAGATCGATCTGCCGATGGGTGCCGAGTCGGTCGAGTAGTCCTCTCACTGATCCACCTCGCGCCCAAGCTCCACGCCCCGAAGCAAACCAGAGTCACCCGCGAAAGAAAAGAGAAAGGGAGCGCGAGCCTGACGCTCGTGCTCCCTCTCCGCGGTGTCGACCTGGCTCAGCGCTGCTGGTCCCAGGTGTCCTCGTGCTCGACGCCGCCGTTCGTGTACGTCCACTTGATGGTGTGGAAGACGAAGCCGATCTCCTCGCTCGGGGGGCGGTTCGCCGCGGCGGGATCGAAGGTGTCCGGGGACTGGCGCAAGACGTGGGAGATACGCCCCTGCTTGATCGCGACGGTGAAGAACTGCTCGGTCGTTCCGTCACCCGTCGGGCTCGGGCGGAAGAACTTGAAGACGCCCTCGATCACCTCGTTGTTGCACAACGCCTTGGCGATGAGGGGCGACGACTTGTCGATCCTCTTGGTGATGATCAGGGGCTCGTAGGTTCGCCGACCCGTCGCGAGCGAGGAGCCGACCTCACGCGCGGTGCGAACGCTGTCCCGGAACGAGAGACACTCGATCGAGTTTTCACGACCGAGCGACTTCTGCTCGCTCTCTCCCTGAATGTCGGTGCCGTTTGCCTTGAGATACAGATGAACAGTCTCGGCCATGTCTGAGCCTCCCCCGAGCCAGGCTCGGTGTGCGCATCTTGGCCGATCGGATCGCGGCGCGTCAACCCGACCGGCGATCTTTCCGCGTCGATCGCGCGGCGCGCCGCGCCACGCCGAATGCTTGCGCTCTCGAACCCATTCAGAGCACTCTTCGCCGACGATGGTCCTCGAGGCCCAACATGCAGCGGGGGGGCCGCGCACGCCCCAACGAAACATCCTCTCCTTCGCGCTCGTTTGCGGCCTCGCGTCGCTCTGGCTCGCCGGGTGTCCGAGCCCGCGTCCGAGCCTCTGCCAGCTCCCCGACAGGAACCCGTTGACGATCGAGGCGAGCGACCGGCTGAACCCCGACGCGAGCGGGCGGAGCCTCCCGACGATCATCCGTCTCTACCAGCTCCGCGACCTCGGCGCGCTCGAGCGGGCCTCGTTCCAGGAGGTCTGGCGCGCCCCCGAGGCGACGCTCGGCGAGAGCCTGGTGAGCGTCGACGAGGTCACGATCTACCCCGAGCAGGTGCTGCGGCGCCCGCTCGAGCGCGATCCCGCGGCGAACTACCTCGTCGGGATGGGCATCTTCCGGCAGCCCGTGGGGACGACCTGGCGCTCCGTCCTGACCCTCCCGATCCCGCGCAGCCAGGCGCAGTGCGCCGGCTCGCAAGGGGGCGACGAGGCGCCGCCGCCGCCCATCGCGCACATCCGCTTCTTCGTCGAGGACAACCGCATCGAGGGTGAGCTCGACCTCGAGCCCGCGACGTCGGGGAGCGCGTGTGATCCGTCGAACCCCCTCTGCGCCGCGGCCGAGCAGGCCGCGCCCCAGGCGCCCGAGGCGCCCTCGCCGTCCGCTCCCGAGGCGCCGAGCGCTCCCGAGCTGCCGAGCGCGCCGACCGCACCGACCGCGCCGTCGGGCAAGCACGCGGTGGTGGGAGCGGAGGACTGATGAAGACACCGCTGCGCGTCGCGTGGACGGAGGGGCTCCTCATGGGGCCCCAGCATCTCCAGCAGCACGACCGCTACGTCGAGGGCCTCATCCACGCGCGCGTCGACGCGCGCGGCCCGCTCTCGTGGGGGATCCTGCGCGTCGAGCTGGATCGGAGCGCGCTCGCGCAGGGGCAGCTCAGCCTCGTCGAGTTCGCGGGGGTCCTGCCGGACGGCACCGTGCTCGATCTCGGCGCGAGGGACTCGGAGCTGCCGCCCGCGCGACCGATCAGCTTCCCGCCGACGCAGCAGTCCGTCCGCGTCTACCTCGGCGTGCCGCGCGAGCGCGACGGCATCAACAACTACGCGGCGGCGAGCGGCGGCCGAGAGCGCTACGTCCTCGAGCATCGCCCGATCGGCGACGCGGCGAATTCGGGCACGAGCGTCGAGGTCGCGCTCGCGCGACGCAACGTCGTCTTCCTCATCGGCGACGAGCCGCGCCAAGACATGGAGTGCGTCCCGATCGTCGAGGTCACGCGCGACGAGACGGGCGCGTTCACGCTGGTCGAGCCCTTCGTGCCGCCCGTGCTCCGCATCGACGCCTCGCCCTTCCTGATCTCGGGCCTGCGCCGGATCCTCCGCCTGATGACCGCGCGCCAGCGGAGCCTCTCCGAGTCCCGCCGCGAGCGCGACGCCGCGTCCGTCGAATTCGTCGCTCAGGACGTCAGCCGCTATCTCCTGCTCTCGGCCATCAACGGCTCGCTCCCGCTCGTGAACTACCTCTCCGAGGTCGGCGAGTGCAGCCCGCGGGAGCTCTACTTCGTGCTGACCCGGCTCGCCGGCGAGCTGGCCACGTTCTCCACCGACTTCGACCCGCTCTCGCTCCCGAAGTACAACCAGCTCGATCTCCGCGCGACCTACGAGGAGCTCTTCGCGCGGCTCACGTTTCTGCTCCAGGCCGCGATCCGCGAGCACTTCATCGCCTGGCAGCTCGACGCGCGGCAAGACGGTCTGCACTTCGCGACGCTCGCGGACGACCGGCTCTCGTCCTGCACGAAGTTCTTCCTCGCCGTGCGCTCGCCCCTGCCCGAGCAGCAGATGGCCACGACGCTCCCTCGCCTCTGCAAGATCGCGTCGTGGACCGACGTCAACGGGATCCTGACGGCGGCGACGCCGGGCGCGCCCGTCGACGTCACGTTCCGGCCGCCCGCCGAGATCCCCGTCAAGGCGGGCACCATGTACTTCGCCGTCGCGACGGACAACGTCTACTGGCGCAACATCCTCGCGGAGCGGAACGTGGCTGTCTATCTTCCGCAGCCGTTCGCCGCCTCCGCGACGCAGGTTCAGCTCTACGGCATCCCCAGCAACAAGGTCTGACCCGCGAGGAGCGCGCCGCTTCCTCGGGACATGGAGACACCGGTGGATCGTATCAACGAGGTCACGAAAGACGTCCTGCAGGGGATCATCCAGATCCGCCAGATGGACGCGAGCGCGCGCCCACAGCCCGAGGTGCTCCACCAGCGGATGCGGGTCTTCATCGAGCGCGCGATGCGCAAGGCGACGGAGCTCGGCTACTCCTCGCAGGACGCGCAGGACATCGGGTACGCGCTCGTCGCCTTCGCGGACGAGGTCGCCATCGGGCGCACCGGCGAGGTCCGCGACTACTGGCTCCCTCGCACCCTCCAGCTCTCGTTCTTCAACGAGGCGAACGCGGGCGAGGGGTTCTTCCAGAGGCTCGCCACGATCCGGGGGGACTCCGCGCGGCTCGACGTCCTGCGCGTCTACTACGTGTGCCTCGCCCTCGGGTTCCAGGGCAAGTACCGCGTGCGCGGCGGTGAGGCCGAGCTCGCGACCGTCATCGATCAGACGAGCGCCGCGCTCGGGACGGATCGCGTCTCGATGAGGCTCTCGCCCTCCGGCGCGCGCCCCAAGGACGCGGGGGGCGGGATGCGGAGCGCGCTCCCGCTCGTCGCGGCCTCGATCACGGCCGTCGTGCTCTCGCTGGTCCTCTACGCGGGCCTGCGGCTCCACGTCGCCTCTCTCACCGACTCGCTCACCGCGCAGATCGCCGCGGTCATCCGAGGCTGACATGGGGAAATACCTGATCGCCGCAGCCCTCATCGCCGTCGCGTGGGGTCTCTGCCTCTACCTCGACGTGACGTGGCTCGTGCCGCTCGGCGTCACCGTGCTCGTCGTGCTCGCGCTCGCGGGCTACGTCGCCTTCGGGATGATCCGCGCGCGCCGCGCGGCCCAGGAGCTCGAGAAGGGGCTCGCGGCGCAGGCCGCCCACCAGGCGACGAGCGCGCGGCCCGACCTCCAGGCCGAGGTCGCGCAGATGCAGGCGGAGTTCCAGAAGGCCGTCTCTGCGCTGAAGAGCTCCAAGCTCGGTCGGAGCGGCGTCGACGCGCTCTACGCGCTGCCCTGGTACGTGATCGTCGGGCCGCCGGGCGCCGGCAAGACGACGGCGCTCCGCGCCTCGGGGCTCGACTTCCCGATGATGCCGAGCGGCGCGAAGGGCGGCCTGCGGGGCGTCGGAGGCACCCGCAACTGCGACTGGTGGCTCTCGAACCAGGGCGTCCTGCTCGACACGGCGGGGCGCTGGCTCGAGGCGGAGGACGCGGGGGAGTGGTTCGCGTTCCTCGATCTCATCAAGCGCTCGCGCTCGCGCAAGCCGCTGAACGGCATCATCGTCGCCGTCAGCGTCGCCGACCTGGGCGGGGACACGGACATCGCCGTCGTCGCCAAGCGCTGTCGAGATCGGATCGACGAGATCCTCGGGCGGCTCCAGATGCGCCTGCCCGTCTACGTGATGTTCACGAAGTGCGATCTCATCCCCGGCTTCATCGAGACCTTCCGCGATCTCAACGTCACCGATCGGAGCCAGCCCTGGGGCTACACGTTCAGCCTCGAGACGCCGACCGCCCACCTCGGCGCGACGCTGCGCGAGCGCTTCACCGAGCTCACGAGCGCCCTCGAGCGGGTCGCGACGCGCCGGCTGGGCGAGGTCCAGCGGATCGAGGATCGCGAGCGGATCTACGCGTTCCCGCAGCAGCTGGCGGTCTTCGAGGAGAACATCGCCACCTTCGTCGAGCGCGTCTTCGAGGACAACGTCTTCCAAGAGACGCCCATGCTCCGCGGCGTCTACTTCTCGAGCGGCACGCAGGAGGGGCGCCCGATCGATCGCGTGATGCGCCGCATGGCCGAGGCCTTCGGGCTGCGCGGCGAGGTGCAGCTGCCGGCGGCGCCGGTCGACATCAAGAGCTACTTCCTCCGGGACGTCTTCGCGAACATCGTCTTCCCGGACGCCGACCTCGCGACGCGGAGCGCGGCGGAGATCAAGCGCCAGGCGCGGATCCGGTGGATCACCGCGGCCGCGATCTTCACGCTCGCGCTCCTGATCTCGTCCTTCCCGACCTACGCGTGGTGGCAGAACCGCTCGCTCCTCGGCTCGACGCAGGCGCTGGTCGATCAGGTCGTCGCCGCGCGCGAGGCGCGCGCCGAGACGCCGATCACCATCGAGACGCTCGATCCGCTCCGCGATCGCGCGGAGCTCTTCCGCACCTACGCGGCGGAGGGTCCGCCCGTGCTGATGCGCTTCGGCATGTACCAAGGGGGCGCGGTGGGGCCGGCCGTGGTCGAGCTCTACGGCCACGTCCTGCGCGACGAGCTGATCGGCTCCATCGTCGAGGCGGAGTCGAACCACCTCGACGAGTTCGGGCGACGCATGGAGGCGCTCGGTGACGCGCGCCCCTCGGTCGGCGAGCACAGCGAGATGTACGACGGGCTCAAGGCGTACCTGCTCCTCACGTCGCCCGCCGAGCCCACGCAGCCCGCGCCGTCGGGGCCGATCGCCGACTGGCTGGTCGCGCAGATCGTCGATCGGTGGGCGGCGCCCAGGGAGGAGGGGCGGCCCACGCCCGCGAGCGAGCGCGCGCGGATGAGCGCGCACGCGCGGACCTTCGTCAGCCTGCTCGAGCACGACCCGGCGCTGGCGCTCCCGCGCGACGCCGCGCTCGTCACGCGCGTCCGGATCGCGCTGACGCGCATCCCGCAGTCGAACCTCGTGCTCGAGCGGCTCATCCGCGAGATGGAGGAGTCCGGCTACGGGCTCACGCTGCGTGGGCTCGTCGGTCCCTCGGTCGGCGCGATGACGAGCCGCAGCTCCGTCCGCGCGGCGTTCACGCGGCGCGCGTGGGAGTCGCGCGTGCGCGACCTCCTCTCGGCGCCCCCGGAGTCGTTGACGGGCGAGGGCTGGGTCCTCGGGCCCGAGATGGCGCAGCAGCACGTGGACGAGGCGGCGCGGGACGCCACGCTCGCGCGCCTCTCCTCGGAGTACTTCCGGCAGTACATCGAGGAGTGGCAGGAATTCGTCCGAGGGATCCGCGTCGCCGCGCCCAACGGCGAGGTGCAGTCGCTGACGACGCTCCAGGACCTCACGCGCGGCGAGCCCCCGCCGCTCGGGCGCCTGCTCGGCCAGATCGACTACAACGTCCACCTGCTCTACCCCGAGCCTCCGCCCGAGGAGAACCCCGCGCTCCTCGAGACGCTGAGCGAGGAGGCGCGCCGACAGCTCGAGCGCCGCTCGGCGACGGCCGCGCGCGCGCTCCGCGTCGCCGATCGCGTCGGCGCCGCGCTCGGCAGCGGCGGGGCGAGCCAGCCGGGGGAGCGCCTGCTCGTGGCGGAGGACGTCGCGACGGCCTTCCGTGGCTTCACGGTCTTCGGCGTCGCGCCGCCCCCCGCGCAGGGCGCCACGCCGCAGCCGACGTCGCTCGACGTCTACCAGGAGCAGCTCGAGTTCGTGCGCGACGCGCTCCAGACCACGCTCGAGAACCCCGGCTCGCGCGACGCGCTCGTCTCTCGGCTGGCGACGGCGCGGGTCCGCGTGCGAGCGCTCATCGAGGAGCAGGAGGTGGGCTGGCGCCCGCGCTTCGAGGCGATCCTTTGGCCGCCGATCGACGGCACGAGCCTCGGCTCGACCCGCGCGGGCGCGCTCGGCGCGGGGCGCGCGTGGTGCTCGGACGTCGTGCAGCCGTTCTCGCGCAACATCGCGAACCGCTACCCCTTCCTCGCGAGCGGCCAGGACGTCGCGCTCGCGGACTTCACGGAATTCTTCAAGCGAGGCGGCACGCTCTGGGGCTACTACGACGAGAGCCTCGCCTCGGACGTCGAGCGCCGCGGGGACGGCTTCGCGTTCGCGACGCGGCTCGGGCGAGACGCGGGCGTCGTCTACGTGCGCGGGCTCCCGACCTACCTCCAGCGCGCGCAGGACGTCACGGCGAGCTTCTTCCCGCCGGGCTCGGACACCCCGCGCGCGGACTTCGACGTGCAGATCCACCCGACGCCGACGGTCGCGACGATCGTCTTCAACGTCGGCGGGCGCGAGGCGCCCATCTCCTACGAGAACGGCCCCGAGCGCTGGGAGCGCGTCGACTGGCCCGGCCCTCACCCCGAGGCGGGCGCGACGCTGGAGGTGCGCGGGAGCGGCGGGATGATCGAGACGCTCTCGCAGGAGGGGGAGTGGGGCCTGATGCACCTGCTCGAGCGGGGCACCGTCGTCGAGAACCAGGCGGGCGTCTTCACGATGGAGTTCCGGCTGCGGACCCACGACGTCACGATCCGGCTCAGCATCCGGCCCGTGCGCGGCGACAACCCCTTCTTCGGCATCGTCGGTCGATCGCGCGCGCCTCAGCTCCTCGAGCCGGTCCGCAACCCCAACATCGCGCTCCCGCGGGAGATCGTGGCGGGGCAGCAGGTCTGCCGGCCATGAGGGGATCGATCAGGGGGGCGAGCGCGCCATGAACGGGGCGTTCGGCAAGATCCCGGAGCGCTCGGACTTCGTGCGCGTCGGCTATGGGGACGCCCACACGCGCCGCTTCGAGGCGTGGCTCGACGAGGCGTACCTGCGGCTGCGGGAGATGGGCGGCGAGGTCGCGGAGGAGCCGCTCCTCTTCGTGGTGCGCTTCCCGGACGAGCCGACGGTCCTCGTCGGAGGCCTCGGCCCGAGCCGTGACGCGGTGGGGCGGCGCTTCCCGCTCGCGTTCTACCAGGTGCTCGACTGGCGGGTGGTCGGCGGCCGCTGGTCGGGGCTGCCCTTCGTGATGGCGCCCGCGCTCGAGGCGGGGACCGCGCTGCTCCGCGACGTCGCCTCCTTCGACGCCGAGAAGCTCCGCCGCCGCGTCGAGTCGCTCTGGTCCCCGAGCCCCGCCGACCTCGAGCGCGGCGACGCGATCTGCGCGAACGTCCTCACACAGACGCCCTGGCTCTCGGTCGCCGCGCGCGTGCTCGGCGCCGAGCAGCCGCTCGCCGCGTTCGCCTACGCGGTGCAGGCGCTCCGGGGCGCGATCGCGCAACCCAGCGGCACCGTCGAGTGCCCCGTGGAGCTCGACGTCGATCTCTTCTTCTGGCTCGAGCTCGCGAGGCGGCTGCACCGCGGCGCGGCCCTCTCCTTGTTCTGGACCGAGGGCGCGGCGCCCCGCGCGATCCTCGGCGTCGGGGCGCCCCTCACGCCGCTGCTCGCCGCGTTCGCGCACCGCGCGCTCGAGCTCCAGCAGATCTGGCCGCTCACGACCCAGCGCAAGGCGGCGCTCGATCAAGCCCTCGCCGCCCACGCGGCGACGCTCGAGCCGGCGCGTGAGCAGACGATCGGCGAGCTCTTCGACGCGCTCGCGCGGGAGGGGGGCGCCTGATGGACGCGCTCGAGACGCTGCGCACGCTCGCCGCCGGCGACCTCGAGCCCTGCGCCGCCGGCGGCGCGGTGGGCGTCGACGTCCGCTACGATCCCCAGTTCGAGGCGCTCCAGCGCGAGATCGCGAAGCTCGAGACGCCGGGGAGCGCGCCGCCCGACTGGGCGCTCGTCGAGCGCGAGGCGCGCGCGATCAACACCACGCGCAGCAAGGATCTCTTGGTCCTCGCGTGGCTCGCCGCGGCGCTCCTCGTGCGCCACGGCGTCTCGGGCCTCGCGATCGGCCTCTTCGTCCTCACCGAGACGAGCCGCCGCTTCTGGGCCGACGTCTTCCCGAAGCGGATCAAGGGCCGCGTCGCGCCCATCGAGTGGCTCGTGGCGCGGGCGGTGACGAGCCTCGAGGCGCAGACGAGCCCGCCGGACGCCGACGACGTCGCGCTGCTCATCGCGAGCGTGCGTCACGCCCAGGCCGAGCTCCCGGCGCTCTACGAGGACCAGACCCCCGGCCTGCGCCCGCTGGCCGACGCGGCGGAGCGGCTCCGCCTCTCGCTCCCCGCGCCCTCGGCGCCGCCTTCGCCCGCGCCCACGTCGCCCACGCCCACGCCGCCC
>JBDHVC010000081.1:0-17708 GCA_039809495.1 Sandaracinaceae bacterium
AACCGCCGGATGCGGACCCGCTTGTCCGGTGGTGTGGCAGGGGTCCCGAGGGATTGCCTCGGGCCCCTATGCCGATCAGTACGGGTACTGCCCGATGTAGTTCCCGGCCGGATCGTAGTTGCAGGTCCAGATCTCGGCGCCGCTCGAGCAGGTCGCCATGCCGCAGCCGAGGCGCTCTGTGTTGCGCCAGACGACCTGCGTGTAGTGGCCGCAGCCGCTTGCGTTCATCGCGTCCGTGCAGGCCGTGTCGCAGGCGTCGCCGCGCATGAACTTGCCGTACGTGTAGCAGGCGACCTCCTCGTACCAGCTCTCGACGACGTCGGCGGCGCTCACGTGGAGGCCGCGCTGCCAGTAGAGGTTCTCGCCGTAGCCGTTGCTCGAGTGGGTGAGCCCGCAGCCCGTGCTCGCGAGCCGCTCCGAGTACGCCTGCGCGATGGCCGCGAGGTCCGGATCCCAGGTGAGCGGCGGGAGCGCGGGATCGGCCCCGACCATCGCCCGCAGGCGGTTGTGCGCGGCCGTCATGCCGACCATGCGGCCCGTCTCGCCGTTGGGCGGCTCGTACGCGTCGGGGGTGGCGACGGAGGCGTCCTTGGCCTCGCTCGTCGCGGCGTCGACGCTCGGATCGCGGAAGGCGTCGACCGGGCTCACGCCGGCGTCGTCGCCGCCTCGGGGCGCGTCCTCTCCGCACGCGGAGAGCCCGGCGAGGCCGAGCAGCGCGAGGGAGATCGAGAGGATGCGAGGGAGCGTTCCGCGATGCGACATGGGATCACCTCAGGGCGGGTCGATCGTCACGTCGAGCGAGCAGCCTCGAGCGCCGAGGTGGCCATCGCGCACGATCACCCAGAGCCTCACGGTGCCAGGCTCCTCCGGCGTGGTCCAGAGGGTCTCGCGCTCGGGGGCGCGCGTCGTCTCCTCGCGCATCGCGCCGCCCGTCGCGTAGTAGGAGTAGTACTCGTTCTCGTGGCCGATGCGGATGGAGCCGTCGTAGCCGAAGATGGGGAAGTCCTCGACGAACTCAGCGTCGGGCATCGGCGCGATTTCGAGCTCGGTGCCCGCGGGGAGCACGACGGGGCGCTCGGGCTCGCAGCGGAACGAGAAGAGATCGTCGGGCATCGCGACCCTGACGTCGTCGAGCGGGCCCTCGCCGTCGCCCACGACGAAGGGGACGGGCGGCGGCGGCGTGGTCGGCCCCGGGAGCGGCGCCTCGCGCGTCGTGATCGCGAGCGTCTTCACGGCGGTGAGGAGCACGGCGTCGTCCGGCCCGAGCAGGTCCACCTCGACCTGGAACGGGATCCCCGCCGTCTCGAGGATCCGCGTGAGGAAGGACGCGTCGAAGGCGCCCGCGCGCGGGAGGCTCTGGATCAGCGTCGCGAGCGCGGTGGTGCGATCGCCGGGGATCGTGCGGGAGCTGCCCTCGCCCTCGAGCGGCTCGCAGGTGTCGCGCAGCGGGAGGTCCGAGGGCACGGGGATGTCGGAGGCCTCGAGCACGCGCGGGAGGCTCGCGCAGAGGCGGAAGCGGTAGCGGGTGCCCGCCCCGCTCGGATCGTCGGGGCGGTAGCCGATCACGCCGACGCGGACGTCCTCGCCGGGGCGCGACTCCGGGCGATCGGCCACGATCGCGAGCACGCGTGGGGTCTTCACGAGCGTCGGGCTGTCGAGGTTCATCGAGCAGGCGAGGCTCGAGGCGAGGAGCGGGGCGGCCGCGGCGATGAGCCCGCCGCCGACGAGGCGCGCGCGCTCGGCTCGACGAGGGGGCCTCGGGTTCGACGAGGAGGTCATTGGAAGATCGCTCGGATGCCGAGGGTGCCGAGGATGGGGAGGCCCGGGATCGGCGCGCCCCGCGCGTAGTCGTACTGGTAGACGACGCCCTCGGAATTCTGCCCGTAGTAGACGTTGAGCACGTCGAGGTAGACGGTGCCCGTCATGAAATTCACGTCGAAGTCGCGATCGATGCGGAGGTTGAGCTGGTGGTAGATGGGCAGCCGCTCGCCGCGGTCGACGAAGGTCGCGTCGTAGGCGTTGGCGTCGGCGTCGTACGTGATCGCGCTCGGCGAGAGCATCGGCCGGCCGGTCGCGAGCTGGAACGTCGCGCCGAAGCGCCAGCCATCGAACGCGTAGCTCGCGGCGAGGTTGAGGACGTGCGTCTGATCGTAGGTGAAGGGCCGCCACTCGCCGCGGGAGCTGAGGCGCTCCGAGCGCGAGAGGGTGTACGAGATCCAGCCGTAGAAGCCCTCCTCGACGGGCCTGCGCAGGAGCACCTCGAGGCCGTAGGCGCGGCCCTCCTGATCGGCGCGGAAGAACTCGCGGCGCGGCTCGCCGTCGGGGCCCATGACGACGCGCTGCGAGAAGCGCCCGATGTCGGACATCTGGCTGTAGAAGCCGTTGACCTCGAGGTCGATGTCGAGCGGCAGATCGGCCTCGATCCCGACGGATGACTGCCACGAGCGCTCGGGCCCGAGGGCGGGGTTGCCGCCCTGCGCGATGGTCTGGAACGTCGCGGGGGGCTGCATGAAGAGCCCCGTGGCGGCCTTCAGGGTGACCTCGGGGGCGACCTCGACGCGCGCGACGAGGCGCGGATCGGCCGAGACGTCGGTGAGCGTGCCCCAGCGCAGGAGCTCGACGCGCGCGCCGAGCGAGACCTCGACCGGCGCGAGCTTGAGGATGCCCTCGGCGTAGAGCGCGGGGAGCGAGCGCGCGACGCGCGCGTCGAGCTGGAGGAGCTGTGGATCGAAGAGCGGCCGTGGGTACTCGCCGAGCCCCGTCGCCGAGGGCGCCGTGACGTGGATGCCGAAGGCGGTGCCGGCCGCGTCGATCCCGAAATTCGTCCGCAGCCAGGGCGCGACCGGGATCGACGCGTCGAGGCGCAGCCCCGCGTCGAAGGACTCCATGTCCATCGCCATCGTCGTGTCCGTCGAGCGCGATCCGAAGGAGGTGCCGTTGCGGCCGAGCGCGCCCGAGAGCCGGATGAACGAGTCGGGGCCGAGGCGCAGATCGAGCCGCGCGATCGCCCGCTGGAAGTTGTAGTTGACGCGCGTGCTCGAGCCCTCGCTCGTCGTGCCGCCGCCGATCGCGCCGCTCTGGTCGAGCAGGTCGTCCGAGCCGAAGAGGAAGAGCGAGACGCTGAGGCGCTCGTCGATCCGGACCTCGCCGCGGAGCTGGTAGTCGGTGTAGCTGACCTCGAGGCCCGGCACGATGAGCGGGAGCAAGAGCTCGTAGTAGCTGCGCCGGAACGCGATCGAGACGTTGCCGCGATCGAAGGGGACGATCGCGAGCAGGCTCGCGCGCAGGAGATCCACCTCGGCCTCGACGCGGAAGCGATCGACGCCCTCGGGGATGCCGCTCTCGAGCGTGACGACGCCGGCGGAGAAGCGCCCGAGCGAGGTCGGGTAGCCGCCCGGATAGAAGCGCAGCCGCGTGACGAGCCGCGAGGAGATGACCGCGGGCCCGGCGCCGAAGTGATAGAGGATGGGGACGGGGAAGCCGTCGACGAAGAAGCCGGTGTTCTGGAGGTTCGCGCCGCGCACGAGGAAGAAGCCGAGCCCGAAGGGCGAGCGGACGACGCCGGGCAGGGTCGCGACGACGCGGAGCGGCTCGCCGAAGGTGCCGGGCACGGTGCTGAGCTCGGCGCCCGTCAGCGTGATGCGCGAGGCCGCGCCCGCCTCGGGGCGATCGACGGTCGCGCGCACGCCGAAGCTCGCGAGCTCCTCGTCGGGGACGTCGTCCGGGCTCGCCTCGCCGCCGTCGTCCGGGCTCGCCTCGTCGTCGTCGTCCGGGCTCGCCTCGTCGTCGTCGTCCGCGCCCTCGCGCTCGGCGTCTCCATCCGTCGGCGCGCCGCTCGATGGGGGCGGCGCCGCCGGGGTGACCGCGTAGCGGAGCCGGATGCGGGCGGCGATCGGCTGGCCGTTCTCCGTCGCGGGCGCGAAGCGCATCGCGCGCGCGGCCTCGAGGACGAGGGCATCGACGTCGTCGCGGACGGGGCCCGTCACGCTCGCGTCCCGCACCGCGCCGTCTTCACCGATCGTGAGCAGCAGCTCGACCCCGGCCCCCTCGGGGAGCGGCTCGGCCCCCTCGGGGAGCGTGATCTCGGGCATCGAGAGGACGCGCGGTGGGACACGCGCGGGGGCCGCCTCCGCGGGGCGAGCGTCGTCCGCGCGCGGCTGCGCGAGGAGGGGGAAGGCGCTCGAGGCGGCGAGGGCGACGACGAGCCATGCGAGCGCACCGGCTCGGCACCTCGGGAGGCGGGGCGCGCCCATCCAGCTCTTCACCATCGCGCCCGAGGAGTATCACGAGGCGCCCGCTCGCCGTAGGGTATTGCGCCCTCGCGGGAGGCCGAGGCGCGAACGCGTTGCCGCGGCATGGCCGGGTCGGCTATCGTCGGCCCGGACCATGAGGCCGCCGCCCCTCCCGAACCAGACGAGCCTCCTCGGCGAGGTGCTCGAGCACATCGCGACGCGCGTCGAGGCGGCCGAGCGCCCGCCGCTCGTCGTCTTCGATCTCGACGCGACGCTCTACGACAACCGCCCGCGGACGCTCGAGATCCTGATGGAGTATCGAGAGGAGATCGTCGAGACGCGGCCGGACGTCGCGGACGCGCTCGCCTCGCTCACCGCCGATCGCGTGGACTACCTCCTCTCGGACACGCTGCGCGGCTGCGGGCTCACGCGCGCGGACGTCGTCGCCGAGGCGACGCGCTACTGGCGCGAGCGCTTCTTCACCGACGGCTACCTCGTCCACGACGCGCCGATCGAGGGCGCGGTCGACTACGTGCGCGCGTGCCACGAGGCGGGCGCGATCGTCGTCTACCTCACGGGGCGCGACCTGCCGGGGATGTTCCTCGGCACCGTGACCTCGCTCCGCGACTCGGGCTTCCCGATCGGCGTCGCGGGCGTCGAGCTCGTGCTCAAGCCGGACGCGAGCCTCCCCGACGAGGCGTTCAAGCGCGGGGCGCTCCCCTCGCTCGATCGGCTGGGCGACGTGCTCGCGTTCTTCGACAACGAGCCGGCGAACACGAACCTGGCGAAGGCCATGTACCCCGACGCCGTCGTCGTCTTGCTCGAGACGCAGCGCGTGCCCTTCGCGCCCGAGCTCGCGGAGGACGTCGGCGTGGTCGCGGACTTCCGGATCGGCTAGACGCGCCGAGCGATGCTCTACGACGCGCTGCGGCCGCTCCTCTTCGCGCTCTCGGCCGAGTCGGCGCACCGCGTCGTGTTCGCGGGCCTGCGCGCGATCGACGCGCTCGCCCCCGCGCGCTGGCTCGTCGATCGCGCCTTCGCCTTCCACGACCCGCGCCTCGAGGTGCGGGCGCTCGGCCTGCGCTTCCCGAACCCGATCGGGCTCGCCGCGGGCTTCGACAAGGACGCGCTCGCGATGCGCGCGCTCGCCTCGTTCGGCTTCGGGTTCGTCGAGGTCGGGACGGTGACGGCGCACCCCCAGCCCGGCAACCCTCGGCCGCGCCTCTTCCGGCTCCCCGAGGACCGCGCGCTCCTCAACCGCATGGGCTTCAACAACCGCGGCTCGCTCGCGGCCGCTCGGCGTCTCGCCGCTCGGGACCTTCGCGCGGGCGTCGTCGGCGTGAACCTCGGCAAGAGCAAGATCACGAAGGAGGAGGACGCCGCGAGCGACTACGCGACGAGCGCGCGCCGGGTGGCGCCCTTCGCCGACTACCTCGTGGTGAACGTCTCGAGCCCGAACACGCCCGGCCTCCGCGATCTCCAGGCGGTCGAGAAGCTCGAGCCGATCCTGCGCGGCGTAGCGAAGGCGAGCGCCGAGGCGTGCGAGGAGCGCGGCCTCGATCGCGCGCCGCCTCTCCTCGTCAAGCTCGCGCCCGACCTCGCGGACGAGGATCTCGACGCCGCGGCCGAGCTCGTCGACGCGCTCGAGCTCTCTGGGATCGTCGCGACGAACACGACGATCCGGCGCGACGGGCTCGCGAGCCCCCGCGCCACGGTCGACGCGCTCGGGGCCGGCGGGATCTCGGGCGCGCCGCTCCGCGCGCGCTCCCTCGAGGTGCTCGGGCGGCTGCGCTCGCGGCTCTCCGCGAGCCGCACGCTGATCAGCGCAGGTGGCCTCGAGACGGCCGAGGACGCGCTCGATCGCCTCGCGCGCGGCGCGGCGCTCGTCCAGCTCTACACGAGCTTCGTCTACGGGGGGCCCTCGACGCCCGGGCGCCTCGCGCGCGGCATCGCGAGCGCGTGGGGTCGATCGAGCGGCCCCGAGGGAGCGGCTTCGCGATAGCCTCCTTGGATGCGCGTCCACTTCCTCGGCGCCGCGCGGACGGTCACCGGCTCGATGCACCTCGTCGAGACGGACGCCGCCACCGTGCTCCTCGACTGTGGCCTCTTCCAGGGTCGACGGCGCGAGACCTTCGATCGCAACCGGAACCTCCCCTTCGACCCGCGCGCGCTCGACGCGGTCGTGCTCTCGCACGCGCACATCGATCACGCGGGCGTCCTCCCGATGCTCCCGTCGCGCGGGTTTCGGGGCACGATCTACTGCACGCCGGCGACGCGCGACCTCTGCGCGGTGATGCTCGAGGACGCCGCGATGATCCAGGAGGCCGACGCGCGCTACCTGAACCGGCTGATCGAGCGCGGCGAGCTCGCCGGCGAGCCGATCGAGCCCCTCTACGAGCCGGACGACGTCGTGCGCATGCTCGAGCGCATGGTGGCCGTCCCCTACCACCTCCGCTTCGAGGTCGCGCCGGGCGTCCACGCGCGCTTCCTCGACGCAGGGCACGTCCTCGGGAGCGCGATCGTCGAGCTCGACGTGCGCGAGGGCGCGGGGTCGAAGCGGCTCGTCTTCTCGGGCGATCTCGGGCGACGCGCGATGCCGATCCTCCGCGACCCGGAGATCCCCGAGCGCGCGGATCTGCTCCTGCTCGAGAGCACCTACGGCGACCGCGACCATCCGCCGCGCGCGGCGATGGACACGGAGCTCGCGGAGGTCGTCTCGCGGACGGTCGCGCGCGGCGGGCGGGTGATCGTGCCGACGTTCGCGCTCGAGCGCGCGCAGGAGATCGTGCTCTCGCTCGGCGCGCTCCGCCGCGAGGGCGCGATCCCCGACGTCCCGGTCGTCGTCGACTCGCCGCTCGCGACGAAGATCACGGAGATCTTCCGCATGCACCCCGACTGCTACGACGAGGGGCTGCGCGCGAAGCTCGCCTCGGGGCACTCGCCCTTCGACTTCCCCTCGCTCCGCTACGTCTCGAGCACGGAGGACTCGAAGGCGGTCACGGCGGACCGCTCACCGATGGTGATCCTCGCCGGGAGCGGGATGTGCGAGTCGGGGCGCGTGCTCCACCACCTGCGCGCGGACGTCGAGAGCACGGCGAACACGGTCGTCATCGTCGGCTTCCAGGCGCCGCACACGCTCGGGCGACGCTTCGTCGAGCGCAGGACGCGCGTGCGCATCTTCGGCGTGGAGCGCGACCGGCGCGCGGACGTCGTGGTGCTGAACGGCTTCTCCGCGCACGCGGGGCAGCGGGAGCTCGTCGGCTTCGTCGAGGGGATGCTCGCGCGAGGGGGCGTCGGCGAGATCGCGCTCGTCCACGGCGAGCCCGCGCCCCAAGGGGTGCTCGCGGCGAAGCTCGACGCCCTCGGCTCGAGGCGCGTCCACGTCCCGGAGCGGGGCGAGCTCCTCGAGCTCTGACGGCGCGCCTCGCGCGACGTGACGACGCGCGCGCGGGCGCCCGCTCGGCGGGAGGAGGGCTCGCGATCCGGCGTCGATCAGAGCGCCGCGAGCACGTCGTAGCCCGTGAGGATGTAGATCGCGTTCGCGGGGAAGTCGCGGACGAGGACGGCGGGCCGCTCGGGCGTGATCATGCCGGCGAGGAGCTTCACGGGCGTCTCGATGTCCACGTAGGGGAAGGGCCGCTGCATCACGGCGCGGACCGGCTCGGTGCGGATCTTCTCGTCGCTGATCATCCGCGAGTAGACGTCCGCCTCGCGCAGCGAGCCGACGATGCGGCCCTGCCGGCGCACGAGGATCTGCGAGAAGTCGTTGGCGCGCATGCGCTCGACCGCGTGCTCGACGGTGTCCGTCTCCTCGACGCCGAGGACGTCCGTGACGTTCTTGTGCCGGACGAGATCGCGCGCGGTCGGGCCCTCGACGCGCTCGTAGCCCATGCGGCGCATCCAGTCCGGGTTGAACATCTTGCCGACGTAGCGGCTGCCGTGATCGTGGAAGATCACGACGACCTGCTCGCCCGCGCGGAAGCGATCCTTGAGCTGGAGCATCCCGGCGATCGCGGAGCCCGCGGAATTGCCGACCCAGATGCCCTCCGAGCGCACGATCTCCCGCGTCCAGTAGGCCGCGTCGCGATCGGTGACCTTCTCGAAGTGATCGATGAGCGAGAGGTCGACGTTCTTCGGGAGGAAGTCCTCGCCGATGCCCTCGGTCACGTAGGGGTAGATCTCGTCCTTGTCGAGGATCCCCGTCTCCTTCAGCTTCTTGAAGACCGACCCGTAGGTGTCGATGCCCCAGACCTTCAGCGCCGGGTTCCTCTCCTTGAGGTAGCGCGCCGTGCCGGAGATCGTGCCGCCCGTGCCGACGCCGACGACGAGGTGATCGATCTTGCCCTCGGTCTGCTCCCAGAGCTCGGGGCCGGTGCTCTCGTAGTGCGCCGCGGCGTTCGACGGATTGTCGTACTGGTTCGCCTTCCACGCGTTCGGAGTCTCGCGCTCGAGGCGTGAGCTGACGGAGTAGTAGGAGCGCGGGTCCTCGGGATCGACGTCGGTCGGGCAGACGATCACCTCCGCGCCGAACGCTCGGAGGGCGTCCACCTTCTCCTTCGACTGCTTGTCCGTCGTCGTGAAGATGCACCGGTAGCCCTTCACGATCGCCGCGATCGCGAGGCCCATCCCGGTGTTGCCGCTCGTCCCCTCGATGATCGTGCCGCCGGGCTTGAGCAGGCCGGCTCGCTCCGCGTCCTCGATCATCTTGAGCGCCATCCGATCCTTGATCGAGTGGCCTGGGTTGAACGTCTCGACCTTCGCCCAGACCGTCGCGGGGATGTCCTTCGTGACCCGGTTGAGGCGCACGAGCGGCGTGTGGCCGATGGCGCCGAGGATGTCGTCGTGGCGGTTCAGGCTCATGGCGCGCGGAGCCTAACCTCGCCATCGCCCCCGCGTCGACGCCCTCCGCGGCCGATCGGCCGGCCGGGTCAGGGGGCCGCCGCGGCGCAGCAGCCGACCGGCATCAGGAAGGGCACGCAGAGCGGCTCGATCGAGCCGTCCGCGCGCACGCGGTAGTCGACGTCGGGCACGCGCATCTCGCGCGTCCCTCGCGATCCGTCGGCGAGCGCGCGGCTCGCCTCCGGGTAGCCCTCGAGGCTCGCGGCGTCGCGCAGCGGGCAGAGCGGGAGGCCGCAGAGGCGCCGGACCGGCGCGCAGCACTCGTCGCTCGGGGGCGTGTAGGTGACGGGGCCGGGCATGCCCGCCAAGGGGCCGGTCGTGTGGAGCGCGCTCTGGCACGCCGCGACGCCGTGCCCATCGGCGGTGCTCGTCGGATCGGGCGCGTCCGCGTCGCTCGGGTCCACCACCGCGAAGCCGCCGCTCCGGCCCTGCGCGCGGAGCAGGAGCGAGCTCTCCTCGCAGCTCGGGAGCGAGCCGTCCGCGCGGGGCTGATCGAGCTGGTTGACCGCGGTGGGCTTGTAGGCGGTGTCGGGGCAGCCGAGCTCGTTCGGGATCGACCACGCCTGCGAAGAGAACGTGCCGCCCGAGAAGACGAAGCCCGTGTCCGAGCGGAGCGCGGCCTCCGTTCGGCAGCCCGGCGTGCAGCTCTCGGTCGTGCCGCCGCCCTCCACGCACGACGCGACGCACGTCGCCTCGACGTCGACGACGCGCCCGCCCGCCATGCCGGAGAGGACGTTGACGTCGTAGTTGCCGCTCGGGAGCTCCTGGCAGTCGACGGGCCGCCCCATGTAGAGCTCGGCGATGTTGCCGGGCGCGATGAAGGGGATGCGGCAGCTCGCCGGGAGGGCGGGGTTCGTGACGACCGCCGCCACGGGCGGGACGATGATGTCGGCGCTCGCGAGCGTCTCGCGCGGCACGAAGCCCTGGCGCACGCCGAGCGGGACCGTCGGCCGGATCGAGCCGATCAGCATGACGTCCGGGATCCCGGCGCGCTGCTCCATCACGTTCCGCGCCCGGCGCAGGATGACGACGGGCAGATACCAGGGGACGCCGCTCGAGCCGAGGATCGGGTGCGGATCGGGCGCGCCGTCGAGGTTGGTGTCGACGAACGCGATCGGCATCCCGTGGTGCTCTCCGCGGAAGTCGAAGCCGATCCCGGCGGCCGTGAGCGCCGCGCCGAACGTGTTCGCGCCGAGCGCGTCCACCTCGCTCGGGGAGCGCACGAGCGAGACGCGCATGTCGGTCAGGCGGACGAGCGCCTCCTCGCGCGCGACCGAGTCCGCGACCAGCGGGATCGTGGCGCTCGAGGCGAGCGCGCGCGTCTCGGGGGAGAGCTGGAAGACCGGGCGCTCCGTCTGGACGACCGCGCCGAGCGTCACCGCGACGCCCTCGAGCACGAAGCCGTTGGGCGCGTCCGCCGCGCTCGGCAGCTCGAGCCGCGCGTAGGTGGGGAGCGCCGCGCTCGCGCTCACGAACGCGCCGCCGCCGACGTCGCCCGCCGTGGCGAGGTTGCGCACGGAGAAGAAGGGGTTGAAGTCGCCGTCCGTGTCGTAGAAGCCGCGGATCTGGTAGGTCCGACCGAGCCGCACCGCGGGCCACGTGAAGCCGACCGACCGCGTGATCGGCGCGAGGTCGTCCGGCTCCGGCGCGCGCGGCATGCAGTCGTCGAGCGTGAAGAGGAGATCCCCCGGGAGCGCCATGAAGTTCTCGGCGCTCGTCGCGCTCCCCGCGGGCGGAGGCGGGTTGTCGTACTGGAAGAGGAGCAGGATGACCCGCCCCGGGATCGCGTAGGGGCTGCCGTCGTCGCGCTCGAGGCATTGGGGCCTCGGCCCCGCGTAGAGGACGGATCCCTCGATCACGCCCATCGGATCGGTGCCCGCGCCGCCCTGGGAGTGGCGCAGATCGTCGCGAGGGAGATCGCAGCCGGCCGAGACGACGAGCGCCGAGGCGAGGGCGAGGCCGAGGAGCCGTCGAGCGTGTGCGCGCGTCATCAGAACCTCACCGTTGCGGCGCCGAAGAAGCGGCGATCGATGGGCTGACCGAAGGGGTGCTCGCGGTGGCCGTCGGCGACGAGGTTCGTGCCCACGATGGCGAGATCGAGGTGATCGTCGAAGAGCAGCCAGCCGAGGCTCGCGTTGAGCGTGATGTAGTCGGGGAGGTGGAAGGCCGTGAAGACGACCTGGTTCGTGTTCGCGTCCACCTCCTGCTCGACCCACGTCTGATCGCTCTGCCACGAGAAGTCGACCGCGAGGTGCAGGCCGAAGGGCGCGCGGTACTGGACGCCCGCGTTGACCATGTGGGCGCTCGTCCGCGCGTCGCGCGCGAGCGGGCTGTTCGGCGCGCTCCCCGCGAGGGGCGCCGTCTCGTGGATCGCGTAGTTCGCGTAGATGTCGAGGCCGTCGACGGGGTAGGCGCGCGCGCTCAGCTCGCCGCCGATCTGCTGGAAGATGCCCGGCTCGTTCGCGAAGAAGAGCTGCCCCGCGGCGAACGCCTGGTTGTTGGGGTCGTAGTTGGCGCGGCCTTCGCCCTGGACGAAGTCGGCGAGGCGGAACGCCTGGTTGTTCGCGAGGAAGATGAAGTCGTACACGAAGTTGAAGTAGCCGTTCAGCTCCAGGGTGAAGTAGTCGGTCATCGCGTTCATGTAGCCGAGCTCGACCGAGATGATGCGCTCGGGGTTCAAGCTCGTGGAGCCCACGCCGAAGGCGGTCGCGCCGCGGAGCGGGGTCGCGTTCGGGACGGAGACGTACGACTCGACGAAGGTCGGCGAGCGGAACGCCGCGCCGCCCGTGAGGCGGATCGTCTGGCCCTCGGTCGGGTGGACGACGAGCGAGCCGCGCGGTGAGACCTGCGGGCCGACGAGCGGGTGGAGATCGCCGCGCGCCGAGAGGACGATCTGGACGACGTCCGAGAAGCGGAGCGTGTCCTGGAGAAAGAGCGAGCCGTGGTGCTGGCTCTGGACGCGCCCCGAGATCCAGTCCCAGTCGATCTCCTTGAAGCGGTAGCCGAGGCCCGCGATGATCTGGTTGTCGATGCCGCCGACGTCGAAGGAATTGCGGTAGACGAGCTCGCCGTCGATGACGTCCTGGCGGTGGAAGCCGGTGACCTGCGAGAGCGGGAGGGCCGCCGGATAGAGGCCCTGGTTCGCGACGTCGGCGCCGAAGCGGTTCCAGTAGACGCGCGCGGAGAGGCCCACGTCCGTCTCGAGCTGCGCGAAGACCTGCGAGAACAAGCCGTTCTCGGCGTGGAGCTGGCGCAGGCGCGAGATGCCCTGGAACGTGAAGCTCCCCGCCGTGAGCCCGCCGCCGAAGCGCAGCGTCACGCCGCTGCCGAGGCGCGCGGCGACGTCGCCGTCGAATTGGAGGCGATCGTAGCTGAGGTAGGGATCACGGGCCGAGGGGTGGGCGTCGACGCGCGAGGGGCTGAAGTCGAGCGCGAAGTTGTTCTCGCGCTGATAGCCGGCGCTCAGCCGGAAGCGGAAGCGATCGACGCGCGCGGAGGCGCCCGTGGCGAGCCGGAACTGACCTCCATCGCCCATCCCGGCCGTGAGGTAGTTGCCGCCGTCGCCCGGGTTGCGCGTGATGATGTTGATGATGCCGCTGAACGCGTCCGCGCCGTAGAGCGCGGAGGCCGGGCCCCGGATCACCTCGATCCGATCGATGTCCTCCGAGTTGAGCGGCAGCATGTTCCAGAGCGTCGTGCCGAGGAAGTCGAGGTAGACCGAGCGGCCGTCGATGAGGACGATGATGCGGTTCGAGAGGCGCTGGTTCAGGCCGCGGATGTTGAGCTGGACGTTGCCCGGATCGGTCTCGAGCAGAGAGACGCCAGCGACGCGTCGGAGCGAGCGCGCGGGGAGCTGGTTCCCCGAGAGCCAGAGATCCTGGGCGGTGATGATCGTCGTCGAGTTCGGCGCGTCGAGCGGTGACTGCGCGGCGCGCGCGGAGGAGACGACGGACTCCTCGTACGTGTCGCCTTGCCGGGTGCCGGTCTCGGGGCTCGGCGCGGCCGACCCGCCCCGGTCGGGCTCGGCCGGCTCGCTCGCGCGCGGCTCGGGCGCGACCTCCGAGCTCGTGCCCGCGCTCTCGCGGCTCGCGCGGAGCGAGCTCGCGAGCGCCCGCAGGCGCTCGGCGCGCGCGCGCAGCTCCTCGCTCGACGCGGCCTGGCCGAGCATGTCGATCTGGGTGGCCGACTCGTCGAGGGCTTCGAGATCCGCGTCCGTCGTCGTCGAGGGCGTCGCGCTCGGCGCGGGCTGGCTCGGGCGCGGCGCCTCGGGCTGCGGCGCCACGCTCGTCCGCTGAGAGGCGAGCCGCGCTCGAAGCTCGGCGACCTGCGCCTCGACGGACGCCCGATCCGGCGGATCGGAGTCGAGGTAGCGATCGTAGTAGTCGATCGCCTGCTCGTAGCGGCCCGCCTCGACCTGCGCGCGCGCGATGTTGAAGAGGACGTTCGGGTGCGGGAGGATGCGATGCGCCTCCTCGAGCTCCGCGATGCCGTCGTCGATGCGGCCCTCGGTGATGAGGCTCATGCCTCGGCGGAAGTGGTTACGCGCCTCGGTTCGCACGTCGGCGCGCGCCGGCACGACGCTCGAGAGCGTGAGCAGCACGGCGAGCGCGGCGAGCGCTGCGCCGAGCGCGGCCGCTCGGGGCGCCGCGGGGCGATCGCCCGATGTCGAGCGTTCAGGGAGATGCGTAGGGATCATCGCGATACCCCTCGACGTGAGTTTCGGGCCGAGCCGTCATGCCTCCGGCGGGACGCCGGGCGAGCCTTGCCTGGATCACGAGCGCGTCTCCCCCGACCACGCGTCGCACCGTGGTGGTCTGAAAGCCCGCCATCGAGACGGTGAAGGCGTGCTCGGTCCCGGGGCGCGCGTCGTCACCGACGAATTCCATGTCGATCGGGGTCGTCCCGAGGTTGCGCTCCCCCACCGCGACGCTGGCGCCGCTCGGTATCGAGGTGATGAGGACGTGGACGGGCGCGGGCGTCGAGGGGGGCTCGGTCGAGGCGCCGCTCCCGGACGCCTCGTCGCTCGACGGTCCCCTCGGCTCGCCCCGCGCCGGCTCGCCCGATCGGGGCGTCGCGGTCACCTCGGCGCCGCGCGGATCGTCGCCCGATCCCGCGATCGGATGATCCGCGGGCGTCGTCGGGGCGGTGGGCGTCTCGGCCGCTCCGTTCGATCTCGAGAAGAACCAGGCGGCGCCAAGCCCGATGGCGAGGACGACCCCCAACGCCCCGGCGTAGACCCAAGCGGGCGGGCCGCTCCGCGGGCTCGCCGGCTCGCTCGCGTCGGCGGCTGGCGTCGCGGCGCGCGCCTCTCGGGCGACGACCCCGCTCGGCGTCCCGATCGGCGCCGAGATCTCGCTCGACGTGATCGTCGCCGTCTCGCCGTCGCTGCTCGCGTGGATGGCCTCCGCGCTCAGGCGGCTCGCGCCGCTCCGCACCGAGACGTCGCTGCTCGCGCCCACGCCCACCTGCTTCAGCGCGGCCAGCACCTGATCCATCGTCGCGTACCGATCGATCGGGCTCTTCGCGAGGCAGCGCCGGACGACGGCCTCGAGCTCGAACGGGACGTGGACGTCGGGGTTGACCTCCTCGAACATCGGCGGCTCGTCGTGGACGTGCGCCATCAGGATGTTCACGGAGCTCGGCCGGTCGAACGGCACCTTCCCCGTCAGCATCTCGAAGAGGATCACGCCGAGCGCGTAGATGTCGATGCGTCCGTCGGCCGCCTCCCCCTGGATCTGCTCGGGCGCCATGTACTTCGGCGAGCCCATGAAGAGGCCCGTCTGCGTGAGCTCCTCGGCGTTGTCCTCGATGTTCTTCACGAGGCCGAAGTCGAGCACCTTGACGAAGTCGTCGTCGTCGTCGCGCCGGCAGAGGAAGATGTTGGCGGGCTTGAGATCGCGATGCACGACGTGGATCGCGTGCGCCTCGCGGAGCGAGCGGCAGATCTGGCGCGCGATGTGGAGCGCGCGCTCGACGGGGAGCGGGCCCTCGTCGCGGAGCGCGCGGTGGAGCGTGCGCCCCTCGAGCAGCTCCATCGCGATGTAGTAGATGTCGTCGTCCGTCCGCCCGTAGTCGAAGATGGTGACGGTGTTCGGGTGCGTGAGCTTCGCGCAGGTCGCGGCCTCGAGGAAGAAGCGCCGGTGGAAGTCGGGGTCGTGCTCGCCTTTGTAATTGGGGTTGAGCACCTTGAGCGCGACGTCGCGCCCGAGCGGCGCCTGCTTCGCGGCGTAGACCTTCCCCATCCCGCCCCGCGCGAGGAGCGTGAGGACCTCATAGCGATCGTTGATGACGCGCCCGATGAGCGAGTCGTCTCTCGGGGCCGAAGCCGCGGGCGCGCTCGCCGTCGAGCCTTCTCTGACGTCGCCCAAAATCGCCTCCTGGAACGCTTTTTCATTGGAGTCGATCCGGGCACGGCGTGTCAAGCGCGCGACACGCACGGAGCTTGCGCGCGTCTCGGCGCTTGATTGAGGGGATGCACGCGAGTTGGTAGATGCTGCGCGTGCCCTTCGTCGACGTCGCGCTCCCCGTGCCCCTGCGCCGCGTGTTCACGTATCACGTCGCCGCGGGCGCGCCGTGGGCTCGGCTCCTCGCGGTCGGCCATCGCGTCGCCGTGCCCTTCCACGGTCGGAAGCTCGCGGGGCTCGTCGTCGAGGTCCACGAGCGCACCCCGAGCTTCGCGACGCGCGAGGTGCTCGGCCTCCTCGAGCCTGCTCCGATCCTCGACGCCGAGCTCGCGGGCTTTCTGCGCGAGGCCGCCGACTACTACCTCCACCCGCTCGGCGAGGTCCTGCGCGTCGCCGCGCCGCCGCTCTCGTCCGAGGCCCTCTCGGCGCTCAAGCGGCGCGGGGCGATCGAGCGCGTCGGGGAGCTGCGCGGCCCGCGCTCGAGCACCCGCGTCGTCGCGTACGCCGAGCGCACGCTCGCGCCCGTGCCCGAGCGGATCGGCGGGCGGCAGCGCGAGCTCCTCGCGCTGCTCGAGGCGCGGGGGAGCGTGTCGCTCTCCGAGCTCGAGGCGCTCCAGCCCGGCGGCCGCGCCCGCGCGCGCCAGCTCGCCGCTCGCGGCCTCGTCGCCCTCTCCGAGCGCGAGGCGGAGCTCGACCCCTTCTTCACGAGCGGCGTCACGCCGGACGCCCCTCGCGCCCCGACGAGCGAGCAGCGCGTCGCGATCGACGCCATCACGGACGCGATCGTGCAGCGCCGCTCGGAGACCTTCCTCGTCCACGGCGTGACGGGCTCGGGCAAGACGGAGGTCTACCTCCAGGCGATCGCGGCCGCGCGCGCCGGTGGGCTCGGCGCCATCGTGCTCGTCCCCGAGATCGCGCTCACGCCTCAGCTCGTCACGCGCTTTCGAGCGCGCTTCGGCGACGCCCTCGCCGTCATCCACAGCGCGCTCGGCGATCGCGCGCGCGCGCAGGCGGATCGTCGCGTCCGCTCGGGCGAGATCCGCCTCGTCCTCGGCGCCCGCTCCGCGCTCTTCGCGCCCGTGCGCGAGCTCGGCGTGATCGTCGTCGACGAGGAGCACGACGGCTCGTACAAGCAGGAGGAGGGGTTCCGCTACCACGCGCGGGACATGGCGATCCTCAGGGCGCGGCGCGCGCATGCGGTCGCGATCCTCGGCTCGGCGACGCCCTCGCTCGAGAGCTTCCACAACGCCGAGCGCGGCCTCTACCGGCTCCTCACGCTGCGCGCCCGCGCGACGCCGCGCGCCCTGCCGCGGGTCGAGGTGGTGGACCTGACGCGGACGTCGGCGGGCCCGTCGGGCGAGCCGCTGCTCACGGTGACGCTCCATCGCGCGCTCGAGGCGACGCTCGCCTCGGGGGGGCAGGCCGTCCTCTTCCTCAACCGCAGGGGCTTCGCGCCGACGCTGCGCTGCCTCGCCTGCGGGACGATCGCGAGCTGCCCCGCGTGCAGCGTCGCGCTCACCGAGCATCGCCGCGCGGGCGTGCTCCGCTGCCACTACTGCGACTTCGCCACGCCGATCGGGGGTGGCTGCGCCGCGTGCGGCTCGCTCCAGCTCTCGCCGATCGGCCTCGGGACCGAGAAGGTCGAGGAGCGCCTCGCGCGGCTCTTCCCCGACGCGCGGCTCGCGCGCCTCGATCGCGACGTGGCGGTGGGCGCCGGCGTCGAGGAGGTCCTCGATCGCGTCCGGCGCCGCGAGGTGGACATCCTCGTCGGCACCCAGATGGTGACGAAGGGGCACGACCTCCCCGGCGTCACGCTCGTCGGCGTGCTCTGCGCCGATCAGTCGCTCGCGTTCCCGGACTTCCGCTCGGCCGAGCGCACCTTCCAGCTCCTCACGCAGGTCGCCGGTCGCGCGGGGCGCGGCGAGCACGAGGGGCGCGTGATCCTCCAGACGTATCAGCCCGCGGAGCCCGCGATCGCCCTCGCGGTCGAGCACGACTACCTCGCCTTCGCGCGCGACGAGCTCGGCAAGCGCCGCGAGCTCGGCTACGCGCCGTTCGGGCGCCTGATCGCCGTTCGCGTCGACGCCCCGGACGAGCGCGTGGCCGAGCGCGTGGCCGAGCGCCTCGCGGCGGCCGCGCGAGCGAGCGCCGCGGTCGCGTCGGGCCGCGTGGA
>JBDHVC010000082.1:0-17579 GCA_039809495.1 Sandaracinaceae bacterium
ACCACCGCCACCGCCGTAGCCGCCACCTCCGCCGCCGCTGCCGCCGCGGCCACCACCACCGCCGCCGCCGCCGCGACCGCCGCGACCGCCGCCGCCACCGCCACCGCCCTCGCGGCGCGCCTCGGCCTCGTTCACCCGGAGGTTCCGGCCATCGAGCATCGACTCGTTGAGCTCGTCGGCCGCGCGCTTGGCGAGCTCGTCGCTCTCCATCGTCACGAAGCCGAAGCCTCGCGAGCGACCCGTCATGCGGTCGATCACGATCACGGCCTCGGTGACCCCGCCGATGCCGGCGAAGTGATCCTTCAGATTCTCCTCGGTGGTGTGGAACGCGAGGTTGCCCACATAGAGGCGATTGCCCATCTCAGTCTTCTCTTCTCTCGGGCCTTATCCCTAGCTAGACCGCGCTCGTCGCCCGTGACGCGTGCGGCTTGCCCTCGACCAGGTGAGGGCGTTCACGGCACGGCGACGAAGAGGGCAGGCCTCGAATCGAAGTACGGGCGGTGACGCGCGCGGATCTACGATCTCGGCGGGCTCCGAGCAAACCGTTCGCGTGTTCAGCCCGCTCCGGCTCGCATTCGGCGGGTCCGGCCGTCGGGAACCACGGCGACTCGTGCCAACCTGTCGCGGAGCGTGGTTCGCGCGACCCCGATCGCGCGCGCCGCCGCCGACACCGATCCGTGCTGCTCGACGAGCATGCGGACCCCGGCGCTCGAGAGCTCGTCGAACGCGTCATCACCCGCGATCGCCGCGATCGCCGCGCGGACGTCCTCGGCCTCGACGATCCCGCTCGACTGGGTGGCGGCGCCGAGGACGACGCTCCGCAGCTCTCGCGCGTTCCCAGGCCAGCCGTAGGCGAGCAGGGCCTCGAGCGCGCCTCGGCTCAAGGTCCGGGTCCCGATCGTCTTCTCCGCCTGCTCGAGGAAGTGCGCCGCGAGCGCCTTCACGTCGTCGGGGCGCTCGGCGAGCGGTGGGACGACGAGCTTGGCCTGAACCAGGCGATAGTAGAGGTCGGCGCGAAACGCGCCGCGCGCGACGAGCGCTCGAAGATCACGGTGCGTCGCGCAGACGAGGCGGACGTCGACGGTGCGCGTCGTCTCGCCGCCGATCCTGCGGATCGTCCAGTCGTCGAGGACGCGCAGGAGGCGCGCCTGGGTCGCGAGCGGGAGCTCGCCGATCTCGTCGAGGAAGAGGGTGCCGCGATCGGCCTGCTCGAAGACGCCACGCCGCATCGCGTCCGCGCCCGTGAACGCGCCCTTCTCATGCCCGAAGAGCTCGCTCTCGACGAGATCGCGCGGGATCGCGGCCGCGTTGACGGCGACGAAGGGCTGGGCCGCGCGCGGGCCTCGCGCGTGGAGCGCGCGCGCGATCCCCTCCTTGCCGGCTCCGCTCGGGCCGAACACGAGCACGGGCGCCGTGGTGCGCGCGAGGGTCTCGACGCGGCCGAGTAGCTCGATCATCTGCCAGGACGCGGCGACGAGGCCACCGCGCCGCGCGTCGCCCTCGCGGCCTCGATCGACGACGGTCAGCTCGGTTCGACCGACGCGCAGGCGCGAGCCGGGCGTGACGCGACCGAGCGCCGTGCGCACGTTGTCGATCCAGGTGCCGTTTCGGCTGCCGAGATCGCGCACCCACGCCGTGCCCCGATCGGGCTCGATGCGACAGTGCGCGGCGCTCACCGTGCGATCGCTCAGGACGAGATCCGAGCGGGGCGAAGAGCCGATCGTGATCGGCCTCGCGTCGATCCGGATCCGGCGCGCCTCGGGGCCGCGCCCGACGATCAGCAGGAGCTCGTCGTCGCGATCGTCGAGCCCGAGGACGAGCGGCTCCGTCACCACGCCGAGCTCGCCCGGTCGAGCGACGTCGAGCGCGGGCGCGCGTGAGAGCGCGTAGTCCTTGCCGAGTGGGATGATCGCCTCGCTCGTCAGCCGCACGGTCCTGCTCGCGCTCGCGAGATCGCGCGCGACCAACACGCCGTCGTCTCCGACCGTGACGAGCAGCGCCCGCTCCGGCACCTCGACGTCGTGGACCACGACGTCCGCGCGCGGGCCGCTCCCGACCTCGAGCGGGCGCGTGTGGACGGGGAAGATGCGCAACGGTTCGCCGCGAAACGAGAGGAGGATGGCTTCCATGCGCCGCTCATCGACGACGACCTCGCGCCGTTGCGTCGACGCGCAAAGCGCACGGATCGTGTGCTTGATCGCGCCGGGCCGCCCTCGCATCCTCCACGCCCATGAGCGAGCACCGATCGTCACTTCGCGTCCACTTCATCCACGGGATGGAGTCGAGCCCGCAGGGTGACAAGGCGCGCTTCTTCGCGGCGCACTTCGACGCGACGACGCCGGCGATGGACACGAGCGATCTCGAGGGCTCCATCGCCACGCAGGCGGCGGCGCTCGCGGCGGCGGCGCGCGAGGGGCGCTCGCCGCACGTCCTCGTCGGCAGCTCCTTCGGTGGCGCGATCGCCGTCGCGCTGCTGGCGCGTGGTCTCCACCGCGGGCCCACGCTCCTGCTCGCGCAGGCGGCGGACAAGCTCGGCGTCCACGACCCGCTCCCCGAGGGCGTCGCCGTCACGCTCGTCCACGGGATCCACGACGACGTCGTGCCGATCGAGGACAGCCGCGTCCTCGCGCGGACGGGCACGCCGGGCCTCGTCGAGCTCGTCGAGGTCGACGACGGCCACCGCCTGAAGGCGCTCGTCGACTCTGGCCGCCTCGCCGAGCTCGTGCGCGAGCTCCACGCGCGCGCGTCGCGCTGATCGGCCTCCGCGTTCGACGCCTGCGCGCCCCGCGGCGCGGCTGGGTCAGCCTCCGCGCCGCCGACCGAGGCACTCGACGTCGCTGTCCGCGCCCTCCTCGACGGTGAGGGTGGGGAGCGGCGCCTCGCCCGTGAAGAAGAGGCCGCGGACGTTCAGGGTGTAGCGGCCCGCGGGGAGCGGCGGCGTCACGCAGAGGTGCTCCTGCTCGAAGCAGCCCGGCGGGCAGATGGCGTCGCAGAGGTAGGTCGCGACGGAAGGCTCGACGTTGATCTGATCCTCGGCGATCGTGACCGTGCAGGGGCCGATCGCCTCGCAGCCGCCGCACGGGTTCTCGGCGCGGAGCGTGAGCCGCGTGCCGGGCGGGACCTCCGGGCGGTAGCAGAGGCGGTCCGTGCTCACGAACTCGAGCTGGTGCACGGAGGCGCAGTCGCCGATGTTCCCGACGTGGACGCAGGTCGGTGGTATCGGCTCGGTGACCGTGCCCGCGGGGGCGACGTCGAGCGTGAACGCGTCGCTCCCGTTGACGGCGATCGTCATCGGCTGATCGTTCGGCGGCGTGAAGACCTCCGTCGCGGCCGGCGCGGGTCGACACGCGTCGCAGGCGGGAAAGGCGGGGCAGAGCCCGCTCGAGAGGTTCGTGCGATCCGAGTCCGTGAACGCGCTCGTCACGAGCGTCTGCCCGCAGTAGCACTCGACGCCGTCGACGGGCGGCGCGATCACGAGCCCGACCTCGAAGGGATCGCCCGCGACGGGCGCCCGCTCGTAGCAGACGACGTCGCCTCGGGGGGTGCAGTGCTCATTGGGTCCGGCGTCCTGCTCCGCGCCGCCGTCCACGAGCGCGCCCGCGTCCACGAGCGCGCCCGCGTCGTCGCCGGCGTGGCCGTCCTCGCACGAGCAGCCAGAGAGGGCGAGCGCGAGGAGGAGGGAGGAGACCGCGAAGACGTGCGTGCGGGTCATGGTCCTCGTCGAGGCGAGCGGCTCGGCGCGAGCGCGCGTCGAGCGGCACGGGGTGGAGGAGAGGGGCTCGCGCTCCGAAGCGTGCGCCGCGGCACGCCTCGGCGCCATCTCCCTCGCCCGAGACGACGACGGTCGGCGCCGAGGAGGTGCGTCCTTCGCTCGGTCGTGTCTCGCGCCTCCGCGGCGCGCTGTCAGCGGCCGCGGCCCGCGCCGTAGCAAACCTCGTCCGCCGGATCGCCGCCGCCGACGTCGAGCGTCGGCGAGGGCTGATCGTCGTTGATGTCGAGCCCGCCCGGGAAGACCACGTCGTAGTGCCCCTCGGGGAGCGGTGGGGTCACGCAGACGTGCACGTGGTTCGTGCAGACCTCGGTGCAGTCGCGGTCGCACCGATCTCCAGCGTAGGTCGGCTCGACGACGATCCGCCCCTCGCCGACGCGCACCGTGCAGGGGCCGATCGGCTCACAGCCCCCGCAGGGGTCCTCCACGCGGATCGTGACCTGGGTGCCGGGCGTGGCGGTCGGGCCGTAGCAGACCTTGTCGGTCACGAACGAGCGGACCGTGCGGACGTCGGCGCAGAAGTCGCCGGGAGCCGCGACGACGCACGTCGGCGTCGGCCCGCCGCCGATGCCCGCTCGGGCGACGTCGAGCGCGAACGCGTCCTGCCCGTCGAGGCGAACGACCGTCGTCCCCGCCTCGGTCGGCGTGAAGCTCACGGTGGACGTCGGCGGCGGGAGGCAGGCCCTGCAGAGCGCGACGGGCGGGCAGAGCTCGCTCGTCAGCGCGACGCCCTGCGCGTCTGTCGCGAGCTCGCTGACGAGATCCTGGCCGCAGTAGCAGTCGACGCCGTCGAGGGAGGGGCGCGGGCGGAGCGTGATGGAGAAGGGGTCGCCCACGGCGGGCGCCTGCGTGAAGCAGGCGACCTCGCCGCTCTGCACGCACTCGGGCGCGACGCCCGCGTCCTCGCAGCGACCGGCGCAGAGGGCCGGGCACTCCTCGGGGCCGCCTGCGAGGATCGTCGCGCCGTCGCAGCAGAGGCAGCCGTAGTCGCCGATGCCGCCGGTGTCCACGCGCGCACCCGCGTCGTCGCGGACGTGGCTCTCGGCACAGGAGCAGCCGACGAGCCCGAGCGCGAGGAGCAGGGACAGGAGCGATCGTGCGGACATGGGTCGATTCCTTTCGGCGAGGACGCAGGCGCTCGAGCGGGCAGGATCAGCCGCCTCGACGCGGGCCGTGGCAGACCTCCTCGCCGAGCCCCGCCGCCCCGACGTCGAGCGTGGGGTTGGGCGAGAGCCCCGAGTCGATCATCCTCGGGATGACGATCTCGTAGTGGCCGATCGGGAGCGGCGGCGTCACGCAGACGTGCTCGTAGTGCGTGCACACGCCGGGGCAGACGTGATCGCAGAGGTCCTGCCCGCGGGTCGGCTCGACCCAGATCCGGTTGTCGTCGCTCACCGTGACGGTGCAGGGGCCGATCTGCTCGCAGGCCCCGCACGCCTCCTCGACCCGGATGGTGACGCGCGCCCCGTCCGGGACGATGTCGCGGAAGCAGGCTCGATCGACGTCGAAGTCCTCGACGCTGTCGATGGACGAACAGCCGTCGAGCTGAGCCGAGCGGATACAGGTCGGGGTCGGCTCGGCGACCGCTCCGGTCGGCGCCACCCCGAGCATGAAGGCGTCCGTCCCGTTGATCCGAAACGTCACGCGGCCCTCGCGCGCCGGGGTGAACGTGCGTCGCGCCGTCGGGGCAGGCTCGCACGCGGCGCAGAACGCCTCGGGGGGGCAGAGCCCGACGCCGAGGTCGACGCGCTCGGCGCTCACGCTCGACTCGGCGACGAGGGCCTGACCGCAGTAGCAGTCGGTCCCCGAGGAACTCGGGCCGATCGTGATCTCCGCCGTGAAGGGATCGCCCGCGACGGGGGCCTGCGTGAAGCAGACCACGTCGCCCGCGGGCCGACACGAGCCCGCATCCGGGGCGGGCCCGGCGTCCTCGCATCGGTGGGTGGCGCAGAGCGCCGGGCACTCTTCGGGGCCGCGCGCGAGGATCGTCGTGCCGTCGCAGCAGAGGCAGGCGTAGTCGCCGATGCCGCCGGTGTCCACGCCCGCGCCCGCGTCGTCGCGGACGTGGCTCTCGCTACAGGAGCAGCCGGCGAGCGCGACCGCGAACAGGCCGGCGAGCGGAGCGGTGAGGAGGTGACGCATGGGTTCTTGCCTTTCTGGCTCGGGGGTCGGCCTGGCTCGGAGGGTCGAGTCGGGGAGCGGGCGCGCGATCGATGGCCCCGCGGCGCGATCGGCGGCGACGGAGGAGGGCGGCGCAACGCGACACACGCGGAGTCGCGCTCGGGCTCGACGCAGCTTCCGTGCCGCGTCGAGCGCTCCTCACAGCTCGGTGAGGTGCGTGCCTTGTGTCGGCGCGGTCATCGTCGCATAGGAGGGCGATGGCCAGCCAGACGATCACGGTCGAGAATTTCCAAGGGACCATCGAGAAGCCGGGCATCGTGGTGCTCGACTTCTGGGCCACGTGGTGCGCGCCCTGCCGCGCCTTCGCGCCGGTCTTCGAGCAGGTGGCCGAGGAGAACCTCGACATCGTCTTCGGGAAGATCCAGACGGAGGAGCAGCAGGAGCTCGCGCAGGCGCTCGAGATCCGCGCGATCCCGACGCTGATGGTCTTCCGCGACGGCGTCCTCGTCTACCGCGACGAGGGCGCGCTGCCGAAGAAGGCCTTCGCTCAGCTCGTCGCGGAGGCGCGCAAGCTCGACATGGACAAGGTGCGCGCGGAGATCGCCGCCGAAGAGGCGAAGGCGAAGGGCGCGAAGGGCGCGAAGAGCGACGCGAAGCAGGAGCGCTGATCGAGCGCGTCGCAACGTTGCGTTGCGGCGTCGAGGGCTCGTCAGGCGCCCACGGAGCGCGCATGGTGATCGGGCGATGCACACGAAGCCGCGAACGCTGACGCTCGAAACCTTCCCGCTCGGCCCGGCGACGTCGGTCGCCCCGTGGCCGACGCTCGACCCCTTCCTCCTCTGCGTCCACCACGCGGACGCGTACCCGGCGGGCAACGACGAGCTCGGCCCCGTCGGCTCGCTCGCGGGCCGACGGATCGGCAACGACTTCGAGGGGATCGACGGCTTTCGGATGTACCACGGCGAGCGGGTGCCGGGCTTCCCGCAGCACCCGCATCGAGGCTTCGAGACGGTCTCGCTGATGCGGCGCGGCTACCTCGATCACTCGGACTCGCTCGGCGCCGCGGCGCGCTTCGGTGGCGGCGACGTGCAGTGGATGACGGCCGGTCGAGGCATCTCGCACGCGGAGATGTTCCCGCTCGTCGCCTCGGACGCGCCGAACCCCGCGGAGCTCTTCCAGGTCTGGCTGAACCTGCCGCGCGCCTCGAAGATGGCCGCGCCGCACTTCTCGATGCTCTGGTCGGAGACGATCCCGACGATCAAGAGGACGGACGAGGCGGGCCGCGCGAGCGAGATGACGATCGTCGCGGGCGCGGTCGAGGCCGCGTCGCCGCCCGCGCCGCCGCCCGAGTCGTGGGCCTCTCGCGCGGACGCGCACGTCGCGATCTGGACGCTGCGGCTCGATCCGCACGCGCGCCTGACGCTCCCGACGAGCGCCGCCGCGGAGGACACGCCGCGCGTGCTCTACTTCTTCCGCGGTTCGACCCTGACGCTCGCGAGCGAGGACGGCGCGGCGCGCGAGCCGCTTGCGCCTCGGACCGGGGCGGTCGTGCTCGCGGATCAGGCGATCGAGCTCGAGGCGGGGGACGACGAGGTGGAGGTGCTCGTGCTCCAGGGGCGCCCGATCGGCGAGCCCGTCGCCGCGCACGGCCCCTTCGTCATGAACACGCGCGAAGAGCTGGAGGCGACCTTCCGCGAGTATCGCCGGACGCGCTTCGGGGGCTGGCCGTGGCCGAGCGACGCGCCGACGCACCCCCGCGCCGCGGGGCGCTTCGCGCGCTATCCCGACGGCCGCGTCGACCATCCCCCCTCGCCGCGACGCTGAGCGTCGAGCGAGCCGCGTCGTCACTCCGGGTCGGTCGAGAGGTCGAAGAATTCCCGCGCCTGGCCGTCGGGCGGGATGATCACCGTGCGGGTGTGCTCGCCGCCGTCGCGATCGACGAGGCGCAGCCGCACCGAGCCCGCGGGGAGCTCGACGTTGCCGATCGGCGTCGTCCCGAGGAGGCGCTGGCCGACGTAGACGCGCGACCAGGGTCGCGTGTTGATCGAGAGCTCGCCCGACGCCGCGGCGGCTCGCTCGGGCTGCTCGGCGCGCTCGCTCCGATCGCGGCGGCCCTCGCGGGAGGGCGCGCGCGGCGCGCTCGCCTCGATGGCGACGAGGGTGCCGGTGACGCGGGTGTGCTCGCCCGCGCGCACCTCGACCGAGGAGTCCCAGTCCTCGTAGCCACCGAGCGAGAGGTGCAGAGGCCACTCTCCCGCCTCGAGCCGGCCGACCTCGAGCGGCGTGGTCCCCACGATCCCGCGATCGCCGAGCGCGACGCTCGCTCCGCTCGGCGTGCTGTCGACGAGCAGCGTGCCCGTCGTCGTCGGCGCGGGCGCCGCTGGGGGTGCGAGCGGCGCGGGGCCGATGGCGGGGCCGTGATCCCTCGAGGGCGCGCTCGCCCCGCCCGATCCGTCCTGCCGTGGGGGACCGAGCGTGACGACCCCCGTGAAGAACGCGGCGAACACGCCCGCGCCGCCGACGAGCAGGAGCGCGAGCACGAGCGAGGCGACGAGCGCGAGCGATCGCCGACGGGGCTCGGGCTCGAGCGTCGAGCGCGCGGCGTCGTCGGTGACGATCGGCATCCGCTCGGTCGCGTTCGGCGGGAGCACGACCTGCGCGAGCGAGCGATCCGACTCGCCGGCCGGATCGTGCGGCTCGCGCCTGGGGACGTCGACGCGCGTGTCGAGCCGAGGGCCCGCCTTGATCTCGTTCGCGAAGAGCTCGCCCATCCGCTCGGCGACCCGCGACGTCGGGACGATCTCGCCCGTGCGCGCGAGCGCCTGCTCGAGCGCGAGCTGGAGATCCGCGGCGCTCTGGTAGCGATCCTCACGCCGCTTCGCCGTCGCTCGCTTCACGATCGCGTCGAGCTCGAGGGGGATGTGCGGGTGGAGCTCGGAGAGCGCCGGCGGCTCCTCGTAGACGAGCGCGCGCATCGTGTCGAACTCGGTCTGCCGCTTGAACGGGTTCTTGCCGTCGAGCAGCTCGTAGAGGCAGACGCCGAGCGCGAAGACGTCGGCGCGCGCGTCGATGGGCTCGCCGAGGCACTGCTCGGGCGCCATGTACGCGAACTTGCCCTTCACGACGCCGGCCTCCGTGCGCGTCGAGTGGCTGGACGCCTTCGCGATGCCGAAGTCGAGGAGCTTGACGATGCCGTCGTAGCTGACCATCACGTTCTGCGGGCTGACGTCGCGGTGGACGATCCCGAGCGGCTCGCCCGTCGTCTGGTCGGCGGCGCGGTGGGCGTAGTCGAGCGCCTCGGCGACCACGGCGACGATCTTCATCACGATCGGCACCGAGAGGCCGCCGGTGTCGCGCGCGCGGCGGATCACCTTCGAGAGCGGCATCCCGTTCACCCACTCCATCGCGATGAAGTAGGCGCTCGTCTCCTGACCGAACGCGTAGACGTGGCAGATGTTCGGGTGGCTGAGCTGCATCGCGAGCCGCGCCTCGTCCTTGAACATCGCGATGAACTGGGCGTCGGCGGCGACGTGGGGGAGCACCCGCTTCACGATCACGAAGCGCCCGCCGCGCCCGCCCTCCGCGCCTTCGCGCGCGAGGAAGATCTCCGCCATGCCGCCGAAGGCGATCCGCCCGAGGAGCTGGTAGGCGCCGAAGCGGCCGATGGCCGACGCCTTGGTGAGCGACGCGAAGGAGACGCGCGGGCCCCCCTGGCTGAGCTCCTCGAGGTCGATGTCGCGCGCGAGGAGGTCCTGATCCGTGTCCCGCTCGTTCGGGGCGCGAGGGCCGGCCTCGCCGGCGCTCGGCGCGCTCTTGGGGCTCGGGCCCCACCCGGGCGCGGTCGAGCGCTCTCGCCGCTCGGGGCTCGAGGACGCGCTCACCAGCTCGGCCGTGAGCGAGGGTCGCACCGACGTCGGCTCCTCGGGCGCGGCGTTGGCGGGCTCGCTCGCGGCGCGCGCACCCACGGCGGACGCGGCGGCGCTGCTGGCCCCGCTCGGCCCAGCCCCGAAAGGACGATCCGACATGGCGCTCCAGTATAGCCGAGCGCTCGCGGCGGTCCGCAACCGTCGGATCGCGGTCGAGCGGAGCGGGCCGTCAGAGCAGGCGCGCGAGCGCGGCGCTCGTCTCGTCGAAGGCGGCGCGCTCGTCGCGGCGCTGCCGGAGGAACGCCTCGATCGGCTCGATCCGGGCGAGGACCTGGTCGAGCCGCGGATCGCTCCCCTTCTTGTAGGCGCCGAGCGTGACGAGATCCCGCTTGCTCTCGTAGAGCGCGAGCGCCGCGCGCAGCTCGCTCGCCGCGTCCCGATGGGCGGCCGAGACGACGCCGTCCATCACGCGCGAGAGGCTCGTCAAGGGGTCGATCGCGGGGAAGCGCCCCCGCGCCGCGAGCTTGCGATCGAGCACGACGTGACCGTCGAGGATGCCGCGCACCTCGTCGGCGATCGGCTCCTCCATGTCGGAGCCCTCGACCAGCACCGTGTAGAAGGCCGTGATCGATCCCCTCTCGCCGTTGCCCGAGCGCTCGAGCAGACGCGGGAGCTCCGCGAAGACGCTCGGCGGATAGCCTCGCCGCGCCGGCGGCTCGCCCGCGGAGAGGCCGACCTCGCGCCCCGCGCGAGCGAAGCGCGTGACGCTGTCGAGCAGGAGCAGGACGCGGGCGCCCTGATCGCGGAAGTGCTCGGCGATGGCCGTCGCCACGTAGGCGCTCTTCTTGCGCACCATCGCGGGCGCGTCGCTCGTCGCGCAGACGACGACCCCGCGCGCGCGTCCCCGCTCACCCAGCGAATCCTCGAGGAATTCGCGGACCTCACGCCCTCGCTCGCCGATCAGGCACGCGACGAACACGTCGGCGTCGGCTTGTCGCGCGATCTGCCCGAGCAGCGTGCTCTTGCCGACGCCGCTCCCCGCGAAGAGCCCCACGCGCTGGCCCTCGCCCGTCGTGAGCAGGGCGTCCATCGCGCGGATCCCGAGCGCGAGCGGCCTCGCGATCCGCGCGCGGCTCATCGGATCGGGCGGCGCTCGCATCACGGGCCAGCGCTCGCCTCGGAGCGGCGGGCCGCCATCGATCGGCTGACCGAGCCCATCGAGCACGCGGCCGAGCAGCGCCTCTCCGGCGACGATCTCGTGGGCTCGCCCCGTCGCTCGCACGGGATCGTCGGGCCCGATGCCCTCGATCGCGCCGAAGGGGACGAGCATCACGTCGTCGAGCTCGAAGCCGACGACCTCGGCCAGGAGCGTGGGCAGGCCGCGTCGCACGATCTCGACCACCTCGCCCACGCGCGCCCCGGGCATGGAGGCGCGGATCGCGAGGCCCGTGATCGCGCGGACGCACCCCTCCGCGTGGACGAGCTGCGCGGCGTCGAGGCGCGCTTCGAGAGCACTCGCGTCGAGGGGCATCGCGCGCGCACTCTAGCAGGGCGCCGTCGCCCCCGGCGCGCCCTCGCCCTCGTCGCGCCGTCGTCGAGCCCTCCGCCCCCCGCGCGCCTCGACGCCTCGCTGACAGCGCGGCCGGGTCGAGGCAGGATGCGGTCATGCGCTCGCTCCACCGCCTCGCGTCGCTCGGCCTCCTCGCGGGGCTCGTCCTCGCCGCATGCGCCGACGGCGAGCACCGGCTGATCCGCGACGGGGGCTCGGCGGGCCTCGACGGCGCGGCCGCGATCGACGCTCGGCTCGTCGAGCCCGACGCGCGCGTCGTCGAGCCCGACGCCGCGACGGGCTCGGACGCGTTCACGCCCACGTCGCCCGACGCCTCCGAGCCCGCGGGGCCGGACGCTCGAGCGGGGATCGGCCGCTACCTCGATCCCTGCTCGAGCGACGCGGACTGCGCGAGCGGCCCGTGCACGCCCGGCGTCGGCGGCAGCTCGTTCTGCAGCCGCTCGTGCGCTCGCGATCTCGACTGCGCGCATGGGCAGCTCTGCGCCGGCGGCCGCTGCGTGCCCGACGACACGGGCGCGCCCTGCTCGACCGCGAGCGCGGGCTCGTGCGCCAACGGCCTCTGCCTCGGCAATTCCGTGACCGGCGTCGGGCACTGCACGCGCTCGTGCGCGGTCGGTGGCGACTGCCCCGCGGGCTTCGCGTGCACCCGCGTCGGGAGCGAGCGCGTCTGCGCGGACGTGGAGCGGCCGTGCGGATCGGCGTCCGAGTGCCCGACGGGGCTCTGCCTCGGCGCGATCGGCTGCACGTCCGCGTGCGAGAGCGCCTCGGACTGCCCGACGCGCTTCGCCGGCTTCGACCCGTACACCTGCGAGCTCGTCTCCGGCCAGCGCGTGTGCGTGCCGCCGCCCGACGTCGTGGGCGGTGACGCCGCGGGCGCTTCGTGCCGCGTCGATGCGGACGGCCTCTACCTCTGCCGCAGCGGCGCCTGCGACTCCTCCGCGCCGCTCGGCCCGAGCTGCACGCAGGCCTGCACGGCGCGGAGCGGCTGCGGCGCGGGGCTCGGCTGCACGCCCATCGTCGACGGCTCCGACATCCTCCTCGTCTGCTCGCGCGCGGGCTCGCGCGCGCTCGGCGCGAGCTGCGACGCCGGCCGCGAGTGCGCGAGCGGCCTCTGCGACGTGGGCCACTACTGCACGCGCCTCTGCGCCGACGGCCTCTGCCCGAGCGGCTGGCGGTGCGAGCCCATCGCGGGGTACGGCGTCGCCATCTGCCGCCGCTGACGGCGCGCCTCGCGCGACGTGATCCGCCCGTCCGAGGGCGCGCGGGCTCGGGGCGCCGTCACGCGTCGATCGCGCGCACCAGGATCGAGGTGTTCACGCCGCCGAACGCGAAGTTGTTCGACATGACGAGGCGCGGCCGCGCGGCCATCGTCTCGCGCACGTAGCCGAGGTTGCCGCAGCGCGGATCGACCTCGTCGAGGTTGCGGTTCGCCGCGAGGAAGCCGTCCCGCATCATGAGGAGCGAGAAGACGATCTCCATCGCGCCGCACGCGCCGAGGGTGTGCCCCGTGTAGCTCTTCTGCGTCGAGGCCGGGACGGGCCGGCGAAAGAGCGACTCCGTCGCCCGGCTCTCGCAGATGTCGCCGATCTCGGTGCCCGTCCCGTGCAGGTTGACGTAGTCCACGTCGCTCGGCCGGATCTTGCCGTCCTCGAGCGCGAGCTCCATCGCGCCCCGCATCCCCGCCTCGGAGGGCGCCGTGATGTGGACGCCGTCGCAGTTGGTGCCGTACGCGACGACCTCGCCGAGCACCTTCGCGCCGCGCGCCCTCGCGTGCTCGTAGTCCTCGAGCACGAGCGTCGCCGCGCCCTCGCCGATGACGAGGCCGTCGCGCCTCTTGTCGAAGGGCCTCGGTGTGCGCGACGGCTCGGCGTTGTAGCGGATGCTCGTCGCCATCAAGAGATCGAACGTGACCGCCGTCGCGTAGTGCATCTCCTCGGCCCCGCCGGCGAGCATCACGTCCTGGGCGCCGTACTTGATCGACTCGTAGGCCGCGCCGATCGACTGGCTGCCGCTCGTGCACGCCGAGATCACCGGGAGCACGCGCCCGCGCAGGCCGTACGTCGCGGCGAGGTTCGCGGCGCAGGTGTGGGTCATGAACTTGAGGTAGCTCGAGCTGTCGAGGCCCCGCATCGACTTGTTGACGAAGAGCGGTCCGCAGAAGGCCTCGAGCTCGTCGGAGCTCCCCGTCGTCGAGCCGTAGGCGACGCCCGTCCGGCCGCTCTGCAGCGTGGCCTCGGTGAGCCCCGCCTGCGCGATCGCCTGATCGGTCGCGTACATCGCGTAGAGGCCGACCTTGCCCTGCGTGCGCCGGCGTCGGCGCGGGAAGTGCGCGACGAGGTCGATGCCGGTCACCTTCCCGCCGACGCGCGTCTGGAGATCCGCGATGTGATCCCACTCGGGCGTTGGTCGGACCCCGCCCTCCATCCTCTTGAGCGACGCGGCGCACGCCTCGGCGTCGTGCCCGATCGGGCTCAAGACGCCAACTCCGGTGATCACGACTCTGCGCATCTCGATTCCAAGCTCATTTCCGCGCGCGCGTCGACGAACGCCGCGTCGCTCGCCTTTCTACGCGAGGAGCGAGGCGAATCTCCCGCGGGGGTTGCCCGCGTCAGCCGCTCGAGCCGCTCTCCGGGCCCGGCGGCACCAGGGGACCCTCGGGGACGCCTGCGTTCGTCTTGTCGATCTCCTTGAAGACGAAGTCGACGAGCTCCGCGACGGTGCGGACGTTGCGGGCCTCGGCGGGATCGGGGCGTCGGCCCGTCACCTCGCGGAGCTGCGTGAAGATGTCGATCGCGTCGATGCTGTCGAGGTCGAGCTCTTCGTAGAGGGTCGACTCCGGCTTGATCGTCTTAGGGTCGATCTCGAAGCTATCCGAGAGGATCTCGACGATGCGGGCGAGCACTTCCTCGCGGCTCGGGATGGGGATCTGGGCCATGCTTCTTCCGTGTGACGACCGCGGGTCGGCTGCGCTCCGACGAGATGGGCCGACGCCTCTCCATCGAGGACGCGCGGACGCTATCACCCTCAACGGTCGTTGGCGAGGCACCCCACGCGGCGCGCGTTCATAGGGGTGCGAGAATCATCACATGCTCGCGCCGCGCGGGTCCGCCGAGCCGATCCTCGCGCAGCTCGGAGGCCGCCGCGATCGGGCGCAGGCCCACCGAGGGCGCCATGCCGAGGACCTGCGCGTGGGCGTCGAGCCGCTCCCGGCCGAGCTGGGCGTCACCGAGGACGAGCGCGATCCGCGCCTCGGGCCCAGCGAGCACCGCGCGCATCGCTCGGAGGCTCGCGTGGAGCTCCGCGTCCCACCGCTCGACCCTCCCTTGTCGTCGTCGGGCCCCGATCTCCTCGCGCTCGAGGCGAGCGGTCGAGAGCCCGAGCCAGTCGAGCCGGAGCGCGTGCTGCGCGGCGTAGTCGTAGGTGCCGCCGTAAGGGGGCGACGTCACGATCGCGTCGACGCGGCGTCGACCGAGGACGCGGGGGAGCAGGCGCGCGTCGCCCGTCAGGAGCTCGACGCCACCACGGCGAGGGCCGATCGCCGCCTCGAGCGCCGCCCAACGCTCCGAGAGCTCCTCGGCCTTGCGGCGGAACAGCTCGCTCGAGAGCCCCTTGCGGATGCGCTTGCGCTCGGCCTCGTCCGAGGTGTCGGCGCGCCGGTTCGAGACCTTCTGCACGATCGACGAGAAGACGGCGAGCGCCGCCTCGCGATCGCTCGGATCGATCCCGCGATCGAGCGCGCGGATCTCCTCGAGGAGCCCGGCGAGCTCCTTCAGGGTGTGGGTCCCGTAGAGCGAGAGGTGCTCGCTCGCGAGGTGGGCCATCGCCGGGCGCCGCTCGCGCACGCGCTCGAGGGCTCGCTCCTCGAGGCCGCTCGCGAGGACGAGGAAGGCCTCGCGATCGGCCCCGCTCGTCCGTCGCGTCTTCACCCCGACGACGAGCCGAGAGAGGGGGTTCAGATCGACGCCGACGGCGTGATGCCCGCGCACGAGCGCCTCGATCAGGACGGTGCCGCCGCCCACGAAGGGGTCGAGCACGCGGGCGCCGGGCCGCGGGACGAGCAGCTCGAGGAGGCCTCCGGCGAGGGCGCGGTGCATCCTCCCGGGCCAGCTGTGGAAGCCGTGGGTGAGCGCGTCGGGATCGAGCTCGTGCGAGCGGACGAGGAGCTCGGCGAGCGGCGCGGCGAGCGGCTCGGGCCCGTGCAGCGTGATCTCGCCCGGCGCGTGGGAGAGCGGGCGTCGGCTCACGCGCGCGCCCCCGCCCGCTCGCGCCGCGTCGGGCTCGCCTCGTCCTGCTCCCGCGCGAGCCCGAAGAACGCGCGCACGCCCCGCTCGGCCTCGGTCCGCGCGCCCTCGCGGGTGCGCGCCACGAACGCCTCGCGGCGTCGCTCCCGCCCGCCCGCCCCGCGAGCGAGCGTCCACACGGTGAAGAGCGCGGGCTTGCCCTCGCGCGGCGAGACGACGAGCTCGTGCTCGACGTGGAGGCCCAGCGCGGGCGCCACCTCGAGCACGCGCTCGGGCCGGCTCGCGGCGGCGCAGACGACGATGACGCCGCCCTCGCGCGCGAGGCTCGCGGCCGCCTCGAGGTAGGCCTCGATCCCGCCTCGGAGCTCGACGCGCGCGTACGCTCGCTGCGGATCGGGCGACGCGAGCGCCGTCCCCGCGGGGAAATAGGGCGGCGTCCCGGTGACGAGGTCGTAACCGCTCCCGAGCTGCTCGCGGACGCGCGGCTCGCGGAGGTCGCCCTCGACGAGCGTGAAGCGCTCGCGGACGCCGTTGCGAGCGACGTTCTCGCGCTGGAGCGCCGACGACACCGCCTGCGCCTCGACGGTGGTGAGGCGCGCCTCGGGGAGCTTCCACGCCAGCATCAGCGCGACCGAGCCGATCCCGCTCCCGAGATCGAGCACGCGCGCCGCGCTCTTCGCCCGCCGCGCCGCGGTCCACGCCGTGAGCACGTCGTCGAGGGCGTAGCGGTGCCCGCCGATCCGCTGGAACACGCGGAAATCCGCGGTGAGGGCGTCGTCCGAGCGATCGCCGCGCGACGCGCGTCGAGGCAAGGCTCCGCTCATCGGAGCTCGAGCGGCAGGACGTGGAGGCCCTCGGGCGCGTTCGGGCTCACCGCGCTCGTGTCCGTGAAGGGCGCGAGCGAGCGGACGGTCACGCAGCCCGCGCCGCCGCCGCCGCCGCCGCCGTTGCCGTACTCGTGATCGTAGGGCGTGCCCGAGACGCCGCTCGTCCCACCGTCTCCACCTCCCGCGCCGCCCGCGCCCCCGCGCGAACCCGCGCCAGCTCCACCTGCGCCACCCCTCGCGTTGATGGCGCCGAGGACCGTCACGCTCACGCCCTCGAGCAGGACGAAGCCGCCCGCGCCGCCGCCGCCGCCGGCCCCCGCGTGGCTCCTGGAATCGGTTCCGTTGTCGCCCTTCCCGCCGCGCGCTCGGACGACACCTCCTTCCTCGACGACGAGCCGGCCCGCCGTCGAGAGCTGGATGCCGCCGGCGCCGGCTCCTCCTCGCCCGAAGGTCATGTCGAGCCCCGTACCGGCGCCGCCGCCGCCGCCGCCTCGGAGCGTGAGGAGATCGCCCCCGAGGGATCGCCCCGCCGCCCCCACGCCCCCTCGCGCCGCGCCGCCCGCGCCGCCGCCCGCGCCGCCCGCGCCGCAGAGCGCGCCGCCGCCGCCGCCGCCATCCCGATAGGAGTCGGCGTGGCGACCATCGCCGCCGCGGCCCGCTCCCCCGTCCGAGTCGGTCGGCGAGTCGGCGCCCGCGAGCCCGCCCGGTCCGGGCCTGCTCGCCACCGCGGACGCGTCGATGACTCCCGTGCTCGTGATCGTGATCGCGTCCCGCGCCGCGAGGATGAGGGGGCGCGAGCCGACGACCTGGATGGTGCCTGCGACGAGGATCGTCCGGTAGACGAACACGACGGCCGGGCTCGAGCCGTCGGCCATCGGCCGCACGTCGAGCTCCGGCACGCTCGTGTCGATCGTCAGCGTCACGCCCTCGTCTACGCTGAGATCGCTCGTCGCGTCGTCGAAGAACGTGGGCGATCCGACGTTCGCGACGATCACGCGGCCGCAGTGCGGGGTCGGCGACGCGACGCAGCCGAGCGCGCCGCACGGCTCGGGCATCGGGTCGGGGCCGCCCGCGCAGCGGAGCAAGGTGTCGCCGTCGCACGCGAGGGCGCAGGGAGGCGGGCCGCCATCGCGCGCGTCGAGCGCGTCAGGCGCGCCGGAGTCGCCGCTCGCCGCGTCGCCGCTC
>JBDHVC010000083.1:0-17195 GCA_039809495.1 Sandaracinaceae bacterium
GCCGCCTTCGCGCTCGCGATCGCCGCCGCGCTCGAGCCCGGCGGCGCGGCGCGTGGCGTGGCGCTCGGCCGCGAGCTCGCGCTCGCGCTCGGGACGAGGGGGCCCGCTCGCGCGATCTTGCCCTTCGCGCCGCTCGCGCTCCTCGGCGCGCTCATGACCGCCTCCTCGCTCGTCACGCGCTCGGGCGAGCGCGACGGGCCGCCGCTCGCGCGTTCGCGCGCGTTCGCGCTCCTCGTCCTCGCCCCGTCGCTCTTCGTCGCGAGCTCCACGCTCGGCTCGAGCCTCGTTCCGTCGATCGCGATGGCCGTCCTCGTCGCGTCGGCCCTCTCGCTCCCGGCCCTGCGCGCGCTCGCGGGCGTGCTCGGCCGGCTCGCCTCGAGCCCCAAGGCGCGAGCGCTCACGCTCGTCGGCGTGCTCGCCGGCTGCCTCGTCGTGGGCCTCGCGCGCCGCGCCGAGGCGGGCGCGCGGCCCTTCTCGATCGCGAGCGAGGAGGCCGTGCGGAGCGCCGTCGTGTTCCTCGAGGAGCCCGGCATCGGCGAGGTGCCCTGCGACTTCCTCGCGTGGGAGCACCTGAGCTGGGAGTGCGCGACCTTCGATCGGGGCGTCCACAACGAGGTGGGGCTCGCGGTCGACGAGCCGCTCCGCGTCGGCGGCGAGAGCGCGCCGAGCTTCCTCCTCCCCGCGGGGTCGCGCGGGGAGCGTCGTCGCGTCGTGTTCCCGAGCGTGCGCGCCGGCAGCGTTCTCACGCTGCGCTGGGCGATCCCCGACGGCCAGCGCGGCACGGGGACGCTCGTCGTCCGCGTCGACGATCGCGAGCGCGCGCGCATCGCGCTCCCGGCGCAGCCGACGGGAGCCTTCGAGGCGCTCCAGATCGAGACGCCCGACGTCGGCGATCGCGCGCGGCTCGAGCTCGAGCTCGTCGACGCGGGCGGCCCGAGCGTCGTGCTCTTGCGCGGCGGCTACTGAAGGCGCGTCGACGACGAGACCGCCACCCGGGGCGCACGAGGCTCGCCTCGAGATCGCGCGGGGCGTCTGCGCTCCTCGATGATCTGCGTCTCGTCGCCCGTGTTTCCTCACGAACCCCGGATTGACGAGCTCCGTCGCGCGCCGCGACGCTCTCCGCACACCCACCCAGACGACCACAGGGGGAACGATGCTTCGACGCTTGGGAACGACGACGCTGGCGCTCACACTCGTGCTCTTCGGCTGCACGGCGAGCGAGGAAACGAGCACCGAGGCCGGGAGCGAGCGCTCCGTGGGGCAGGCGACGGCCGCGCTCGAGGGCGGAGGAGGAGCCGCGTGCTCGGCGGCGACGCCGCATCACTGCACGATGCGGATGATCGATGGGGGCGGCAGCCACACCGTCGCGCTCGACTCCGCCGGGCACGTCTGGACGTGGGGACGGAACGCAGAAGGCCAGCTCGGAGACGGCACGACCACCCGGCGCACCACCCCCGTCGCGGTCAGCACGCCGAGCGGCATGAGCACTGTCGTCGCCATCGCCGCGGGCGACTACCACACCGTCGCGCTCGACGCCGCGGGGCACGCCTGGACGTGGGGATGGAACGACTACGGCCAGCTCGGAGACGGCACGACCACCCGGCGCAACACCCCCGTGGCCGTCAGCATGCCGAGCGGCATGGGCACCATCGTCGCCATCGCTGCGGGCTACCTCCACACCGTCGCGCTCGACTCCGCAGGAAACGTCTGGGCGTGGGGGAACAACGACTACGGCCAGCTCGGAGACGGCACGACCAGCCAGCGCAACACCCCCGTGGCCGTCAGCGCGCCGAGCGGCATGGGGACCGTCGTCGCCATCGCCGCGGGCGGCTACCACACCGTCGCGCTCGACGCCGCGGGGCACGTCTGGACGTGGGGATACAACGTCTTGGGCCAGCTCGGAGACGGCACGACCACCAACCGCACCACCCCCGTCGCCGTCAGCATGCCGAGCGGCATGGGCACTGTCGTCGCCATCGCCGCAGGCGACTACCACACCGTCGCGCTCGACTCCGCAGGGCACGTCTGGACGTGGGGACGAAACGACGACGGCCAGCTCGGAGACGGCACGACCACCCAGCGCAACGCCCCCGTGGCCGTCAGCGCGCCGAGCGGCATGGGCACCGTCGTCGCCATCGCCGCGGGCGACGCCCACACCGTCGCGCTCGACTCCGCCGGGCACGTCTGGACGTGGGGATACAACTTCTACGGTCAGCTCGGAGACGGCACGACCACCCAGCGCACCACCCCCGTGGCCGTCAGCATGCCGAGCGGGATGGGCACCGTCGTCGCCGTCGCTGCGGACGGCGCCCACACCGTCGCGCTCGACTCCGCCGGGCGCGTTTGGACGTGGGGATACAACGGCTACGGCCAGCTCGGAGACGGCACGACCACCCAGCGCAACACCCCCGTCGAGGTCCACGACCTCAACCTCATCGACGTCTGCCACACCACGCTCCCCTCGTGTGACCTCGGCGCATCGCCTCCTGCGTGCACCATCACGAACGCCACGGACGGCACCTCGTGCGGGAGTGGCCGCTACTGCTTCTCCGGCTCGTGCGAAGCGGGCTGCTTCATCGACGGGAGCGTCTACGCCGCCAACGCCCCGAACCCCGCCAACTCCTGCCAGCTCTGCGACCCCAGCACCTCGACGAGCGCCTGGGCGAACGTCGCCGACACCACCACCTGCAACGACGGGAACGCCTGCACGCACCACGACGTCTGCACGAGCGGTAGGTGCGGCGGCACGGCGTACACCTGCACGGCGAGCGAGTGTCAGGCGAGCTCGACCTGCGACGGGACGGGTAGCTGCACCATCGTGAACGCCTCCTCCTCGACGAGCTGCACGGACGACCACGACCCCTGCACGGCGGACTTCTGCGACGGCTCGGGTACGTGCGGCCACACGACGCGAGCGGACGGCTCCTCGTGCGGCTCGGGCCTCGTCTGCCACGGAGGGAGCTGCGCGAGCGGCTGCCTCATCGGCTCCACGTACTACGCCTCTGGCACCATCAACCCCGACAACGCCTGCCAGGCGTGTACGCCCGCTTCGTCGACGAGCGCGTGGTCGAACCGCTCGAACGGGACGACGTGTAACGACGGCAACGCCTGCACACGGAACGACGTCTGCACGAGCGGCACCTGCGGCGGCACGGCCTATACGTGCTCTCCGACAGCGTGTCAGACGAGCTCGACCTGCGACGGCTCGGGCGGCTGCAACGTCGTGAACGCTCCCTCGACGCGGAGCTGCACCGACGACGGCAACACCTGCACGGCGGACTTCTGTGACGGCTCGGGCGGGTGCGGCCACACGGCCCTTGCGGACGGTACGCTCTGCGGCGCGAGCGGCGTCTGCCGCTCGAGCACCTGCGTGGAGGGCTGCTTCATCGATGGAGCGATCGTCACGGAGGGCACGCTGCACCCGACGAACCCGTGCCTCGCCTGTCGGACGAGCCTCTCGCGGACAGCGTGGAGCCCCGTCGACGACGGCACGGGCTGCAACGACGGCAACGCCTGCACGCACCACGACGTCTGCAGGGCAGGCACCTGCGGCGGCACGGCGTATACGTGCACGGCGAGCGAGTGCGAGGCGAGCTCCACCTGCGATGGCGCGGGCGGCTGCACCCGCACGCCCTCGCCCTCGACGCGGAGCTGTGGCGACGACGGCAACCCGTGCACGGCGGACTACTGCAACGGCTCGGGCTCCTGCGGCCACACGAGCCTCGCCGATGGCACCGCGTGCGGAGCGGGCAGGGTCTGTGTGAGCGCCGCGTGCGAGGCGGGCTGCTTCATCGGCGGAACGCTCTACCCGGACGGCGCCCCGAACCCCGCGAACGCCTGCGAGGTGTGCGAGACGAGCGCCTCGACGAGCGCGTGGAGCCCGACCGCGCGCGGCTCAACGTGCGACGACGGGAATATCTGCACGACCGAGGCGTGCGATGGCGCGGGCCGCTGCGCGATGACGCCGGTCGCGGACGGCACCTCGTGCGCAAGCGGCGAGGTCTGCTCGAGCGGCGTGTGCGGCGAGGGCTGCTTCATCGGCGGGCACCGCTATGACGAGGGCGACCTCAACCCCGCGAACGCCTGCGAGCGCTGCACCCCGAGCGCAGCCACGCTCGCGTGGAGCCCGATGGCGGCAGCGAGCGCGTGCGACGATGGGAACGCGTGCACGACCGAGGCGTGCGACGGCGCGGGCCGCTGCGCGACGACGCCCGTCGCGGACGGTACCGCGTGCGGTACGGGCTCCTTCTGCGACGAGGGCGTCTGCTCGGACCGCTGCCTCATCGAGGGCGTCCTCTACGAGTCGGGCGATGCGAACCCGGAGAACGCGTGCGAGGCGTGTGACCCCGCGGCGGCGAACGACGCGTGGAGCCCGACGGACGAGGGGAGCGCGTGCGACGACGAGAACGAGTGCACCGAGGACGCGTGCGATGGCGCGGGCGCGTGCGTCTCGACGAGCGCCCCTGACGGCACGGCGTGCGGCGAGGCGGGCCACGTCTGCGCGGCGGGCGTCTGTACGACGCCCATGCCCGACGCCGGCGTCGGCGAGGACGCGGGCATCGGCGAGGATGCGGGCGGGCGCATTGACGCTGGGAGCGCCGCGGATGCGGGCGGGCGCATCGACGCGGGGAGCGTCGCGGACGCAGGCGCGGGCTTCGACGGCGGGGGCGACGCGCCAGCGTCCGAGCGCAGCGACTGCTCGTGCAGCGCCGCCGGTACAAGCCGCGATGGGCTCCCGAGTGGGCTCGGCCTCTTCGTGCTCTTCGGGCTCGGCCTCGTCCTTCGGAGGCGGAGGTCGACGAGCCTCATGCGCTGACCGGCATCGCGGCACCGACGCCGTCGTGTTCGATCTCGTCGGGACTCCGACCGTTCGAGACCGCCGCCGGTCGGAGCGCGGGCGTGGTACTCCCGGTCGGCGATGATGAGAGACGACGACTCCGAGGCGCCCGTCGCGGGCCCTCCGGCTCGCGGGCGCGCGCTGCGCGGGGCGCTCGGTGGGCTCGCGCTCCTCTTCGGCGCGGGCACGGTGCTCCAGGGAGGGCACGTCCTCTTCGGCGGCGAGGCCGCCTGGGAGGAGGCGGGCGCCGTGGTGCCCTTCGTCCTCGTCTTCAACTTCGCGGCGGGCTTCGTCTACCTCGCGAGCGGGGCGCTCACGCTCGCCGCGCGCTCTTCGAGCCTCCTCCTCGCTCGCTTGCTCGCCGTCTCGACGGTGGCCGTGTTCGCGGCCTTCCTCGTCCACGTCGCGAGCGGGGGCGCCTTCGAGGTGCGCACGGTGATGGCGATGACGCTGCGCTCGGGCTTCTGGATCACAGAGGCGCTGCTCTTGCCTCGCGTCCTCCGAAGCCCCGGCGGTCACGCGACGAGGTCGTAGGCGCGGCGCCCCGTCGCCGCCCGCGCGCGGCCTTGCCGCCTCCGCGATCCCGGTGTTACGAAGCGGATCCCCCGTGGCGAGCGATCCCGAGCCGCGACCCGAAGCGCGATCCGAGCCCCGCCCCGCTGGCGTGCGCGCGCTCCTCGGGAGGCGGCCGCCGCTCGTCGAGCTCCTCGTGATGCTCGGGACCGTGCTCCAGTGGCTCGTCCTCGCCTCGGTCACGGGCGTCCTCGTCGGGACGGGCGTGAGCCTCTTCTTGCACGCGCTCCACGCCCTCACGAGCGCGCCCTTGGCGACGACGAGCTCCTCTCGGTGGCTCCTGCTCCCCGTCGGAGGCCTCGCGAACGGGCTCCTGCTCCACTACGGCTATCGCCTGAACAAGTCGAAGAAGAGCGACGACATCATCGCCGCGTTCTACGACCAGGACGGGCACATGGCGCACCGCCCCTTGCTCATCAAGCCGCTCGCCGCTCTCGTGACCCTCTTCGTCGGCGGCTCGGCTGGGAAGGAGAGCCCGTGCTCGCACCTCGGGGCCGGGCTCGCGTCGGGCCTCGGGCAGCTCCTGCGCCTGAACCCCGAGCTCCAGCGCCGCCTCATGGCCTGCGGCGTGAGCGCGGGCTTCGCGAGCGTGTTCGGGACGCCGATCGCGGGGGCGCTCTACGGCGTCGAGGTCCTCGCGATCGGCCGGCTGCGACACGACTTCCTGCTCCCGGCGGTCGTCGGGGGGCTGAGCGCCTACGGCACGAGCGTCTTCTGGGGCGTCCCCTACGAGCGGTACGAGGTCTCGTTCGAGCCCGACTTCTCGGAGGGCCTCTTCCTCAAGACGCTGCTCGTCGGGCTCGCCGCCGGGCTCGTCGCGCACCTCTACGTCGACGCCTGTCACTTCAGCCGAGGCGCTTTCGACGAGCTGCGCGCGCAGCTCTCCGTGCCGGCGCCGCTCACGCCGATGATCGGCGGCGTCGCGCTCGCCCTCCTCACGCCGCTCGCGCCCGAGGACGCCTATGGCCTCTCTCTCGAACCGATGGGCGCCGCGCTCCACGGCGACCCCGCGTCGACCACGACGCTCGCCTGGAAGCTCGTCCTCGTCGCGATCACGCTCGGCTCGGGGTTCTACGGCGGCGTCGTGACCCCGCAGTTCGTGCTCGGCGCGCTCGCGGGGAACCTCGTGGGCCACCTCGTCGGGATCGATCCTCGGGTGGGCGCGGCCGTGGGGGTCGTCTCGGTCCTCGCGGCCGCGTCGAACACGCCGATCGCCGCCGTGATCCTCGGGGTCGAGCTCTTCGGCGGCGCGAGCCTGCTCTACTCCGCGGGGGCCGCGATCGTCGCGTACCTCCTCATCGGGCATCGCAGCATCTATCCGGGTCAGCGCCTGGCGTACGCGAAGTCGACGTGGCTCGAGCTCCAGCCCGACCTCCCCGTCGATCGTGAGAAGGTGCGCCTCTCGGAGTCGCTCGTGCGCTGGTGGGAGCGGCGCCGCCCGTTCGGGCAGATCCGGAGCGAGCCTCCCTCCGACACGATCCATGCTCCCGCGACGGGTTCGCCGCGCGCGGCCGGAGAGGGCCACGGCGCCGCCGAGGAGGATGTCCATGTCGAGCGATGAGGAGAGGCAGGCCGCGCCGGCGAGCACCTGGCCGCGATCGATCCGGCTCCTGCACTGGGCGATCGCGCTCCTCGTCGTGATCCTCCTCGTCGTCGGGGTGACGATGGTGAACCTCCCCGCGGACGCCGAGGCGCGCCGGCTCCTCGGCCGCGCGCACACGATCGTCGGCGGGCTCACGGTGCTGCTCACGCTGATCCGTGTCTTCGTGCGGGCACGCGGCCCCGCGCCCGCGCCGCTCGAGCTCGGAGGTCGCCTGCACCGCCTCGGCGCGGAGGCCGTCCACGTCCTCACCTACGTCGCGATCTTCGGGCTCGGCGCGAGCGGTGTCGCGATGGCCGCGACGAGCGACTGGCCACGCTACCTCCACCGCGAGGTGGCGCTCGCGCCTTCGCTCGACGACCTCCCGGCGCACGCCGCGCACGGCGCGTTCGCCGCGTTCCTCGTCGCGCTGGTGGCCGCGCATGTCGCCGGCGTCGTGATCCGCCAGGTCCAGCGCGGCGATGCGCTCGGGCGGATGACGGGGCGCTAGGCGACTCGCCCTTCTGTCGCGGACCGCGAACGCACGACGCCCGTGGCTCCGCGCCGCGCATGCTAAAACCGCCCCGTGGTCGCGACGCCCGCCATCGGCGACACCATCGCCGGGAAGTATCGCCTCGAGCGGCTGCTCGGCGAGGGCGGCATGGGCGCCGTCTACGCGGCGCGACACGTGCGCATCGATCGCCTCGTCGCGATCAAGCTGATGCAGCCGGCGTACGCCTCGAACGAGGCCGCGCTCCGCCGCTTCTTCGACGAGGCGAGGGCGGCCGGAGGGCTCCGACATCCGAACGTGATCGACGTGATCGACGTCGACGTCGACGCGGACGGCGCGGCCTTCATGGTCATGGTTCGGCGGCGTGGCCGTCGTCGGCGTGGGCGTGCTCGCTCCCACCGAAGCGCGGGTCTCTGCCGAGATCGTCGACTGGGCGGGCGATCCGCTCCGCCTCGAGCTCCAGCCGCTCGCCAGCAACGGCGCGAACCTCGCGATCGGACCTCGGCGACCGATCTGCCTCGCTCCCTGCGACGAGCGGCTCTCGCTCGGCCGCTACACGATCAGCGCGGTGCGCGAGGACGGGAGCGAGCTCGCCTCGTCCCTCGTCACGCTGACCGGCGACGCCCGGCTGCTCGCGCACGTCGTCGACAACTCCGGCGTTCGAACGGGCGTGTGGATCGGCGTCGGGATCGCGGTCGGCGTCGGCGCGGTGCTCACCGGCGTAGGGGCCGTCGGCGTCGCGGAAAACCCTTACGACATCACGGGGCTCGTCCTCACGGCCGTCGGCGTACCGATGATCCTCCTCAGCCTGTCGGCGGGCTTTGCGCTCGGCTTCGAGCCGGACGGCCTCGAGGTCGCGCTCGCACCCCTCGCGCCGCTCGCGTCGAGCGCGACGCCCTGAGCGAGAGGTTTGCTCGCGGCTCAGAAGAAGCAGAGCTCGACCCTCGGCGGCGGAGTCCCCGCGCGCGTTCCATCGAGGCTCTGGCCGAGCGCGAGGAAGAAGCTCGAGTCGGGGCGGCCCTGGTCGTCGGTCGGCGGGTCGATCCGGAGCATCGACGCGCCGCAGAGGCCGCGCTCGAGGTCCGCGAGGTAGACGACCGAGTCGGCGACGACCCAGGTCCGAGTCGTGCAGGCGTCCCCCTCGGCGCCGCCTCCGAGGTAGCCCTCGACGCGGGAGGGCGCGAGCCCGCCGCCGTGCGCGGGGAAGAGCTCGAGGGTCTCCCCCGCGACGAGGACGCTCGCGTCGTGGCTCGTCGTCGGATCGTCCGACCCGTCCGCGCGCCCGCCGCGCGAGTCGCCGAGCTGGAGGACGCCGTCCGGGCAGAGCTCCATCCGGGCGACGAAGGCGTCCGCCCGGCTCATGTCGAGGCGTAAGACGTGCTCTCCCTCCGCGGCGACGAGGGGGCAGTCCGCGCGGCTCTCGTCGGTGAGCGCGCCCGCCTCGAAGACGCAGTGGTAGACGCAGGGGCTCGCCTCGCCGCTCGTCGGCGCGCCGGCGAGGAGTCGCTCGCGCACGCGCCGGCCGTCCTCGGGCTCGCCGCACGCGCCGTGCTCGCCGCCCCCCGACGGCGTCGCGCCGCCGACGAGCTGGATCGGCGAGGAGCCGAAGACCGACACCTCGCAGCCGGCGCTCGCGAGCGAGAGCGCGAGGAGCAGCGTCGATGGGAGGCGGAGCGGGTGGCGCATGATCGGCTCAGTCCTCGGAGGCTTCGCTCGCGGCGGCCAGCTCGGGGCGCGCGTAGAGCGTGAAGCGGTCGGTCTCGAGGACACGCACGGGCTCGGGCGCGTTCGACGGGGAGGGCGCGCGGAAGACGCGCGGCGGGGGCCGATGCTCGGCGTGGCGCACGAGCCAGTAGTCGAACGCGTCGCCCCAGACGTGGTGGTCGTAGCGGCCGGGCTCCCACTCGAAGCGGGGCGGGAAGGGCGGCGGCGCGGCGCCCTCGCGGTACTGGACCGGCGACTTCGGGAATTCGACGAAGCTGAAGCACGCGAGGCCGCCCACGCGCGCCTGGTAGTACTGCGCGACGTGGAGGTAGATCGGCGCGCGCACGATCGCGCTCCCCGAGTCGAAGACGAGGCCGAGGAGGCGGTGGCCCGGCTCGGTGTGGGCGAGGACGTCGTCGAGCTCACCCATCTCGGCGTCGGTCTCGCGAAAGTGCGCGCGGTGGACGACGCCCGTCGTCACGGCGAGGGCGATGCACGCCGCCGCGAAGGACCAGCGCGCTCTCGGGCTCATCGGGCCGCGCGGGCCGAGCGCCGGCAGGAGCGCGAGCGCGAGCGGGAGGAAGCGGTGGTTGATCGGCTCGATCAGGCGGTAGCTGAAGGGGGCGAAGAGGTACGCGAGGAGCGTGAGCGCGAGGACGAGCTCCGGCGCGTAGGAGCGGAGCGGGGCGCGGGCGGGCGCGTCCGCGAGCCACCGCGCGAGGCGGCTCGCCCTGCCCCCCCTCGTCGCCGGCTCGCCCGCGGGCGCATCGCTCGCCGGACCGAGGCCCGCGCTCGCGCCGGGCGCGCCGCGCAGCACGATCGCGAGGAAGACGACCGCGAAGAACGCGAGGGCGAGCGTCTCGCCCGAGCCGTCGTGGTAGACGCCGAAGGAGTGGTCGAGCCACGCGCGCAGCGTCTCGTGCGCGGGCACGAAGACGGGGGGCGCGTCGCTCACGGCCGCCGCGTGCCCGCTCCTCGCGCCCGCCTCGCCGTGCTCGATGACGCCCGAGAGGCGGATCCACACGATCGCGCCGAGCACCGAGGGGATGGCCGAGAGCGCCGAGAGCGCGAGCGCGCGGAGCGAGGCCCGCCCGCCGAGGGCCGGGCTCATCGCCGCGAGCTGGACGATCGCCGCGAGGCCGAGCCACGCGTAGAGCTGGGCGTGCGTGTAGAAGCAGGCGAGCGCGAGGAGCGCCGTCGCGAGCGCGCGCTTGGCGTCGGGCCTCCGGGCGAGTCGCGCGAAGGCGGCGAGCGCGAGGAGCGCGACGACCATCCCCATCGCGTAGTTGAGGAAGCCCCAGAACACGTACATGTGGAGGGCGACGGCGGCGCTCACCGCGCCGAGCGCGGCGGGCCGCCCGTGCTCGCGGAAGAACCACGCCGCGGCGAGCGGGAGCGTCGCCGTCGCGAGGATCGCGGTCGCGCGCCCCGAGCCCTCGACGCCGAAGAGGCCGCTCAGCCAGTCGCCGAGCACGTAGGGGACGAGGTACTGCGTGCGCGCGTACTCGACGACGAAGTAGGGCTGAAAGCGCAGGTCGTGGGCGCCGTGGATCGCCGCGATCGCGCCGAGGTGCTGGGGGTAGTCGACGAAGGGGAGGAAGGCGACGGTGGCGAGCGGCCAGGCGACGAGCGCGCAGGCGAAGGTGAGCGCGAGCGTGCTCGGGAGCGTCTCGGGCCGCACGAGGCGCGCGAGCTGCTCGAGGAGGCGAGTCCGCGCCGCGCTCATCGCGTATCGCCGGGGTCTTCGGCGCGCTCGGGCTCGACGCGCGGGTGGAGCGCGATGACGTCGTCGGGGCGCTCGGGCTCGTCGATCCCCGCGTCGCCGTAGCGGCCCTCGTCGTCGTCGCCGACCGCCTCGCTCGGCTCCTCCTCCTCCTCGTCGGGATCGACCCGATCGAGGAATTGCGCGAGGAGCTTCAGCGGGTCGAAGCCGAGCGTCTGGGTCACGCTCGCCACCTCGACGATCCGGCTCCGCAACACGCCGAGGACCGGCGCGAGGCGCTTCACGGGATCGAGGCTCCCGAGCAGCTCCGTGCTCTTCCTCGTGACGCGCCGCGCGGCGTCCGCGCCGAGCGCGACGGCGACGTAGGGCGGGACCGGGTGCAGGATGACCTCGCGCGAGAGGACGGCCTTCACCCACGCGCCCGCCTCGCGGCTGCGCAGGAGCCGACGGAGCGAGCGCAGCTCCGCGTAGAGGCCGAGGTGGACGGGCGCGACGTGCTCCGCGACCGCGTCCGAGAGCACGCGGTGATCGCGCCGGAAGTCCCCGCCGAGCGGGCCGGTCCACGCGAGGAGCTCGTCGGGGCCGACGATCCAGTCGACCTCGCCGCCGCGCCTGCGCAGCGCCGCCGCGGTGTGGAGCGCGTGGTCGCGGAAGACCGCGAGGACGAACGCGTGATCGTCGGGCAGGATCGCGTCGAGCGCGCGCCGCACGAGCGCGGCCGTCGGGAGGGGGATCGCGCGGAGCGGCCGCGGATAAACGTCGATCCGACCCGCGTCGAGCTCCTCGCGCACGGCGCGAGCGACGTGGAGCCACTGCGCGAGGTAGTCGTCGTCGCGGTGCATGCGCGCGCTCGCGCGCGCGAAGAGCTCCTCGAGGACGCCCGCGCGGAGCGCGATGACGCGCGCCGCGTCGTAGCGCGCGACGAACTCCTCGAGCGGCCCGAAGGGGTCGCTCGGGCTGGGCGCGCCGAGCTCGAGGCCCCGCACGCGGCCGCGGACCGTGTGGAAGGCCTTGAGGAGCTTGCCGCGCGCGGAGACGACGAGGACGAGCGAGCCCTCGGGCTTCGCCGTCTTGCCTCCGTGCGCGTCCGTCACGGCGTCGAGCGGCTCGAGCTCGGGGGCGTCGCTCTCGGCGGGATCGCGCTCGCGCCGAAAGACGAGGTTCGGCGCGAAGAGGCCCACGAGGTTCGTGAACGCGCGCGCGTCGAAGCCCTGCACCCGGAGGTCGTCGGCGATCATCCTGCCCGCCCGATCTCGCGCGCCAGCGCGTGGGGCGCGTGGACGACGCGGAGCATGCGGACGCTCGCGCTCGGGAGCGTGAGCTCGAGCGAGCCGTCGAAGACGAAGCGCTCGCCCGTCATCACGTCCTCGAGCTCCCACGGCACGTCGGGCGCCGCGCTCGCCCAGCGCCCCACGCGCCGGAGCGAGGCGCGCACGTCCTCCTTCGTGGGGTTCATCACGAAGATCACCCTGGGCTCGCCCCCCGTCGTCTCGTGGACCGTGACCTCGACGCTCGCGGGTCGAGCGACGAGATCGAGCGCGATCCCGGGGAGCTCGCCGAGGAGCGCGTCGAGCGCCGCGAGGGCGTCCTCGTCGTGATCGACGAAGACGCGTCGCGCGCGGCGCGGCACCTCGAAGGGGCGCGCGCAGAGGGCCTCGTCGAGGTGCGGCATCGCGGGGCCGTGGAGGATCGTGGTGCCCTCGGCGGCCAGCTCGCAGAGCGCGCGCCAGCGAGCGCTCGAGGCGAAGTCGAAGCTCGGCACGATGAGCACGCGGTGATCTTCGAGGCGCGCTCGGTCCACGTCTCCGTCGACGAGGACGTAGGGCACGTTGCGCGCGGTGAGGGCGTCCGCGAAGCGCGCGACGAACTTCCACCAGAGCACCTGGACGGGGCCCTCGAACCCGAGCGTCGCCTCGCTCGCGGCCTCCACCGGGCTCATGCCGACGGCCTCGATCGTGACGGGCGTGATCGGCCCGAGCAGGTGGGTCGCCCGCGAGAGGCGCAGGTACTCGCGGGGGAGCACGATCGCGACGTCGGCGCGCCGGACGAGCGTGTGGAACGCGAGCGCGTCGAGCGCGCCGATCAGCCGCCGCCACGCGCCCACCTCGAGCCGCGGGTTGCCGCGCGCGTCGATGAGCGCCCCGTACCAGCGATCGCGATCGACCGCCATGTAGAGGCTCATGCCGCGCAGCCCGTAGGCGAGCGCCACCATCGCGGTGTAGAGCGAGTCCTCGGGCGCGAGCGGCGTGAACCAGGGCGGGGCGCCGACGCCCATCTCGGGCGCGAAGGGCAGCCGCGACGTGCCCGCGAGGTAGAGCGTTCGTCGCTTGACGACGCGGTGCTCGCGGCGCGCGTGGTAGTAGTCGAGGCCGACGAGGTCGACGACGTCCTCGAGCGCGGGGAGGCTCGTGGGCGAGCTCAGCTCGCCGAGGGAGAGGTTGTGGAGGGTGGGCACGCCCGCGAGCCCGACCGCCTCCATCATCGCCTTCATCTCGCGGATCGAGGAGGTGATCAGCGCCTCGCGGAACGCGGCCCAGTCGAGGTGCGGCGCGAGCCGCTCCCAGGGTGGGTGACCCGCGCTCGCGTCGTCGTCGTCATCGAGCTCGAAGCGCGTCGGCGCCTCGATCGCCTCCGGGCTCGCGTAGCTCGCGCGGTGGGCGCGCGAGGCCTCCTCGAGCGAGCCGTACCGCGCGAGCACGAAGTCGCGCAGCTTCTCGATCGCGTCCGGGTGGTAGTCCTGGTCGTAGGGCGCGTCGCGGAAGTAGTAGGCGCCCTCGTTGTCGACCTGGAGGAGCACGACCGGGCCGCGCGGGTAGAGGAGATCGCGGACCTGGTCGGCCACGGCCGCGTACCAGCGCGCGACCTCGGCGAGGTAGGTGCGGCTCGCGTAGGACGGCACCGGGAACATCCGCGGCGGAAAGCCGAGCACGACGGGCCCCTGCGAGGGCGAGCGCGCCTGGCAGGCCTTGTCGAAGACGATGCGCTCCGGCAGCCCGAAGTACGTCATCTCCGCGTTGATGTGCGGCCCGGGTCGCAGGATGACGAGGAGCCCGAGCTCGCCGGCGAGCTCGACGAAGGCGCGCAGATCCTTCCTCGGATCGACGCGCCCGAAGTCGTAGTTGCCGGGCGCGATCTCGTGCGTCTGCCACGGCACGTAGCTCTCCACGAGCGGGAGCCCGAGCGCGACGAGCGAGGCGAGCGCGGGCCTCCACGCCGCGCGCTCGACGCGGAAGTAGTGCATCGCGCCCGAGAGGAGCGGGACCTCCCGCTCGCCGACCCGCAGGCCGTGCCTCGTGAGGGCGACGCCCGACGGGCGCGGCGGCAGCGACGAGGGCGCGCGAGGCGTCCGTTTCGTCGTGGACCGAGCGGAGGGTCGGCGCGGCTTCATGGGGGCTGGACGATAGCAAGAACCCTGCTCGATCGGGGCCGACGGATCGGCCCTCGAGCGCGCTCGTCGCATCGGCTCGCGCGGAGCCGCGCTGTCAGTCGCGGATCGCGACGAGCTCGATCTCGACCTTCACGTCGCGCGGGAGCCGCGCCACCTGGACGGTCGCGCGCGCGGGCGGGGCCATCCCCTCGAAGCGGCGCCCGTAGACCTCGTTGACCGCCGCGAAGTCGGCGAGATCCGTGAGGAAGATGGTCGCCTTCACGACGTCCGCGAAGCCGGCGTCGCCCGCGCGGAGGACGGCCTCGAGGTTCTTCATCACCTGCTCCGCCTGCTCGGCGGCGCCCTCGCCGACGACCTGCATGGTCTTCGGGTCGAGCGGGATCTGGCCGGAGAGGAAGAGGTGGTTGCCCTTCTTGATCGCCTGCGAGTAGGGGCCGATCGCCTTGGGCGCGTGTTCGGAGGAGACGACGCTCTTGGTCATGCCCCGTGCATACCACGCGGCCCATGGTGTCGGCTCTGTGCGTCGTCGCGCCGTCAGCCTCGCGCGATGGCGCTCGCCTCGCGGACGGGCCGAGCGGCGAGCCAGTCGTCGAGCATCGCGTTGACCACCTCCGGCGCCTCCTGCTGGACCCAGTGCGAGCACCGCGGGACGAAGCGCAGCGTGAAGTCGCGGACGAGCTCCTCCGTGCCCTGGGTCAGCTCCTTGCCGAGGGCCCGATCCTCCTCGCCCCAGATCATGAGGGTGCGCGTCTCGAGCGTCGGGTACTTGACGACGCTCGGGTGGCGGAGCGCGGCGCGGTAATAGGCGAGCATCCCGGAGAGCGCGCCCGGCTCGTCCGCGGAGCGCTTGTAGACGTCGATCACCTCCCGCGGGAAGCGGCTCTTGTCGACGGCCATGCCGAGGAAGGCGCCCGCGATGGCGCGGTAGTCGTCCCGCGCGAGGAGGCGCTCGGGGAGCAGCGGGAGCTGGAACGCGAAGATGTACCAGCTCCTGCCGAGCTGCGGCCCCGGGCGGGTCACCGCGCGCAGAAAGAGGCGCGGGTGCGGGATGTTGAGGACGACGAGCCCGGCGAGCTTGCGCAGGCGCCGGAGCGCGAAGTGCCACGCGATCATCCCACCCCAGTCGTGGCCGACGAGGAGCACCTCCTCCGCGCCGCTCGCGTCGATGAGCCCCGCGACGTCGAGGACGAGCTCGCTGACGCGGTAGTCGGCCACGCGTCGCGGCTTGTCGCTCGCGCCGTAGCCGCGCAGGTCGGGCGCCCACACGCGGTAGCCGCGCTCGGCGAGGAGCGTCATCTGGTAGCGCCAGGCGTACGCGCACTCGGGGAAGCCGTGGAGCAGGAGCGCGAGCTTTGGGCTCTTCTCGTCGCCCGCGACCCGCACGCCGAACGTGACCCCGTTGGCGCGGACGCGGACGCGCTCGAAGTGATCGGGATCGTCGTAGACGCGGAGCGCTTCGGGGGTCGGCATGCGGCGATGCTCGCACGAGCCGCGCCCGCTCGGGCGGGCTTCATCGCGGGCTTCATGACGGCTCCTCGGTCGGATACGCTCCGCGCATGAGCACCTCACGCCTCCTTCGCCTCGCCTCGATCGCGGGGCTCGCGCTGCCGCTCATGCTCGGCTGCGATCCCGAGCCTCCGCCCGCCTCGAGCGACGCCGGCGCGGGGGCGGACGTCTTCGTCCCGCCCGGGACGGACGCGGCGATCGTCCAGGCGGACGCGCCGCCGGTTGGGCCGACGAGCCCGCTCGTCGATCCGACTTGCGTCGACGGTCAGTACCGCGAGGCGCTCCCGGATCACGACGCGTCGATCGCCGATCTCGTCGCCGGCTACGCCTCGGCCGACGCCCTCGGCTTCGTCGAGGCCATCCTCGAGCGCCGCTACCCGCACGGCTGGACGCTCGTTCGCGAGGGGCAGCACGGCTTCGCGGACTGCGCGGCGACGTTCTTGACGGATCGCTCGAGCGCGAGCGCGGTCATCGGCGAGCTCGGCACGCTCGTCCACGAGTGCGGCCACATCTACGACATGGGGCTCTCGTCGGGGCCGAACAGCGTCTACGCGATCCGCGCCGATCTCCAGCTGACGGGCGCGCGCGGCGACGCGACCGAGCGCGGGGGCGCGACGTTCGCGCGGAGCCTCATCCGCTCGGACACCTACCAGGCGCTCCGGCCCCCCTGCGCCTCGGGCTCCTACCGCGACTGCGACTTCTACGCGAACACGTACCTCGACGGGAGCCCCACGGACGGCAGCTTCCAGAGCGGCGATCAGGGCTTCAACATGCTCCTCGAGGAGGTGCTCCAGTACTCGAACTCGCTCGCGATCGGCTACGCGTTCGCCGATCAGCGCGGCGGTCGCTCGGTGAGCGATCGCGACGGCATGCTCACCTTCCTCTGGTACGTGGAGCGCTACCTGCGCCTCGCGCGCCTCGAGCACCCGAGCGCCTACGATCACCTCGTGAACGGCGACGGCGGCCGCTGGCGCCAGCTCATCCTCACGATCTGGGGCCGCGCCTGGCTCTACCTCGAGGCGACCGAGGGCCTCCCCGGCCTCGGCATCGACGATCGCGCGCTCATGCCGCTCGTGACCGACGCCGAGCTCGTCTCGGAGATCGAGCGGCTGCGCGACGCCGAGGGATGCCCCTGAGGGAGCGCCTCGCCGCGACCTGATCGGTCCCGCTCACAGCACGAATCAGGGCAACGGGTTCATGCCGTGAGCGGCGTCGTCGGCGAGGACGCGCTCAACGCGCGGAGGGCTCGGCCGCGAGCGCCCAGCTCGCCTCGTCGAGCGCGGCCCGCGCCGCGTCGTCGAGGCCCGCCGAGATCGCGACGATCCGGCCCACGCGCGCGACGTCGATCGGGCCGGCGGGGCTCGTCACCGCGGC
>JBDHVC010000084.1:0-17054 GCA_039809495.1 Sandaracinaceae bacterium
TCGTCGCCGCGCCCGCCGCGCCTCGCCCCGCCTCGTCCACGGCCCTCGCGAGCCCGAGCGCGTCGAGCGTCGTGCGATCGAGCCGCGCGACGAGGCGCGCCGCCGTCGCGCGCGCTCGCTCGGGATCGCGCGCCTCCATGCGATCGAGCAGGCGCGCGTAGACCGCGACGCTCGCCTCCGCGTTCGCGTGGAACGCGAGCTCGACGCCGGGGTTCTGCGCGAGCGTCCGCGCCACGGAGTTGAAGAGGAGCTCGAACGCGAGGTTCTTGGTCGCGCGGACGAGCCTGCGCGCGAAGCCGAGATCCGCGGCCATGAAGGCGGCGGCGTCCCCGAGCGCGCCGTGCATCGAGGCGACGTGGGCGCGCATCGCGCGGAGCTCGTCGCGGCTCGCGCGCTCGGTCGCGAGGGCGACCGCCTCGACGGCGACGGATCGGCGCAGCTCGAGCAGGCTCGCGAAGAGCGAGAGCCCCTCCGCGCTCGAGCCGGAGGTGAGGGCGAGCCTCGCGAGGTGGCCGAGCAGATCGAGCCCGCCCACCTCGCGGAAGTCGAGGACGCGCGTGCCCGAGCCGTGGACCGGGAGGACGAGCCCCTCGGCCTCGAGGTGCGCGAGCGCGGCGCGGAGCGTGAGCCGCGAGACGCCGAGCTCGTCGGCGAGGTCGCGCTCGCCGGGCAGGCTCTCGCCCGCTCGGTACGCGCCCGCCAGGATGCGGGCGCGGAGCGTGTCGGCGGCTTGGCTCGCCGCGCTCGCTCTCGGGCGGGGGGGGGCGTCGATCGGCATGGAGGACGGCTCGTCGGAAAGTGGTTGAACCAGCTGTCGGAGTGGTATGACCAGTTGCCGGAGCGCGCAAGCGCCCCCTCGGGGGATGACGAAACGATGACGCGTCGCCGCGTGGCCCTCGTCGTGTCGACGAGCGGCCCGAGATCCGTAGGCTCCGCGCGTGGAGATCTGGCAGGCGATCGTGCTCGGGCTCGTCGAGGGCCTCACCGAGTTCCTTCCCGTGAGCTCGACGGGGCACCTCTTGATCACGGAGCGGCTGCTCGGCATCGGCGCGAGCGAGACGGCCAACGCGTTCGCGATCGCGATCCAGCTCGGCGCGATCGTCGCCGTGCTCGGGCTCTACCGCGCGCGGATCGCCTCGATGCTGCGCGGGGTGGCCGGGCGGAGCCCCGAGGGGGCCAAGCTCGCGAAGGCGGTCCTCGTGGCGTTCTTGCCGGCGGCGGTGCTCGGGCTCGCGTTCGATCGCCTCATCGAGTCCTACCTCTTCGGCCCCTGGCCGATCGTCCTGGCCTGGGCGCTCGGCGGGATCGTGATGATCGCGCTCGCCGCCCGGCGCCCGCGTGAGGACGGGCTCCCGCTCGATCGGCTCGAGCTGCGCGCGGCGCTCCTCGTCGGGCTCGCGCAGTGCCTCGCGATGTGGCCAGGCGTGAGCCGCAGCTTCGCGACGATCCTCGGCGGGCTCTTCGTCGGGCTCTCGATGAGCGCGGCGGTCGAGCTCTCCTTCCTCCTCGGCCTCGTCACGCTCGGCGCGGCGACGGCCTACAAGATCGTCGGCCACGGCGCCGCGCTCGTCGCGGCCTACGGCCCCTGGCCGCTCCTCGTCGGCTTCCTGGTCGCGCTCGTCTCCGCGTGGATCTCCGCGGCGTGGATGGTGCGCTGGCTCGAGAAGCACTCGCTCGCGCTCTTCGGCGTCTGGCGCCTCGTCGCGGCGCTCCTCGTCGTCCTGCTGATCGGCAGCGGCGTCCTCTCTTGACCGGGCTCGCGGCGTCGCGGGCTCGCCCGAGGGACGCCAACCGCGTTGGCGATTCCCGAGCCGCGCGCCGGCGAGGCTGCGTAGGATCCGCGCTGGAACGCTCGATGCTGAGCGATCCCCGCGCTCTCACCCGGGATGGACGAAACGATGTCGATACGCCTCCTCGTCGCCGCGCTCCTCACCCTCGCCGCGGCTTCGCTCGGCGCCTCCGGCTGCTACCTCGCGCACCAGCGCGAGGCGCCGAGCGCGCCCGCGTGCCCGCCGGGCTACTGGTGCCGCCCCATCGCGATCCGCGCGACGGACTCGGTGGATCTGCTCTTCGTGATCGACAACTCGAGCTCGATGACCGAAGAGCAGGCGAGCCTCGTCCGCGAGCTCCCCCGCTTCGTCCGCATCCTCACGACGGGCGATCGGGACGGCGACGGCGGGGCCGACTTCACCCCCGTCGGCTCGCTCCACGTCGGCGTCGTCACGACGGATCTCGGGGGTGGGCCCGTCGGCGCGCCCACGTGCCCGATCGGCTTCGGCGACGACGGCATCATGCGGAGCGCGAGCGGGGTCGCGGGCGGCTGCCCCGCGTTCCCGTCCGGCGTCTTCGACTTCCGCGCCGACCGCGACGACATCGACACCTTCGTGGCGAACGTGGGCTGCGTCGCGCTCGTCGGCACGAGGGGCTGCGGCTTCGAGCAGCAGCTCGAGGCGCCCCTCAAGGCGATCACGCCCTGGCACGCTCCTTCGTGGGCCGCGGCGGGCTACGAGCCGCCGCGCTTCCTCTCGCTCGAGGGCGACCCCGAGGGGAGCCCCGGGAGCAGCGACGCGCCCGCGAACCGCGGGTTCGTGCGCCCCGACAGCGTGCTCGCCGTCGTGCTCGTCACCGACGAGGACGACTGCTCGGTCGCGGACTATCGCCTCTTCTCGCGCGACGACCCAGAGCTCGACTCGGTCCCGCTCAACCTGCGCTGTGACGCGTTTGGCGATCCGGAGCGCGGGTTCCTCCGCCCGATCCAGCGCTACGTCGATGGCTTCGTCGGCCTGCGCGCCGACCCGAGCCGCTTCGTCTTCGCGGCCATCACGGGGATCCCGCCCGACACCGAGGAGGCGGCGCTCCGCGGCGACTACCAGGCCGTCCTCGACGCGCCCTCGATGCAGCCGGTGCCCGACGCGGCGGGCGTGGCGCTCGAGCCCTCCTGCAGCTACTCGGACGGCGTCGCGACCCCGCCGGTCCGCATCGTCGAGGCGGCGCGCGCGATGGCCGAGCGCGGCGCGACGGTCTCCCTCTCGTCGATCTGCTCGCCGACGTTCCTCCCGGCCGTCGATCGGCTCGTCGATCGGCTGGCGGCGACGCTGCTCGGCGCGTGCCTGCCGATGCCGCTCGCGCAGGACGAGGACGGCCTCGTCGACTGCGAGCTCTTCGAGCTGACGCCGCCTAGCCGCTCCTGCGGCTCGGTCGAGGGCCGCGCCTTCGACCACTCCGAGCGCGACGCGCGCGGCGACGTCGTCTCGGCCTGCCGCATCGAGCAGCGCGATCCGACGCGGTCGGCAGGTCCCGGCTGGTACTACGACGACGCGAGCGTCGAGGCGCGCGAGACGTGCGGCGCGGGCACGCCTCGCGTCGCGCTCACCGATGGGACGCCGCTCCCTCCGCCTGGCACCCGGACGGAGCTGCGCTGTCGGCTCTGACGGCGCGCCATGGGCGCCGCGCCGCGGCTACTTACTCGTACCAGACGACGTAGGCCGAGAGCGCGATGTCGCCGCCGGCGGGCGCGCTCGTCTGGAAGGCGCCCTCGTACGTGATCGTCGCCTCTTCACCGGGCGTGATCAGCGCCGTGATGTCCTCGCGGTGCGGGTCGAGCGCCATGCCCGGGCACCAGTACGCGCGCGTCGGGGCCCAATTGCCGGCCTGGCCGGGGATCACGCCGCGGTCGGCCATCTCGGCGCAGCCCTTCGCGCTCCCGATGAGCGCGCCCGTGTGGCGGAGGGTGGGGAGCGCCGTGCCGTTCACGCTGAACGTGTGGCGGTGGTCGCACCACTCCGCGCAGTTGTTGCCCTCGGCCTGCCCGTGGCCCGAGAGGAGCGTGACGAGCTCCACGCGCGTGGCGCTCGCGGGGATCGCGACGTGGAAGGGCTCGCGGTCGTTGTACGTCGCGTCGAAGGTGCCGCCCGTGAACGCGAGGACCGCGCCCGCGGCGCGCGGCGCGTCTCCCGCGGTGCGCAGGCGCAAGGCGACGCTCGCGAGCCACTCGGTCGGGCGCTCCCACTCCGGCCCGAGCTCGACGCGGAAGCTCGCCTCGCCGCCTCCGCGGAGCAGCCCGAGGAGCGCGCTCGCGTCGAGGAGGTAGTGCTGGCGCCCGCGGCGCCAGTAGGGCGTGATCCAGCGGCCGAGCTCGCGGCGCTCCGTGCACGCGGGGCCGTCGGCGCAGAGCGCGATGTTCGCGATGCGATCCCACTCCGAGCACGCGAAGAGGTTCCGCGCCTCGCAGGTGATCTCGACGTCGAGCTCGAGCGTGTCGAACGCGGCCATCGCGCTCGCGTCGGGGAGCGTCACGGTGCGCGTGAAGACGCGCCCGGTCGTGCGCTCGTGATCGAGCAGCGGGACGACGCGCGTCCCGACCTCGTCGGCGAGGCGACGCTCGAGCGCGAAGCGGTAGTTGTAGAAGCGCGGCAGGTAGGGGGCCATCGCGAAGCTCGGGCGCTGCCCGACGCTCGGGCTCAGATCGTCGCCGGAGTCCCACGTCTGTTCGCGATCGATCGCGAACACGAAGGGGTAGATCATCCCGGCGACGCCGCGATCGCCGAGATCGATGTTCGCCTCCGGCGTCGCGGCGAAGCGCAGGTACTCGCGGAGGTACGCGCCCGGCGAGCCGTCGATCTCCGTCGCGCGATCGGTGACGAAGTGCAGGTGGTCGCGCCAGAAGGCGCGGTCGTCGTCCGTGACGGCGAGCGCGTCGAAGGCCTGCTCGAGCTGGTCGGCGAGGCCGAGCGCGCGATCGGTCCGCGCCTCGATCGTCTCCTCCGTGGAGCTGAAGAAGTAGTGGACGTTGCGCGGGCCCCTGAGGAGCGCGCCGTTGAAGAGCGAGCCGAAGAGCGCGTCGCCCGACGCGCCGGGGAAGTACGTGAAGAAGACGTAGCTCTCGCAGCCGCTCCAGTTGGCGGCGAGGTGGAAGGGGCCCGAGAGGGTCTCGAGCGTGAAGTCGCCCGCGACGTCGCCCACGTCGAGCCCCGTCCCCTCGCGCATGGGCACGCGCGGCAGGGAGAGCTCGTCGCAGAGGGCGCCGTGGTCGATCGCCGCGTCGGGTCCGCCCGCGTCCGGGCTCGGCCCGCCGTCGGGCTCGAGCGTCGCCGCGTCGCTCGGCGCGGGCGCCTCGGGGTCACAGGCGGCGAGCGCGAGCGCGAGGAGCGCGAGGTGAGGCGAGAGGCGCGATCGGGGGCGAGGCATCGACGGATGATGCGACGCGTTCGGTCGGGGGACCAGCCACCCGCGGAGCCGCCGCCACGTCCTCGATCCGCGTCGCGCGCCGCGTCCGCGGCGCCCCGGATCACCTCGCGCGTCGGGCGCGGCGCGCGGTCACGCGGCCTCGAGCTGTCGCTCGACGAGGCGCCGATAGAGGCCGTCCTCGGCCATGAGCGCGTCGTGCGTCCCCGACTGCACGAGGCGACCGCCGTCGATCACGACGACCCGGCTCGCGTCGCGCACGGTCGAGAGCCGGTGGGCGATGACGAAGGTCGTCCGGCCGCGCATCAAGCGATCGAGGGCCTCCTTCACGAGGTGCTCGCTCTCCGCGTCGAGCGCGCTCGTCGCCTCGTCGAGCACGAGGATGCGCGGATCGCGCAGGAGCGCTCGCGCGATCGCGACGCGCTGCTTCTGGCCGCCGGAGAGCTGGACGCCGCGCTCGCCGACGGAGGTCCGGAGCCCGTCGGGGAAGCGCTCGACGAAGGCGCGCGCGTTGGCCGCCTCGAGCGCGCGCACGAGCTCCGGCTCGCGCGCGTCGCGCCGCCCGTAGCGGAGGTTCTCCTCGATGCTCGTCGAGAAGAGGATGGGCTCCTGCGCGACGACGCCGATCTGGCGCCGCAGCCAGGCCGGATCGAGCCGCGAGAGCGGCACGCCGTCGAGGCGCACCGCGCCGTGCGTCGGATCGTAGAGCCGGGTGAGGAGCGCGGCGAGCGTCGACTTGCCGGCGCCGGAGGGACCGACGATGGCGACGACCTCGCCGGGGGCGACGTCGAGCGAGAGCTGATCGAGCACGTTCGAGCCGGGGCGGCTCGGGTACGCGAAGCTGACGTCGTCGAAGCTGACGCGCCCCTCGACGCGCTCGAGCCGCTCGCCGCCCTCGGGCATCTCGGGCGCGCGATCGAGCAGCTCGAAGATGCGCTCGGCCGCGCCGATCGCCTTCGTGAAGTCCGTGTAGAGGTCGGTGAGCGCGCCGAGCGAGATCGCCACGAGGAGGGTGTAGACGAGGAAGGCGGTGAGCTCGCCGACCGTCATGCTTCCGTCGAGGACCTGGTGGCCGCCGACCCAGAGCACGAGCGCCGCCGCGGAGAAGCCGAGGAGCGAGGCGAAGGCCATGAAGACGGCGCCGATCCGGATGCGCCGCCGCGCGAGGAGGAAGCTCGACTCGACGGCGCGGCCGTAGCGCTCGTCCTCCTCGGGCTCGGCGCCGAACGCGCGGACGGTGCGGATCCCGGCGATCGACTCCTCGGCGACGTCGCTCGAGGCGGCGAGCGCGTCCTGCACCTCGCGCGAGAGCCTGCGGAGCCGGCGCCCGTAGCCGACGGCCCCGAAGGCGATCGGCGGGACGACCGCGAGCATGACCAGCGTGAGCCTGGGCGAGGTGTAGAAGAGGAGCGCGACGCCGCCGAGCGCGGTCGCGAGGTTCCGCACGGCCATCGAGATGTTCACGCTCACGCCGTTCTGGAGGACGGCGGTGTCGGAGGAGAGCCGAGACGTGAGCTCGCCCGTCTTGCGCGCGTCGAAGAACGCGATCTCCTGCCGCAGGATCGCGTGGTAGAGGTCCCGCCGCAGCCGCGCGACGATGCGCTCGCCCGCGGTGGTGAAGAGGAGGTAGCGGAGCGCGCTCGTGACGGCCTGGATCGCGAGCGCGACGACGAGGACGAGGGCGGCGCGGTCGACCGCGGCGCCGCTCGGATCCGCGAGCGCGCCGTCGAGGAGGTACTGGATCCCGCGTGGGTAGACGAGGCTCGCCGAGCTGGCGATCGCGAGAAAGACGGTGCCGAGGCCGAGCGAGCGCCACTCGGGCACGGCGAGCCGAAGGACGCGCCGAAGCGACGCGCCTTCGTCGCGAGGGGAGGGGGCTCGCACGTTCACGCGGAGCGAGTATTGCGCCAGGGTCCGCGTCGCGCAGGCTCGGCGCGCGCAACGCCGGGTTCGCGATCGCGGGACCGCGACGCGCGAGCGCCTTCACTCCGCGGGATCGAGCGCGTCGGGCTCGAGCAGCCGGAAGAGCGCGTCGAGGTGGAAGGGCTTGACGATGAGCCCGAGCACGCCGGCGATGCTCGCGGACGCGCGGAGCTCGGGCGTCTCGCTCGACGTCATCAAGACGACCTGCGCGCTCGGGTGGTCGCTCCGGATGCGGCGCGCGAGCTCGAGCCCGTCGGGCTCGCTCACGAGCACGAGGCTCGCGGGCCACGCGGCCATGAGGGTCATCGCCGCGTCGGGCGAGCCGGTCGCGACCACCCGCGCGCCGTGATCCGCGAGCGAGCGGGCGACCCGCGTCTGAGCGTCGGGATCCCGATCGACGACGACGACGTCGCTCGTCGCGGGCGTCGGGGCGCGCGGCGGGAGCGGGCGGGTGTCTGCGTCGTGGATGGGATCGTGGGCGGGCATGGCGTGGACGGCGGGGCTCGGCGTCGGCGTGAGCGCCAGAACGCTGTGCGAGCCACGAAGATTCCAGCGGCGCGCGGAGCGCCTTCGGAGTCGAGCCCCTCTTGAACGGCTTAGCGTCGAGTATGAGCGAGGAGGGCCCCCGCCGCAATCCCAGCCCCGGAGGATGGGTGATCGCGGGGGCGCGCGGCTCGACGAGCGAAAGCGTGGCGCTGGTGTAGCCTCGCGACGATGTCCTCGCGCTCGCCTCGGCTCCTCGCGCTCGCCGCGCTCCTCTGCGCGGCGCTCTCGGCTCCGGGGATCCTCCCCGACGGCCTGCTCGAGCGCGCGCTCGCCGACGCGATCGATCCTCGCATGATGCCGGTGAGCGAGATCCAGCCCGGGATGCGCGGCTACGGGCTCACCGTCTTTCGCGGGACCCAGCCCGAGCGCTTCGACGTCGAGGTGATCGGGGTGCTGCACCGCTTCCGGCCGGACCAGGACCTGATCCTCGTGCGCACGGAGCACCCGATCCTCACGGACGCGCCGACCGTCGGCGGGATGAGCGGGAGCCCGATCTTCCTGGACGATCGCCTCATCGGCGCCTACGCGTACGGCTGGACCTTCGGTCGGCACCCGGTCGCGGGTGTCACGCCGATCGAGAACATGATGCGCGAGCTGCGGCGCGCGCCGCGGGCGGGCTCCTTCCCGGGCGCGACGCCGCTCGCGAGGCCCGCCTCAGGCGAGCGCACCGCGAGCGCGCGGCGAGCGCTCGCGCCCGGGGTCACGCCCTACCTCGGGACGAGCCCGAGGAGCGCGCTCGCGGCGCTCGAGGAGCGGGCGCGGCCGCCGGTCGTCCTCGACGACGGGACGACGCTGGTGCCTGCCTCGACGCCGCTGCTCGTCGGTGGGCTCGACGCGCAGGTCGTCGCGAGCTGGCGAGCGCTGCTCGAGCCCTACGGCCTCGACGTGCTTCAGGCCGGGGGCGCGGGGCCGAGCCCGGGCCCCGCGGACGCCGCGCTCCGCTTCGTCGATGGCGGCGCGCTCGCCGTCACCCTCGCGCGCGGCGACATCGCGAGCACCGTCGTCGGGACGGTCACGCACGTCGAGGGCGATCGCCTCATCGCCTTCGGCCACCCGATGCTCGAGGCGGGCGAGACCGGGCTCCCGACGGCCGTCGCGCGCGTCGTCCACATCCTCGCGAGCATGCAGCGCTCGTTCAAGATCGCGGAGCCGCTCGCGCCCCTCGGGACGCTCACGGAGGATCGGCAGGCGGCGATCGTGGTCGACTCGAGCCTCGCCGCCGCGATGATCCCCGTCCACCTGCGGCTGCTCGGGCTCTCGACGGAGCAGCGGACCGACTGGCGCTTCGAGGTCGCGAGCCACCGCGCGATCACGCCGATGGTGATCGGCGGCTCCATCCTGAGCGCGGTGAAGTCCGCCGCCTCGGACAACGCGTTCGTGATGTACGAGGCGCGCAGCCGCGTCGACGTCGAGGGGATCGCGGCGCCCATCGAGCTGGTCGATCGCGGCTTCGCCGCCACGGGCGCGGCGCAGGAGAGCACGCTCGCGCGCCTGCGCGTGTTCGACGCGATCGAGCTCGCCTACGCCAACCCCTTCCGCGAGACGCGCGTGCGCTCGGTCGACGTCGAGCTCGCGCTCCGCTTCGCGCGCGAGACGGCGGAGATCGTCGACGCCTCCGTGGACGCGGCCGAGGTGAACCCGGGCGAGCCGCTCGAGGTGCGCGTCGTCTTGCGGCGCTACGCGGGCGACGAGGAGGTGCGCCGGCTCTCGGTGCTCGTCCCCGAGAGCGCGGCGGGCAAGCCCATCCAGATCCTCGTCCAGCCGGGGAGCGAGGTCGCGATCGAGCGCGCGGAGCCCCGCGACCTCGACGACGTCCTCGACGCGCTCCGGCGGCGCTACGGGGCGACCGATCTCGTGCTCTCGACCCGGCTGCCGTCCCGCGGCGTGCTCACGCCGGGGCACGTCGCGCGCGCGGTGCCGCTCTCGGTGCTCGACGCCATGCAGGCGACGACCGACTCGGATCGCACGCGCGTCTTTCAGACGCAGGCGCGCCGCGCGTTCTCGACCGATCTCGTGCTCACCGGGAGCGCGCGCGTCGAGCTGAGCGTGCGGCGCGTGGCGCGCTGACGGCGCGCGGAGCTCAGCGCTCGCGCGATCGCCGCTTCGGCACGAGCGAGGGGAGGGGCGCGCTCGGGTCGAGGGCGGGGTCGAAGCGCGCGACGCGGTGGAGGTTCACCGCGTTGATCGCGGCGTGCGCGACGATCGGGCCGACGAGCGAGCCCGTCTCCTCGTAGACGAGCCCGAGCAGGAGGCCCATGAGCGTCGCCCAGAGCGCCCACGGCGCGAGCGTGCGCGTCGGGACGAAGTGGAAGGCCCCGAAGACGAGCGAGCTCGCGGCGAGCCCGATCCACGGCAGGAGCGCGCCGCGGAACAAGAGCTCCTCGGCCACCCCCGAGGCGACGGCGAGGAGCCAGAGCTCGCTCGAGCGCCCGCCCTCGACGCTCGCGCGGAGCTCGACGCGGAGCGCCTTCGCCCAGCGGGTGCGCTCGATGAGGAGCCTCGTCGAGGCGACGGTGAGCCCCGCGAGCAGGAGCCCGGCGAGGAGCGACGCGAGCGGCTCTTCGAGCCCGATCCCGCCGAGCCCGATCCCGCCGAGCCCGACCTCCGCGAGCCCGGCCCGCACGAGCGAGAGCGGGAGCGACGAGGCGTGGCGCGCGGGCCGCGCGACGAGGGAGTCCCCGCGGAGGAGCGCCACCCCGAGCGCGAGCCCGATCATGGCCGCGTAGAGGGCGAGCCCGACGATCAGGCGCCGCGCGAGCGGGCCCTTCGTCGGCGGGTGATCGTCGTTGACCCTGATCACGAGGTCGATAGTAGACTCCGAGGCGTGGAGCGCGCGAGCCCGCGCGATCCGTGCACGATCCTCATGGACGCGACCAGCTCCGAGCTCCCGAGAGTGCTCGTCGTCGACGACGAGCGGGTGATCCGCGAGATCCTCGCGGACTTCCTGTCGATGGAGGGCTTCGCGGTGCGCACGGCCGAGAACGGCCGCGACGCGCTCGGGGAGCTCGCGAAGGGGGGCTTCGATCTCGTCCTGAGCGATCTCAAGATGCCGGACCTGGGCGGGATCGAGCTGCTCGAGGCGATCGGCAAGCACGCGCCCAACGTGATCGTGGTGATCATGACGGGGTTCGGCACCGTGGAGACGGCGATCGACGCGATGAAGCGCGGCGCCTACGACTACATCCTCAAGCCCTTCAAGGTGGAGGAGGTCGTCCACACGCTGCGGCGCGGGCTCGAGAAGCAGAAGCTCGCGACGGAGAACCTCCGCCTGCGCGAGGCGCTCTCGCTCTACAAGGTGAGCGAGGCCATCGCGGCGAGCCTCTCGCTCGAGGAGGTGCTCCACACCGTCACGGACGCGGCCCTCCACGAGATCGAGGCGGACCAGGTCTCGGTGGTGCTCTCGGACGGGATGGGCGGCTTCTTCGAGCGCGCGCGCGAGCTGCACCCGGCGTTCGCGAAGCACGTCGAGGACTTCCTCGCCGATCCGGAGCTCTCGAAGGCGGAGTACGTGCGCTCGCCGGCGCGGCACGACACGGCGAGCGGCTCGAGCGCGTCCGAGGCGCCGCCGCCGCCCGTCGACGGCCTCGCGATCCCGCTCCTCTCCTCGCTCGACGCCTCGGCGCTCCTCGCGTACTTCGCGGAGGATCGCCCGCTCCGCGTCCACAACGCCGCGGCGGGCCCCTACCTCGTCGTCGGCGACCCGGCGTTCGCCGTCGCGTCGCTGATGGTCACGCCCCTCTTCGCGAGGAAGAAGGTGGTCGGCTTCCTCGGCGTCCTCGCCTACAGCCGCGGCAAGAAGTTCGACGAGGGGCAGCGCAAGCTGCTCCGCATGATCGCGACCCGCGCGTCGGCCGCGATCGACAACGCGAGGCTCTACGAGGACCTGAAGGCGACCTTCCAGCAGACGATCAAGGGGCTCGCCTCCGCGATCGACAAGATGGACCGCTACACGGCGGGGCACTCGGAGCGGGTCGCGGCCTACGCGCAGGTGCTCGCCATCAAGCTCGGGCTCTCCGCCGAGGACGTGGAGGTCGCGCGCCAGGCCGCGCTCATGCACGACATCGGCAAGATCGGCTGCGTGATGAACCTGAACAAGCCGGGCAAGCTCTCGAGCGAGGAATTCGAGGTCTTCAAGCGCCACCCGGGTTACGGCAAGGACATCCTCGAGCCGATCACGTTCTTGAAGCCGCTCATCCCCGGCGTGCACCTCCACCACGAGCGCTGGGACGGACGCGGCTACCCGCTCGGCCTCGACGCGCAGCACATCCCCCTGCTCGCGCGGATCATCAGCGTCGCGGACACCTACGACGCGATGACGAGCGATCGCGCGTACCGCAAGGCGCTCCCGCACGAGGTCGCCGTGAGCGAGATCTGCCGGTGTGGGGGGTCCCAGTTCGATCCGACCTGCGCGGGGGAATTCGCCGAGGCGATCGAGGCGAACCGCGCCGACAAGATCGAGCGCGGCGAGGTCGTGCCCGAGTGAGACGTCGAGGCGAGACGCGGAGGACCGCGCCGATCGCGCGCCTCGGCCTCGCCTTCGCCTGCGCCGCGTGCGCCGCGCCGGGCTCGCGCTCGCCGACGCCGATCGAGGCGCCCGCCCCCGACGCGCTCGAGGGGCGGATCACGTTCGGCGCGCGCGAGGCGCTCGCCGACGGACTGTCGCGGGACGAGCGCGAGCGCGCCGCGCGCTTCGTCGAGGTCGATCTGATCGACCAGCAGGGGCGCGCGCTCGGCTCGGCGCGCACCGACGAGGCGGGGCGCTTCCGCCTCGAGCCCTCGAGCGAGGCGCGCGCGATCGCGGTCGTCGCGCACGCGCGCGAGGGCGCGATCGACGTCGCGACGTCGCGGGACGCGGCGGGGCGGAGCTCGCACACGGAGGTGATCCCGATCGATCGGGTCCGCGCGCTCGGGGGCCGCGTCCACTTCGCCGCCGCCGAGAGCGAGATGGCCGGCGCGCTCCACATCGTCGACACGCTCCTTCGGGGCTCGCGCGCGGTCGAGCGCTGGACCGGGCACGCGCTCCCGCCCTTCTTCGTCCGCTGGGGGCGCGGGGTCACGACCGACTGGAGCTACTTCCTCGGGGAGGTCCCGCGCGGGAGCGGGCGCTACGCGCTCGAGCTCATCGCGGGCCCGGTCGGCGCGGAGCACACGACGGATACGGACGAGCACGACGAGGGCATCATCCTGCACGAGCTCGGGCACTTCGTGATGAGCCGGCTCCGCGGCAACGCGTCGATCGCGGGGCGCCACCCCCCGGGGGCGCTGGTCGATCCCGGCGTCGCCTGGGAGGAGGGGCGCGCGAGCTTCTTCGCGATGGCCGTCCTCGCCGAGGAGGAGCCCTCGCGCGAGCCCTGGTATCGCGACACCATCGGGATCGTGCCCACGGGATCGACGCGCGTGAACGAGGACCTCGAGCACCCGAGCGATCCGCGCGGCCTCGGCTCCGAGCGCTCGGTGGCGGGCGTGCTCTGGGATCTCGCCGACGGCGCGCGAGCGGACGACGAGGGCGCGCCCGCGTGCGCGATGCCCACCGATCGCGACGACGACGGGATCGCGCTCGGGGCGGCGCGCGTCCTACGCGAGATGGAGCGCGCGAGCCGCGCGTCCTCGTCGATGGTCGCGCTGCCGGGCTTTCTGCGGCACCTGGTCGAGACCGGCGTCGTCTCCGAGCCGGCGCTCCGCGCGATGCTGCGAGCGACGGGGGAGCCGGACGCGCTCCTCGCGCGTCCGGGCGAGGCGCTCCCTTGGCCGATCGAGCTCCGCCTCGGCGTACCGCTCGAGGGGCTCGTCGATGGGCTGAGCGATCCGTCCCCGAGCGGCGCGCCCGCGAAGCCCGACAACGGCATCGACGCGGTGCGGGTCCATCACCTCGAGATCCCGCGCGCGGGCGTGCTGGTCGTCGAGCTGTCGATCGAGGGCAGCGGCGGCGCGGCGGATCGGACGGCGCTCGCGCTCGAGCTCGCGACGAGCGGGCTCGAGCGCCTCGAGCGAGCGGCGGACGGGGGCGCGCGGCGCACGATCCGGCGGCGGATCGAGGCCGGGAGCTACGCGGTCCTCGTGCGCGACGCGGGCGAGGGCAACCGCGCTCGCTACACGCTCGAGGCGCGCCTCGAGGAGGGCCCGTGAGGCGCGCGATCGCCCTCGCCCTCATGACGGGGCTCGCCGGTCTCGCGGCGGCGTCGGGCGCGCGCGCCGACGACGAGCTCGTCTTCGAGGGCGAGGTGCCGAGCGAGGGGGACTACTTCACGATCCCCTTCGAGGTCCCCGAGGGGATCGCGGAGATCGAGGTGCGCCACGACGACCTCTCGGACGCGAACATCCTCGACTGGGGGCTCTTCTCGCCGGACGGCTTCCGCGGCTACGGCGGCGGCAACACGGAGCCCGCGGTGACGGGGGTGGAGGCCGCCTCGCGCAGCTACCTCCGCGGGCCCGTGACGAGCGGGACGTGGCTCGTCTACGTCGGCAAGGCGAAGATCGTGGAGGCGCCCGCCCGCTACCGCGTCGAGGTGACGCTCCGCGAGCGCGCGACGCTCGCGCCCGAGCCGGAGCGGAGGCCCTACGCGCCCTCCGCGCCCCTCTCGGACGAGGCCCGCTATTACGCGGGCGACTTCCACGTCCACACGCGCGAGAGCGGCGACGCGACTCCGTCGATCGACGAGGCGCTCGACTTCGCCGAGAGCCGCGGCCTCGACTTCGTGATGCTGAGCGATCACAACACGACGAGCCAGCTCGACTTCTACGCGGCCGCGCAGGCCCGCCACCCCACCGTGCTCCTCGTCCCCGGCGTCGAGGTCACGACCTACGAGGGGCACGCGATGTCGATGGGCGGCACGCGCTTCATCGATCATCGCCTCGGCTTCGAGGGGCGGACGATGGACGACGTCGTTCGCGACGTGCACGCCGAGGGCGCGCTCTTCTCGATCAACCACCCGGCGCTCGCGCTCGGCGACCTCTGCATCGGCTGCGGGTTCTCGGCGGACCTGCGCCCCGAGGGCATCGACGCGATGGAGATCCAGACGGGTGCGTACTCGGTGACGGGGCGCCTCTTCTTCCGGCGGACCGTGGCGAGGTGGGAGGAGCTCGTCGCCGCGGGGCATCACGTCGTGGCCGTCGCGGGCTCCGACGACCACCGCGGCGGCCACGGGACGGGGCCCTTCGAGAGCCCGATCGGGAGCGCGACGACGATGGTGTTCGCGCGGGAGCTGAGCGTCTCCGCGATCCTGGAGGGTGTCCGCAGGGGGCGGACGGTCGTGCGCCTCGAGGGGCCCGACGATCCGATGCTGGAGCTCGGGGCCGAGGGGCTCGGCGCAGACGAAGACACGCTCGTCGCCGATCGCGCGAGCTTCGTCGCGCACGTCACGGGCGCGAGCGAGGGGGGCACACTCCGCCTCGTCCGAGACGGCGTGATCGTGGAGAGCGTCCCCTTCGCCGGCGCGGAATTCGAGCACGACTTCGTGGTGTTCGCGTCGTCGGGCGAGTCCGCGGTGCGCGCCGAGCTCGTCGTCGGCGGGCAGCCTCGCGTGGTGACGAGCCACGTCTTTCTTCGCCCGATGACGTCCGGAGGGGCCGACGCGGGGCTCGGCGCGGACGCGAGCGTCGACGCCGCGCTCGCCGCACCGGACGCGGGCGAGGCGCTCGACGGAGGCGGTGGCGGCGCAGGGGCCTCGAGCTGCGCCTGCGCCTCGGCGCCCGGCGTCGCGGCTCGGCGCGCGAGCCTCGCGGGACCGCTCCTCGTCCTCACGCTCCTCGGTGGGCTCGCGGGGCGTCGGCGTCGCGCGGCGCGCGCGGGCGTGTAGAGTCGCGGGCCTTGCCTCCGCTCCGGAACGACCGCTCCTCGCTCGCCCTCGCGCTCGCCCTCGTCGCCTTCCTCTCGGCGACGGCGAGCGTCGCGAGCGCGTTCGTCGAGAACACGTGGATCTTCCGCGACGGCCGCTTCTACGTGAACGTGACCACGACGCTGGTCGAGCACCTCTCGCTCGAGCAGCACCCCTTCGCCGCGAGCTGGTACACGGGCACGCTCGGCTGGAACCGCGACCTCGATCCGGGCTGGAGCAACGTCGCGCTCGGACGAAACGGCGAGCACTGGCCCAAGCACCCGTACATCCTCCCGATCCTCGCGAGCCCGCTCTACTTCGCGCTCGGGCTCCCGGCGACGCTCCTCTTCAACCTCCTCGTCTTCGGCGCGATCGTGGCCGGGCTCTATCGCTTCGCGCGCGCCTACGCGGAGCCGCTCCCGGCGGCGCTCGCCGCCGTCGTCTTCGTCTTCGCGACGATCATCGTCGGCTCGGCCTACGACTACTCGACCGACGTCCTCATGCTCGGGCTCTTCGCGCTCGCGCTCGCCGCCGTGAAGGAGCGGCGCGGGGCCATCGCCGGCGTGCTCGTCGGGCTCGCGGTGATCATCAAGCCGACCGCGCTCATGCTGCTCCCGTCGCTCGTGCTCCTCTTCTTCGAGCGGACGGAGCCCAAGGGCGGCCGGCCGGACCCGGCTCGAACGCGCCGGGCGCTCGGCCGCGCGCTCGCGTCGGGGACGCTCGTCTTGGGCCTCTTCGCGCTCGCGAACACGTGGATGTACGGGCGGCCCTACTGGTCGGGCTATAACCGCACGCTCGTCACGGTGGCGGGCGCGCCGAGCGTCGCCTCGCACGCCGACGCCTTCTCGGTGCCCTTCGACGTCGGGCTCGAGCGCGTGCTCTTCGGCGACTACGGGCTCGTCGCCGCGTTCGCGGTCCTCGCGCTCGCGCTGCCGGGCCTCCTCGTGCTCCTTCGCCGCCGCCCCCGCGCGGCGCTCGCGGGCCTCCTCGCGCTCGCGCTGAGCCTCACGGTCTTCGCCCGCTACATCTACGAGGGGCACCGCTTCCACTGGCCCGCGCTCGCGCTCCTCGTCCCCGCGCTCGCGGCGAGCTTCGCCTGGCTCGGGGCGCGCTCGCCGCGCGGCGTGGAGCGAGGCCCTCGGCGTCTGCGCGTTCCGGACGAGGCGCTCGTCGCCTTGGCGGCGTTCGCCGTCACGCTCTTCGTCGGCGGGGGCGCGGCGCCCGCGCGGCTCGGCGCGAGCCCGTGGGCCGAGCAGACGCTCGCGCTCCTCGAGCGGCTGATGCCGGCGGAGCTCGCCGCGATCGCCTGCGTCGTCGCCTCCGCGCTCGCCGCGGCCGCGCTCGTGGCGTCGCTCTTCTCGCTCTCGGCGGGGCCAGCCGCGCTCCGAGCGGCGGCGCTCCTCGCTCCCTTCGGCGTCCCGGAGGTGCGCGCCGGGCTCGCCGAGGGGGGGCCCGCGCTCCACGCCGTGGCGCTCCTCACCCTCGCGCTCGCGCTCCTCGCGCGGCCGCTCTCCGAGCGAGCGTTGAGGGAGGTGCCTCCCGCGCGGTGGGCGCTCGCGTGCGCCGCCTTCGCGCTCGCGATCGCCG